>NZ_JBIRRR010000057.1:0-1719 GCF_044333795.1 Streptomyces sp. NPDC020917 | reverse complement strand
CTAGAAGACTCATGAAGATCTTGGTGAGGGGCTGTCCGGTCGGAGGCTGGGCAGCCCCGGTTCGCTATGCGGTGGCCGGAGTGAGTTGCCAGCTGCCGTCAGTGTGGGTGAGTCCGAGGTTGATCAGTCGGCGGAGGTTGAGGGCGGCTGCTCGAGTGTGGAGCCACATGTTGTTGTTGATGGTTCCGCGGTAGCGGAGTCTGCGGTTGCCGTGCTGGACGAGCCAGGCGACGGCGCGTTCCACCGGTGGTCGCCAGCGGCGGTAGTCGGCTTGCCAGTCCGGGTCGGTGGCGGCTTGGCGGCGGGCGGCCGCTTGCAGGTCGTGGTGTGGGCGGATGGTCAGGATGCGGCCGGCTTTGGCCTTGGTGCACCGCTGGCGGAGCAGGCATCCGGTGCACAGGTTCCCGAACGCCGCCTTGCGCTGGTGATGCTGTCCGCCGGGATCCGACAGGGCAACGGTGTGCTTGGCGGGGCAGGTGACCGTGGCGGCGGCGGTGTCGATGGCGAAGTCGTCCAGAGTGAAGCCGCCGGGGACGGCGGGCCGTAGTGGGGCGGGCTTGAAGAACAGCCGGTGCCCAGTGTGGTGCAGGGCTTGGCGGGTGTCGCCGGCGGAGTAGGCGGTGTCGCCGAAGGCGTCCACCGGGCTGTCCTCGTCGGCCAGCAGGTCCAGGCCGACGCTGGCTTCGTGGTGCTCGGCTCCGGCGCCGGGCCGCAGAGCCACGGCGGTGTATAAACCGGTCTCGGGCTCGAATGCGATGTGGGCCTTGAAACCGTCCTGCTGATGGCTGCGGGTCTTGTGCACGTGCCTGGACTGCGGGTCGACGGTGGAGACCATCCGGTTCGGCACTGTGCCCTGGCTGATGCGCCAGCGTCCGTCGCGCCCGTCGGAGTCCTCGGCTGGCTCGACGTCCTGGCCTGCGACCAGGGCCAGGATGCCGACCGCGTTCGCGGCCTTCTCACCGAGTTGCTGCTCGGGCAGGTGCCCCAGCAGTTGCAGCGCGTCACCGACCAGGGCGTCGACGAGGTCGGCACGGGCCTGCTCGTCGTTCCAGGCGATCCTCGGCTTGCCCGGGTCGTTGTAGTCGTGCGCGCTGCAGTGGGCCGCAGCCACCTCGCCGGCCCCGGGGACTTCTCTGATCACCGCCCGGATGGCGGCGATGATCTGCGTGACGGTGTCCTGGGTGGCCACCGCGTCGTCCAGCACGGTGGAATCCAGCGCCCGGCGGTGCTTGCCCTTCAACACACCGGTGGCCGCCACGACCTCACGGACAGCCTCGAAGACCCGATTCGGCCGGGCCGAACGGGCCAGCCGGCGGCGGAAGTAGGCCAGCAGCGACGGATCGAACGCCATGTCATGAAGGCCCAGTCCACAGGCCGCTTTCCACCGCAGGTCACACCGCAGTTCCTGGACCGTCTCCCAGTCGGACAGGCCATGCAGGGCCTGCAGCGTGATCGCAGCGGCCAGGACCTGCGGCGGCATACTCGGCCGCCCGTTCGCCGACGGATACATGTCCGCGAACATCCCCGCCGGGAACAGCACACCACGGTGCTCGGCCAGGAACGCGAACACACTCCCAGCCGGGATCAACCCCCGGCAGGTCTCCCACACATCCGGCCCGACCGTGTCCCCGGCCCATTCCCCCATCACCACGAAACCACTCTGGCCCCGCCACTCACGCGGCGGGACCAGAACTCCAAGATCTTCATGACTCTTCTAGG
>NZ_JBIRRR010000056.1:0-1823 GCF_044333795.1 Streptomyces sp. NPDC020917 | reverse complement strand
ACCCACCTCCACACCCAAGGCACCACCCACTACATCGAAATCGGACCCGACACCACCCTCACCACCCTCAACACCCACACCCTCACCAACACCGAACCCACCCCCACCCTCACCCACACCCTCCACCCCAAACACACCCCCACCCACACCCTCACCACCACCCTGCTCAGCGCCCCCAACACCGACTGGAACACCGTCCTCCCCCCAGCCCCCCACACCCCACTCCCCACGTACGCCTTCCAGCACCAGGCGTTCTGGCTGAATCCGGCGGTGACGGCGGATGTCACCTCGGCCGGTCTCGAGGCGACGGATCACCCCCTACTGGGAGCGGCCACACCCCTGCCCGACGGCGGATATCTCTTCACTGGGCGTCTTTCCGTCGCCGCGCACGGCTGGCTGGCCGACCATGCCGTCATGGACACCGCGCTTCTGCCCGGCACCGCGTACGTCGATCTGGCCCTGCACGCCGCGCTGTACGCGGGCTGCGGCGGCGTGAAGGATCTGACGCTGTACGCGCCGATGACGGTGCCGCGGGACGACGCCGTGCAGGTGCAGGTGTCGGTCGGTGCCGCCGAGGAGGGCGGCGAGCGGCCGGTGGCCATGCACGCGCGGCCGGCCGGCACGGACGAGGGCACGCCGTGGGTGCGGCATGCGGCGGGCACGCTGGCGGCAGCCGTGGGCGCGCCCAGGGAGTTCCCGAGCACCTGGCCCCCGCAGGGGGCCGTCGCCGTACCGGTGGAGGACGTGTACCCGCAACTCGGCGCGATCGGGCTGGACTACGGCCCGGCGTTCCAGGGGCTGCGGGCGGCCTGGCGGGCCGGTGACGACCTCTACGCCGAGGTGGCGCTGCCCGAGGGGGCGGCAGTCGACGGCTTCGGCGTCCATCCGGCGCTGCTGGACGCGGCCCTGCACGTGTCGGCCGCGCGGAGGGCGGCGGACGTCGAGGGGGTCCGCGACCGGGACGACCAGGACGCCGGCGACGGCGCGCCGCTGCACCTGCCGTTCTCCTGGAGCGGCGTCACCCTGCACTCGACCGGCGCGAACGTGCTGCGGGTGCGCTTGTCACGCACCGGGGACGAGTCGCTGGCGCTGGCCGCGACCGACCCGGCGGGGACGCCGGTGGTCACGGTGGAGACGCTGGCTGTACGCCCGGTCGACGCGGACCAGTTGCGGCCCGCGGACGACGGAGCGCCGCGCGACGCGCTGTTCGAGCTGGAGTGGGTGCCGGCGGGCGCGCTCCCGGCGGACGGCGACCGTACGGTCGCCGTGCTCGGCGCACCGCTGGTCCACGCCCCAGGGCAGCAGCCGCTGCCGGTTCACGCCGACCTGGACGCCCTCGTCGACGCGGTCACCGAGGGCCGCGCCGCGGCTCCGGACGTCCTGCTCGCCGTGCTGCCCTGCGAGGTCGCGGCCGACGCCGTCGCCACGGTGACGGCCGACGCGCTGACGCTCGCCCAGCAGTTCGTCTCCCTCCCCCAACTCGACGGCACCCGGATGACGTTCGTCACGCATGGGGCGACCACGACGAACCTCGCGCAGGCGGGAGTCGTCGGCCTGGTGCGCACGGCACAGTCCGAGTACCCGCACCGCTTCACCCTCGTCGACCTGGACACGCCGCCGAGCACGACCCCGCTGACGCCCGAACTGCTCGGCCATCTGGCCTCGGAGCTGCCGCAGACGGTACTGCGGGACGGCGTCCCGCACGTGCCGCGGCTGGTCGCGGCCAGGCCGGAGAACGAGGGCACCGCCGGGACACCGATCGATCCGGACGGCACGATCCTGATCACCGGCGGCACCGGCACCCTCGGCAGCCTCGTCGCCCG
>NZ_JBIRRR010000055.1:0-1968 GCF_044333795.1 Streptomyces sp. NPDC020917 | reverse complement strand
AGCCATCACCCACCTCCACACCCAAGGCACCACCCACTACATCGAAATCGGACCCGACACCACCCTCACCACCCTCAACACCCACACACTCACCACCCTCACCGGCAGCACGCCCCACCCCGACACCGAGCCGACCTGCACCGCCACCCTCCACCCCAAACACACCCCCACCCACACCCTCACCACCGCCCTGACCGACCTGTACACGCACGGCGTGACGCCGGACTGGGACGCCGTCACCCCGCCGGCGCCGCGGCTCGACCTGCCCACGTATCCGTTCCAGCGGCAGCGGCACTGGTTCACGTCGAGCACGGCCGGCGACGTGACCGCGGCCGGGCTGGAGTCGGCGACGCACGCGCTGCTCGGCGCGGCCACGGCGCTGCCCGACGGCGGGCACCTGTTCACCGGGCGGCTGTCGACGGCCACACAGCCGTGGCTGGCCGACCACACGGTGATGGACACGGTGCTGCTGCCCGGCACGGCCTACGTCGATCTGGCGCTGCACGCGGCGCGGCACACCGGCTGCGACGGGGTCGCCGAGTTGACGCTCAGGTCGCCGCTGGTGCTGGCGGAGAACCGGGCTGTGCAACTCCAGGTCATGGTGGCCGCGCCCGACGACGCCGGGAACCGCCGGATCACCGTCCACTCGCGTGCCGAGAGCGCCCGGGACGCCCGCGACGTGCACGACGACGCGGACGGCGACACGGGCGGGACGGCCACGACGGGCGACGGCCTCGCCGATCCGGCCGAGAACACCTGGACCGAACACGCGCACGGGGTGCTGTCCGGAGCCGGCGAGTGCGACGCGCCTCCGCGACTGCCGGAGTCCTGGCCGCCGTCGGGCGCGTCGGCGGTGGACGTCGGCGACTTCTACGGCCTGCTCTCCGACCGCGGCTACCAGTACGGGCTGGTGTTCCAGGGGTTGCGGGCGGCCTGGCGGGACGGTGACACGTGGTACGCCGAGATCGGCGTCGAAGACGCCCCGGACGGCGCGCACTTCGGCATCCACCCCGCCCTTCTCGACAGCGCGCTGCACCCGTTGGGCCTCGATCTGCTCGCGGCCGCGGAGGGGGCGGAGCAGAGCGTCCGGCTGCCGTTCTCGTGGAGCGGTGTGACGCTGTACGCCCCGGGGGCGGCCGCGACGCTGCGGGTCCGCCTGGCGCGGACCGGTGAGAACACCCTGTCCCTGACGGCGACGGATCCGGCCGGTGCGCCGGTCGTCGCAGTCGAGAGCCTGACGACGCGCCCGGTCACGCCCGAGCAACTCGCCCCCGCGGGCGGCGATCCCGGCAACGCGTTGTTCGCCGTCGAGTGGTTCCCCGAGCCCGCGGCGACGTCCGCCGCATCGGCGGCGTCGCCGGCCGGTGAGCGTACGGTCGCCGTGCTCGGCGAGCAACTGGCCTACGCCGCCGGCCGATCTCCCCTGCCCGAGTACGCCGATCTTGACGCCCTGGCCGAGGCCGTCAGCGAGGGCCGCGCCACGGCTCCCGACGTGCTGCTCGCCGCGCTGCCGGACGAAGGCGCGGGCGACGACGCCCATCACCCCGAGGACTCCGTTCAGGCGACGGACCGGCTGACCGCCGAGGTCCTGGCGCTGAGCCAGCGGTTCCTGGCCGACGACGGCCTCGCGGGCACCCGGCTGACGTTCGTCACCCACAACGCGATCACGACGAACCTCGCCCAGGCCACCGTCTGGGGCCTGATCCGCACGGCGCAGGCCGAACACCCGCACCGGTTCGGCCTGGTCGACCTGGACACCCCGCCCCGCGCCACACCCGTCACCGACGCGCTGCTCGCCGACCTGTCAACCGGCGATCCCCAGAACCGCATTCGGGACGGCGTCCGGCACACCCCGCGACTCGTCCCCGTCGCACCGGAGAACGAGGGCACCGCCGGGACACCGATCGATCCGGACGGCACGATCCTGATCACCGGCGGCACCGGCACCCTCGGCAGCCTCGTCGCCCG
>NZ_JBIRRR010000054.1:0-2015 GCF_044333795.1 Streptomyces sp. NPDC020917 | reverse complement strand
TGGGCCTTCAGGTGCGCGTGCAGGCGCAACGCCTGGGCGCGCAGGGCCGTTTCGTTCTTCGCGCTCAGCACCCACGGCACCAACCCGCCACCGTCGGGGGCGGCAGCAGCGACCGCTTCCTCCGCCTCGCTCTCCGCTTCCGGCGCGGCCTCCAGCACCACATGCGCGTTGGTGCCGCTGATGCCGAATGAGGAGACGGCCGCGCGGCGCGGTCGTCCCGTCTCGGGCCAGGGCACGGGCTCGGTGAGCAGGGAGACCGCTCCGGACTCCCAGTCGACGTGCGGGCTCGGGGCGTCCACGTGCAGGGTGCGGGGCAGCACGCCGTGGTGCATCGCCTGCACCATCTTGATCACGCCCGCGACGCCGGCGGCGGCCTGCGTGTGGCCGATGTTGGACTTGATGGAGCCGAGCCACAATGGCCGTTCGGCGGGCCGGTCCTGGCCGTAGGTGGCGAGGAGGGCCTGGGCCTCGATGGGGTCGCCGAGTTTGGTCCCGGTGCCGTGGGCCTCGACGGCGTCCACTTCGCCCGGCTGGAGGCGGGCGTTGGCGAGGGCCTGGCGGATCACGCGTTGCTGGGAGGGGCCGTTGGGCGCGGTGAGGCCGTTGCTCGCGCCGTCCTGGTTCAGGGCGCTGCCGCGGATGACGGCGAGCACCTGGTGGCCGTTGCGGCGTGCGTCCGAGAGGCGTTCGAGCAGCAGCAGGCCGACGCCCTCGCCCCAGCCGGTGCCGTCCGCGCTCGCCGCGAAGGACTTGCAGCGGCCGTCGGCGGCGAGTCCGCGCTGGCGGCTGAACTCGATGAACGTGGTCGGCGAGGCCATCACGGTCACGCCGCCGGCCAGGGCGAGCGTGCACTCGCCCGAGCGCAGTGCCTGCGCGGCCTGGTGCAGGGCCACGAGCGACGACGAGCACGCCGTGTCCACGGTGACCGCCGGGCCCTCCAGGCCCAGCGTGTACGAGATCCGGCCGGAGGCGACGCTGTACGAGTTGCCGGTCCCGAGGAAGCCCTCGAAGCCGTCGGGGGTGCGCTGCATCAGACGGCCCGCGTAGTCGCCGTACATCACGCCGACGAACACGCCGGTGCGGCTGCCACGCAGGCTGCCCGGAAGGATCCCGGCCTGCTCGACGGTCTCCCAAGCGGTCTCCAGCAGCAGCCGCTGCTGCGGGTCGGTGGCCGCTGCCTCGCGCGGGCTGATGCCGAAGAAGTCCGGGTCGAAGCGGTCCGCCTCGTGCAGGAACCCGCCCTCGCGGGCGTAGCTTCTGCCGATGGCGTCGGGGTCGGGGTCGTAGAGCGCCTCGACGTCCCAGCCGCGGGACACCGGGAACGGCCCGACACCGTCCCGGCCTTCGGCCACCAGGTCCCACAACTCGTCGGGCGACGTCACGCCGCCCGGGTAGCGGCAGGCCATGGACACGATGGCGATGGGCTCGTCGCTCGCCTGCGGCGTCCGCGCGGCCTTTGCCGCGCCCGCGGCGGTGACGTCGTCCGTCCCCTCGCCGTCCGCGCCGACGAGTCCCTCGCGCAGGAAGCCGGCCAGGCTGCGGGCCGAGGGGTAGTCGAAGACCACGGTGGCGGGGACGTGCAGTCCGGTCACCCGCGCGAGCTGGTTGCGCAGCTCGACCGCGGTGAGCGAGTCGAACCCGAGCTCCTGGAAAGCGCGTTCGGGGTCGACGGCGTCCGCGGACCCGTGCCCCAGGACGGCCGCGGTCTGCTCCCGCACGAGACCGAGCAGCACCCGCTCCTGCTCGGCCGGGTCCAGCCCGGCCAACCGCCGCCCGAGCGGTACGCGTTCGGCCGGACGCCGAACCGGCGTCCTGACGATGCCGCGCAGCATCGGCGTGAGGGTCCCGGCCGCCGCCTCCGCGCGGAAGCCGCGCGGCTCCAGCCGGACGGGGACGAGCAGCGGTCGGTCGGGCATCGACAGTGCGGTGTCGAGGAGGGTGAGGGCGTGGGGGGTGGTGAGGGGGGTGGTGCCGTTGCGGGTGAGTCGGGTGTGTTGTTCGTGGGTGAGTTTGGT
>NZ_JBIRRR010000053.1:0-2037 GCF_044333795.1 Streptomyces sp. NPDC020917 | reverse complement strand
GCGATGCGGGTAGCCCTGTTTCTGACGTGTGTGAATGATGTGGCGTTCGCGCGGACCGGGCAGGCGGTCGTGCGGCTGCTGGAACGCCTGGGCGTGGACGTGGACTTCCCCTCCGAGCAGACCTGCTGCGGCCAGGCCCACTACAACACCGGCTACCGGTGGCAGGCCGAACCCCTGGCCGCGCGTTACACACGGGTCTTCGCCGGCTACGACGCGATCGTGACCCCGTCCGGGTCGTGCGCGGCGATGGTCGCCCACCACTACCCGCGGATCGCCCGCCTGGCCGAACACGAAGCCGACGACCGCGGACACCCACCGGTGATCACCCAGAGGGCACTCGACCAGGCCCCCCCGACCTATGAGTTGACGCAGTTCCTCATCGACGTACTGAAGGTCACCGACGTCGGCGCGTACTTCCCCCACACCGTCACCTACCACCCCACCTGCCACGGCCTGCGCACCCTCGGCCTCGCCGACCGGCCCACCCGCCTGCTCAAGCAGGTACAGGGCCTGGAACTGGCGGAATTGCCCGGCGCCGACGAATGCTGCGGCTTCGGCGGCACCTTCGCAATGAAGAACCCGGACGTGTCCACCGCGATGGGCACCGACAAACTCCGCAACGCCGAATCCACCAACTCCGCCGTACTCTGCGCCGCCGACAACTCCTGCCTGATGCACCTGGGCGGCCTCGCCACCCGCCAGAACTCCACCCTCCACCCCGTCCACATCGCCGAGATCCTCGCCTCGACCAAGGACGAGCCCTACCAGATGCCGCAGCAACCAACCCCGCAGCAACCGGCCCGCACGCAGGGAGTCATCCGATGAGCCAGGGGACGTTCGTGGGAATGCCGTCGTTCCCGAAAGCCGCGAAGACCGCCGTCGCCGACACCCGGCTACGCGCGAACCTCCGCCACGCCACCCACACCATCCGCGCCAAACGCGCCACCGCCATCGCCGAACTCGACGACTGGCCAGACCTGCGCGAAGCCGGAAAACAGATCAAGGACCACACCCTCGCCCACCTCGACACCTACCTCCTCCAACTCGAAGAAGCAGTAACCGCAGCCGGCGGAACCGTCCACTGGGCACAAGACGCCGACGAAGCCAACCGCATCGTCACCGACCTCGTCCACGCCACCGGCCACACCGAAGTCGTCAAGGTCAAATCCATGGCCACCCAGGAAATCGGCCTCAACACCGCCCTGGAAAACGCCGGCATCCACGCCTACGAAACCGACCTCGCCGAACTCATCGTCCAACTCGGCAACGACCAGCCCTCCCACATCCTCGTCCCCGCCATCCACAAAAACCGCGACCAGATCCGCGACATCTTCACCCACCACATGAGCGACTGGGGCCGCCCCGCCCCCAACGACCTCACCGACCAACCCACCGACCTCGCCGAAGCCGCCCGCCTCCACCTCCGCGAAAAATTCCTCCGCGCCAAAGTCGCCATCTCCGGCGCCAACTTCATGATCGCCGAAACCGGCACCATGGTCGTCCTGGAATCCGAAGGCAACGGCCGCATGTGCCTCACCCTCCCCGACACACTGATTTCGGTGGTCGGCATCGAAAAAGTCATCCCCACCTGGCGCGACCTCGAAGTGTTCCTGCAAACCCTGCCGCGCTCCTCCACCGCCGAACGCATGAACCCCTACACCACCATGTGGACCGGCACCACCAAAGACGACGGCCCGAAACACTTCCACCTCGTCCTCCTCGACAACGGCCGCACCGACACCCTCGCCGACCCCACCGGACGCCAAGCCCTACGCTGCATCCGCTGCTCCGCCTGCCTCAACGTCTGCCCCGTCTACGAACGCGCCGGCGGCCACGCCTACGGCTCCGCCTACCCCGGCCCCATCGGCGCCATCCTCACCCCCCAACTCCGCGGCACCACAACAGAATTGGACGCCTCCCTCCCCTTCGCCTCCACCCTCTGCGGCGCCTGCTACGACGTCTGCCCCGTCGCCATCAACATCCCCGACGTCCTCATCCACCTCCGCGAACGCATCACCCAAGGCGGACCCACCACCC
>NZ_JBIRRR010000052.1:0-4495 GCF_044333795.1 Streptomyces sp. NPDC020917 | reverse complement strand
AGCCATCACCCACCTCCACACCCAAGGCACCACCCACTACATCGAAATCGGACCCGACACCACCCTCACCACCCTCAACACCCACACCCTCACCAACACCGAGCCGGCCCCCACCCTCACCCACACCCTCCACCCCAAACACACCTCCACCCACACCCTCACCACCGCGCTCGCCACGCTCCACGTCAACGGGGCCGGCGTCGACTGGGACACCGTCACTCCGCGCGGTCCGCGCGTCGACCTGCCCACGTACGCCTTCCAGCAGCAGCGGCACTGGCTGGACGAGGCGGCGGCTACAGCCGTGGCCGGCGGGGCACGGACCGGTGAGAAGCCGGAGCAGGGCATCGTGGACAGCGCGTTCTGGACGCTCGTCGAGCAGGAGGACGCGGCCACGCTGGCACGGGAGTTGGAGGTGACGGACGCCCAGCCGCTGCACGCGCTGCTGCCGTCGCTGGTGGCCTGGCGCAAGAGGCGGCAGGAGGCCGCGCGGGTGGACGGCTGGCGGTACCGGATCGCCTGGCGGCCGCTCGTCGCGCCGCCCGGGCCGCGGCTGTCCGGCACCTGGCTGCTGGTGGTCCCGGCCGGACCGGCCGCGGCGGACGCCGCCGTTCCCGTCGCCGCCGCGCTGCGCCGTCGTGGCGCGGCGGTGGTGGAGTGGACGGTGGACGCGGCGGCCGCCGACCGGACGGCGCTGGCCGACCGGCTGCGCGGACTGTCCGGCGGGGAGGGGCGGATCGACGGCGTGCTGTCGCTGCTGCCGCTGGACGGCACCCCGCATCCCCGGTACGCGGCGGTGCCGTCCGGGCTCGGCGCGACGCTGGCGCTCGTCCAGGCGATGGCCGACGCCGGAGCCGCGGGCCCACTGTGGAACGTCACCGCGGGCGCGGTGCTCACCGGCCACGACGACGCCGCCGTCCAGCCGGGCCAGGCCCAGGTCTGGGGGTTCGGCCGGTCGGTCGCGCTGGAGCGCTCCAAGCAGTGGGGCGGGCTGATCGACCTGCCCGCCGAGGTCACCGAGCAGGTGGCGGACCGGCTGGCCGGCGCGCTCGCGGCGGGCGGCGACGAGGACCAGATCGCCGTACGTCCGGGCGGCGGTTACGGGCGCCGGCTGGTCCGCGCCGCGCCCGCCGGGACCGGGACCGGCACTGCGGGGGGCGCCGCCGATGCGGCGCCGCGGCCGCCGGGGCGGCCGCGCGGCACGGTCCTGGTGACCGGCGGCACGGGCGGCATCAGCGCCCATGTGGCGCGCCGGCTGGCCCGCGAGGGCGCCGAGCATCTGCTGCTCACCAGCCGCCGCGGCCCGGACGCCCCGGGCGCCGCGGAACTCGCCGCCGAACTGGAGGCGTTGGGCGCGCGGGTGACCGTCGCCGCGTGCGACGTCGCCGACCGTGCGGCCACCGCCGCACTGCTGGCCTCCGTACCGGACGACGTCCCGCTGACGGCGGTGGTCCACGCGGCGGGTGTGGCCCAGCAGTTCACCGACGTGTGCGAGACGGGCCTGGCCGACGTGCAGCGCGTCACCGCGGGGAAGGTGCGCGGCGCGGCAGTGCTGGACGAGCTGCTGGCCGGCACCGAACTCGACGCGTTCGTGCTCTTCTCCTCCAACTCCGCGCTGTGGGGCAGTGGTGGCAACGCGGCGTACGCGGCGGGCAACGCCTATCTCGACGCGCTCGCCGAACGCCGCCGGGCCCGCGGGGAGGTGGCCACGTCCCTGGCCTGGGGCACCTGGGGTGGCGGCGGCATGCTGGAGACGGAGGACGTCGGCGACTACATGGACCGCCGCGGCATCCTCGAAATGGCCCCGGAGTCCGCGGTCGGCGCCCTGATGCGGGCCGTCGGGGACGACGAGACGGCGCTCGGCGTGACCGCCATCGACTGGAGCCGGTTCGTGCTGGGCTTCACCTCCAGCCGCCCGAGCCCGCTGCTGCACGAGATCGCCGAGGCCCAGCAGGCGTTGCAGGCCACCGGTTCCGACGACACGGCGGACCCGGACGCGTTCGCCGAGCGGCTGCTCGCGCTGCCGCGCTACGAACAGACGGGATTCCTCGTGGACTTCGTCCGCACGGAGGTGGCCGCGGTGCTGCGGCACACCGGCTCCGACGGCGTCTCGGCGGACCGGTCCTTCAAGGAGCTCGGCTTCGACTCGCTCACCGCGGTCGAACTGCGCAACCGCCTCAATGCGGCAACCGGCCTGCGGCTGCCGGCGGGGCTGGTCTTCGACCATCCGACGCCGGAGCTGCTCGCGCGGCACCTGCTCGACGAGATCGTCCCGCAGGGGCCGGACGAGGGCGGATCCGCCGGGGTCCTCGCCGAACTCGCCTCGCTGGAAGCCTCGGTGGCCGCACTGACCGGGGCCGGAGCCGGGGGCGGGGCTGCCGGCGGGTCCGGCGGGGCTGCCGTTCCGGCGGGCGTCGCCGAACGCCTGGAGGCGATGGCGTGGAAGCTGCGCCGCGGCCAGGGCGGTGGCGGCGGCAACAGTCGCAGCAGCAGCAGCGAGGACGAGCCCGCGGGGGACGACCTCGCGCTGGCCTCGTCCGCGGAGATCTTCGACCTGATCGACCGCGAGCTGGGCCTGTCCTGACGCGGGTCGACGACCGGCAGGCAAGCAGGGACACACGAACGGCGGCCACGGGCACGGCGCGTGGCCGCCGGCAGGGCATGGACGACCGACTGGGCACGGGAGACAAGGGACGATGCCGGAAAACGCCGAGAAGCTTCTCACTTACCTGAAGCGCGTCATGGGGGACCTGCGGCAGACCCAGCAGCGGCTGCGCGACGCCGAGGACCGCCAGTCGGAACCGATCGCGATCGTCGGCATGGCCTGCCGATTCCCCGGTGACGTCCGTTCCCCCGACGCCCTGTGGGACCTGGTCGCCGAGGGGCGCGACGTCATCTCCGACTTCCCCGCCAACCGCGGCTGGGACCTCGACACGCTGTACGACCCGGACCCCGAGGCGCCGGGAAAGAGCTACGTCCGGCGGGGCGGATTCCTGCACGACGCCGACGAGTTCGACGCCGCGTTCTTCGAGATCAGCCCGCGCGAGGCGCAGGCCATGGACCCGCAGCAGCGACTGCTGCTGGAGACGGCGTGGGAGGCGTTCGAACACGCCGGGATCGACCCGGAGCCGCTGCGCGGCAGCCGCACCGGCGTCTTCGCGGGCGTCACGGGCCAGGAGTACATCTCCCTGCGGCAGCCGGGGGCCAGCGGCTCCGAGGGCTACCTGATGACGGGCGTCTCGACCAGCATCAGCTCCGGCCGGATCGCCTACGCGCTGGGCCTGGAGGGCCCGGCGGTCACCGTGGACACGGCGTGCTCGTCGTCGCTCGTCGCCCTGCACCAGGCCGCGCAGGCGCTGCGCTCGGGCGAGTGCACGCTCGCCCTGGCCGGCGGCGTGGCGGTGATGGCGACACCGGCGGGATTCGTCGAGTTCAGCCGCCAGCGCGGGCTCGCCCCTGACAGCAGGCTCAAGGCGTTCGCAGCGGCGGCCGACGGCACGGTGTGGGGCGAGGGCGCGGGCCTGCTCCTGCTGGAGAAGCTGTCGGACGCGCAGCGCCTCGGCCACCGCGTCCTGGCGGTCGTGCGCGGCAGCGCGCTCAACCAGGACGGCGCGAGCAACGGCCTGACCGCCCCCAACGGCCCCTCCCAGCAACGCGTGATCCGCCAGGCCCTCGCCAACGCCCGCCTCGCTCCTGACGACATCGACGCCGTCGAGGCCCACGGCACCGGAACCCGTCTCGGCGACCCCATCGAGGCCCAGGCCCTGCTGACCACCTACGGCCAGGACCGCCCTGCCGAACGCCCGCTGTGGCTGGGCTCGGTGAAGTCCAACATCGGGCACACGCAGGCCGCCGCCGGCGTCGCGGGCGTGATCAAGATGGTGCAGGCGATGCACCACGGCGTGCTGCCCCGCACCCTGCACGTGGACGCGCCGACCCCGCACGTCGACTGGGAGTCCGGCGCCGTCTCCCTCCTCACCGAGCCCGTGCCCTGGCCCGAGACGGGACGACCCCGCCGCGCGGCCGTCTCCTCGTTCGGCATCAGCGGCACCAACGCGCACGTCATCCTGGAGGCCGCGCCGAAAGCGGAGAGCGACGCGGAGCCGGCGGTCGCTGCTGCCGCCCCCGACAGGGGCGGCCTGGTGCCGTGGGTGCTGTCCGGGCGGACACCCGAAGCCCTGCGCGACCAGGCGGCGCAACTCCACGCCCACCTCAGCCGTACGCCCGAGCTGGACGTCGCCGCCGTCGCACGGGCCCTGGCCACCACCCGCACGCACTTCGAGCACCGCGCCGCCATCACCCGCGGCGACGTCCCGGAGCGCCTCGACGCCCTCGCGGCCCTCGCCCGCGGCGAGCGGCACGCGGCGCTGTCCGAGGGACGCGCCCACGGCGGCAAGAGCAAGGTCGCGTTCTGCTACACCGGGCAAGGCTCGCAATACCCCGGCATGGGACACGAGTTGTACACCACCTCACCCGTGTTCGCAGCAGCCTTCGACCA
>NZ_JBIRRR010000051.1:0-5469 GCF_044333795.1 Streptomyces sp. NPDC020917 | reverse complement strand
GACTTTCTGGGCCACCTGCACGAGTTTGCGTACCATGAGCGCACTATATCCGCGGTCGGCTGTTGATTTTCTGCGTCGGTCTTGCGTCTCTTACGTCGCCTCACCTCAATGCGGTGAGGTTTTTGCGTAAACGTGCTTTCGTATTGCGTGCCTGATGAGGGCGACGTAACTTGTGCGTCACCTCGGGGAGCGGCCGCCCCTTCCATCACCCTCATGACCAGGGACGACTCATGACCGGTTTCCCGGCGGGCAGCAGAGCCCGCATCGCCCTCGCCGTCGCTGCGGCGGCAGGGCTGACCCTCGTAGTGAGCGGCTGCGGCGGCTCCTCCGGCTCGTCGAAGTCCGCGGACGGCACCGTCACCATCACCGTGAACGACATGCCCGCCAAGACCGACCCGGTGAACCGGAAGATCTTCCTGGACGACGTGGCGGCCTTCGAGAAGCTCCACCCGACAATCAAAGTCGTGCCGCACGAGGGCCAGATGGACCCCCAGACCTTCTCCACCAAGCTGGCCGGCGGCCAGTTGGAGAACGCCTTCTACGTCTACTACACCGACCCGGCCGGCCTGATCGCCAAGCACCAGGCCGCCGACATCACCCCGTACCTGGCGCAGTTCCCGGCGGTCGACCAGGTCAAGTCCCAGCTGCGCAAGGTGTTCCAGGACGCGAAGGGCCACACCTACGGCCTGCCCGAGGGCAACTACTCGATGGGCCTGGTCTACAACCGCGCGCTGTTCAAGCGGGCCGGCCTCGACCCGGACAAGCCGCCGACGACGTGGGACGAGGTCCGCGCCGACGCCAGGAAGATCGCCGCCCTCGGCAAGGGCGTCGTCGGCTACGGCGACTACAGCAAGTCCAACACCGGCGGCTGGCACTTCACCGCCGAGATGTACTCGCGCGGCGGCGACGTCGCCAAGCAGCAGCCCGACGGCAGCTGGAAGGCCGACTTCGACAACGCCACCGGCAAGGCGGTCCTCCAGCAGCTGCACGACATGCGGTGGACCGACGACTCCATGGGCCAGCGGCAGTTGCTGGAGTGGGCCGACCTGCTGCAGATGATGGGCGCGGGCAAGCTCGGCATGTACCTCGCCACCGCGGACAACATCCCCACCATCGCCTCCCAGTACAAGGGCGACCCCAAGGACTACGGCCTCGGCCCGATCCCGGGCGGGAAGGGCACGCTGGCCGGCGGCGGCGGATTCATGTTCAACCCCAAGGACACCCCCGACCAGATCAAGGCCGCCATGGCCTGGGTGACCTTCAAGTACGAGAACCCCGACCGCATCGAACTCGGCGCCCAGCGCGCGGCCCAGGCCAAGCAGCCCGTCGGCCTGCCCGAGCCCAACATCTGGACCGGCGCCGCCGCGCAGGCCAAGGCCGCCGCCGACAGGAAGTATGCCAACCAGCCGGTCGCCAACTACGCGCCGTTCCAGCAGGCGCTGCCCGGCATCCCGCTCGTCCTCGAACCGCCGAAGGCCCAGCAGATCTACGCCGTGCTCGACACCGCCATGGCCAAGGTGCTCACGCAGAAGGACGCCGGCATCGACGCCCTGCTGTCCAGCGCCTCCCAGCAGGTCGACTCCCTGCTCGCGGCCCCGTAGCCGCCCGCCCGGACCCCGACCCCGCGCAGCCCGCGGGCCCCGCCGGGCCCTGACCACCGGCGCGGCCCGCGGGCGCCGACAAAGGAGAACCATGGCCACCTCCCTGGCCCCCCACCGCCCCGGCACCCCGGCCGCCCCGCCCCGCGGCCGCACCGGGACCCGCACCGCGCGGCGGGCCCGGCTGCGCCGGCGGATCGCCGACAACGCCCTGGCGTACGCCTTCATGGCGGCGGGCATCGTCTGCTTCGCGGTGTTCTCGTGGTACCCGCTGGTCCGGGGCGTCATCCTCAGCTTCCAGCAGGACAACCTGATCACCGACCCGCAGTGGGTCGGACTCACCAACTACCGCCACCTGTTCGCCGATCCGCTGTTCTGGACAGCGTGGAAGAACACCGCCGAGTTCACCGGCCTCGCGCTCGTCCTCGGCTACGCGGTGCCGTTCGTCATCGCGGTGCTCCTCAACGAACTACGGCACTTCAAGGGGTACTTCCGGATCGCGGTCTACCTGCCGGTGATGCTGCCGCCGATCGTCAGCGTGATGCTCTGGCAGTTCTTCTACGACCCGGGCGACGGCCTGTTCAACACCGCGCTGCGCGGCGCCCATCTGCCCACCTCGCAGTGGATCCAGTCCCCGCACACCGCGATGATCTCGCTGGTGCTGGTGTCCACCTGGGCCAACATGGGCGGCGCGACGCTGATGTACCTGGCCGCGCTGCAGTCCATCCCCGGCGAGCTGTTCGAGGCCGCCGAGCTGGACGGCGCCGGCATCTGGGCCCGGCTGCGGTACGTGACGCTGCCGCAGATGCGCTTCATCATGCTCGTCCTGCTGCTGCTCCAGATCATCGCCACCATGCAGGTCTTCATCGAGCCGTTCCAGCTCACTGGCTTCACCGACCCCTCGACCATCACCGTGATGACGCTCGTCTACCGCTACGCCTTCGCCGTCAACAACGACTTCGGCCTCGCGGCGTCGATGAGCGTGCTGCTGTTCGCCGTGCTCGGCGTCTTCGCCGCGGTGTACCTGCGGCTGACCCGCGAGTCGGACTGACCCCAGGGGCCGACCGGCCACCCGCCCAACGGACCGATCAGGACCAGGGACTTCGAGGGACCACGACCATGACCACACCCGCCCCCGCCTCGCCGGCGACCCGCAGCCTCATCTCCGACCAGGAGCTGGCCCGGCCGCGCTACCGCGCCGCCTACTTCACCGTGCTGACCGTCACCACCGTGCTGTTCGCCGCCGCCTTCCTCTTCCCCCTGTACTGGATGGCGAGTTCGGCGCTGGAGACCCCGCGCGAGTTCGCCGCCCAGACCCCCACGCTGCTGCCGAAGTCGGTGCACCTCACCGCGTACAAGGACGCGTGGACCCAGATGGACATCGCGCACTTCTTCCTCAACACCGTCTGGTACGCGGCCGGCGGCTGGCTGATCCAGATCTCGGTGGACGTGTGCGCCGCGTACGCCCTGTCCAAGCTGCGGCCCGCGTTCGGCAAGGCGATCTTCGCCGGGATGCTCGCCAGCCTGATGCTGCCGTCGGCCGCGCTGCTGGTGCCCGCGTACCTGACCGTCACCGACCTTCCGCTGCTCCACCTCAACCTGCTCAACACGCCCTGGGCGCTGTGGCTGCCCGGCGCCGCCAACGCCTTCAACATCTACGTGCTGCGGCGCTTCTTCGACCAGATCCCCGGCGAACTCCTCGACGCCGCCAGCATCGACGGCGCCTCCCGGCTGCAGACGCTGCTGCGGGTGGTGCTCCCGCTGTCCCGTCCGGTGCTCGCGGTGATCTCGATCTTCGCGGTCGTCGGGATGTGGAAGGACTTCCTGTGGCCGATGCTGGTGCTCCAGGACCCGGACAAGCAGACGCTGTCCGTCGCGCTGCACCGGCTGTCGACCTCCACCACGCAGGTGCCGCCGACCGAGATGATCGCCGGCCTGGCCATCGCGGCGGTGCCGATGGTCGTCCTCTTCCTCTTCTTCCAGCGGCACATCCTCGGCGGGCTGTCGGCCGGAGCGCTCAAGGGGTGAACCCGGCCGGCTGATCCGGCCCTTGCTCCACCTCTTCCCGCCCTGCCCCGCCCTGCCTGCCCCCTTCGCTCAAAGGAGCCCGCCCCCGTGGCCGTTCAGTCCGTCGCAGCCGAACCCGCCGAGACCGCGCAGTGGTGGCGTGACGCCGTCATCTACCAGGTCTACCCGCGCTCCTTCGCAGATGGCGACGGCGACGGCATCGGTGACCTGACCGGTGTCCGCGCCCGCCTGCCGTACCTGGCCGAACTCGGCGTGGACTGCCTGTGGTTCAGCCCCTGGTACGCCTCGCCGCAGGCCGACGCCGGGTACGACGTCGCCGACTACCGGCGCATCGACCCCGCCTTCGGCACCCTGGAACAGGCCGAGGCGCTGATCGCCGAGGCCCACCAGCTCGGCCTGAGGATCATCATCGACGTCGTCCCCAACCATGTCTCCGACCGGCACGCCTGGTTCCAGGAGGCGGTCGCCGCAGGGCCCGGCGCCGAGGCGCGCGACCTCTTCTGGTTCCGGCCCGGCCGCGGCACGGACGGCGAACTCCCTCCCAACGACTGGCAGTCCGTGTTCGGCGGGCCGGCCTGGACCCGTACCGCCAACCCGGACGGCACGCCCGGCGAGTGGTACCTGCACCTGTTCGCGCCCGAGCAGCCCGACCTGAACTGGAACAACGCCAAGGTCCGCGAGGAGCACGAGAGCGTGCTGCGCTTCTGGTTCGACCGCGGCGCGGACGGCGTGCGGATCGACTCCGCGACGATGCCCGCGAAGGACCCCTTGCTGCCCGACTTCGACCACGACGCCCCGCCGGTGCCGCACCCGTACATCGATCGCGACGACGTGCACGGCATCTACCGCGCCTGGCGGGCGCTCGCCGAGAGCTACGCGCCGCCGCGCGCGCTGATCGGCGAGGTGTGGCTGGCCGACCCGGCGCGCTTCGCCCACTACCTGCGGCCCGACGAGATGCACAGCGCCTTCAACTTCGACTACCTCAACTGCCCCTGGGACGCTGTCGAGTTGCGCCGGGTCATCGACGCGACGCTGGCCGCGCACGCCTCGGTCGGCGCCCCCGCCAGCTGGGTGCTGTCCAACCACGACGTCACCCGGCACGTCACGCGGTACGGCCGCGCCGACACCTCCTTCGGTCTCGCGCTGCGCCAGCACAAGGTGCCCACCGACCTTGAGCTGGGCACCCGCAGGGCGCGGGCCGCCCTGCTGCTCGACCTGGCGCTGCCCGGCGGCTGCTACCTCTACCAGGGCGAGGAACTCGGGCTGTGGGAAGTCGAGGACATCCCGGACGGGCTGCGCCAGGACCCGATCTTCCACCGCACCGGCGGAACCGACATCGGCCGCGACGGCTGCCGGGTCCCGCTGCCCTGGTCGGGCGACAGCCCGCCGTTCGGCTTCAGCCCCCAGGACGCCCGAGCGGAACCGTGGCTGCCCCAACCCGAGGCGTGGGCCGCGTACACCGCGCAGGCGCAGGACGGCCGGCCCGACTCGATGCTGACGTTCTACCGCATCTCCCTGGGGCTGCGCCGCAGTGAACGCGGGCTGCGCGGCGCCGAGTTCGGCTGGCTTCCCGGTCACCCGTCCGGGGTCCTGGCCTTCACCCGCGGCGAGGGCTTCGTCTGCCTCGCGAACCTCTCCGGTGCCGCGGTGCCGCTGCCCGAGGACGTGGACGTCGTGCTCGCCAGTGACGCCGAATTCGACCCGGACGCGGGGGAGTTGCCCGACGACACCACCGTGTGGCTGCGCGGGCACTGACCGACGTGGTGGGCGTACCGGCAGGGATCACGACGAGGAAGAGGGCGGCGGAATGACGCGGAGACTGGCGGAAGTGGCCAAGCGGGTG
>NZ_JBIRRR010000050.1:0-6637 GCF_044333795.1 Streptomyces sp. NPDC020917 | reverse complement strand
CTGGGAAGTCCGCGACGACATCCACGAGGCCTTCCTCAAGCTCGCCTGCTGCATCATCGTCTTCAGACGCATCCGAGCATTGTGTTAGCTCCTCTTAGAGGCAGGACACGTTCAGAACACGACCACCTTTCGGGTGGCTATCGCCCTGTCCCTCCGCGTCGACCATGGTCCCCAAGGTCTCTGTCTTGTAGGAGTACTGCACCGTTTGCACCACCTGATTCCTCGGCGTGTTCGGTCAGCGTGCTGCCGGTCAGGTCACTTCTCTGCGGTGATCGGGTCGATCAGCTGGTGCAGTTCCGTGGTGCTCAGTGCTTTGAGCACGCGCGCGGCGATCCGGCCCTGCCGGTCGACGACCAGGGTGGAGGGGATGGCCTGGGGGTTGAGGGTGCCTTTGGGGAAGTGGAGGATCAGCTTGCCGTAGGGGTCGTAGAAGCTGGGGTAGCGAATGCCGAACCGTTTGTCGAAGCTGGCGGCGTTGGCCGCGTCGGTGTCGTGGGTGTTGATGCCGAGGAACTGTACGCCTTTGGCGGCGTCGGTCTTGGCGACCTCGGCCAGGTTGGGGGCCTCGGCCCGGCAGGGGGCGCACCACGAGCCCCACACGTTGATCACCACGACCTTGCCCTTGTAGGCGGCCAGGCTTGCGGTGCCGCCGTCGACGGTTTTGCCGCTGAGCGCGGGGGCAGCCTTGCGGTCGGCGGGTTTGACGGTGATGATCTCGCCGGCGCCGGCGGGCCGATGAGCTTGAAGTGCAGGCGGCGGCGGTCAGTGTCAGCGCTGCGGTTCCCGCGAGTGTCGCGGCGCCGCGCGGGAGGCGGCGCCGATGGGCGCGGGAGGAGTCCATGCGGGGAGTTTCGCATGGCCCTTCAGGCGACTCGGGGTTGGGTCGGCGGGGCCCCCAAGGGGAAGCATGGGCCGGGCCCTTGTGGATGTGTTCCTACCAGCGCATGCTCTCTGCATGCGGGCAAGGGGGGACAGATGCGCATCGATACTGGCACTGGTGGCAGTGATCGAGTTGAGGTGTACCGCACCGCAGCGATGGCGGGCCTGAAGTACGGAGCCCTTGCGTACTGCATCGCCGGCCCCATTCGGTACGCGATCTTCGGCGAGTCGATGATCAGCCCCAGTGCTCTGTCGACCTTCGCAGTCGCGTGGCTGGCAGTGGCGAGCGCGTCGGTGTACAGCAACCGCGAGCAGCTCAAGCGTCCCCGCCAGAGCGGCACTCACTGAGCTGAAGCCCGCGGTCCCGCGCCACCGTGCAAGGACCGCGGCGCACGAGGGCGGGCCCGAGCCCCCACGGGGCCTGCCTGCACGCCCCTGTTACCAGCGCATTCCCAGCTCGGTCAGCTCCTGGCGCCGCTCCGCGCCGAGCTTGTCGACCCGCCCTGGACGGCTGCAGGTGGCCCTCGCGGGTGTGGAACTGCCGGGCGGCCCGGATGTTCGCGGCCCATTTGTCGGCTTGTGTGCGGGGCGCTGGTGGCCGCTCGGAGGCTTCTGCCGGGGTGAGGTGGAGCATGTTCTCCAGCATCCACTGCTGCGCGGGTAGAAGGGCGTTCCAGTCCAGGCGTTGGGTCTGGATCCAGGCGCCGAGGTCTTCGCCCTGGAGCGTGGTCTGCCCTGCGGCGGTCGGGAGCGGGGCGCCGATGGTGATGAGGGTCCGGCACAGGCGGTAGCAGCGTTGCCAGGCGACGGGCCAGGCGGGGCACCAGGATGGGTCGATGTCGTCGAGGGCGTCCCGGCGCTCTTGGGTGAGCGCTCCGGTGGTGGAGCCGACGGGCAGGCCGGCCTCGTGCCGTGTCTCGATCTCCGCGAGCTTCCGGCCTGCGGCCCGCTGGTTCTTCATCCATACCCCGACCGGGTGTCCGTTCCAGACCGCGGTTGAGTTGTCTCAGTCTGTTCGAGTCGGTGGTGATCGTTTGTGGTGTGGTGGCCTGGGATGACTCAGTCTTTGAGACTGCGGCGGTCTGGTGGTGGTGCCTGGGTTCGGATGCGGTGAGCGGGAGGGTCTCACGTTCTGAGACCGGGATTCAGGTCGGTTGAGACGACGCGTCAACTGCCGCGCGTCCGGCGTGGTGTCGCCGACACGCGCGTGGCGCCGCCTGGCCGCCGCCTCCGCGTTGTTGCCGGCCGGCTCGTTGCAGGTCGTCGCCGCTCGTGGTCCGCCGTCCGCCGCCGGGGCCCTGCCTCGGGCTGCCGCCTGGCCGGCCGCCGCTCTGCTCGCCGTGCCGCCGCCGGCCCATCCCCGCCGTCCGCGCCACCGGCCCGGCCGGCACGCCGTGGTCGGTCCACTGCCTGCCTCCGTCGTGGTCCCTGCGCCGGTCGCCGCCCGCCAGCTCGTCGCCGTCCGCTGCCGACGATCGCGAGGCGCGCGTGCGCGCCTGGGTCGCCGTCGCCCTGGACCGCTTCCCCCGGCCGGAGGCGGATCCCGATCCCGGGACGGTGATCGTCCTCGAACGGCTCGGCCAGGACACGGACGCGGATGTGCGCGAGAAGGCGCTGGCAGCTGCAGCCCTCCAGCGACTGCGCGGAACGGGCACCGACTGATCCGGGCGCGGCTGGCGGAGAAGTGCGCCAGGGGACGCGTCGCCGCACTTCAACGCGTACACGCGCCACCTCACCCGCAGGCCCGGGAGAATGCCTCGTATGCGTACCGCCGCCCCTGACTCTGCTGTCCCTGATCCTGCTGCCGCGCCGGTTGTGCTGCGTGCGGATCAGCAGGCTGGCCTTAAGCGTGCGGTGCGGCACCTGCACCGCCCGGGCACCCGGGGCTTGTACGTCTCCGCGTGCGGTACGGGCAAGACACTGGTGGCGATCCGTCTCGCGGGCACGCTCGGATCGCAGCTCACCTTGGTGGTGGTGCCGACGCTGGATCTGATCGCGCAGACCGCTCTGGCCTGGCGGAGGGACGGACGCACCGAGGCCATGGTGGCGGTCTGCTCGATGGACACCCGGGCCCACCCAGGTCTGGCCGAGGCGAATGTCGGCTCCACCGGCGACGCCACCGGCCTGTCGGCCGTGCTGTCCGCGGTCGGCAGCGGCGTCCTGGACACGGTGACGGTGTTCTGTACCTATGACTCTCTGGACAAGGTCGAGGCGGCGCAGCGCACTGGCCGCTCGGTGCCGCCGTTCGATCTTGCGGTCATGGACGAGGCGCACCGCATCGCTGGCCGCGCGGACAAGAAGTGGGCGGTGATCAATGACAATGCCCGTATCAAGGCCGATCGCCGCCTGTACATGACCGCCACCCCGCGCATCTTCGGTGGTCCGGATCTGGCGGAGTCCGCGGACGTGCGCCGCCCGCGCCGCCGCCGGCTTGCTGAGTCGGATGTGGATGCGTCGGCGAATTCGATGGACTCCGAGCCCGTCTATGGCAAGGAGATCTTCGAGTACCCGCTCGCCCAGGCGGTCGCCGACGGCGTCCTGGCGGACTACCGGGTGATCGTGCCGACCATCAGCGACGAGGAGCTCCGCACCCGCCTGGCCCTCCCCACCACCCTTGGGGCCGGGGGAGGGGTTGGAGATGCGTTGCGCACCACGGCCCTGCACCTGGCCGTGCTGAAGACCATGGCCGAACACCACCTCAAGCGGGTCCTGGTGTACTTCCAGCTCGTCGCCGACGCCAAAAGGTTCACCCGCGAGCTCGGCCACACCCTGCGCCTGCTCCGCACCACCGCCCCCGAGCTGTGCCCGGACCTCGACCCGCTGACGCTCTACGTCGACGGCGACCACACCCCAGCGGAGCGCGCCGAGGTCTTCGCCCGCTTCGCCCAGGCCCCGTGCGCGATCATGGCGAACGCCAAGGTCGTCGCCGAGGGCGTCGACATCCCCAGCGTGGATGCGGTCGTCTTCGCGGACGTCTCCCGCAGCGTCATCCGCGTCGTCCAGGCCCTCGGCCGCGCCCTGCGCCAACCCGCCCAGGCCGGCAAGGTCGCCAGCCTGGTCATCCCCGCCTACATCCCACCCGCCGCGAACCCGACCGACATCCTCGGCACCTCCTACGAGCCGGTCTGGGCGATTGCCACCGCGCTGGCCAGCCACGACCACCGCATCGCCGAACGCCTCCCGAACAAGACCAATCGCCTCCCCCAGGAGACCCGCGAGCTGATCGCGCACCGCTGGCACTTCGACTTCACCGTCCAGCCCGAACGAATCGCCCGCGCCATGGACCTGGTCTCCTTCGACCCCCGCGCCGCCGATTCCCGCCCCCGCCGCGAAGGCCTCGCCTCCGCCCAGGCCTTCCACGACGACCACGGCCACCTCGACGTCCCCACCGACTACACCGACCCCACCGGCTACAACCTGGGCTCCTTCATCACCGGCATGCGCGACGCCCGCCGCACCGGCCGCCTCAACCCCCACGACCCCGCCGACGCCGCTTGGATCGCCGAACTCGACGCCCTCGACATGATCTGGGACAAACACGACGCCACCTGGCGCGCCCAGCTCACCACCGCCGCCGACTACCACCAAGCGCACGGCCACCTCGCCATCCCCGTCACCGCCCCCGGCGGATCCTTCCTCGCCGAACAACGCTCACTGGCCGCCAACAGCCGCCTCGACCCGGCCCGCACCGCCGACCTCGACGCCATCGACCCCCACTGGCGCCTGCCCCACGGCCCCGACTGGCACCGCAAATACCACCTGCTCCGCGCCCACCTCGCCGCCGGCCACAACCCCGCCGCCCTCCAAGCCGACACCGTCATCGGCACGGTCAAGATCGGCCGCTGGCTCCACCGCCAGCTCACCACCTTCACCACCCTCGACCCCGGCCAGCAGCAGCTCCTCACCGACCTCGGCCTCACCCCCGCCACCAACCCCCTCAAGACGCCCTCCAAGGCCCGCCGGACCTTCGCCCAGACCGTCCAGCTCCTCGAGCTGTTCATCGTCCGCGAAGGCCGACCCCCCACCGCCCGCGAGGAGATCCTCGTCGACGGCGACACCGTCAAGATCGGGCCCTGGCTCGCCAAGGCCCGCACCAAGCACCGCACCGGCCAGCTCCCCGCCGACCACGCCACCCTGATCGCCTCACTGTTCGACGGCGACTGGACCGACGACACCACCCCCGTCACCCAGCTCGCCTGATTGTCCGGCTGGAGTCTCGCGCCGGTGAGGAGCCGTCGGCCGATCACCGCGGCAGCTAAAACCTGTTGGCCGGTGATCGCGGAGCCGGGATACTCCGCATGTCCAGGGCGGGGGAGGGCGCATGACGGTGTTCGCGTGTGTGGTGTGCGACGCCGTGCTCAGCGCCCCGCTGTCGCAGGTCGCACTTCCCGTCCATGCACGCCAGACGTGGGGACACGGCCTGCTGCCGGTGCTCATGGAGACGGGGACGTACACGGTCGACCCGGAGCCGTTCGGGCCTCCCTGGCGGCGCTGGAGCGAGGTCGACGAGGACGAAGCGGCAGCCCGTGGGGTGTTCGCCCCGGTGTACTCGCTGCCGTTCGGCGACCCGGGAACGATCATCATTGCGCCCGGTGACACCCGCGGCACCGTCCTGATACCGGAGCGCTGCGACGGCTACTGCTGCGGGCTCGACGGGCGCGACGGCCCGAATCTCGCCTGCGAGCACTGCGGACAGCCCGTGGCGACTCGCATCGACGACTGCTCGCTCTGGCAGGCCGTGCGCTTCGCGCCGCCCGCAGTGCGCCGCATCCCCGCCGACGACCCCGCACCCCGGACAGCCGACTGGCAAGCGCTGGCGACCGAGGTGCATCCCACCCCGGCGGTCGACCCCTCCGGCGCCTGGAGCCCGCAATGGGCTGCGGCAGCCGGCGTAGCGCTGGCCCACCTCCTGGCAACCTCGGACGGCACACCCGTGACCGTCCCCGACGGCCTGGCCGCGGACACCCTCCGCCGCACGCTCGACACCCTGCTCCCTAAGGAGCCGCCGGCGAAGACGGCGGCGTTGGCCGGCCCGGGCCTGCCTGCCCCGGGGCCTGACCCGGACATCCTGCTCGTTCCGCGGCATCCGCGGACAGGGGAAGCGTGGCAGCCGCCCAGCAGCGCGAGGACAGTGCCCCTCCCTGCCGACGTGTGGATGCACCTGGCCTTCCACAAGGAACCGTTGCCCGTGCCCGCAGCAGGTGGGCTGCCCGACGGCGTCCTCCGCGACGATCCACTGCCGATGCATCCGTGGGGAGTGTTCCGGCCCGACTGGGGAGTCTTCCTCTACACGCTGGCGCGGCTCCCCGCCGTCCGGCAGCCGTGGCTGCGCAGAATTTACGACCGGGTGAAGGACCGCCCGTACGCTCGGCCGTTCTAGGCAAATCTCCTACAGCAAGCGGTAACTGACATCACCTCACTCAGCACCAGATGACTGGGTCCTTGCGTCCCGTAGGGAGGAGGGGAGAATTCGAATTCTCAGAAACTTTTAGGCTAAGGAAGCACCCGTACTCCATGAAGGCAAGAGAGATCAACCTGACACACAATCCTCAGCCACCCCCGCATCGTAGCCAGCGAGGCCCGCGCCAGCGGGCCACAGAGGGCCGAAGGCGAAGCTGAAGGTCCGTCAAGGGACGCGAAGCGGACCTGACCTGAAGGCGCGTTAGCGCCACAACTGGGCTGAAGCGAAGCGGAAGCCCAGTCAGGCCCGAAGGGCCGGCATCCGCAAAGCGGATGCAACCCCCGTGCGAAGCACGGG
>NZ_JBIRRR010000049.1:0-6926 GCF_044333795.1 Streptomyces sp. NPDC020917 | reverse complement strand
CAACCCCAAGTCCTACCCCAGCCTCGGCCCCAGTCCCAGCCTCGGCCCCAAGCCCGACCCCGAACCCGGCCTCGGCCCCGGCCCCGGCCCCGGCCTCGGCCTCGGCCTCGGCCTCGGCCCCGGTCCCGGTTCGGGTTCGGGGTGTGGTGGTGGACTTGCCGGCTGCTCCTGCTGGTGGTGTCGGGGTGGGTGTCCGGGTGGGGGCGGCGGCGGGTTTGTGAGGTGTGCCGGGCGGGCCCAAGGGCCCGGTTCGGGGCGGGAATGCGCCGGTGCGGGTAGGGGTGTTTGCCGTGCTGTGTGTGGTTGTGGGGGGGCAGGTCAGGCGGGGTGACCTGGCGGTTTTGGGGGTGCTGCCGTGGTGCGGCCGGTTGTCTGAATTCAGCCGGACCCGATCTGGTGAAAATACCAATTGTGCGGTTTGCTTATGCTCCCAAGGCCAGGCAAAGGAGGCGTGATGGCCAAGCAAGAGCGAGCGGTACGGACGCGTCAAGCGCTGATCCGTGCGGCTGCCGAGGTGTTCGCCACCGATGCGTATGCCGTGGCCTCCCTTTCCGCGATCTGTAAGCGTGCGGGGGTGAGCGCGGGCGCTTTGCACTTCCACTTCGCCGGTAAGGACGACATGGCCAAGGCGGTGGAGTCCGAGGCGGCGCAGTGTGTGCGGGAGCTGGCGCGGGAGTGTCGTGGTGCGACGGGGTCGGCGTTGCAGTGTCTGGTGCACACGGTGCTGGGGCTGCTCGCGGCCGCCGATGACGATCCGGTGGTGCGGGCGGGGTTCAAGCTGAGTGTGGATCCCTCGCGCAAGAGTGAGGCGGAGATGCTGCGCTGGTGGCGCGGCTACGTCCACGAGCTGGTGCTGACCGCGCAGGCCGAGGGGGAGTTGGCGCAAGGGGTGTCGGCCGATGACGCGACGACGGCGGTCGTGGCGGCCACGATCGGGTTCGAGGTGATCGCGATGGTCGACGGGGAGTGGTCGTCGGTGGAGCGGGTGGCGCGTTTTTGGGCGCTGGTCCTGCCGTGGCTGGCGGCCGCGCCCGAGCGGGTCCTGGCCTCGGTGACCCGCGCCGGCCACGCCTAGCCCCGCCCCGGGTACCGCTCGCGGCCCCCCGCCGCGGCCCCCATCATGGCCCCGGTCACGGTTGCGGGTGCGGGGCGGGCCGGGGGTGGGCCCAGCGTTCTTTTAGCGCTTCCACAGTTTCCCTTGAGCGTCATGCCGGACGGTTGCCGCAAGAGAAGGGGAGCTGGCATGAGCGACACCGACTGCGGGTTCGATGAGGACAGTGCCGTATCCGGTGGCGGCGCCGAGGTGGTGATCCGTGTGGTGCGCGGCCAGGTGGCCGGCAGTGAGGAGCTGGCGGCGGTGACCGCGGTGCTGCTGTCGCGGCTGGCCGTTCGGCAGGTGGAGCCTGCCGCGGGTTCGGTCCCCCACGTTCCGCAGTGGCGTCCGGGCCGGCCGCCGGCCGCCTACCGCTCCCCGCACAGCTGGCGCTGAAGGGCGCCGCCGCCACGAGAAGTCCAGCGGGTTCGGCGCACTACCACCCCTCTTCTTTTTTTGGTCGGGCAGCGCGCACCGCGGCCTTGCTTGTGCGGGCCGGTTGCGTTTCCCGGGTGTCAGGGGGTGGTGGTGCGCGGGGTCTCGCCGGTTTCGGGCCCGACCACGAGGGAGACACACGCCGTGACCGTTGTGAACGACATTCCCCAGGAGCTGGGGGAGGACCGGATGCGCAGTGGCGTCGAGGAACTGTCCAGCCTGAAACGGCAGATCGCCGAGGGGGTGGACGCGTCCGCCACCGCCCGCCAGAAGGCCAAGGGCAAGCTGACCGCGCGGGAGCGGATCGACCTGCTGCTGGACGAGGACTCCTTCCACGAGGTGGGGCAGTTGCGGCGGCACCGGGCGACGGGTTTCGGCCTGGAGGCCAAACGCCCGCACACCGACGGGGTGATCACCGGCTGGGGCACCGTGGACGGCCGTACCGTGTTCGTCTACGCGCACGACTTCCGGATCTTCGGCGGGGCGCTGGGCGAGGCCCACGCCGCGAAGATCCACAAGATCATGGACATGGCGATCGCGGCCGGTGCGCCGCTGGTCTCGCTGAACGACGGTGCCGGCGCCCGTATCCAGGAGGGTGTCTCGGCGCTGGCCGGGTACGGGGGGATCTTCCAGCGCAACACCGCCGCCTCCGGGGTCATCCCGCAGATCTCGGTGATGCTCGGCCCGTGCGCGGGCGGCGCGGCCTACAGTCCGGCGCTGACCGACTTCGTGTTCATGGTCCGCCACACCTCGCAGATGTTCATCACCGGTCCCGACGTCGTCAAGGCCGTCACCGGGGAGGACATCACCCACAACGGGCTCGGTGGCGCGGACGTCCACGCGGCCACCAGCGGGGTGGCCCACTTCGCGTACGACGACGAGCAGTCCTGCCTGGCCGAGGTCCGCTACCTGCTGTCGATGCTCCCGCAGAACAACCGCCAGGAACCCCCCCGCACGTCCGGCACCGATCCGACCGACCGCGCGAGCCAGGTCCTGCTCGACCTGGTCCCGGCCGACGGCAACCGCCCCTACGACATGGGCAAGGTCATCGAGGAGATCGTCGACGACGGCGAGTACCTTCAGGTCCACGAGCACTTCGCCCGCAACGTCATCTGCGCCCTGACCCGCCTGGACGGGCAGGTCGTGGGCATCGTCGCCAACCAGCCGCAGGTCCTGGCCGGTGTGCTGGACATCGAGGCGTCGGAGAAGGCCGCCCGGTTCGTGCAGATGTGCGACGCCTTCAACATTCCCCTGGTCACCCTCCTGGACGTGCCCGGGTTCCTGCCCGGCGTCGGCCAGGAGCACGGCGGGATCATCCGCCACGGCGCGAAACTCCTGTACGCCTACTGCGACGCGACCGTGCCGCGGATCTCGCTGATCTTGCGCAAGGCGTACGGCGGCGCGTACATCGTGATGGACAGCCAGTCCATCGGCGCCGACCTCACCTATGCCTGGCCGACCAACGAGATCGCCGTGATGGGCGCCGAGGGCGCGGCCGGCGTGGTCTTCCGCCGGCAGATCGCCGAGGCCGACGACCCCGAGGCGATGCGGCAGAAGATGGTCAAGGAGTACAAGGCCGAGTTGATGCACCCCTACTACGCGGCTGAGCGCGGCCTGGTCGACGACGTGATCGACCCCGCCGACACCCGCGCGGTGCTCATCGACTCCCTGGCGATGCTGCGCACCAAGCACGCGGATCTGCCCTCGCGCAAGCACGGCAACCCCCCGCAGTGAGCGCAGCCGCCGCTTCCGGCCGGTAAACCCTTCACGCACCGGATGCGATTACCCGGTGAATGGCACACCACCGGCGTTCGCGTGCACGCCTTGCGTTCGCCGCACCGGGTGCGACCGGGCCGGGCACATTCCACTGGATTCGGCCCGCGCTATTAGGACTTCCCTTCCCGCTTGTTTGCGCTGCTCGGTGCACCGCGGAAACGGAACTTCACGCTCAGCCTGCGCTTTGTCCTGGCCGGGGCGGGGGGTGGGCGAACGCCGGTTCGAGGAGGGGTGGCCGGATGCCGCCGTTCCGGTGGCGGGGCAGCGGCCCTGTAATTGACAAACCGACAGTGCTGTTTTTTTATCGGGGTGTCCAAGTATCAAGCAGAGCACGGGGCCCGGCGGCGCGAGCGTGTACGGCCCAACACCGGTCTCTTGCCTGAACTCACGGGGGAGAAACGTGGACATTGAAGTGCTGGGCGCGTTGTCGGTACGCGAGGCCGGCGTGTCGATCGTGCCGACGGCGCCCAAACCCAGGCAGGTGCTGGCGTTGCTGGCCCTGCACGCCGACCAGGTGGTCACGGTGACCGCGCTGGTCGAGGAGCTGTGGGGCAGCACACCGCCGCGCAGCGCACGCACCACCTTGCAGACCTATGTGCTGCAGTTGCGGGAACTGATCGACAAGGCCCTGGCCCACGGCGAGCGACGCGGGTGCACGGCCAAGGACATCCTGGCCACCGTGCCGGGCGGCTACCGGCTGGAGACGCGGGAGGGAAGCGTCGACTTCCGGGAGTTCGAACGCCGCGCGGGAGCCGGCTACCGGGCCATGGACGCCGAGGACTACGGCGCGGCGGCCCGCCGGCTGGCCGACGCGCTGGCGTTGTGGAGCGGGTCGGCCCTCACCGACGTGCAGGCCGGCATCCGCATCGACATGGAGGCCAGGCGCCTGGAGGAGGCCCGGCTGTCGGTGCTGGACCAAAGGATCGAGGCCGACCTGAAGCTGGGCCGGCACCGTGAACTGCTCCCGGAACTGACGGTGCTGGTCAACCAGTACCGGATGCACGAGTCGCTGTACGGGCAGTTCATGCTGGCCCTGCACCGCTCGGGCCGCCGCGGCGAGGCACTGGATGTCTACCAGCGGCTGCGGACCACGCTGGTGACCGAGCTGGGCCTGGAACCCTCGGCCGCGCTCGCCCGCCTGCAACGCTCGATCCTGATGGCCCGCGTCGACGCCCCACCACCGGCCGCGACCGCCACCGCACCGGGGCCGGCCACGGCAGCACCAGCGGACGGGGCGGCGGCGGTTCCCCCGCCCAGGACGGCGGCCGCCGGCGACGGCGCGCACCGCCGCCGCCTGGTCGCCCGCACCGTGTGACGCTCCCGCCACCGTGGTGACCCTCGCGTCCCTGCCCCAGGGGATGCGTCCGGCCGGCGGGCCCGGGTGCCAGGAGCCTTCGGCACCCGGGCCCGCCGGCCCGTACCTGCCGCAACGCCGCCCGCCGGTACGGCAGGTGGCGGCCGGTTATGCGGAGTACAGGTCGAAGGTGGAGGTGCGGCGGGTGTCGGCGCCGATGTCCAGGCGGGGGTCGAGGGCGAGCATCGCCTGGTGCATGCGCTGCAGTTGCGGGGACGGTTCCACGCCGAGTTCGTCGATCAGGCGCTGGCGCAGCCGCCGGTAGACGTCCAGTGCGGCCGCGGGCCGCCCCGACCGGTACAGGCCCACCATGGCCTGGGAGTGCAGGCCCTCGTGCTGGGGGTGGCGGGCGATCAGGTCGGTGAGTTCGGCGATCAGTTCGACGTGCCGGCCCAGCCGCAGTTCGGCGTCGATCCGGCGTTCCTGGGCCACCAGCCGGCTCTGCTCCAGCCGGGTCACCTCGATCTGCAGGACGGGGCCGACACGCACGTCGACCAGGGCCTGGCCCTGCCACAGGTCCAGGGCCCGCCGCAGCAGCCGTGCGGCGTCGGCGTCCCCTCCGTCCTCGACGGCCTGCCGGCTGTCGGCGACCAGGAGCTCGTAGCGGTAGGCGTCCACGGCCTGCGCGGGGATCTGCAGGCTGTACCCGCCGTAGCGGGTGGCGAGGACGTCCTTGGCCGTGGCGGGCAGCCGGCCCGGCGAGGCGGACTCCAGCGCGGTGGCGAGCATGCGGCGCAGTTGCAGGATGTAGGTCTGCAGTGTGGCCAGGGAACTGGAGGGGGGTTCGGTGCCCCACACCTCCTCCATCAGCGTGGCCACCGGCACGACCCGGCCGGGGGCCAGGGCCAGCAGCGCCAGGATCTGGCGGGGCTTGCCGGCGCTGGGCACGATCGAGCACCCGCCGACCTCGGCTTGAAGCGCACCCAGGACCTTGACGTCCATTCCATCCTCCGTAACGGGTCGGCCGCGCCCTGCGAGCGCAGGCGATGCTTGCAGCAAAGCCGTCACCGCCGGCTTCCCTGTGTTTTCCGGGGCCTGGCACGAGGCGAAGTGGAGTGGTTTTCCATGCGGGCACCAGAGGGCGTCGAGTATTCCTCCACCGCTCTTCCAGTACCGGGGGTGTCGTGAAGGCCGCCCGGTTGCAGACGGCCTGTTCCCGGGCGTCGCGGTGCTGTTACCTTCCCCGCCATGGCGACGGAAGCGGAACCACAGGCCGTTGGACGCGACGGGGACCGGCTCCTACTGGCACTGCTGGCCCGCCTGGCCACCACCGGCGGCCGCGACTTCCTGCCCGACGTTCCCAGCAGCATGCTCGTTACGGTGGTCAGCTGCTATCACCGCCGCCAGACGCGGGTGGGTTTTCCCGAAACAGCCGCCGAACGCGCTTGAGAACACCTCGAGAAACGGTGAACGGCCACCGGAACACCTGCCGCGCAGCGTAAGGCGCCGCGCCCGCGCACCGCGCCTGTCCCGGGGCTCGAAACGGCCGCCGGGCCAGGGCACTTGACGCACCGCCGGTGAATTGCCGGCCCCCTTGGGCACCTGGGAAAAACCCGTGAGGGATGTGACCTGGGTCACCTGGTGGGGTGTTGGCGTGGGCGGCCCGCACGTGTCACGATTCCCGCACACCTTGCCTGCCCGAAAACATCTCGCACGGCAGCGCATCCAGTGGTGTGACCGCCGGCCCGCGGTGTTCTCCCGGGCCGAGCCCCTGCCGGTGATCCCACCGGCAGCCGGTGATCCACGGCAGCCGGCTGCAGCCGTCCTTGGCGCAGCCCGCCCCATGTCCCCGCACCCGGCCACGCCCGGGCGCAAGGTCGTGCTGCCCGGGGTTCACCGGCGTTGCGGCAGTGCCCATGAGCGGCCTGCCGCAGGGGCGTTCCACCGACCGTGCCGTCCAGGCTCTTCGAGGAAGTGGATTCCGGATAATGGCGAGGCTCTGCAAGCCGGCGATGACCGCGCCGGAACACATCATCACTGTGGAAGAGACTCTGGAGTTTGCGCAGCGCGCGCATGCCGGTAAGCCGCAGTTGGAGTTGGCGTTGCGGTTGATCCGCAACACCGGGGTGAAGAAGCGGCACATCGTGCAGCCGATCGAGCAGACGCTGCGGCATCCGGGGTTCGAGGAACGCAACCGGATCTATGAGGTGGAGTCCAAGCGGCGCTGCCCGCCGGTGGTCGAGGAGGCGTTGGCGAACGCGGAGGTGACGGCGCGTGACATCGACGCGATCATCTACGTGTCGTGCACGGGGTTCTTGATGCCGTCGC
>NZ_JBIRRR010000048.1:0-8210 GCF_044333795.1 Streptomyces sp. NPDC020917 | reverse complement strand
CAGACACCGGATCTAAGGGCCCGGAGGCGAGGGCGCGGCAATAAGGGCCAGGACGTCCACTCTGCGGACTACGGCAACCGATCACCTTCAGCCGATTCGTCCACCCCGCGGACTACGGCAACCGATCACGTTCAGCCGATTCGTCCACCCCGCGGACTACGGCAACCGATCACGTTCAGCCGATTCAGCCGATCCGTTCACCTTTCGAGCTGCCCGCACCTATCGCGTCCCTGGCGGTGTGCCTCGTGTGGGCCCGCGGGGCGTCGCGCCTAGCCTGGCTGCGTGCCCCTGTTCGAGATCGAGCGTGTGTCCCCGCTGCCGCCCGCCGAGGCGTGGCGGCGGATGACGGCCTGGGAGCGGCACACCGCCACCGTGCCGCTGACGACGATGACCGTGCGCACCCCGCCGCCGTCCGGGCCCGGGACCGTGATCGTGGCGCGTACCGGTGTCGGGCCGCTCGGCTTCGACGACCCGATGCGTGTCACCGTGTGGCAGCCCGGGCGCCACTGCCGGCTGGAGAAGACCGGGCGCCTGGTCACCGGCTGGGCGGAGATCGATGTGCGGCCGGACCGTGACGGCGGCCCCGGGTCGCTCGTAAGCTGGCGCGAGGATCTGCGGGTGCGGGGCGTGCCGCGGGTGCTGGACGCCGTCACGGCCTCGGCCGGCCGGGTGATATTCGGCCGGGCCATGGACGCCCTGCTCAAGCCCTGAGAAGCGTACGGCCCCTCAGGGCGCGCCCTTTGGCCCGGCCTTTCACGGGCCCGGCCCGGCAGGCTCCAGGGTGCGCCCTACCGCGCATCCGCCCGTCGCCCCCGGACCGTCCGCCCCGCCCCCGGGTCCTGCCGCGGCCCTTCGCCGTTGAACCACGACCGACCGACCGTCAGTCTGGAGACGAGAATGTCCGATGCCTCCCTCCCCGCCCCGCTGTCCGACGACGAGGTCCGGGCCCTGGACGCGCACTGGCGCGCCGCGAACTACCTCGCGGTGGGCCAGATCTACCTGCTGGACAACCCGCTGCTCGCCGAACCGCTGGCCCCCGAGCACGTCAAGCCGCGGCTGCTCGGGCACTGGGGCACCTCACCGGGCCTGAACCTCGTCCACACCCACCTCAACCGGGTCGTCCAGGCCCGCGACCTCGACGCGATCTGCGTGTGGGGGCCGGGTCACGGCGGGCCCGCGGTGCTGGCCAACTCCTGGCTGGAGGGCAGCTACACCGCCACCTACCCCGACATCACCCGGGACGCCGGCGGCATGGCGAAGCTGTTCAAGCAGTTCTCCTTCCCCGGCGGGGTCCCGTCGCACGTCGCCCCGGAGACGCCCGGATCGATCCACGAGGGCGGCGAGCTCGGCTACTCCCTGTCGCACGCCTACGGTGCCGCCTTCGACAACCCCGGCCTCGTGGTGGCCTGCGTCATCGGCGACGGCGAGGCCGAGACCGGCCCGCTGGCCGCGTCCTGGCACGGCAACAAGTTCCTCGACCCCGTCCACGACGGCGCGGTCCTGCCGATCCTGCACCTCAACGGCTACAAGATCGCCAACCCGACCGTCCTGGCGCGGCTGCCCGAGGACGAACTCGACGACCTGCTCCGCGGCTACGGCCACGACCCGATCCACGTCACCGGCGACGATCCTTTGCAGGTGCACCAGTTGATGGCCGCCGCCATGGACACCTCGCTGGACCGCATCGCGGCCTTCCAGCGCGCGGCCCGCGAGCACGGCGCCACCGAGCGGCCCCGCTGGCCGGTCATCGTGCTGCGCACGCCCAAGGGCTGGACGGGCCCCGCGACGGTCGACGGGCTGCCGGTGGAGGGGACCTGGCGCGCCCACCAGGTGCCGCTCTCCGAGGTGCGGACCAACCCCGCCCACCTGCGCCAGCTGGAGGAGTGGCTGCGCTCCTACCGGCCGCAGGAACTCTTCGACGCCCAGGGGCGGCCGCGCGACCAGGTGCTCGCGTGCGTCCCCGACGGCGACCGCCGGCTCGGCAGCAACCCGCACACCAACGGCGGCCTGCTGCTGCGCGAACTGCCCGTGCCCGAACTCGAACGGTTCGCCGTCGCGGTCGACAAGCCCGGCACCACCCTGCACGAACCCACCCGCGTACTGGGAGAGTTGCTGGAACAGGTGATGGCCGGCACCGCGGACCGCCGGGACTTCCGGCTGGTCGGCCCGGACGAGACCGCCTCCAACCGCCTGCAGGCCGTCTACGGCGCCACCGGCAAGGCGTGGCAGGCGGAGACCCTGCCCGTGGACGAGAACCTCGACCGGCACGGCCGGGTGATGGAGATCCTCTCCGAACACACCTGCCAGGGCTGGCTGGAGGGCTACCTGCTCACCGGCAGGCACGGGATGTTCTCCTGCTACGAGGCGTTCGTGCACATCGTGGACTCGATGGTGAACCAGCACATCAAGTGGCTGCGCACCACCCGGCGGCTGCCCTGGCGGCGCCCCATCGCCTCGCTCAACTACCTGCTCACGTCCCATGTGTGGCGCCAGGACCACAACGGCTTCTCGCACCAGGACCCGGGCTTCATCGACCACATCCTCAACAAGTCGCCCGAGGCCGTGCGGGTCTACCTGCCGCCGGACGCCAACACCCTGCTGTCCACGGCCGAGCACATCCTGAAGTCGAAGGACTACGTCAACGTCGTCGTCGCCGGCAAGCAACCCTGCTTCGACTGGCTGGACATGGATGCCGCCCGCGCCCACTGCGCCCGCGGCGCGGGCATCTGGGACTGGGCCGGCACCGAGGACGGGCTGCGCGAACCGGACGTGGTCCTCGCCTGCGCGGGCGACGTCCCCACCCTGGAGGTGCTGGCCGCCGCCCAGTTGCTCCGCGCCCATCTGCCGCGGCTCGCGGTCCGCGTCGTCAACGTCGTCGACCTTGCGCGGCTGCTGCCGCAGGACGAGCACCCGCACGGCATGTCCGATCCGCAGTACGACGCCCTGTTCACCGCGGACAGGCCGGTGATCTTCGCCTATCACGGCTACCCGTGGCTGATCCACCGCCTCGCCTACCCCCGTACCGGTCACGCCAACCTGCACGTCCGCGGCTACAAGGAGATCGGCACCACCACCACGCCCTTCGACATGGTGGTCCGCAACGACCTCGACCGCTACCGGCTGGTGATGGACGTCATCGACCGGGTTCCCGGTCTCGCCGTGGCCGCCGCCCCCGTGCGCCAGCGCATGGAGGACGCCCGGCTGCGCCACCACGACTGGATCCGCGCCCAGGGCACCGACATGCCGGAGGTCGCGGACTGGACCTGGCAGAGGTGAGGTTCGCGGCGGCGTGCGTCACCCAGGCAGAGCGGTGGCCGCGCGCCGGTCGCGGACGGTGACAGTGGTGCATCCCACGGCGACCGGGTGAACCGGCCCGGCCGGGGTCGCGTCAGTCAGGGCAGGCGGCGGTCCTTCCGGCACCGGCGTGGCACCGGCGGGCCCCGGCTCGGCGCGCCCAGGCCAGGCTGGCATGCTGGGCCGCTGAAAATCAGCAATTCAACGTGGGAGTGATCGTGGTACACCGTCACGACAGCAGCGAAGCACTGATCGACCCGGCGTACACCAGGCGCTTGGGATGCGTGCAGGTGCCGAAGAACAGGCTGCCCGACCAGGAGACGGCGCCCCAGGCGGTCTACCGCATGATCCACGACGAGCTGCTGCTGGACGGAAGCTCCCGGCTCAACATGGCCACGTTCGTGACGACGTGGATGGACCCCGAGGCCGAGAAACTCATGGCCGAGACGTTCGACAAGAACATGATCGACAAGGACGAGTACCCGCAGACCGCGGAGATCGAGCGGCGCTGCGTCAACATCGTCGCGAACCTCTTCCACGCGCCCTCGACGGGCGACGCGGTCGGCGTGTCCACCATAGGCTCCTCCGAGGCGGTCATGCTCGGCGGTCTCGCCATGAAGTGGAAGTGGCGCCAGCGCCGGCAGGCGGCCGGACTGCCCGCGGACCGCCCGAACCTGGTGATGGGCTCCAACGTCCAGGTGGTGTGGGAGAAGTTCTGCCGCTACTGGGACGTCGAGCCGCGCTACGTGCCGGTGGCGAACGACCGGTTCACCGTCGACGCCGACGAGACCATGAGCTACGTCGACGAGAACACCATCGGCGTCGTGCCGATCCTGGGCACCACGCACACCGGCGAGTTCGAGCCCATCAAGGAGATCCACGACAAGGTCGTGGCGTACAACGCCGAGCACGGCACCGACATCGCGATCCACGTGGACGCCGCGTCGGGCGGCTTCGTCGCACCCTTCCTCCACCCGGACCTGGAGTGGGACTTCCGGCTCCCGCAGGTGAAGTCGATCAACGTCTCCGGCCACAAGTACGGCCTCACCTACCCCGGCATAGGGTTCGTCGTGTGGCGCTCGGCCGAGGACCTGCCCGAGGACCTGGTCTTCCACGTCAACTACCTGGGCGGCGACATGCCGACCTTCACCCTCAACTTCTCCCGCCCCGGCAACCAGGTCGTCGGGCAGTACTACAACTTCGTCCGGCTCGGCCGCGAGGGCTACACCAAGGTCATGGAGGGGCTGCGGGACACCGCGCACTTCCTCGCCGACGGCATCGCGAAGATCGACGCCTTCGAGGTGATCAGCGACGGCACCGACATCCCGGTGGTCTCGTTCAAGCTGAACGACCCGAGCAGGTTCACGGTCTTCCACGTCTCCGACGAACTGCGCCGCGACGGCTGGCAGGTGCCTGCGTACACCATGCCGCCGAACGCCGAGGAGATCGCCGTCCTGCGCATCGTGGTCCGCGAGGGCTTCAGCCTCGACCTGGCCGAGTCCCTCCTCGCCGCCCTCGGCAAGGCGGTCACCCGGCTCACCACCACCCCGCCCGCGCACGACGCCGCCTCCGGCTTCACCCACACCTGACGGGTCCGCCGGGAGGAAGCCGGCGTTCCGAGCTGGTCCCGGTCACGCGCAAATGCGGCAAGCCGCTGTCAGTGGGGTCAATCCGGAACCGGCTGCCGGGGTGAACGCGGGGATTTTTCCTGAAGCGTTCCCGGCGGCTTCCCGGCGGGTTCCCGGTCCGTTGTCGACGGGTTCCCGATAGCGCGATGTCGGCATGATGCCGGTTTCCACCGGCATCATGCCGGGATTTCATGCCGCGTTGCGGCCGGATCCAGACCGCCGCCACCACGGTCCGGTCTGCTGTCCCTGGCACTTGCCGGCGCAGAGCGGATCCGGACTTCCGCGCCCGCTCGCTTTCTGCAGGTCAGAGCGGTGTACGCACGGAAGGTGAAGTTCAACCGAAGGGTTCGGCCAGGCCGCATGAACGGCTGCCAAACGGCAGTTTGAAATGCGGCTGTCTGGATATCGTCCATGGCGCGGGGTGTTTCCCGCCGCGTATTGACGAACCGGGCGAGCTGTTTTTTTATCGGAGGCTGCAGCAGAGCAGAGCCCCCGGCGACGCCATGCTCTCAGGCTGAAGCCCCGGGCTGACGCCTGAACTCATGGGGGAAATAATATGGATATCGAAGTGCTTGGCGCGCTGGCCGTACGAGAGAACGACGTCTCGATCGTGCCGACGGCGCCCAAGCCGCGGCAAGTCCTGGCGCTCCTGGCTCTGCACGCCGACCATGTGGTCCCGGTCGGATCGCTGGTGGAGGAGTTGTGGGGCGCCAAAGTGCCCCGCAGCGCCCGCACCACGCTGCAGACCTACATCCTGCAGTTGCGCGACCTGATCGAGCAGGCCCTGGCGCACGGCGAGGGCGGTGCGGCCGGCAACGCGAAGGACGTGCTGGCCACCGTGCCCGGCGGATACCGGCTCAACACCCTCGGCGGCACCGTGGACTACCGGCAGTTCGCGACCCTCGCGGCGGTCGGCTACCGGGCCATGGACGCGGAGGACTTCGTCGGCGCGGCCCGCGCGCTGGCCAAGGCACTGGCGCTGTGGAACGGCCCGGCGCTCACCGACATCCCGGTGGGCCTGCGGATCGGGATGGAGGCGAGACGGCTGGAGGAGACCCGGCTGTGCGCGCTCGACCAGCGGATCGAGGCCGACCTGAAGCTGGGCCGGCACCGTGAACTGCTCCCGGAACTGACGGTGCTGGTCAACCAGCACCGGATGCACGAGTCGCTGCACGGCCAGTTCATGCTGGCCCTGCACCGCTCGGGTCGCCGCGGCGAGGCACTGGATGTCTACCAGCGGCTCCGCACGACGCTGGTGACCGAACTCGGCCTGGAGCCCTCGCCGGCGCTGGCCCGCCTGCAGCGGTCGATCCTGATGGCCCGCCACGAGGCACCGCACGGTCCGTCCCCGTCGGCGCCGCGCCTGGTGGCCCGCACCGGCTGACCGGGCCGACCGGACACCGGAAAGGGTCCGGAACGCACCCCCGCACCGCCTTCCAGGGTCCCGGGCGAGCACACCGTGCACCACGCGTACCGCGACCGGTGCGCGGTGCCGGCCCCGCCCGGGGCCTTCCTCACGCGGCGTACAGGTCGAACGTGGTGGTGCGGCGCGGTCCGGCGACCACGTCCAGCCGCGGGTCGACGGCCAGCATCGCCTGGTGCATCCGCTGGAGTTGCGGGGACGGCTCCACCCCCAGCTCCTCGATCAGCCGCCGCCGCATCCGCCGATAGACGTCCAGCGCTGCGGCCTGCCGCCCCGACCGGTACAGCGCCACCATGGCCTGCGAGTGCAGGCCCTCGTGCTGCGGGTGACGGGCGATCAGGTCGGTCAGCTCGGCGATCATCTCCACGTGCCGGCCCAGCCGCAGTTCGGCGTCGATCCGGCGCTCCTGGGCCACCAGCCGGCTCTGCGCCAGCCGCATCACCTCGATCTCCAGCACCGGGCCGACCTTGACGTCGACCAGCGCCGGTCCCTGCCACAGCTCCAGGGCCTGGCGCAGCAGCCCGGCCGCGGTCGCGTCCTTGCCGTCCTCGAACGCCGTCTGCCCCTCGGCGATCAGCCGCTCGTAGACGAAGACGTCCACCGCTTCGGTGGGGATCTGCAGCAGGTACCCGCCGTGCCGGGTGGCCAGCACGTCCTTGGCGGTGGCCGCCACCTCGGGGCCCATCGCCGCACTCAGCATCCGGCGCAGCTGCAGGATGTACGTCTGCAGCGTGGTCAGCGAACTCTGCGGCAGCTCGGTGCCCCAGGCCTCCTCCATGAGCGTCGGCACCGGCACCACCCGGCCGGGGTGGAGGGCCAGCAGGGCCAGGATCTGACGCGGCTTGCCCGCGGTCGGGACGATCGAGATGCCGTGGACTTCGGCATCCAGTGAACCCAGTAGCTTGATGTTCATACTTCCTCCCGTTCTCTTCCGTGGCCATCGGATCGCGCAGCGTGGTCAGGACTCAGATGGTGGCCCTCTCGCGGGCGCCGCGGTGCGGTCCGCAAGCAGGTCGCGAGAACCTCTGCATCACCTGTGAAGCGGCACCCCAGCCGCCCTTGAGCGCTCCTGGACCCCCGCCCCATGCGCCGTGAGCCCGACGCGGCCGCAGGTGCAACTCCGAGCCCTGGTGGGACGCATGGGACGCAGCGGTACCAGACTGGCCGGTGCGCCGGTCTCCGTGGTCTCCTCCGTCCCACTCGGGTACTTCCGCCCCGCCGCCCGGACGCGGCGCGAGCCGGTCCGCGACCCCGGATCCGGCCCCCGGGGCCGCCGGGCCGGGCGGCGGGGACGCGGGCGAGCGCGTGGCGCCAACGGCGCTCCAGGGAGCCTGGACTGAATGCCGAGGCGCGGCCGACCCGGCGGTGACCCCGCCGCCGAACCTCAACAGTCGTGTGACCCACGTCACTTAGTGGTGGACTTGGCGTGGGAGTGGTGCCGGTGTCACGATTCCTGCACACCTCCCCTGCCCGGATACCGGCGCCGCGGCCTTCGCCCGGCCCGGCGGGCGCACGACGCACTCGGCGGCAGGGGTGAGCGGCCCCGCGCATCGTTGCGGGGCTTTCGTGTGTCCGCAGGTACCGCTGCCCGGGCAACCGGACGGCCCGTGTCCCCGGACGATCGCCCGTGCTCCCAGGGCTGTTCAGCGGCTGGTGCCGCCGGTGCACCCCCACGCCCCCCGAGCCGGCGCCCGGCCCGCCGTGGCGGCCGGTGCCGGCTCGTCGTTCCACTGCCCTTGCTGTCGAGAGAAGTGGATTCCGGATATGGCAAGGCTCTGCAAGCCGGCGATGACCGCGCCGGAACACATCATCACTGTGGAAGAGACTCTGGAGTTTGCGCAGCGCGCGCATGCCGGTAAGCCGCA
>NZ_JBIRRR010000047.1:0-9939 GCF_044333795.1 Streptomyces sp. NPDC020917 | reverse complement strand
ACCAAACTCACCCACGAACAACACACCCGACTCACCCGCAACGGCACCACCCCCCTCACCACCCCCCACGCCCTCACCCTCCTCGACACCGCACTCGCCTCGGACAAGCCGGCGCTCGTCCCCCTCCAACTGGACATGAAGGGACTCCGCGCGCTGGCCAGGACCCGGGAACTCCCCGTTCCACTGCGGCACTTGGTGCCCGCCCCGGTGCGCAGGGCGCAGGCGGGCGGCGGAGAAGGGCCGCAGCTGGCGGCACGGCTGGCGGGGCTCGACGCCGGGCGTCAGGAGCAGTTGCTGCTCGACGTGGTGTCGGGCGAGATCGCGCTGGTGCTGGGGCACGCCTCGGCCGAGACGGTCGACACCGAGCGCGGGCTGCTCGACCTGGGCTTCGACTCGCTGACCGCCGTCGAGTTGCGCAACCGCCTGAACGTCGTCACCGGGCTGCAGTTGCACCCGACCCTTGCGTTCGACCATCCGACGCCTGCCGCGCTGGCCCGCCACCTGCGCGACGAGCTCGCACCGCGCATCGAGCCGGGCGGGGCGGAAGGCGACGACGGCGAGGCCCGCGTCCGCCGGATGCTGGCGACACTGACCCCTCAACGGCTGCGGGAAGCAGGGCTGTTGGACGTGCTCCTGCAACTGGCGGACGGTATGGGCGCGGCGGACGGCGGGTCGCCGCTCCCGGACGTCCAGGACCGCGGCGAGCAACCGTACGAGGACGTCGCCTTGGACGGCGAGGCCCCGAGCCTCATCGAGGGCGCAGACCTCGACGACCTGATCCAGATGGCCATGGCCGGCCAGGCAGCCGAGGAGCTCTGAGACCCCGCCGCGGACCCCACCACCACGCAGCACCACCGATCCCCTGACCACGAGGACGAATCCGAGGAACCCATGACGAACACCGAGTACGTGGTCGACGGCATGCCGACGGCCCGCAGTTGCCCGTTCTCGCCGCCCGACGAGCTGACGGCGCTGCGTGCCGAGCAGCCGATCGTCCGGATGGCCTACCCCGACGGCCGTGAGGGCTGGCTGGTGACCGGCTACGACCTGGCGCAGGAGGTGCTGGCCAACCCGGCGTTCAGCGCGCGGCACGACCTTCGCAGCTCGCCGATCCCGATGGGCGGGAAGCTGGGCCCCGCGCAGCCGGGCATCTTCATCGGCATGGACCCGCCGGACCACACCCGTTACCGCAAGCCGCTGAGCCGGCACTTCACGGTGCGCCGCGTGCGGGACCTGGAGCCGGCCATCGAGCGGATCACGGACGCGTGCCTCGACGCGCTGGAGGCGCAGGGCTCGCCCGCGGACTTCATGGCCACCTTCGCGCTGCCGCTGCCGGTGCTGGTGATCTGCGAACTGATGGGGGCGAGCGCGGACCTGGCGGCGGAACTGCAAAAGCTGCGGGTGCCGATGCTGTCGCCCGGCGCGGCGCCCGCAGACGTCGCGCACGCGGCGAAGCGGACCAGCGAGCTGATGCACGACCTGGTGCGCGAGCGGCGGGCGGCACCGGGCGGTGACCTGCTGAGCGAGCTGATCGCCACCGGCGAGCTGAACGACGAGGAGCTGGCGAACCTCACCTTCCTGATGCTCATCGCCGGCCACGAGACGACCGCCAACACGATCGCCATGAGCGTCTACCTACTGCTGCAGGACGACGCGGTGCGCGCTTCGCTGGGGGACGGCTCGCAGGTCGACGACCGGGCGGTGAACGAGCTGCTGCGGTATCTGTCGGTGGTGCAGTTCGTGTCGCGGGCCGCGCTGGCGGACGTCGAGCTGGGCGGCCGCACGGTGCGCCAGGGCGAGACGGTGACGATCTCCACGTCCGCGGTGAACCGCGACGAGCGACGGTTCGCCGAGCCCGACGCCTTCCACGCGGAGGGCGCCGGGGTGGGCAACCTGGCGTTCGGTCACGGCCTGCACCAGTGCATCGGCCACAACCTGGCGCGGACCGAGATCCGGATCGCGCTCGGCCGGCTGCTCGGCCGCTTCCCCGGCCTGCGCCTGGCCGCACGCCCGCAGGACATCGCGACGCGCGACGCGATGAACACCTACGGCGTCACCGAGCTGCCGGTGCGGTGGTGACGGCACGGCCGACCCGGCGGCGCAGCGCGTCGTGACCAACAGGACCAGCCGGTCGAGCCGGACGGTCCGGGACGAGCCGGAACCGCAGGACCAGCAGGACCAGCAGAACCCCGTGCGGGGGTCGCCCGGAGCAACGGGCGGCCCCCGCACGGGCGTTGGGGGGCTGCCCTCGCCGGACTCGGGCCGGACGCGACGCGCGACGGCCTCCGTCCGGCGGCGGAACGGATCTTCAGAGCTCGCCAAGGCCCGCTTAAGGCCAGGTGGCGACGATGGGAAACCGACCGATCATGCCGCCGCCCGCGTTCCGGCAGAGCGCCCGTGACGCACCCGGCACGGCTCCCGCACGGCCGGTCCGCCCCGACTCACGACGCACGGAGCTGATGATGAGCGTGCCACCGGAAGGCAAGGTCGTTGCGGCGCTGCGCGCCTCCCTGCTGGAGAACGAGCGGCTGCGGCGGCGCCAGGACAAGCTGGCCGAGGCGGCCCGGGAACCGATCGCGGTGGTGTCGATGGCCTGCCGCTACCCGGGCGGGGTCACCACACCCGAAGAACTCTGGCACCTGCTCACCGAAGGCCGCGACGCCATCGGCGACTTCCCCACCACCCGCGGCTGGAACCTCGACCACCTCTTCGACCCCGACCCCGAAACCACCGGCACCAGCTACGCCGACCAAGGCGGCTTCCTCCACGACGCCGACACCTTCGACCCCGAATTCTTCGGCATCAGCCCCCGCGAAGCCCTCGCCATCGACCCCCAGCAACGCCTCCTCCTCGAAACCGCCTGGGAAACCCTCGAACGCGCCGGACTCGACCCCACCACCCTGCGCGGCAGCAGGACCGGCGTGTTCGCCGGGGTGATGTACGGGGACTACGCGGCCCGGATGATCCCGCGGATGCCGGACGGCTTCGAGGGCCACATGGGCCTGGGCAGCGCCTACAGCGTGGCCTCCGGACGCCTCTCCTACACCTTCGGTCTGGAGGGCCCGGCGGTCAGCGTCGACACCGCCTGCTCGTCGTCGCTGGTCGCCGTGCACCTCGCCACCCAGGCCCTGCGCTCCGGCGAGTGCACGCTCGCCCTGGCCGGAGGCGTCACCGTGCTGGCCACGCCGACGCTCTTCGTGGAGTTCAGCCGGCAACGCGGGCTGTCCCCGGACGGGCGGTGCAAGGCGTTCGCCGCCGGGGCGGACGGCACCGGATGGGGCGAGGGTGCGGGCCTGCTGCTGCTGGAGAAGCTGTCGGACGCGCAGCGCAACGGCCACCCGGTCCTCGCGGTGATCCGCGGCTCGGCCGTCAACCAGGACGGTGCCAGCAGCCAGCTCAGCGCCCCCAACGGCCCCTCCCAGCAACGCGTCATCCGCCAGGCCCTCGGCAATGCCGGGCTCACCACCCGCGACGTCGACGCTGTCGAGGCCCACGGCACCGGCACCACCCTCGGCGACCCGATCGAGGCCCAGGCCCTCCTCGCCACCTACGGCCAGGACCGGCCCGCCGACCAGCCGTTGTGGCTCGGCTCCATCAAGTCCAACATCGGCCACACCCAGGCCGCCGCCGGCGTCGCGGGAATCATCAAGATGATCCAGGCCATGCACCACGGCGTCCTGCCCCGAACCCTCCACGTCAACGAGCCCACACCACACGTCGACTGGGACGCCGGCGCCGTCTCCCTCCTCACCCAAGCCATCGACTGGCCCGACACCGGACACCCCCGCCGCGCAGCCGTCTCCTCCTTCGGCATCAGCGGCACCAACGCCCACCTCATCCTCGAAGCCCCACCCACCCCCGACCCCACCCCCGAAAGCAACAGCACCCCCGACACCGACACCGACAGCACCCCCACCCCCCTCCCCCACCTCCTCTCCGCCAAGACCGAGGACGCCCTGCACGCCCAGGCCCGGCGGCTGCACCAACACCTGTCGCGGCAGCAGGAGTTGCGCCCGGTGGACGTCGCCCACTCGCTCGCCACGGGCCGCGCGCAGCTGGAGCACCGCGCCGCGCTCGTCGCGGGCAACCGCGGCGAGCTCCTCGCCGGGCTCGCGGCGCTCGGGGCCGGAGACACCGGCGGGGCGGCGCTGCTCGGCGAGGCGGCGAAGGGCAGGACGGCGTTCGTCTTCCCCGGCCAGGGCTCGCAGTGGCCCGGGATGGCCGGGGAACTCCTGCGTACCTCACCGCCGTTCGCGGAGCACATCGAGGCGTGCGCGGCGGCGCTGGCGCGGTACGCGGACTGGTCGCTGATGGACGTGCTGCGCGATCCCGAGGCGGCGGCCCCGCTGCTGCAGCGGGTCGACGTGGTGCAGCCGGCACTGTTCGCGGTGATGGTCTCGCTGACCGAGGCGTGGGGGGCGTTCGGGGTGCGTCCCGACGCGGTCGTCGGGCACTCGCAGGGCGAGATCGCCGCCGCGTACGTCGCGGGCGCGCTCAGCCTGGAGGACGCGACAGCCGTGGTGGCGCTGCGCAGCCACGCGCTGACGGAGCTCGGCGGCACGGGCACGATGGCCTCGGTGCCGCTGCCCGCGGAGACCGTCGCCGCGGACCTCGCCGCCTACGAGGGCCTGGCGTCGGTCGCGGCCGTCAACGGCCCCGGCTCGACGGTGATCGCGGGTGACACCGCCACGCTCGGCCGGATCGTGGCCGCCTACCAGGAGAAGGGGGTGCGCGCCCGGGGCATCCCGGTGGACTACGCCTCGCACTCCCCTCACGTGGAGCGGATCCGCGAGCGCGTGCTCGACGCACTGGCGCACATCTCCGCGCGCCCCTCGTCCATCCCGCTGTACTCGACGCTCACCGGTGACGTGCTCGACACGACCGCGATGGACGCCGGCTACTGGTACACGAACCTGCGGCAGCCCGTGCGCTACGAGCAGGCCGTCCGTGCGCTGCGGCGCGCGGGGCACCGGCTGTTCGTGGAGAGCAGCCCCCACCCGGTGCTGACCATCGGCACTCAGGAGACGCTGGACGACTGCCCCGGCGGCGGCGCCCTGGCGGTCGGCACGCTGCGCCGGGACGACGGCGGGATGCCGCGCCTGCTGGCGTCCGTGGCGCAGGCCCACGTCAGCGGGACCGCGGTCGTGGACTGGTCGCCGGCCTTCGCGGGCCTGGCCCCGGCGCGGGTGGACCTGCCGACGTACGCGTTCCAGCGGGAGCGGTACTGGCTCGACACGCCGCCCGGCGGCTCGGACGTCACATCGGCCGGGCTGGACGTCGCCGACCATCCGTTCCTGACCGCCGAGGTGGTCCTGCCGGACGGTGGCGGCACGGTGTTCACCGGGCGGCTCGCGCTCGCGGAGCAGCCGTGGCTCGGCGACCACTCGGTCTTCGACACGGCCGTCGTGCCGCCGGCCGCGCTGGTCGAACTGGCCCTGTACGCGGGGGCCAGGACGGGCTGCGCGGTGCTGGACGAGCTGGCGGTGGACGCGCCGCTGGTGCTGCCGGAGTCGGGCGGCCTGCAGGTGCGGGTCGCGGTCGGACCGCGTGACGAGGCGGCGGCGCGCACGGTGACCGTGCACACCCGGGCCGAGCAGGACGCGGACGAGGACGGCTGGACCCGGCACGCCACCGGCCGGCTCGTGGAGGAGCCCGCGGACGACGCGGAACCGGCTGCCCCACCGTCCCTCGCGTCGTGGCCGCCGCCGGGCGCGGTCCCCGTCGACGTCTCCACCACGTACGAGCGGCTGACCGCGGCCGGCCTGGCGCACGGCCCGGTGTTCCAGGGTCTGCGCGCGCTGTGGCAGGACGGCACGGACCTCTACGCCGAGGCCGACCTGCCCGACGACGCGGCGGACGCCCGTTTCCTCGTCCATCCCGCGCTGCTGGACGCGGCGCTGCACGCGGTGGCGCTCGGGGACGGCGGGGCCGGGGCAACCGGGCCCGCGCCGGCGGGCGGGCCCCCGCGCTGGCTCACCGCCGGCTCCGGGGTGACCCTGCACGCGGCGGCCCCGGGCGCGGCCGTCCGCGTGCGGCTGCGGGGCACCGGCCCCGGACGGTACGCGCTCGACGTGGCCGACGCCACGGGCGCTGCCGTGCTCACCGCCGCCGGCGTGACGCTGAGCGCCGTCGACCCGCGGCGGCTCGCCTCCGGGTCCGGTCCGCGCGACGCGCTGTTCGCCGTCGAGTGGCCCGCCGTGCCCGAGCCCGAAGTGGTCCTGCCGGACTGGGCGCTGGTCGGCGACGCCGGTGCTCTGCCCGCGCCGGGGCTCGACGGCAGCGTGCGGCACGCCGACCTGGCATCGCTCGGCGAGGCGCTGGACGCCGGCCTGCCCGCGCCGCGGTGGGTCGTCGCGGCCTGCCCGCAGGACCCGGGCGACGACCCCGCCGCCCGCGCCCATGCCGTCGCGCGGGACGTCCTCGGCCTGGCCCGGCAGTGGCTCGCCGACGACCGGTTCGCCTCGTGCACCCTGGTGCTGCTGACGCACGGCGCGGTCGCGGCCGGAGGCGCCGACCCGGTGCGGGACCCGGGCGCGGCGGCCGCCTGGGGCCTGCTGCGGTCGGCGCAGTCCGAGAGCCCGGGCCGCTTCCGCCTGATCGACCTGGACGACGACCCCTCCTCGGCCGCCGCCCTGCCTGCGGCCCTCGCCACCGACGCTCCCCAACTCGCCGTCCGCACCGGCAGCTTGAGCGCCCCGAGGCTCGCCTCCCTGGCCGCCCCCGCGCCGGAAGGGAAGCGCCAGCCCGTTTTCGACCCGGAGGGCACCGTCCTGGTCACCGGCGGCACCGGCGCCCTCGGGGCCCTGCTGGCACGGCACTTGGTGACGGCGTACGGGGTGCGGCACCTGGTGCTCACCAGCCGCCGCGGACCCGCCGCCGCGGGTGCAGAGGAACTGCGCGCCGAGCTGGGCACGTTGGGCGCCGAAGTGACGGTGGCCGCGTGCGACGCGGCGGACCGGGACGCGCTCGCCGCCCTGATCGCGCGCGTGACCGGCGACGGGCGGCCACTGTCGGCCGTTGTGCACACCGCGGGCGTGCTCGACGACGGCGTGGTCGCCGCGCAGACGCCCGAGCGGATCGCCGCCGTACTGCGGCCGAAGGTCGACGCGGCCTGGCACCTGCACGACCTGACGCGGGACCTGCCGGGCACGACCTTCGTCCTCTTCTCGTCGGCCGCGGGCACCCTCGGCAATCCCGGACAGTCCGGTTACGCCGCCGCGAACGCGTTCCTCGACTCCCTCGCGAAGCACCGCAGGGGCCTCGGCCTGCACGCGACCAGCCTGGCCTGGGGCCTGTGGGAGCAGCGCGGCGCCATGACCGGCGGGCTCGACGACGCCGACCGGGCCCGGCTCGGCCGGCAGGGCGTCGTCGCGCTCACCTCCACCGACGGCCTGGCCCTGTTCGACGCGGCGCTCGGCCTCGACCGCGCGGCGCTCGTGCCGGTGCGGTTCGACCGGGCGGCACTGCGCGCGAGCGCCGTCGACGGCATGCTCCCCGAACTGCTCCGCGGTCTCGTCCGGGTGCCCGTCCGGCGCGCCGGCGTCCGCACCGGCGGCGGCTCACTGGAGGAGCGGCTGACCGGCCTCTCCCCGGACGACCAGCTCACGCTCGTGCTCGACCTGGTGCGCCGTCAGGTCGCCGCGGTGACCGGCCGCGCCTCGGCGCAGGACGTCGCCCAGGACCGCTCCTTCAAGGAGTTGGGCTTCGACTCGCTGCGCGCCGTCGAGCTGCGCAACCGCCTGACGGCCGCCACCGGCCTGCGGCTCTCCGCCACGCTCGTCTTCGACTACCCCAGCTCCGCCGCCCTCGCCGCGCACCTGCTGACCCTGGTGCGCACCGAGGACCCGTCGACCGCCGACGGCCTGCTCGCCGGTCTCGAAGCGTGGGAGGCGGCCGTGCTGGCGCTGCCCCCGCAGGACGAGCAGCTCGACCGGATCACCGCCCGCCTGCAGGCGCTGCTGTGGAAGGTCGGCGCCGACGCCTCCGCGGGCGCGCCCCGCGGCGCCGGCGACCCGGCCGATGCCCCGCCCACCGACCTCGCGTCGGTGTCCGACGACGAACTGTTCCTCGTACTCGACAACGAACTCGGCACGTCCTGAACCGAAGAGGTCTTATGAACGCGAACTCCGCCGGGCTCGACGCCACTGCGACCACGACCGCCCGTACCGCCGGTGCGGCGCCCGCCGCACCTCCGGGGGCCGCGACCGCGGACACCACGACCGTAGAGCGGCTCCGGGACTACCTCAAGCGCGCCACCGCCGACCTGCAGCAGGCCAACCGCCGGCTGCGGGACGCGCAGGCCAGGGAGACCGAGCCGATCGCCGTCGTCGGGATGAGCTGCCGCTTCCCCGGCGGCGCCGCGTCCCCCGACGCGTTGTGGCAGTTGCTCATCGAAGGCCGGGACGCCATCGGCGAGTTCCCCGCGGACCGCGGGTGGGACGGCGAGGAGCTGTACGACCCAGACCCGGACAGCAGCGGCAAGTCGTACGTGCGCGAGGGCGGGTTCGTCCACGAGGCGAGCCACTTCGACGCGGACTTCTTCGGGATCAGCCCGCGCGAGGCGATGGCCACCGACCCGCAGCAGCGGCTGCTGCTCGAAGCGGCGTGGGAGGCGTTCGAGAACGCGGGCATCATGCCGGACGGACTGCGCGGCAGCAGGACCGGGGTCTTCGCCGGGGTCAACGGCCAGGACTACGCCCAGCATCTGGCCGGGGGCCTGGAGGCCGCGGAGGGCTACCTGATCACGGGTACGTCAGCGAGCGCCATCTCCGGCCGGGTCGCCTACACCTTCGGCCTGGAGGGTCCGGCGGTCACCGTGGACACGGCGTGCTCGTCGTCGCTCGTGGCCCTGCACCTCGCCGTGCAGGCGCTGCGCGGCGGGGAGTGCGGGCTCGCGCTGGCCGGCGGCGTCACCGTGATGTCCACCCCTGCACTGTTCACCGAGTTCAGCCGCCAGCGCGGCCTGGCCCGCGACGGCCGCTGCAAGCCCTTCGCCGCGGCAGCCGACGGCACCGGCTGGGGCGAGGGCGTCGGCCTCGTCCTGCTGGAGCGGCTGTCCGACGCGCAGCGCCACGGCCACGAGGTGCTGGCCGTCATCCGCGGCTCGGCCGTCAACCAGGACGGCGCCAGCAACGGCCTGACCGCCCCCAACGGCCCTTCCCAGCAACGCGTCATCCGCCAGGCCCTCGCCAACGCGCGCCTCACCCCCGACCTCGTCGACGCCGTCGAGGCGCACGGCACCGGCACCACCCTGGGCGACCCCATCGAGGCGCAGGCGCTGCTCGCCACCTACGGCCAGGACCGCCCTGCCGACCAGCCGTTGTGGCTCGGCTCGGTGAAGTCCAACATCGGGCACACGCAGGCCGCCGCCGGCATCGCAGGCGTGATCAAGATGGTGCAGGCGATCCGGCACGGCGTGCTGCCCCGCACCCTGCACGTGGACGCGCCGACCCCGCACGTGGACTGGGAGTCCGGCGCCGTCTCCCTGCTGACGCAGGCGATGGACTGGCCCGAGACGGGACGGCCCGCACGCGTCGGCGTCTCCTCCTTCGGCGTCAGCGGCACCAACGCGCACCTCATCCTCGAGGCGGCTCCGGCGGCGGAGGGCGCCGGGGAGGAGGGCGCCGCGCCTTCCGAGGACGGCGGGGATGCGGGGCCGGCGGTCGGTGACGGTGGCGGGTTGGTGCCGTGGGTGCTGAGCGCGAAGAACGAAACGGCCCTGCGCGCCCAGGCGTTGCGCCTGCACGCGCACCTGAAGGCCCACCCCGAACTGGACGTCGCCGCTGTCGCACGAGCCCTGGCCACCACCCGCACCCACTTCGAGCACCGCGCCGCCATCACCGATGGTGAACCCGCCTCACGACTCCAAGCACTGACCGCACTCGCCACCGGGGAAGCCCACCCGGACCTGGTCCGCACACGAGCCGCCACCAGCGGAAA
>NZ_JBIRRR010000046.1:0-11634 GCF_044333795.1 Streptomyces sp. NPDC020917 | reverse complement strand
TGGACCTGTCGTTGTTCGCGGTGTTCTCGTCGCTGGCCGGTGTGGTGGGTACGGCGGGTCAGGCGAACTACGCGGCGGCCAACACCTTCCTGGACGCTTTGGCCGGTGTGCGGCGCACCGACGGCTTGGCGGGTGTGTCGATGGCGTGGGGCCACTGGGCCACCGATTCGGAGCTGACCGGGTCCCTCGACGATGTGGATCGTGCCCGCCTGGCCCGATCCGGTGTGGTGCCGATGAGTATCGAGCAGGGTCTGGCCCTGTTCGACGCAGCCGTGGGCTGGGACGCGCCGCTGGCGGTCACCGCCCGCCTGGCACCAGAGACCGGAGACGCCCAGACCGCCGGCGAAGCCTTCCACACCCTCACCCGCGGACTCGCGGGACGCATCCCGCAGCGCCGTACCGCCAAGGCCGCTGACCCCGGCGCCCGTTCGGGCGCCGCGGACCTCGCCGCGCGCCTCAACGGTCTCGGCGCCGCCGAGCGCAGCGCCGTCCTCGTCGACCTGGTGCGCACCAACGTCGCTGCGGTGCTCGGGCACGGTTCGGCCGCCGCCGTGGATCCGGCGCGCGCGTTCAAGGAGCTGGGCTTCGACTCGCTCACCGGTGTCGAACTGCGCAACCGCCTCGGCACCGCCACCGGACAGCGGCTCGCGGCCACCGTGGTCTTCGACCACCCGACGCCCGACGCCCTCGCCGCCCACCTGCTGGGCACGCTGCTGCCCGACGAACAACCGCCCGGAGCCGACGACCTGCTCGCCGACCTGGCGGCGTTCGAGACCCAACTCGCCACCGTCGCGGCCGAGGACGTGGACGCGGACCAGCGCGCCGCGGTCGGCCGCCGGCTGGAGGCACTGCTCGCGCTCTGGCGCGACTCCGGCACGAGCACCCGCGAACCCGGCGCCGCAGACCGGCTGAAGTCGGCATCGGCCGACGAGGTGCTGGATTTCATCAACAACGAGCTCGGGATCTCCTGAGCGGCCACACCCGGCGCAGCGGCACGAGCGCCGGGCGGGCCACACGACGCAGGACATCCCGTAACCGCTCGGAGGAGGAACGCCTCGGATGACGAACGACGACAAGCTGGTCGACTACCTGAAGCGCGTGGCGGCCGACCTGCACCAGACCCGCCAGGAGCTGCAGGAGGTCAAGGACCGGGAGAGCGAGCCGATCGCGATCGTCGGCGTCGCCTGCCGGTTCCCCGGCCACGTCGGCACACCCGAGGACCTGTGGAACCTGCTCGACGCGGGCGGCGACGCCATCGCCGACTTCCCGGCCAACCGCGGCTGGGACACCGAGGCCCTCTACGACGCGGACCCCGACGCCCCCGGGAAGACGTACCTCCTCAAGGGCGGATTCCTCGACGGCGCCGGGGACTTCGACGCCGAACTCTTCGGCGTCTCCCCGCGCGAGGCCCTCGGCATGGACCCCCAGCAGCGGCTCGTCCTCGAGTCTTCCTGGGAGGTGCTGGAACGCGCCGGGATCGATCCCACCTCGCTCAAGGGCACGAAGACCGGAGTGTTCGTCGGAGCCGCCGGAACCGGCTACCTCACGAACATGCAGCAGGTGCCCGACGGCGTCGAGGGCTACACCGGCACCGGCTCGTTCATCAGCGTCATCTCCGGCCGCGTGGCGTACTCCCTGGGCCTCGAAGGACCCGCGCTGACCGTGGACACCGCGTGCTCGTCGTCCCTGGTCGCGCTCCACCTGGCCGTGCAGTCGCTGCGCAACGGCGAGTCCACGCTGGCCCTCGTCGGCGGAGTCGCCGTGATGCCCACCCCGTGGGTCTTCGTCGACTTCAGCCGGCAGCGCGGCCTCGCACCCGACGGCCGCTGCAAGGCCTTCGCCGCCGGGGCGGACGGCACCGCGTGGTCCGAGGGCGTCGGCATGCTGCTCGTCGAGCGGCTCTCCGACGCCCGCCGCAACGGCCGACGCGTGCTCGCCGTCGTCCGCGGCTCCGCCCTCAACCAGGACGGCGCGTCCAACGGGCTGACCGCCCCGAACGGCCCGTCGCAGCAGCGTGTCATCCGCGCCGCCCTCGCCAACGCCGGCCTCACCGGCGACGAGGTGGACGCGGTCGAGGCGCACGGCACGGGGACGACGCTCGGCGACCCCATCGAGGCGCAGGCGCTGCTCGCCACCTACGGCAAGGGCCGCACCACCACGACCCCCCTGTGGCTCGGATCGGTCAAGTCCAACCTCGGCCACACCGCGCACACCGCCGGCATGGCCGGCGTGATCAAGATGGTGCTGGCACTCCAGAACGAGAAGCTGCCGCGCACCCTCCACATCGACGCACCCACCACGAACGTCGACTGGGAGTCGGGTTCCGTCCGCCTCCTGGAGCAGTCGGTGGAGTGGAAGCGCGGTGACCGGCCACGTCGCGCCGCCGTCTCGTCGTTCGGCATCAGCGGGACGAACGCGCACGTGATCCTCGAAGAGGAACCGCCGGCCGACGAGGCCGCCGCACCCGCCGAGACACCAGCGGAGCAAGGGTCGTTGGGCCCGCTGCGGGTGGTGCCGTGGCCGGTGTCCGGACGGTCCGGCGCCGCGCTGCGCGGCCAGGCCGAGCGGCTGGCCGCGTTCGCGGCCGGCACGGACGACATGCCCGAGCCCGCGCAGATCGGCCGGGCCCTTTCCGTCTCCCGCGCCGCACTTGAACACCGCGCCGTCACCCTCGCTGCCGACGCCAAAGCGATGGTGCCAGGGCTGGCCGCCCTGGCGGAGGGCGCGTCGGCCCCTGGAGTCGTGTCCGGGGTCGTCCGCCCCGGTGCCGGCCGGGTAGCGTTCGTGTTCCCGGGCCAGGGGTCGCAGTGGGCGGGTATGGCGATGGGGTTGTTGGAGTCGTCGCCGGTGTTCGCTGCGCGGTTGGCGGAGTGTGATGCGGCGTTGGCGCCGTTCGTCGGCGCGTCGGTGGTCGACGCCATTCGTTCAGGCGCTTTGGACGATGTGGTTGTCGTTCAGGGGGCGTTGTGGGCGGTGATGGTGTCGCTGGCTGCGGTGTGGCGGTCGGTGGGTGTGGAGCCTGGGGCGGTCATTGGTCACAGTCAGGGTGAGATCGCGGCGGCGTGCGTCTCTGGCGCCCTGTCCGTGCAGGACGCGGCGAGGGTGGTGGCGCTTCGGGCGCGGGCGATTCGCGGGACGTTGTCCGGCCGTGGTGGGATGGTGTCGGTGGCTCTGCCGGCTGAGGCGGTGCGGGAGCGGATCGCGCGCTGGGACGGCCGGATCTCCGTCGCGTCGGTGAACGGGCCTTCCTCGACGGTCGTATCCGGTGAAGTCGACGCTCTGGAAGAGCTGTTGGCGTCCTGCGAGGGCGACGGTGTGCGGGCGCGTCGCATCGATGTGGACTACGCCTCGCATTCGGCGCAGGTGGATGCGATCCGTGACGAGGTCGTGGAGGCGCTGACCGGGATCACACCGACGTCATCCGAGATCCCGTTCTACTCGACGGTCACCGGCGGCAAGCTCGACACGACGGCCCTTGATGCCGAGTACTGGGTGACCAACCTCCGCCAGGAAGTGCGCTTCGATGAGACCGTCCGCGCTCTTCTCGCTGACGGGTTCGGCTACTTCGTGGAGTCCAGTGCCCACCCGGTCCTGGCGGTGGGCCTGGCCGAGACGTTCGAGGGCGCGGGTTCCGATGCCGTCGCGCTGGGCACGTTGCGTCGCGACGAAGGCGGCCAGGAGCGCTTCCTGACCTCCCTGGCGGAGGGCTGGGTCCGCGGTCTGCCCGTGGACTGGCGGGCGGTTTTCGCCGGGACCCCCGCCCGCCGCGTGGACCTGCCCACCTACGCCTTCCAGCACCAGCGCTACTGGCTGGAGTCCGGCTCGCTGGGCAGCGCTGACCCCTCGTCGCTCGGGCTCGGTGCGGCCGACCATCCGCTGCTGGGCGCGGCCGTGCAGATCGCCGACGAGAACGCCCTGCTGCTGACGGGCCGGGTCTCGCTGCGCACCCACCCCTGGCTGGCCGACCACACCGTGCGCGGCACCGTCCTGCTGCCCGGTGCCGCCTTCGTGGAACTGGCCTTGCGCGCCGCTGAGGAGATCGGTGCCGCGCAGGTCGAGGAGCTGATCCTCGAAGCCCCGCTGGTGATCCCCGAGAGCGGTGCCGCCCAGCTCCAGGTGTCCGTGGGCGGCCCCGGTCCGGACGGGCGCCGTGAGATCGCGGTCCATTCGCGCAGCGAGGACGGCATCGCCACCGACGAGCCGTGGACCCGGCACGCCGCCGGAACCCTGAGCGCGGAACACGTCGCCGACGCGGCTGAGTTGACCGCCTGGCCCCCCACCGGTGCCCGGCCGGTATCCGTCGAGGACTTCTACGAGCAGGTGGCGACGGCCGGTTACGGCTACGGACCGGCGTTCCAGGGCCTGCGTGCCGCATGGCGCGACGGCGACGACGTCTACGCCGAGATCACCCTGCCCGATGCCGCCGGCAAGGACGCCGAGCGGTTCGCCCTCCACCCCGCCCTGCTGGATGCCGCCCTGCATGCCGTGTCGCTGCTCGACGGCGACACGCCCGGGACGGCTGCGCTGCGGCTGCCCTTCGCCTGGGAAGGCGTGGCGCTGTCGGCCGTCGGCGCGAGCCGGCTGCGGGTGCGGGTCCGGCCCCTGGACGGGGACGCCGTCGCGCTGACACTCGCGGACGCGACGGGTGCGCCGGTCGCGGAGGTGCGGTCCGTCGTCCTCCGCGAGACCACCGCCGACCAGCTCCGGCAGGCCGAAGGCGCCGCGGGTCGCGACGGTCTGTACGGCCTGGAGTGGGTGCCGCTGCCCGCCCCTGCCGCCGCGTCGCCGGCGGCCCCCGCACCCGGGTCCGTCCTGACGCTCGGCGCCGGCCAGGACCTCGCGGACGTCGCCGCGCTGCTCGCCGGACTCGACGAGGGAACTCTGGAACCGCCCGCCCAGGTGATCGTCCGGCTCGGCCGCGGGAGCACCCGCGGGGACGTCGACGCGGATCTGCCCCAGCTGGTGCGCGGCGCCGTCACCGACGCGCTCGGCCTCGTCCAGGCGTGGCTCGCCGACGAGCGGCTGAGCGCCTCGCGCCTGGTCGTCGTCACCTCCGGGGCGGTCTCGGCCGGACCGGACGACGACGTCGCCGACCTCGTCCACGCACCCGTGTGGGGCCTGCTGCGAACGGCCCAGTCCGAGGCCCCGGACCGGTTCCTCCTGATCGACGCCGACGCCGACGCCGAAGCCGATGCCGTCACCGACAGCACTGACGGATCCGCCCGTACGGAGGCTGCCGAGAGCACCGACGGCCCGGAGCGCCCGGACGCCGCCGGGGGCACCCTGTCCGCCGCGGTCGACGTCGCCGTCGCCCTCGGGGAGCCGCAGATCGCGCTCCGCGACGGCCTGCTGCTCGCACCTCGTTTCGCGCGTGCCACACCTGCCGGGCCGGTCCAGCCCGCCGTGCGGACGGACGGGACCGTGCTCCTCACCGGCGGCACCGGGACCCTCGGCCGGCTGCTCGCCGAGCACCTGGTCACCAGCCACGGAGTCCGGCACCTGATCCTGACCAGCCGGCGCGGCCGGGACGCCGCAGGGGCCGACGCGTTGGAGCAGCAGCTGCGCGACGCGGGTGCGGAGACCGTGGAGATCGTCGCCTGCGACGTGGCGGACCGGCGGGCGCTGGCCGCGCTGCTCGACGCCGTTCCGTCCGACCGGCCGCTGACGGGTGTGGTGCACGCGGCCGGCGTGCTGGACGACGGGGTCGTGGCGTCGCTGACGGGCGAGCAGGTGGCCCGTGTGCTGGCGCCGAAGGTGGACGCGGCCGTGCACCTGCACGAGCTGACACGCCACATGGACCTGTCCCTGTTCGTGCTGTTCTCCTCGATCGCCGGCACGCTCGGCAACCCCGGCCAGGCCAACTACGCGGCGGCCAACGTCTTCCTCGACGCTCTCGCCCGGAGGCGGCGTGCCGAGGGCCTGCCCGTCACCGATCTGATCTGGGGCTACTGGTCTGAGACCAGCGAGCTGACCGGCCACCTCGGCGACGCCGACGTGGCCCGCTATCTGCGGATGGGCGTCACCCGGATGTCGCCCGAACAGGGCCTCGCGCTCTTCGACGCTGCCTGCGCCAGCAGCGGCTCCGGGGTGTTCGTCGCCAGTCGCCTCGACCTGCGCGGCCTGCGCGACCAGGCCCGCGCCGGCGAGTCCGTCCTCCCGCTCTACCGCGGCCTGGTGCGCGGCCGCCCGCGCCGCGCCACCGACACCGGCGCCGACTCCGGCAGCCTCCTGCGCACCCTGTCCACCCTGACCGAGGAGGACCAGCTCCGCCACCTGCTCGACCTGGTCCGCAGCCGCGTCGCGACCGTCCTCGGCTACGCCGATCCGGCAGCCGTCGAACCCACCCGCAGCTTCAAGGAATTGGGCTTCGACTCGCTGACCGCCCTGCAACTGCGCAACGCACTCGCGTCCGCCACCGGTCTGCAACTGCCCGCCACCCTCGTCTTCGACTACCCCACGCCGCTCGGCATGGCAGGCCACCTGCGCGCCCGCGTCCTGGGATCCGGCGCAACGACGGTCCCGGTGCGCGAGGCAGGCGGCGCGGACACCGACGGCCGCGCAGCCGAGGCGGATCCGGTGGTCATCGTGGGGATGGCGTGCCGGTATCCGGGTGGTGTGGGTTCGCCTGAGGAGTTGTGGTCGCTGGTTGCTTCGGGTGGTGATGCGGTGTCGGGGTTCCCGGTGGATCGCGGGTGGAACGTGGAGGAGTTGTTCGATCCGACTCCGGGTGTGGTGGGTCGGAGTTATGCGCGTGAGGGTGGTTTCCTCTATGAGGCGGGGGAGTTCGATGCGGGCTTCTTCGGGGTGTCTCCGCGTGAGGCGTTGTCGATGGATCCGCAGCAGCGGTTGCTGCTGGAGGCGTCGTGGGAGGTGCTGGAGCGGGCGGGGATCGACCCGGGTGCGTTGAGGGGCAGCGCGACGGGTGTCTTCACCGGCGTCATGCACCACGACTATGCCGTGGGCGCCGACGCCACCGCCAACGACACCGAGGGCTACGCCCTGATGGGATCCTCCCCGGCCGCCGTCTCCGGCCGGGTGTCCTACACCTTCGGGTTCGAGGGCCCGGCGATGACGGTGGACACGGCGTGCTCGTCGTCGCTGGTCGCCCTGCACCTGGCCGCGCAAGCGCTGCGGTCGGGTGAGTGCTCGCTCGCCCTGGCCGGCGGCGTCACCGTGATGTCCACGCCCACCCTCTTCGTGGAGTTCAGCCGGCAGCGCGGCATGGCGCCCGACGGCCGGAGTAAGGCGTTCTCCGCGGCGGCAGACGGCGCGGGGTGGGGTGAAGGCGTCGGCGTCCTGCTGCTGGAGCGGCTCTCCGACGCCCGCCGCAACGGCCACCGCGTGCTGGCGGTGGTGAAGGGTTCCGCGGTCAACCAGGACGGCGCGTCGAACGGGCTGACCGCGCCCAACGGCCCGTCGCAGGAACGGGTCATCCGGGCCGCGCTGGCCAGCGCCGGCCTGTCCACCGCCGACGTCGACGCGGTCGAGGCGCACGGCACGGGGACGACGCTCGGCGACCCGATCGAGGCGCAGGCGCTGCTCGCCACCTACGGGCAAGGACGCGTCGAGGGCAGCCCGTTGTGGCTCGGTTCGGTGAAGTCGAACATCGGGCACACGCAGGCCGCCGCGGGTGTTGCGGGCGTGATCAAGATGGTCGAGGCGATGCGCCACGGCGTGCTGCCCAAGAGCCTTTACGCGGACGAGCCGACACCGCACGTCGACTGGTCCAGCGGTGCCGTGGAGCTGCTTGCCGAGCCGGTCCCGTGGACCGCCGACGCCCACCCGCGCCGTGCGGGAGTCTCGGCCTTCGGCGCGAGCGGGACGAACGCGCACGTGATCCTGGAGGAGCCGCCGCAGGCCGAGTCGACGGCCGGTGACAATGGCGAAGTCTCGCCGGATGGCGGCTCGTTGGGTCCGCTCGCGGTGGTGCCGTGGGTGGTGTCCGGGAGGTCCGCCGCGGCGCTGCGCGGGCAAGCCGAGCGCTTGGCGGCCTTCGCCGGGTCGGCGGACGCGCAGGCGCTCGACCGCACCGGACGTGAACTGGCCCTCTCCCGAGCCGCGTTGCCCCATCGAGGCGTGGTCCTGGCAGCCGACGTCGACCAGGCCCGGCACATGCTCGGTGCCCTCACCCAAGGAGTTCCCGCGCCCGGACTCGTCACCGGCGCGGTGCGCTCGGGCGAGAACCGGGTGGTGTTCGTGTTCCCGGGTCAGGGGTCGCAGTGGGCGGGTATGGCGGTGGAACTGCTGGGTTCGTCGCCGGTGTTCGGGGCGCGGTTGGCGGAGTGTGATGCGGCGCTGGAGCCGTATGTCGGCGCGTCGGTGGTCGACGCCATTCGTGAAGGCGCTTTGGACGATGTGGTGGTCGTTCAGGGGGCGTTGTGGGCGGTGATGGTGTCGCTGGCTGCGGTGTGGCGGTCGGTGGGTGTGGAGCCCGGGGCGGTCATTGGTCACAGTCAGGGTGAGATTGCCGCGGCGTGCGTCTCAGGCGCCCTGTCGGTGGAGGATGCGGCGAGGGTGGTGGCGCTGCGGGCGCGGGCCATTCGCGGGACGCTGTCCGGCCGCGGTGGGATGGTGTCGGTGGCTCTGCCTGCCGAGGCGGTGCGGGAGCGGATCGCGCGCTGGGACGGCCGGATCGGTGTGGCGTCGGTGAACGGGCCGTCGTCCACGGTTGTTTCGGGTGAGCCTCAGGCGTTGGTTGAACTCCTTACCGCTTGTGAGGGCGACGGGGTGCGGGCGCGCCGCATCGATGTGGACTACGCCTCGCATTCCGTGCAGGTCGAGGCCATCCGTGATGAAGTGATCGAGGCCCTGTCGGGCATCACGCCTCGTGCGTCGGACGTGCCGTTCTACTCGACGGTCGCCGGTGGCCGTATCGACACGACGGCCCTGGATGCCGAGTACTGGGTGACCAACCTCCGTCAGGAGGTGCGCTTCGATGAGACCGTCCGGGCCCTACTGGCCGATGGGTTCGGCTACTTCGTGGAGTCCAGTGCCCACCCGGTGCTGGCGGTCGGTCTCGCCGAGACCTTTGAGGACGCGGGTTCCGATGCTGTCGCGCTGGGCACGTTGCGTCGTGACGAGGGCGGCCAGGAACGCTTCCTCACCTCCCTTGCCGAGGGCTGGGTGCGTGGCCTGCCCGTCGACTGGCAGGCGGTCTTCGCCGGGACGCCGGAGTCCGCCGGCGCCGGACAACTCGCCCTGCCGACGTACGCCTTCCAACACGAGCACTTCTGGCTGACGGCCGACGACGGCCGTTCCGGAGATCCGAGCGGGCTCGGGCAGTCCGCGGCGGATCATCCCCTCCTGGGTGCGGTGGTGCGGCTGGCGGGGTCGGATCAGGTGGTGCTGACCGGGCGGTTGTCGCTGGCGGCGCATGCGTGGCTCGGTGATCACCGGGTGGAGGGCACGGCTCTGGTGCCGGGTGCTGCTCTGGCGGAGTGGGCGTTGCGGGCCGCGGATGAGGTGGGGTGCGGACGGGTCGAGGAGTTGACGCTTCAGGTGCCGCTCGTCGTTCCGGAGACCGGTGGAGTGCAGGTGCAGGTCTCCGTCGGTGCGTCCGACGCGGACGGCCGGCGCGAACTCGCCATCCACTCCCGGCCCGAGGAGGCACGGGAGTCGGCAGGCTGGGCTCAGCATGCGGTCGGCATCCTCGCCGCCGTGCCGTCCGACGCCACCGGCGCGAGCGGTGACCTGACCGCGTGGCCGCCGCCGGGCGCCGTGCCCGTCGCGGTGGACGGCTTCTACGAGCAGGTGGCGACGGCCGGTTACGGCTACGGGCCGGCGTTCCAGGGCCTGCGTGCCGCGTGGCGTGCCGGTGACGACGTGTACGCCGAGGTGGCGCTGCCGGAGGCCGCGGTCAAGGACGCGGCCCGGTTCGGCATCCACCCGGCGCTGCTCGACGCCGCCCTGCACGGGATCGTCCTTCTGCGCGGTGGCTCGCCCGACGAACTCACCACCCTGCGGCTGCCGTTCGCATGGTCGGGGATGGCGCTCGGCGCGGTCGGCGCGACCTCCGTACGGGTGCGGCTGCGCCCGGCGGGCACCGATGCCGCGGCGGTCCTCGTGACCGACGCCGCGGGGCTGCCCGTCGTGTCGGTGGAGTCGCTCGTGCTGCGGACGGCGACCGCCGACCAGGTGCGTGCCGCCGCGAGCGCGGGCAGCACCGCCGACGGCTTGTACCGCGTGGACTGGATACCTGCCGAACTGCCCGCCCGCGGCGTCGCGCCCGGCGGATGCGCGTTCGTGGAGCGGCTCTCCGACCTCGGTATGGAGGAGGAGGTGCCGGCGTGCGTCGCGGTGGTCCTGCCCCAGGCTCCCGCCGCCTCGGCCCCGGACGATGTGCCGGGCGCGGTCGGGGACGCGGTGAGCAGTGCTCTGGGTCTGGTCCAGGAGTGGCTGGCCGAGGAGCGGTTCGCCGGGTCGCGGCTGGTCGTGGTGACCCGTGGTGCGGTGGCGACCCACGCGGGTGAGTCCGTCGCCGATCTGGTGAATGCGCCGGTGTGGGGTCTGGTGCGCAGCGCGCAGGCCGAGAATCCGGGTCGGTTCCTGCTGGTCGACACCGACGCGGACATCGCGTCGGGCGCCAGCGCGCCGCACGACGAGATCGCCTTCGCGGTCGGCGTGGCGGTGGCGGGGGGTGAGCCGCAGGTGGCGGTGCGCGGTGGTGAGGTGCTGGTGCCGCGGCTGGTGCGGGCGCCTGCCGGTGGCGGGGGTCTGGTGCCGCCCGCCGAGGGCGCCTGGCGGTTGGCCGCCTCCGGGAGCGGCACGCTGGACGGCCTGTCGGCGGTGCCGAGCCCGGCGGCCGAGGCTCCCCTTGCCGCCGGCCAGGTGCGGGTCGAGGTCCGCGCCGCGGGCGTCAACTTCCGTGACGTACTGATCAACCTGGGGATGTACCCGGACCCGGACGCCTACCTCGGAACCGAGGGCGCGGGTGTCGTGGCCGAGGTCGGGTCGGGTGTCGAGGGCGTCGTGGTGGGGGACCGGGTGATGGGCCTGCTGCCGGAGTCCTTCGGCCCGCTGGCGGTGGTGGACGAGCGGCTCGTCGTCCCGATGCCGACCGGGTGGAGCTTCGAGCAGGCCGCGGCCGTGCCCGTGGTCTTCATGACGGCCTGGTTCGGTCTCGCCGACCTCGGCGAACTCAAGGCCGGGCAGCGGGTGTTGATCCATGCCGCCGCCGGTGGTGTGGGTATGGCGGCGACGCAACTGGCCCGCCACTGGGGCGCGGAGGTCTTCGGAACCGCAAGCGAGGGCAAATGGGACACGCTTCGGGCGATGGGCTTCGACGACGCGCACCTCGCGTCGTCCCGCACCCTCGCCTTCGAGGATGCCTTCCGCGAGGCCACCGGCGGGCAGGGCATGGACGTCGTCCTCAACTCGCTCGCCCGGGAGTTCGTGGACGCGTCGTTGCGGCTGCTGCCGCGCGGCGGCCGGTTCCTGGAGATGGGCAAGACCGACATCCGCGACCCGCAGACCGTCTCGGCCCAGCATCCTGGCGTCACCTACCACCCGTACGCCCTCACCGACGTCTCGACGGAACGCCTCGGGGTGATCCTGCGGGAGTTGGTGGGGTTGTTCGAGCGGGGTGTGCTGGGGTCGTTGCCGGTGCGGGTGTGGGATGTGCGGCGGGCTGGTGAG
>NZ_JBIRRR010000045.1:0-13307 GCF_044333795.1 Streptomyces sp. NPDC020917 | reverse complement strand
GTGGGTGTAGTGGGTGAGGTGGGTGAGTTTGTTGGGGTTGGCGTTGATGTAGATGTTGTTGATGTGGTGGGTGGGGGTGAGGTCGAGGGTGATGGTGGCTTGGGGGGTGTGGTGGTGATGGAGGAGGGCGGTGGGTTGGTGGTTGAGGGTGGTGTAGGTGGTGGTGAGGTGGGGGTTGGTGTGTTGGGCGTGGTGGGTGAGGAGGTGGGCGATTTTGGTGGGGCCGTGGTGGGGGCCGGTGGGGGGGTGGGTGGTGCCGTTGGTGTCGCTGTGGAGGGTGGTGGTGGGGGTGAGGAGGTTGAGGAGGTTTTGGAGGTTGCCGGTGCGGGTGGCGGTGAGGAAGTGTTCGGTGATTTTTTGTTGGGTGGTGGGGTCGGGTTGGTAGCGGGGTTGTCGGGTGTGGATGTGGGTGCGGGCGCGGTGGGCGAGTTGGCGGATGGCGGCGGGGGTGCGGTTGAGGGTGTGGGCGGTTTCGGTGTGGGTGTAGCCGAAGATGTCGTGGAGGAGGAAGACGGCGCGTTCGAGGGGGGAGAGGGTTTGGAGGATGACGAGGAGGGCGAGGGAGATGGTTTCGGTTTGGATGATGGTGTCGGCAGTGTCGGTGGTTTCGGTGGTGGTGGGGGTGGTGGTGTGGTGGGGGGTGGGGAGGGGTTCGGGGAGCCAGGGGCCGATGTAGGTTTCGCGGCGTTTGTTGAGGGTGGTCTGGTGGTCGAGGGCGCGGTTGACGGCGATGCGGGTGAGGTAGGAGCGGGGGTTGTTGATGGGTGTGGCGTGGGGGTTGGTGTGGCGGGTGGTGTAGGCGAGCCAGGTTTCTTGGAGGACGTCGTCGGTGTCGGTGATGGTGCCGAGCATGTTGTAGACGATGGAGAAGAGGAGGTCGCGGTGTTGGGTGAAGTGTTCGGTGGCCGTGGCCGTGGCCGTGGCCGTGGCCGTGGCCGTGGTGGTGGCCGTTGCGGTGGTGGTGGGGGTGTGGTGGGGGGTTAAGGGGGTGGTGGTGGGGTGGGGCATGGCGGGGTCCTTTCGGTGGTGGGTGTGTGGTTGTTGGGGGGCTACGGTCTGTAGTTAAGAGGTGCCCGGGGGGTGGGGTGTGACTGTTCTGGTGGGAAGTGGTTTACGTCACATCGCTGGTGGGTGTGGGGGTTGGGGTGGCTGCCGGTGGGGTGTGGTGGCTGCTCTTTTTTTGTGTCTGGGGGTGGGTCGGTTGAGGTCGCTGGGGGGGTGGGTGGGTCGGGCCGGTGGTGGTCGGGTTTGCCCGGGGGCGGGTGTGGGTGCGGGTGTGGGGTGCGGTGGTGCTGTTGTTTGAGGGTGGGCCTTGGGGTGGGGGTGGGGCTTGTTGCGGGCTTGGGGCTGGCTGGTGTGGTGGTGGTGTTCTGGTGGGGGTGTGCCGGGGGATTGGTTCGGCGTTGTGGTGGCCTGAGCGTGGCGGTGTGTGAGGGGTAAGGGGCCGGCGGGCTTGGTCCCACGCCTGGATCCGGTCCCGGTTCCCGCCCCTTGGTCCGGTCCCGGTTCCCGCCCGTTGATCCGGTCCCGGTTCCTGCCCTGGTCGTGGCTCTGGGTGGGGTTCTGGGTGGGGCTTGGGTGTGTCCGTGTGGTGGCCTTGACCTGGGGTTTTGTTCCCTGGTGCTGGTGCTGGTGCTGGTGTGGGGTCGTGGTCGTGCCGGTTGTCGTGGCCCCTTTTGTTGTGCCTGGTTCTTCTTGTCTTTGGGGGGCGGGTCCGGGGCGGGTCCGGGGCGGGGTCCGGGGCGGGGTCTGGGGCGGGGTGTGGGGCGGGGTGTGGGGCGGTTTGGGTGGGGGTGTGGGGTGGTCTGGGTGGGTGCTGGTGGGGGTTGGGGGTGGGTGCTGGGGGTGGTGGGGGGGTGGGGATGTCACATGTGGGGCGTGGGATCTGTCGTATAGGGGAGACCTGGATTCGGGTTCGTTTGGGTGAGGGAGTGGGATCGTGGCAGTACAGGATGCAGCCTCGGCTACCGAGGCGGCCGGGTCGGTGGGGAGGGATCCTCGCCGGTGGCTGGTCCTCGCGGTGATTTGCATCGCGCAGTTGATGGTGGTGCTGGATACGACGGTGATGAATCTGGCGTTGCCGTCGGCGCAGCAGGATTTGGGGTTCTCGAACGCTGACCGGCAGTGGATCGTGACGGCGTATTTGTTGTCGTTCGGGTCGTTGTTGCTGTTTTGCGGTCGGTTGGTGGATCTGATCGGTCGTAAGGAGACGTTCCTGACGGGGTTGGTCGGGTTCGCGGCTGCTTCTGCGGTGGGTGGTGCTGCGACGAATTTTGAGATGTTGGCGGCGTCGCGTGCGTGTCAGGGTGTGTTCGCGGCGTTGTTGGCGCCGGCGACGTTGGCGTTGTTGACGACGACGTTCACGGATCCGAAGGAGCGGGGTAAGGCGTTCGGTGCGTTCTCCACGATCGCGGCCAGTGGTGGTGGTCTGGGGTTGATCATCGGTGGTGCGTTGACGTCGTCGTTGTCGTGGCGTTGGTGCATGTACATCAATCTGGTGTTCGCTGGTCTTGCGGTGGTCGGTGGGTCGGTGTTGATGTCGCGGCCGGCGAAGCGGTCGGGTGCGCGGTTGGACGTGCCTGGTGTGGTGGCGGTGTCGGGTGCGATGTTCTGCCTGGTGTATGGGTTCTCGAATGCGTCGACGCATCGGTGGGGCACGCCGTCGACGTGGGGGTTCTTGATCGCGGGTGCGGCGTTGATGGTGGTGTTCGCGTTCTGGCAGTCGCGGGCGCAGCAGCCGTTGTTGCCGCCGCGGATCGTGCTGGACCGTAACCGTGGTGGGGCGTATCTGACGATGCTGCTGGTGGGTGCCGCGATGTACGGCATCTTCTTGTTCGTCATCTACTACATGCAGAACACCCTGGGGTATTCGGCGTTGCGCTCGGGTGTGGGGCTGTTGCCGATGGTGGGTGTGGTGGCGGTGGCGGCGAGTATCGGCAATATCAAGCTGATGCCGCTGGTGGGTCCCAAGCCGCTGGTGACGGCGGGTCTGCTGCTGGGTGGCGGTGGTATGACGTGGCTGACGGGCATTCATGTGGATTCCAGTTATGCCGGTGCGTTGCTGGGTCCGTTGATGCTCGCGGGTGCGGGGATGGGTCTGATCTTCTCCTCGACGCTGCGTACCGGGACCTCGGGTGTGGCGCCGCATGATGCGGGTATCGCGTCGGCGAGTATCCAGACCGGGCAGCAGATCGGTGGTGCGATCGGTCTGGCGTTGCTGAACTCGATCGCGACCAGTGCCACGACGCGTTACGTGGAGCATCACGTGCAGGGCCGGCCGACGCCGGCGTTGATCCACCAGGCGACGATCCACGGTTACACCACGGTGTTCTGGTGGTGTGCGGGGATCTTCGCGTTCGGTGCGGTGGTGTGTGGCTCGTTGCTGCGGCGTGGTCCGCTGCCGACGCCGGGTGCGCCTGGTGCGAAGCCGGCGGCCACGGCGGAGCCGGCCGCGCAGGCCTGAGGCGAAACCGTGCCCGCACCCCCGCGCTGTGGGGGGTGCGGGCACGGCCTCTTGACTCCGGGCCCGCCCTTGGCCCCGCCATCGAAGGCGCCCGCAAGCCGGCCGGCCGGAGTCCGCAGCCGGCCATGGCCGGGGTGAACCCCGGTTCCGCGCCGGGCCTGGCCCCGGCGGACCCTGACGGATCCCCAGGCCCAGCATGGGCCTGGCCGGACAGCACTGCACAGCCGTGGCCTGGCCGGACTGGCCTGGCCTGGCCTGGTTGTTTCTGCACTGCACTGCACTGGACTGCACTGGACTGCACTGCACTGCACTGCACTGCACTGGACTGCACTGGCCTGGCCTGGCCTGGCCTGGCCTGGCCTGGCCTGGCCTGGCCTGGTTGGTCTGGTCTGGTTCCAGGGCTGTGGCTGGTCGGGCCCGGGCGCGGACCTGACGGGCTGTCAGTTCTGCTGTCTGGTGGTCGGGTTCGGGTTCTGGGCCTGGCGCCCCTTTGGGGGGGGGGCCGGTTCGGGGTCGTGCCGGTCCTGCTGGTGTCGCGTGGGTGCGTCGGCTCTGAGGGGTTCGGCAGGTCCGCGTCCTGTTCCCGCGCCCGTGTCCGTGCCTGTGCCTGTGCCTGTGTCTGTGCCGTGCTGTCGGGGCTTTGGGGTCCTGGGCTGTGTGCCTGGGCCTGTGAGTGCTGGGTTCGGTCTGCCTGGCCCGGGTGTGGTCGGGGGTGGTGTGAGTTGTCCGTGTGTTGTGGTGAAGGAGATTTTTGATGAGTGTGCGTATGTTCCGTGCGTCGATCAAGCCTGAGCATGTCGCTGACATGGAGGCGGCGGGCAAGGAGCTGTTCGCGGCGATCGAGGCTGTCCAGCCGCAGGGTGTGCGTTATTCGTGGTGCAAGCTGGCGGATGAGGGCTCGTATCTGCTGGTGGTGGATCTTCAGGATGATGCGGCGAATCCGCTGGCGGCGATTCCCGCGTTCGGTGCGGTGATGGGCGAGTTGAAGGGGAAGTGGGCTGCGCAGCCTTTGACGATGGAGCAGTTGACGCCGATCGGGTCGTACGGGCTGTTCTGACCTTTCCCCTTGCCGGTGTCGTGCCGGTGAGGTGCTGGTGCAGGTGTTCGGGCTCTGGTTGCGGGTGGTGACCTGTCGTGGTCGCCGTCCCGTGACCGGGGCCCGACTGCGTTGCTGCCCGCCCCGGCCTGGCGACACCCCCACCCCCACCTTGGGGGACCGACGAAATGGGCTGGGGAAGGTGAAGAAATGCGGGGCGAGTTTCCGGTCCCGGGGATGGGCCCGTCCGGCAGGTCTTTAGGACGAGGCTGTCGACGGCCGGCGCCCGCGGCGGGTCAGTCGATGCCCTGGTCATGCCCGGTCGGTCCGGCGTAGTGACGGGACAGACCCGCCTCGTGCTCTCGCCGGGACTGCGTCATCCGGTGCGCCTCGGGAAAGTCGTAGCGCTTCATCCGGTCCCGCTCCGACACAGCGGCGCGCATCCGCCGCACCAGCCACTTCCATGCCGACGTCACGGCAACTCCCTTCAGCCGTCGTACCCGCGCCGGCTCACCGCCGACCGGGCGCGCTCCAGAACGCGTGACCGCTTTGTGCCCGCCCCGGCGCGCGTCACGCGGGAGTTGAGCAGATCGTGAGCGTGCCCCGCACGCAGGCGGCCGTCCGTCACGATCGGGACGTAGCCGCTTGGCAGCGGCGCGCCAGGCCGTATGCGCGCTGAGCCTTGGCTGGGAAGCTCGTTCCACCGGGCTGGGATCGCGTGGCGTCGCTCGAGATCGTTTTCGCAGGTCAGCGACTTCCGTCGGTGGCGCACCTTGAGTCCCGCCCCGGGGCCTGCCCCGCCCCGTGCCCTGCCTGGCCTGCCTTGCCTCGTCCTGGGGGGCGTGTTGCGTGGCGTGGGGTGGCGTTTTCGGGGTGGGTGGCGTGTGGGTCCGTGTGTGGGGGCCCGGTGTTCGGGGGAGTGGGGCCCGCGTGTGGTGGCCGCGTGGCCTGCCTTCGCGCCTGGCCGTGTACTGCCCCTGCGCCTGGCCGCGCCTGCCGGCCCCTGCGCTTGCCGGTCCCTGCGCCAGTCGGCTCGTGTGCCTGGCCGTGTCTGCCGGCTCCTGTGTCTGCTGGGGTTTGTGTCCCCGCCCGCGTGGTGCGTCTGCCCCCGTCTGTGTCCCTGCCTGCGTCAGGGCTTGCCGTCCGCGCGTTGTGTCTGGTGGGTGTTTGGGGGCTTGTCTGTTGGTTGGCTGTGGGGTTTGTGGTGGGGGTGTGTGGGTGGGGTGTGTGTTGTGGTGGTGTGGTGGGGGTGGTGTGTTGGGGGGTGGGTGTGGGGTGGTTGTGGCTGGTGAGGGCCAAGTGGGCGCCAAGGTCGCGTGGTTACGTTGAACGGTGGTGTCGTCGGCGTCCGCGCATGTCGTGTTTGTTGCGGCTGTGGGGGGTTGCCGCGGCTTGCCGGCGGTCCGCTGTGTTGGGAGGCGTCGTTGTGGCGCGTTTGCGGTGGGCCGTGTCATCCCCTCACGAAAGGATCAGCTCATGGTCAATCGGCGATCTTTCCTCGTCGGTGCGGGTGGGGCGGCTGTGTTGGCCGCGACGGGGCTGTCGGGTTCTGCTGTTGCGCGGGCGGCTCCTGGGGTTGGTTGGGATCGGTTGGGTCGTCATCTGGCGGGTCGGTTGGTGTTGCCGTCGGATGCGGGGTATTCGACGGCGAAGCAGTTGTATCTGGCGCAGTTCGATGATGTGTTTCCGCAGGCGGTTGCTTATTGTGAGTCGCCGTGGGATGTGTCGTTGTGTCTGCGTTTCGCGGAGTGGCATGGTGTGCCGGTCGCGGTGCGTAGTGGTGGGAACTGTGCGGGTGGGTATTCCACGAAGCCGGATTCTTTGGTCATCGATGTGTCGGAGTTGAACGAGATCGCTGTGGGCCGTGGCGGGGTGCGGATGGGTCCCGGGGCGCAGTTGGTCGACATCACGGACACGTTGGGCCGGCAGGGGTTGGCGATCGCGGACGGGTATTGTCCGACGGTCGCGGCGGGTGGGTACTTGCAAGGTGGTGGGGTGGGTCCGTTCACCCGGCATATGGGGGTGGCGACCGACAGTGTGACGTCGGCGCAGGTGGTGTTGGCCGATGGGCGGTTGGTGACGGCGTCGCCGTATGAGCATCCGGATCTGTTCTGGGCGTTGCGTGGGGGTGGTGGCGGGAACTTCGGTGTGGTGACCTCCTACGAGATCACGCCGACGCCGTTGGATCTGCTGGACACCACCACGTTGTTCTGGCCGTATGACCAGGCGGTCGACTTGTTCGACGGCTGGTCGCAGTGGCAGGCCGATGTGCCGTGGTCGATCGGGAGTGCTTTCCTGATCACGTTGCTGGACGCGGCGCCGGGCAATGTTCCGGTGGTGTCGTTGTTCATGGGTTCGGCGGACACTGGTGGTGTGCTGGATCGTGAGGTGCAGCGGCTGATCTCGCTGGTGGGGAAGCCTCCGGTGCAGCAAAGGCCGGTCAGGGCGCCGTATCAGCAGATCATGATGGGTTTTTACGTGTGTGGCGACAAGACGGTCGAGCAGTGCCACCGCACGGGTGCTGTTCCCGGGGGCATGCTGCCGCGGATGGAGTACGGGATCTGGCGCAGCCGGTTGTTCAGCGAGCCGCTGCCGCACGAGGGCTGGTCGAAGGTGGTGGAGGTCTTCGACACCGAGCGGCAGGCGGGGCAGATGCGCCAGTTGCAGGTGGTGACGATGGGCGGGAAGGCCAACACGGTGCCGCGGGACGCGACGGCGTTCGTGCACCGCGACACGATCTTCTCGGCGGCGTTCTTGGCTTCGAACGCCACCGGTCCGGTGCCGCAGGAGGCGGTGGCCTCGGCGGAGCACTTCGCCGACGCCGGGTTCGACGTGATCGACCCGTACTCCAACGGTGAGACGTACCTGAACTTCTACGACCCGCGGTTGGAGGACTGGAAGGGCGGTTACTACGCGGAGAACTATCCGAAGCTGAGCCGGGTCAAGCACGAATACGACCCGTACGACCGGTTCAACTTCGCGCAGAGCGTGCGATGAGCCGCGTCTGAACCAGCCCTTGGTTGTGCGAGGCCGGTTGCGGCCCGCGCCCCCGATTCCGGCCCCTTGCGTCCCGCACGCACACGGCCGGCCGGGGGGCGCGGGCCGCACCCCGTTGCGGCGGTGTCCGCACCCCCAGCCCGGCAGCCCTGGCAGCCCTGGCCGTGTCGGCATGCGGGGGCGGTCCGCGGTGTCGGCGTGTGGTGGCGTGTTGGTGTGCGGTGGTGTGTGGCGAGTGTGCGTGCGGTGGGGTGTGCGGTGTGGTGTGTGTGGGGGGGGGCTTGAGGGTGGCTGGAGAATCGTTTGGTGCTGGCTTGGCGGGTTGACCTTGGGCGCATAGGGTCGCGCGCAGTGGTGCAGGGTTTGTTTGTTCCTTGTATGCGCCGGTGAGTGCCGGCGGACTGCTCTCGTGCACGATGCAACCGGCGTCACCGATCCGCGTTTGGTCGAATCAGCCAGCTCCGCTGGACCAGGCCGTGGAAATGGAGAGTTCACGGATGGCACACGAGAACGTCGATGCCGGTGTTCCGGCCGCTGCTGTGGAGTCGGGTGGCGGGTTCGGGGGGTCTTTAGGGGGTGGCGGTTGCGTGCCGGGCGGTGATCCGCAGGGTGGGCGTATCGCGGCGCTGGAGCGTGAGGTGCGGGAGTTGCGCCGTACCAACGAGGTGCTGCGGGTGTATGTGGCCCGGGAGTTGGATCTGGATCCGGATGCGTGGCCGGGTGATCGTGGCGGGTCGGACATCGGTGATGTGTTGCCGGGGCGGCCGGGTGAGCTGCGTTCGGTGGCCGGGCGGCGTGGACGGGGTGGCGGTGGGCCGCGGCCGATGGTGGCGTTCCGGGCGCTTGGTCCGATCGAGGCGGTGGTGGGTGGGCGGCTGGTGGACCTGGGTGCGCCCAAGCAGCGTGCGTTGCTGGCGTTGCTGGTCAGCAAGGTGGGTCAGCCGGTCGCGGTCGACATGATCGTGGAGGAGTTGTGGGCGGGTAGCCCGCCGCGTTCGGCGATCGCGAGCTTGCAGGCGTATGTCGCGAATCTGCGGCGGGTGCTCGAGCCGGATCGTGCGCCCAGGACGGCGCCGGCGGTGCTGCGGACCTACGAGCGCGGCTATCTGCTGGAGCGGCGGGTCGTGGAGGTGGACGTGGACCGTTTCAGTGACCGGGCGGTCGCGGGCTGGCAGGCGTTGGACTTCGGTGATCCGCAGGTCGCGGTACGGGAGTTCGAGGACGCGTTGGCGTTGTGGCGGGGCCGGGCGTATGGGGAGGTCGCTGACACCGCGTGTGTGCGGCCGGACGTGGCGCGGCTGGAGGAGTTGCGGCTGTCGGTCGTGGAGGGCCGGTGCACCGCGCTGCTGGCGGCCGGCGCGCATGAGATCGCGGTGGCTGAACTCGAGGCGTTCGTGCAGGCACACCCGTTGCGGGAGTACGGGTGCGAGTTGTTGAGCTTGGCGTTGTACCGGGCGGGGCGGCAGGCCGACGCGTTGGCGGTGCTGCGCACCAACCAGCGCAGGCTGGCTGAGGAGTTGGGGATCGATCCGCGGCCGGCGCTGCAACTGCTGGAACGGCAGATCCTCAACCAGGCGCCGTCCCTGGACTGGCGGCCCGCCGGCGGCCCCGCCCGCCCGGCGGCCTGGCCCGACCGCGGTGGTGACCGCGGTGGTGACCGCGGTGGTGACCGCGGTGGTGATCGTGGTGGTGATCGTGGTGGTGAAAGGGCCGGCTCCTGGCCTCGGCCGGCACCGGCCCGCCCCACGTCGCCCACCCGCTGCCTGTCCGCCTACAACTGACCCCCCGCCCCACCACCCCCCGGCGAGCAGCGGCCCGCCCCCGGGCAACGACCCACCCCGGCAAGGATCCGACCCTGGCACCGGCCCGCCGCCCCCGGGGGCGGCACCACGCCCCGCCCCGTGTCCGGCCGCAACCACCCTGCGCCCCCGGCCTCTGCGCCCCCGGCCTCTGCGCCCCTGGCCTCTGCTCCCCTGGCCCCTTCGGTCCTGGCCTCCTTTGGGTGGTGGGTGCCAAGTCGGCGCCAAGTGGGGGGCTAGTGCGGGCCAATGGGTGCGGCTGATGCTGGGCGTTGCGGCATCGGCTGAAAAACGCCGTCGGGGCGGCTGTCCGGGTGTGGTGTTCGGTGGCCCGTGTTGTCGGTGTGCAGTGGTGTTCTTGGCCTGCTTCCGGGGCGGGGACATTCGTGTGTGTTCGTCTGGCGCCCCGTTGCGTGTGGGCCCTCGTCTGATGGAAGGCCGGTTATGGACGTTACCGAGGTTCCGGTTCTGATCGTGGGCGGTGGCGGCTGCGGCTTGTCGGCGTCGGTGTTCTTGTCGGACCTGGGTGTGGGGCATCTGCTGGTGGAGCGGCATGCGGACACCTCGATCCTGCCGAAGGCGCATTATCTGAACCAGCGCACGATGGAGATCTTCCGTCAGCACGGCCTGTATGAGGCGGTGGTGGAGCGTGCGGCCGTCCCGGAGCAGTACGGGCGGGTGCGGTGGCAGACGACGTTGACCGGTCAGGGGCCGCTGGATCGGCGGGTGATCCACGAGATGGATGCCTTTGGTGGCGGTGCGATGACGGCGGTGTATGCCGCTGATGGGCCGGTGCTGCCGGTGAAGTTGCCGCAGTTGAGGCTGGAGCCGATCCTGCGCCGGCAGGCCGAGGAACGCAATCCGGGCGGGGTGCTGTTCTCCCACGAGTTGGTGTCGTTCACCGACGAGGGGGACAAGGTCGTCGCCGAGATCCGTGATCTGGACAGCGGTGCCCTGCGGCGGGTCGCGGCCCGGTATGTGATCGCCGCCGACGGGGGTCGCACGCTGGGCCCGCAGGTGGGCGTGCGGATGCAGGGCGTGGACAAGATGGTCGATGTGACCACCGCGTACTTCTCCGCGGACCTGTCGCCGTGGTGGCACGAGGGCACGATCATCACGTGGTTCGTCAACCCCTACCAGCCGCTGTTGAGTAGCACGCTGCTGGAGATGGGCCCCACCTGGGGGGCCCACTGCGAGGAGTGGGGCCTGCACTTCACCCTCGGGGACGCGGACCGCACGGACATGGACGCGGTCGCCGCCCGCATACGGCAGGTGCTGGGCCTGCCCGAGGTGGAGTTGAGTGTCCACAAGGTCTCGCACTGGTCGGTCGAGGGAGTCCTGGCCGACCGCTACCGGGCCGGCCGGGTCCTGATCGTCGGGGACGCCGCGCACCGTCAGCCGCCCACCACCGGACTGGGCCTGAACGGCGGCATCCAGGACGTCCACAACCTGGCGTGGAAACTGGCCGCGGTCACCGCCGGCCGCGCCGATGACGCCCTGCTCGACAGCTACGCCAAGGAACGGCGGCCGGTGGGTGGACGCAACGTCGACTGGGGTCTGGCGGCATGGTTCCACCACCGGTTGATGACCGAGGCCGCGCTGGGCCTGGGCGCGCACATCCCGCCGCAGCGCCGCCCGCAGGCGTTCACCACCTACTTCCAGGACAGCGAGGTCGGCGAGGTCACCCGCGCCCGCGCGGCGGAGATCTTCGACACCCACCGCGCCGAGTGCCAGGCCCACGACCTGGAGATCGGCTTCGCCTACGACGACGGCGCGCTCGTCGGCGACGGCAGCAGCCGCCCGCCGCGCTCCGCGATGGGCGAGGTGTACAGGCCCACCACCCGCCCCGGGCACCGGCTGCCGCACGCCTGGCTGCACCACGACGGGAAGCGGCTGTCCACCCACGACCTGGTCGGCCACCGCGGCGGGTTCGCGCTGCTGACCGGCCCCGGCGACCGGGGCTGGGCGCAGGCCGCCGAACAGGTCGCCGAGAAGTTCGCGGTGCCCATCACCGTCGCCCGCATCGGCGAGCGCGCCCCCTACACCTCGACCGACTGGCCCGACCTGCGGGAAGTCACCGACCAAGGCGCGATCCTGGTACGCCCGGACAACCACGTCGCCTGGCGCTCGGCCGGCGCGGCCGACAACCCCGCGAGTGTCCTGGCCACCGTGATGTCCACCGTCCTCGGCCAAGGCACCGGCCAGGAATAACCCCCCGGCCCCGGGGCCACACCCCAGCCCTGAGACCCCCCGGGCGCCCCGGCCCCTGGGCGCCCCGAGACCCCCGGGCGCCCCGGGCCCCCGGACTCCCCGGGCCCCCCGGACTCCTCGGCCCCTGGGCTCGCCGGGACGGCCCCGGGCGACGGCCACCGCGCGCACCCCAAGCACACGGGCCACGCGGGCGCGCGGTACGCGGGGCGCAAGGGTTGCGGGGCCGCCGCCGGGGGGGCTCGCGCTCGGTGGTGCCGCGAGTCGGCCGGTTTCCTGCCACGGCGTTGCGGCATGTCACCGTGCACGGTCTCGCGCGTCGCGGTGAGGGCGGGGCGGTGAACAGGGCCGTGCGCCGGTGGGTGCGGCCACGTCCGAGGCCAGGCCCGCGGGTTGGCATCCGACGCCCCGCAGGGGCGGTGGCCCCATCGAGCGCGGGCAGCGCGTCGCCACGCCCCAACCGCCCCTACGCGCACGGGGTGTCGGGCCGCCGGCCGGGGCGGGGGTGCCCCTCGCCGGTCTTCGGAGCGCGGCAGTGGACCGCCGCCCTCAACCGTGCAGCGGCTGTCGCGGTTCTCAACGGCCGGTAGCGGCTGGGGCGTCAACGGCTTGTGGTGGCTTCGGGCCGTGAACGGCCGGCGCTGGTGGCAGCCCGCAGCCCGCGGCCCGGTAGCCCGGCAGTGCCGGGGGTGCACAGCCGCGTTTTGCGCGCGGGCATGCGCGGCGCCGCGTATCAACTGCCGTGAACCGCAGGGCTGTCGGGGATCCGGTCGGGGGCGGCGCTGCGGCGGGGTTGGCTCGGGAGCGCGACGGCGGGCGGTCGTTCTCGACGACCAGCCGGTGGCGTGGTCTTCGACGTGGGGCGGTGCCGCGGCGGCCGGCAGCCGCCGGTGCGTGGGGGCGGTCGGCGGGCGGGGTTGCGGGGGTGTTCTCGACGAACGGTGTGGCCGCGGTCGTCGATGGCTCGCGGGGGTGGGGGTGTGTGGTGGTGGGCGGGCTGCCCATGGTGGTCGATGGGCACGGGTATTGAGGCGTGTTCCCCGCAAGCGGGGGGGGGTGTTGTTGCGGGGTGTTCGCGGGGCGGGGGATGTCACAACTTTTGCGTGTGGCCAGTCATATCCAGTGAAGCGGCCTTGAGTTCGACGAGGAGAAGTTCATGTCCACACCCGGCGCCGTGCCTGCGGCGGCCGTGCCTGCGGGCGGTGGCTTACGCAGGTGGGTCATCCTTGCCGTGATCGGTGTGCTGCTGTTGTGGAGCTCCTTCCTGCCAGCTGCCGTGCGGGGCGCGGCGTTGACCCGGGACCTGGCGCTGCCACCGGCATCCCTGCCCCTCGCGCTCGTCGTCCTGGCCGTCGCGCTGGTCGCGGTCACGGCTGTTGCCGTGGTCACCGCGTCCGGAGTGCGCGGGGTGCGCGGGGTTGGCCAGGGCGCGGGCGCGGGCGTGGGCGCGGGTTGGCGGCCGCGGGTGGCCGCGGGCGCGGGGGTCGTGGTCGCCTGGAGTCCTTCCGGTGCCGGGCCCCGGCACGCCGCCGGCCCGGCCTGGGGCTGCTCGGTGGTGCCGGAACCGGCCGCTTGTGAAGGCTCGTTCACCGCGCAGGGCCGGCGGTGTGCGGGCCCGCGCCCGCCGGCCGGCGCCGGTGTCGGCGACACGACCGGCCGGATGCTGCCCCACCGCGCACCCACCCCCACCCCCACCCCAAACCCCACCCCAACCCCAAGTCCTACCCCAGCCTCGGCCCCAGTCCCAGCCTCGGCCCCAAGCCCGACCCCGAACCCGGCCTCGGCCCCGGCCCCGGCCCCGGCC
>NZ_JBIRRR010000044.1:0-13700 GCF_044333795.1 Streptomyces sp. NPDC020917 | reverse complement strand
GCCCATTCCCCCATCACCACGAAACCACTCTGGCCCCGCCACTCACGCGGCGGGACCAGAACTCCAAGATCTTCATGACTCTTCTAGGGCCTGTCCGGCGGGGCCCGCGCGGCGGCCCGGCGGCCGCGTTCGGGTGACCGTGGCAGGTCCTTGCCAAAATTTCGGCCAAATCTCCTGCGCCTCCCCTCCCTTGATCCTCCTGACGTGATCGGGTGCCGTGCGAACGGCTCAATCCATGCACGTTCGGGGAGGATCTGTGAACGCACCAACCCGCAGAAGACGGTGGCTGACGATCTCAGCCGCCACCGCGCTGGCCGCTCTCTTCGCCATCCCGGCCACCGCCGCACCCGGCCACCCGGCCACCCATCCACGGGCCTTCACCGCCATGGCCACCGCCTCCGACGGCGGAGGCGACGACGGGGGCGAGGAGTCCGACGAGATCGCCGAGGGCGCGGACCAGTTCGCCGAGGCCCGCACCTCGCCCGGCACCCTGCTGCCGGGCGCGTACACCGCGGCCTGGAACCAGATGACGGCCCTGCCGAACACCGGGGGGAACTGGCAGCACGTCACGGGCCTGCCGTACAACTCCGACGACCCGCGCTACCGCGACTACGACTCCAACTCCAGCGGCGGCGCCGGGCTGGTCACCGGCCGCGCCTCGGCGCTGGCCGCGGACGACGACGGCTACGTGTACGAGGGTTCGGCCGGCGGCGGCGTCTGGCGCTCGTCGTCCGGCGGCGGCCACTGGAAGCCGATCAGCGACGCGCTGCCCGCGCAGGCCACCGGTGCGCTGGCGCTCGACGGCGGCGGCCGGCTGTGGCTGGGCACCGGCGAGTCGACCACCAACGCCGACGCGTACCTGGGCAGCGGCGTGTACGTCCTGGACCGCCCGCACTCCGGCACGTTCTCCCAGGCCGACCGCGTCGGCGGCGGCGAGCTGGACGGCACCTCGATCCACACCCTGCGCTTCGCCGGCGACAAGGTGTGGGCGTCGACCACGCGGGGCGTGTGGAGCCACTCCACGAAGGACCTGCACGGTCCGTGGAAGCTGGAGTTCGCCCCCAACCCGGCCTATCTGCCGGGTGGTTCGCTGGCCACCGACCCCAACGCGCCGTACAAGAACATCGCCAACGACGTGGCCGTCGACCCCAAGGACCCGTCGAAGGTGATGCTGGCCGTCGGCTGGCGCAGCGGTGACGACTACAACGGCTTCTACCAGAAGGTGGGCGGCTCCTGGACCCGCGTCAGCTCGCTGGGCGCTCTGCCCACCGACGCCGGGACCGTCGGCAACGTCACCTTCGCGCGGGCCAAGGACGGCTCGCGCTACTACGCGATCGTCCAGTCGCCGACCGCGCTGAACACCGACCCGGACAGCAACCTCGACGGCGTCTACGTCTCGCGCTCCGGCGACCCGTTCGGCAGCTGGCAGCGGATCGCGGACACCGAGACGCTGGTCGCCTCCGGCTCCGCGCTGACCGATCCGGGCTACATGCCCGGCGTGCAGGCCTGGTACAACGAGTTCCTGCAGGTCGACCCGACGAACGCGGACCACGTGTACGCGGGTCTCGAGGAGGTCTTCGAGACCAAGGACGCCGGCTCCTCGTGGTCGGCGGTCGGCCCGTACTGGAACTTCAACTTCCCCTGCTGGAGCATCGACCCGTCCAAGCAGACCGGTGACTGCAACCCGACCACGCACGCCGACCAGCACGCGGTCGCGGTCGGCAGCTACCACGGCAAGCCGTACGTCTACGTCGGCGACGACGGCGGCGTCTACAAGCGCCCGCTGAACGGCCGCACCGACGCGGACGGCCACGCGACCGACTGGGTGTCCACCAACGACGGCACCATCGACACCCTGCAGTACTACTCGGTCGGCATCGGCCAGGACCCGGCCGCGCACGGCGTCGCCGTCAACGGCGGCCTGCAGGACAACGGCCAGTCGATCCTGCGGCCCGGCGACAAGGTGATGGGCTCCAACTTCGGCGGTGACGGCGGCGACACGCTCACCGACCCCGCCAACGGCTGCAACATCGCCCAGGAGTACGTCTACCTGGCCGTCAACGTCACCCAGAACTGCGCGGTGAACAACGGCGCTTGGGTCGACGACCCGTCGAAGATCACGAGCTACTCGGTGGCCCCGCCGGACAACGCGACCGCGGAGGCCCGTTTCACCGCGCCGCTGACCGCCGACACCAAGGACGGCAACACCTGGATCGCCGGCGGCCGTCACGTGTGGGTGCAGACCCACGGCTACGCGATCCGCAGCTCCAGCGAGTGGAAGAACGCGTTCGACCTGGGCGCGGGCCACACCGCGACCGCGGTGGCGGCGCAGGGCGGCAAGGTCTACGCGGCCTGGTGCGGCCCCTGCAACAACCAGGGCTTCACCCGCGGCCTCGCGGTCGGCAACGCCGACGGCACCGGCTGGCACCAGGTGAGCCTGCCGGCGACCGGTGCCGACGGCACGGTGCCGAACCGCTACCTGGCGGGGCTGGCCGTCGACCCGGCGAACTCCTCGCACGTGTACCTGGCCGTCAACGGCTTCTCGCGGCAGTGGACCGAGGGCCCGGGCGCGGGCATCGGCCATGTCTTCGAGTCCGCCGACGGCGGCACCACCTGGAAGGACATCTCGGCGAACCTGCCGGACGTGCCCTCCAACGCGGTCATGACCCTGCCGAACGGCGGCCTGCTGCTGGCCACCGACCTCGGCGTGGTCTACCGCGCCCCGCACCACAGCGGTTGGGAGCGCGTCGGCTCGCTGCCGGCGGTGGCCGTGCTGCAGCTCAAGCCGGGCCCGGACGGCCGGATCTACGCGGCCACGCACGGCCGCGGGCTGTTCGCCATCCGCCTGCACTGACACGGGCGCACCACACACCGGGGCCCGGTGGCCGCGCTCGCTGCGCGGCCACCGGGCCCCGGTCCGTGTCACGGCCGTGCGGCCGCAGCCACCCGTCCGACCCGTCCGATCAGAACAGGTAGTTGTACGAGTTCCAGCTGTAGCCGATCTTCTGGCGCGCGCCGTACGGGGCGCTGGCCTTGCCGGTACCCGGGTACAGGTACAGGTTGCCCTTGGTGTCGCGGGCGATCAGGTCGTTGCGCCCGTCGCCGTTGGTGTCGCCCAGGCCGAGGATCTTGTTGTACGTGTTCCAGCCGGAACCGATCCTGGTGCGGGCGGAGAACGGCGCCTTGTAGTTGCCGGTCCCCTTGTACAGCCAGAGCACGCCGGACTTGTCGCGCGCGACGATGTCCGCCTTGCCGTCACCGGTCAGGTCGCCGCGGCCGGCGATCTGGGTGTAGATCTGCCAGCCGCCACCGATCTTGGTGCGGTGGGCGAAGGTGCCGTTGCTGTAGGACAGGTACTCCCACAGGTTGCCGCTGGTGTCCCGGGCCAGCAGGTCCGGGTTGACCGCGCCGCCCACGTTGCCGGGCGTCACGAACGTGTTGTAGACCTGCCAGCCGGTGCCGATCAGGCCGTCGCTGGAGCCGTAGATGCGCAGCGTGCCGCCGAACCGGGCGTAGGTGTTCACCACCGTGGAGTCGGCCGAGTTGTTCTGGAAGAAGGCGTTGGCGCTGCCGAAGCCCGTGCCGTTCTTGGTCCGGGCGGCGAAGCCGCCGCCGACCTTGGGCTCGTAGAACCAGAGGTTGCCGGCGGAGTCCCGGCCGTTGATGCCGAACGACCAGCCCTGGTTGGGGTCGCTGGCGTTCGGGCTGGCGCTGAACGCGGCCTTGCCGGCAGCGGCGCGCTTCGCCGACTCGCTGCCGATCGTCCCCGTGGAGCTGTCCGCGCTGGCCGCGACGGTGGCGCCCAGCGTCAGGGCGAGCGCGCCGGCGGCGACGGCCACGGCGCGCGAGCGCAGGCCGCGCGTCGCGCGACGAGGGTGATGCGATGTCACCTGTGGTCCCCCTCAGTGAAAGATGCATGCTCTCCCGCGCCGGATCACGCGCGGGAGGCCATGACGGTACCGCGCGGCCCACCACGAACGCCGCACAGAAGTGTCATCGTCCCGTCACAGTTCCGACCCTGTGGGGAAACCCCGTGCAGGTGTACGGATCCGCCCTGGGCGCGGCGTCACTTGGGGCGGATGTCAGAGATCTTCTTGGTCGCCAGGTCGGACTGGACCGCGAGGTAGGTGTAGGTCGGGTGCGCCGGGCTGCCCCACTGGAGGCGCACCGTGCTGGAGGCGTGGCCCGCGCCGCTGCCGTCGTAGCCGACCCGCCAGCCCTGCGGCACGTCCTGGGCGCGCAGCACCCCGTCGGCGTGCTGGGCCGACTCCCAGGCGGCCAGCCGCTTGCGCAGGGCGGGCGTGAGGTACTCCTCCCGCAGGTCGGCGGCGAGCCGGCCGCCTGCGCGGTCCCAGACCGCGTCGATGTAGGCGCCGTAGAAGTCGCCGACCCGGCCCATCGCGGACTGCGGGTCGCCGAACCGGGGTTGCGGGCCCGGGGCGGCCGCGGCGGGAGCGGCGTGCCGCACCTGCGCCTGGGCCGCCGCCGCGGGGGCGGCGACCGCGAGGGCGAGTGCCGTGGCGGCGAGCCCGAGGCGGCGGGCGGTGCGGGAAGCGCCGAGCGGGCGGGCGAGGGGCCGGCCGAGGGGAGCGGTCATGGAATCCTGCCTTCCGTTTTCCTGCGGAATATCAGGTGATGACCGGCAAACGAAGGTGACACCCCGTGAGAGCCCGCCCACTGCCCGTCGGTTGTCTCCCACCCGGGTGCACCCGGGCGAAGCGGACGTCGGCCGTCCGCGTGACAGGGTCGTGACCGAATCCGCACCGCCCGGGGCTCGATGGCGCATTCCGCCTTCGGTACGGTGGCTTTGAGCCTGGATACGGGGACCAGCGGGATGATCAGGCCATGCCCGAGCGGTGTCCCCGCCGACCACCGATCGGGGAGCCGACGACGATGCGAGCCACGCGAGCCACTCCGGCTCTCGCCACCGCCCTGGCGGCGGTCGCCGCCCTGGTACTGAGCGCGTGCGGCTCGGGCTCCGGCGGCTCCGACACCATCGACAAGGGCGGCCCGGCCACCACGGCGACCACCGCGTCCGCGTCCCCGACGGCGGCCCCCACAGGACCGCCCCCGAAGGTCGACGCGCTGCTCGCCCTCCCGGCGGACCTGAAGGTCGTCTTCGACTTCGGCACGCCCGCCGACCACGCCCAGGCCGCCGCGCTCACCGGCGCCGCCGACTTCATCCAGGCCATCAGCCACGCGGTGGTCAAGCAGAACGCGCACGACCCGCTGCTGTCCGCCTACGGCGCGGGCGACGCGCTGGCGTACGCGCGGAACTACGTCCAGCAGAACGTGCAGCGCAAGCTCACCCTCACCGGCACCGACCGGTACTACCGGCCGAAGGTCACCGGGGGGACAGGCGGTGGGGCCGTCGAGATCACGCTGTGCAACAACCAGGCCAAGCTGTACAGCAAGGAGACCGCCACCGGGAAGGTGCACATCACCCCCGCGGACGACGCGAGTTACTCGCTGTTCGACATCGTGATGGTGAAGCTCCCCTCCGGCAAGGAGCTGTGGCAGGCCAATTCGATCACGGTCAAGGGGAAGGCACTGGAATGCGAGCAGTGAGACCGATATCTCTGATCGGGCGGGGCCTGGTGCTCGCCGGGGTCGCCGTGGTGGCGGCCGCGGGCACGGCGTTCGCCAACGGGGACGTGTCGAAGACGTCCGGAGGCAGCGGCAACGGGGAGATCAGCGCCTCCGTCCAAAGCGTGAAGTACACCTACAGCAGCCAGGCCGGTACGAAGTCGCTGACCTCGTCCGCCACGAGCTGGACTCCCCCGCCGTGCTGGATCGGGCCGATCGGCGGGCCGGCCGAGTTCAAGAAGATGGTCGAGAACATGGTCAAGGAGACCGACTCGTACCCGGGCCAGGCCAACTACGCGATGGAGGCGATGGACGAGTACCGCCGCCACTACGAGGAGGGCTACACCTGGTCCGGCGGCGGCGAGGCCTACAAGAACTTCAACCTCGACCAGGCCGGCAAGGGCCAGTTCTGGGGTCCGTTCGAGAACCCCGCCTCGGACAGCATCCACAGATTCGACTGCAACTCGACGCTCCCGATGTGGGTGCCCAACGGCCAGCAGCCGAAGAACACGCCCAACGTCATCACCACCGCGATGCTCGCCAAGCTCGCCGCCGCCAACACCAAGGTGCCGGGCGTGTCGATCACGACCAACCCGCGCGGAACCCAGACGGTCAACCTGCCGACGTGGGTGAAGCTGCAGGACAACCTCTCGCCGGTGACCGTGCGGGCGTACGTCGACCTCGGCGGCGGCGCCACCCTCTGGGCCGAGACCACCGCGAAGACCGACTCCGTCCAGATCGACCCGGGCACCCCGGACGCCCAGGTCTTCCCGGCGGGCGGCACCTGCTCGGTGGGCGCGAACGGCACGGTCGGCGCCGACTACAACGGCAACCCGAACGCGACCCCGCCGTGCGGAGTCACCTACCAGCACTCCACCCAGAACCGCGGCCCGTTCCAGCTCAACGTCACCGCCGTCTGGAACGTCACCTGGCAGGGGTCGGACAACGCCGGCGGCGACTTCGACCCGGCCACCGTCAGCGACCCGACCCCGATCACCGTCCGCGAGATCCAGACCGTCAACCGCTGACGCACCACGCACGCAGGGGCGGCACCCTCGGAGGGTGCCGCCCCTGCGGCGTGTGCGTCCGGGCAGGCCCGGCGGGATCAGTAGATCGGCTTCTCGGGCTCGATCGTGTTGACCCAGCCGATGACGCCGCCGCCGACGTGGACGGCGTCGGAGAAGCCGGCCGACTTCAGGACGGCCAGCACCTCGGCGCTGCGCACGCCGGTCTTGCAGTGCAGCACGATCCGCTTGTCCTGCGGCAGCGAGGACAGCGCGGTGCCCATCAGGAACTCGTTCTTCGGGATGAGCTTCGCGCCCGGGATGGACACGATCTCGTACTCGTTGGGCTCGCGGACGTCGATGATCTCGATGTTCTCGCCGTCGTCGATCCACTCCTTGAGCTGCTTGGGAGTGATCGTGGAGCCGGCGGCGGCCTGCTGGGCCTCCTCGGAGACCACGCCGCAGAACGCCTCGTAGTCGATGAGCTCGGTGACCGTCGGGTTGTCGCCGCACACCGCGCAGTCCGGGTCCTTGCGGACCTTGACCTGGCGGTACTGCATCTCCAGGGCGTCGTAGATCATCAGCCGGCCGACCAGCGGGTCGCCGATGCCGGCCAGCACCTTGATCGCCTCGGTGACCTGGATCGAGCCGATGGACGCGCACAGCACGCCGAGGACGCCGCCCTCGGCGCACGACGGGACCATGCCCGGCGGCGGGGGCTCCGGGTACAGGCAGCGGTAGCACGGCCCGTGCTCGGACCAGAAGACGGACGCCTGGCCGTCGAACCGGTAGATCGAGCCCCACACGTACGGCTTGTTGAGCAGCACGCAGGCGTCGTTCACCAGGTAGCGGGTGGCGAAGTTGTCGGTGCCGTCGACGATCAGGTCGTACTGGCTGAAGATGTCCATCACGTTGTCGGCCTCGAGCCGCTCCTCGTGAAGGATCACGTTCACGTACGGGTTGATGCCCAGGACGGAGTCGCGGGCGGACGCGGCCTTGGAGCGGCCGATGTCGGCCTGGCTGTGGATGATCTGGCGCTGCAGGTTGGACTCGTCGACCTCGTCGAACTCCACGATGCCGAGCGTGCCCACGCCCGCCGCGGCCAGGTACATCAGGGCCGGCGAGCCGAGGCCGCCGGCGCCGACACACAGCACCTTGGCGTTCTTCAGCCGCTTCTGCCCGTCCATGCCCACATCGGGGATGATCAGGTGACGCGAGTACCTGCGGACCTCGTCAACGGTGAGCTCGTCGGCCGGCTCGACCAGGGGTGGCAGCGACACAGGGACCTCAGCAATAGGGTTGGTCGGTCATCAGACAGGACACGCACGAGCCGGCCCGGAGGCCGGTACGTACACGCTGTTCCTGCAACACTGCCACGCCGGTCTTCATTCCAAGACACCCGGTCCGAGGACCGAGACGTCTTCCGGCCACATGGTGGGCGCGTGACCGGGGCCACACCCGGCCGCCCGCGGTCACCGCACCCTTCGTGCCGCTTCGTGCCAGTATCCGGGCAGACCGGCCCAGGGGTCGGCGCCGCCGAGGTCGGTGCGGTCGGTCATGCACACCGTGCCGGCGCCCTGCCAGCGGGCGATCCGCAGGGCCTCGTCGAGATGGGCCGCGGACAGGCCGTGCACCAGGTGCGCGAACCGGGACGCCGGGTAGTCGGCCGACCACTCCGGCGCCTCCGACCAGCGGTAACGCGTCCAGGGGCCGTTGAAGACCACCAGCTGGTCGGCGATCTCCAGGTAGCCGGGGTAGGGGTAGGCGCCGGGTGCCAGCACGATCTGCGGGCGGCTCCGGGCGTCGCGCCGCACCGCACCGCTGCCGGCGGACGTGGGTTCGTGGCCCGTCTCCGGGTCGTCGTGGCCGTGCCGGCGCTCCCGCTCCTGGTCGAGCAGTGCGCGCAGCGTGCTCACGACCCTGCGGCACTCGGCCGTCTCGGAGCGCATCGTGGGTGCGCGGTCCAGGTAGAAGCCGTCGACCTGGTACCAGTCGAGGTAGTGCGAGGCGTCCGAGACCAGCTGCCCGAAGGGCCGGTTGCCGTGGGAGCAGTCCAGCAGTCCGAGGACCGGGACGCCGTTCTCACGGACGCGGGCCAGCGCCTGGGTGTACAGCGGGTCGCTGCGGGTGCCGGGCCCGCGCGCCACGTCGAACGCCACCCAGTGCAGCGGGGTGCCGGGCCGGGCCAGCTCGGCCCACTCGGCGGGCGCGACGAGCGGATGGGCGAACGCCGGCACGCCGAAGCCGGTGCCCGCGTCCAGCAGCGGGGTGCCGGCCGCGCGGCCCGCACGGTGGGCGCGGGACGGGATCAGACGCGGCATGCCGCCTCCATCCACACGTCGGCGAGCGACTCCTCCAGGCCGATCCTCGGCCGCCAGCCGAGCCGGTCGCGGGCGGTGCGCACGTCCGCCTGCTGCCACAGCCCGCAGCCGTCGGGGTACGGCGGCTGCACCGGCTGCGTGTGCGCGTCGTCCATCTCGTGCAGCACGCCGTCGTAGCCCGCGACGTGCGCCAGGGCCGCGGCCATGTCCCGCATCCGCACGGCCCGCCCGCTGCCGATGTTCACCACGCCCTGCGCGGCCGACAGCGACGCGGCGTGCACCGCGCGGGCCACGTCGCGCACGTCGACGAAGTCGCGCTGCACGGCGAGCCCGCCGAGCTTCAGCTCGCCGTCGCCGTTCTGCATCGTCCGGCGCAGCGCCTCGGCCACCCGTCCCAGCGGCGCGCCGGTCGGGGTGCCGGGCCCGACCGGCGAGAACACCCGCAGCACCACCGCGTCCAGGCCCGAGCCGAGCACCAGCTCGGTCGCGGCCAGCTTGCTCACGCCGTACGGGCCGCCGGGCCGCGGGGCGGCGTCCTCGCCGGTGGACGCCCCGACCGGCGACGGGCCGTACTCCGAACCGCAGCCGACCTGCACCAGGCGCGCGCCGATCGCGCTGCGGCGCAGCGCCTCGCAGACGGTCGCGACCGCGACGATGTTCTGCCGGGTCAGGTCGCGGGCGTTGCCGCGGGTGGAACCGGCGCAGTTGATGACGACGCCCGGGTGCACGGCGTCCAGGAAGCGGGCCAGGACGCCGGGGGCGCCCGAGGACAGGTCGAACCGGACGTCGGCGTCGTCGCTCCTGCCCAGCGCGGTGAGCTGGACGGCGGGGTCGGCGAGCAGGCGCTCCGCGACATGGCGTCCGAGGAAGCCGTCGGCTCCCAGCAGCAGCGCTCTCATCGGCTGCCTCCCGGCGTGCGGTGCGCGCCGGGGGCGCGCCGTGCGGTCGGTGTCCAGTGCGTGGTCAAGGGTCGTTCTCCTGGTGTGGGCGTACGTCGCGTACGCGTGAACGGAGGTCAGGTCGGTCGGTGGGCGGCGGCGCGCGGCAGGACGCGGAACGCCTGCACCACGGCGGCAGCGGCGGCGGCACCGCAGACCAGGGCGTGCACGGTGCCGTGCGGGCCGCCGAGCCCGAGGGCGGTCGCCAGCCGGTAGGGGACCTCGGCGAGGCAGGCCGCGCCGAGCACGGCCGCCGCGGCGGCCGCCCGCCCGTGCAGGGCCAGCAGCCGCGTGGTGAACAGCAGCAGCCCGAGGGCGGCGGGTGCGGCCACCGGACCGGCCGCGGCGAGCAGCGCGACCAGCACGGCGGCGTAGCCGGCGAGTGCGGCGGCCAGCCGCGGGCGGACCGCGTCGGCGAAGTCGTCCAGGCCGTGGCTGGGGACGAGTTGGGCGCGGGCCCGCGCGGCGAACCAGTGCGCGCAGTAGGCCGCAGGCACCAGGCTCGCGGCCAGGCCCGGCGCCGTCGGGGAGGTGAGGGCCAGCAGCCCGCAGGCCCACAGGGCCGCCGTCCGGCCGGGGGCGTGCAGCGGGCCGCGGCGCAGCACCGCGTACGCGGCGAGGACGGTGAGGGCGGTGACGGCCTCGGCGGGCAGGAAGCGGCCCGCCACCGCGCAGACCGCGCCCGGCAGCAGGTAGCGGGCCGCGGCGGCCGGGCTGAGCCAGGCGCCCTCCCGCTCGCGCGGCGCCGGCTCTGCGGCCTGGCCGGCGCGCGGCACCCGCGCGTACAGCTCCTCGGCGAGGCCGAACACGTCGCGGTGCCGCAACCGCCGGGCGTCCACGTCGGTCACACCGTGGGCCTCCAGACCCGCGGCGATCTCCCAGACGTCCACGGCCCCCGCGATCAGGGCCTGGTGCCGGTGCATCACCTGCCGTACCGGATCCGCGGGACCCCGCCGCCGCACTCCCTTGACCTCCGGGGCCCTCGAACCACCCTCCGCCCGCGCCTTCTTGTTCAAGTCCTCGCTGGGGGAGCTGACTTCGGCAGCCCGGCCCGGGGCCGGCGTGGACGTAGGCGTGGCGGTCGGCTTCACAGGCGAAGGAACGGCGACGGTGGAGCCCGCCGAACTGGCCTGGGCGGGAGCCTCTTTGGCGACATCCGCCGGGGTCCCGGGGACAGATGCGCCGTCGTCTCGCGGCTCCTCCACGGCGGAGGACGCGACATCCGCTGCCGGCCGCCGCGACGAGGGAACGGTGACGGTGGTGACCGACGAACTCACCATGGCCTGCGGCTTCTTGGCCACCTTCGCCGGGGCCCCGGTGGCAGATTCACCGTCGTCCCGCGGCTCCTCCCCACCGGAGGAGGCGACTTCGGCCGCCCCATCCGGCTCTGCGGCAACCGTCGAACTCCCGTCCGCATGCTGCTGCTTGATCAGCGACGGGGCCGCTCCCGAACCGGCGCGGGGTGACGCCTCGTGGGGCGGTTCCGGGTCGGTGTCGACCTCGGCTGCCGAGGGCGCCTCCGGCTCGGGGTCGTGGGGCAGGTGGGGCGTCTGGGGCTGACAAATCGATTCAGCGGGGGTGGCGGCGCCGGCGTCCGGGGCCGTTGTTCGTGCGCCGGGCCCGGTGTCCTCCGCGACTTCGGACTCCGCCGCCTCCCTCGCACCGCCGGGCCCCTCGGCCGACGCCAGGTCGGTCCGCACCTCGCCGGCCAGCGCCCACAGTTCGGCGAACCCGTCCGCCAGCGCGGAGGTGGTCGCGGGCTCGTCCGCGGGCCCGTCGTCCACGGCGGCGCCACCCGCGCCGCCGCCGTCCGGGGTCCGGTCGTCCTCGGTCTCCGCGGCGGCCGCGTCACCGGCCCGCTCCCACAGCGTGTCGAACTCGGCCGCGGCATCCTCGCCGGCCCCGGAGCCCGTGCGGGTGCCGCCCGGCGGCGGGGTGAGGTGGACGGGGGCGATGTCTGCGGGGGTGGTCGGGCGAGGCGTCATCGGGAGTGGTCTCCGGACAGAAGGGAGGGGGCGAGGCGGGTGGGTGACCAGGACTCGGCGGGCGCGGTGAAGGGCCGGGGGGCGCCCGCCGAGGACCACAGCGGCTCGCGCGGCACGGGATGGTGCGCGACCACGTCCAGATAGCTCTCGCGGAACGCGTCCACGCACCTGCTGACCGTGAAGAGGGCGAGCGCCCGCTCGCGGGCCGCCGCGCCGAGCCGGGCCGCGCGCTCGGGCCCGCGCAGCAGCGCCAGCGTCGCCTCGGCGAGCGCCTTGGGGTTGCGCGGCGCCACCACCAGGCCCGTTCCGCCGATCACCTCGCGCACCGCGCCGACGTCCGTGGAGACCGTGGGCCGCCCGCAGAACATCGCCTCGACGAGGCTGAGCGGGAAGCCCTCGGCGCTGCTGGACAGCACGACCACGTCGCCCGCCGCGTAGGCGTCGGCGAGTTCGGGCGCGCCCGGCGAGCCGATCTCCTCGAAGCTGACCGGGCTCTCGCCGACCGCGTGGGCGTGCGCCGCCTCGTCCGGGAACAACTGGGCGGCGAGCGTCCTGCAGTGCTCGAGGTAGGCGTCGGCCCCGTCGGCCGTGCCCCGGAGGTGGAAGACCCGCAGGCGGGCCTGCGGCTCCTCCTCGCGTATCGCGTGGAAGGCGTGCAGCAGCGCGATCAGGTCCTTGGCGGGTTCGGCCCGGCCGACCCAGGCGACGGTCGGGTCGGCGTGCGCGGCCGGGGCGGCCGCCTCCGCCTCGGCCGCCTCGCCGGCCCGGGCGAACCGGGTCGCATCGATGCCCGGGTACACCGTCCGCATGCGCTCGCGCGGCGCTCCGCACCGCTCCTGCCAGCGCCGGACGTGCGTGGAGCCGGGGGTGACGAGGGCCGCGGTGCGGTACCCCTCGCCGGCCAGCAGCCGGTGGTACGTGCCGAGCAGCGCGCGGACCGCGGGCGTGAACCCGGCCGCGCGGTGGGCCAGCAGCGCCTCCCGCAGCCGCACGGTGTACTCGGTGACCACCAGCGGCGTACCGCAGAACCGTTTGGCCAGCAGGCCCGGCAGCATCGCGGGGCCGCCCGACACGGCGTGGCACACGTCGGCGGAGCCGAGTTCGGCCGATCCGTACCAGGGCAGCGTCAGCGGCCGCAGCTGCCGCTCCAGCAGGGCGGTGGCAGTGAGGAGTTCGGAGACGGTGATGTCGCCGAGCAGCGGCCGCACCCCCGGCGCCCGGCAGGCGGCCTCCAGCGTGACGAGCGCGTCGTGGCCGGTGAGCAGCCGGGGCAGCCCGCCGTGTTCCTCCGCCGCCTCCGCCAGGCCGTAGAGCCCGGCGGCGAACCGCTCGGCGCGCTCCTTCGGCTGGGCGGCGTCGCGGCCGCCGGCGAGCGCGGCGGCCAGCTCGCCGAAGTGCCAGCGGAAGGCGGCGCTGCGCGCGCGTCGTGCGGGCCGGCTGCGGTCGACGGTGTCCGCGTCCTCCAAGGGCGGCGCGCCCCAGAGCCGTTCGGTGAGCACCCGCCGCACCTGCTCGGGCGCCGCCACCTGCCCGCCCGCCTCGGTGCGGGGCGAGCGGCTGAGCGCGTAGACGTCGAAGTCGTGGTGCGGCAGGCCGCGCACGAGCCGGTCGCACCAGGCGCCCCCCTCACCACGCGCATACGGGTACCCACCCTCGGTGAGTAATGCGATCCGCACGGGTACGCCACCTTTCGCGCCGAGTGCCCGGTGTTGGGGTCATCTGCCAGCGTTGCCCTGGCGCGACGACGGTAATCCGGTACGGCAGTGGGGGGGGGGGGGGGGGGGGGGGGGGGGGGGCCGCCCCGGGGGGGGGGGGGGGGGCGCCAAGAAAAACAATCCCACATGGGTGGGCGATTGAGGTGTGCAC
>NZ_JBIRRR010000043.1:0-15948 GCF_044333795.1 Streptomyces sp. NPDC020917 | reverse complement strand
TCCGCCCCCGGCCGCCCCCCCGCGCCGGGGGGCGGGGGGGGGGGTGGCGCCCCCACACCGCGGGGGGGGGGGGGGGGGGGGGGGCCCCCGGGGGGGGGGGGGGGCGGGGGGGGGGGGGCCCCGCCCCACGGCGGGCTACCAGGTGGCGGTGCAGTCCTGCCCGTTCGTGGTGTAGCGGTAGCAGGCGAACAGCTGCACCCTGGACTCGTTGGTGTACGCGTAGCGCTTGCCCTCGGTGGCCAGGTAGCGGGTCTTGTCGCTGGTCCACAGCACGACGAAGACCTGCACGTTCTTGCTGGCCGAGGTGAAGCCGTAGTGGCCGTGGTACTTGCCGTTGGACTTCTTGTACCAGGACTTCCACACGGTCGCGGTGCGCCTGCCGTCCGGCAGCCACAGCGTGGTGGAACTGCTGGTCATCGGATGGACGGCCGCCTGCGGTGCCGCGCCCGGGGTGCTTGCCTGCGCGACCCCCAGGCCGGGGGCGGTCAACGCGGCCACGGCAGCGAGGACGGCGACCCCGCGGGCGCAGCGCCTGATCGACTGGTTCATGTGCGTGTCTCCTTGCACGTGCGCCCAGGCCGCACGGGGTGCGTGGTTCGGTCCCCGTTCCCGGGCGCCCGGGCCTTTTCCGGCGGCGGCGACGCGCGGTCGGCGCCCGCCGGCTTGCCTGACCGAGCGTGCACGGCGGGCGGCACCGGCTGCCAGGCACGCCGCGGCATTGACGCAAGCCGGGGACGTCCCACCCGCTGACCTGCAAGGACAGTGCCGTAGACGGACACGCGGCCGGGACGCGCCGCGGGACCGGCCTCGTCGGGCCGTGCGCGTCAGCGGGACAGCGCGGACATCAGACTGCGGATCGCCGCGACGAGGGCCGGGCGGCGGCTGCTCAGCTCGGGCGGCTTCTGCGGGTAGCCGTCGGAGTCCGGGGGTATCCCCTCCGGGCCGCTCCACTGCTGATCGACGTTGACGGCGATGGTGAGGACCGCGCCGCCGTGCAGGACGGTCAGCGTCTCCTCACCGGCGCTGTCGCCGGTCAGGAGATAGGCCTGGTCCCCGAGGCCGGGAACGGGCACGGAGGTTTTCGCTGAGGACATCGCGACGCGGGACGTCGGGTCGAGGACGACGCCTGAGGGCGCTCGCCCCGGGCCGTGGGGGCCGTTGAGGTCGTCGAACTCGTCAGCGGGGTCGGTCTTCTTGTGCAGCTGCACGGTGACGAAGGCGTTGTACGAGGTGGTCCAGTGGGTGGCGGCGGTGCTTTGCGCGGTGAGGGTGCACTCGGCGAGGTCGAGGACCGGGCTGGTGCGCGTGACGGCCGGGGACGCGTCGAAGTGGCTCGTGCCGAAGGAGTCGGTCAGTGGCTTGAGGGTGAAGCCGCTGCAGGGGCTGCCGGACAGCCGGTAGTGGTGCAGGTCGGGAGGGGACGTCTGCCCGTATCCGGACAGGTTCAGGGCCAGCGCCCATGCCGCCGAGGTCGCCACGACCGTGGTGAACACCCATGTCCACGGCCGCGTTCGGGACCCCGGCGAACCCTGGGCATCGGAGTCCAGCGTGTCCGCGGGTGCGCCAGGCAGCCACGGGCCGTCCCGGTCCCCTTCGTCCTCGGACTGCGGCTCACCGATCACTGTGCCTTCATCCCCCCTGATGCCGGCTGAGTCTGCCCGGGAGCCTACGCGAGGCCCGGCCGGGGGAGGAGCCCCCGCGGCGCCCTGGTCCACCCCTGTTCGAGGCGCCGCCGGGTGTGCGGCCACGGTCCCGCCACGTGCGGGCAAGCGGAGGCCTGTCACGCTGATGCGATGCCGCCCGCCGCTGCCCCCGCGGAGCCGATCACGCCCGATCCGGTGCGCGAGGTGCCCCGCACGCTGCTCACCCAGTCCTGGCTGGACCTGTCGTTCCTGCACTGGGCCGCCGACCCGGCCGACGTGGCGCCGCTGCTGCCGCCCGGCACCGTGCCGGACACCTTCGACGGGCTGACCTACGTCGGGCTGGTGGCGTTCCGGATGTACCGGGTGGGCTGGTTCAAGGTGCCGGGCATCCCGTACCTCGGCACCTTTCCCGAGACCAACGTGCGGCTGTACTCCGTCGACCGGCACGGGCGGCGCGGGGTGGTGTTCCGCTCGCTGGAGGCATCAAGGCTGCTGCCGGTGGCCGCCGGGCGCGGCGCGTTCCGGCTGCCCTACATGTGGGCGCGGATGGCGATCCGCCGCGACAAGGACACCCTCACCTACACCAGCCGGCGGCGCTGGCCGGGGCCGCGCGGGACCAGGACCCGGATCGCGGTGCGCATCGGTGAGCCGATCGGTGAGCCGACCGCGCTCGAGCACTTCCTGACCGCCCGGTGGGGCATGCACAACGCGTTCTTCGGCCAGCCGGTGTTCCTGCCCAACACCCACCCGCGCTGGCCGCTGCACCGTGCCGAACTGCTGTCCCTCGATGACGAGTTGGTGCCCGCGGCCGGCCTGCCGCCGCTGACGGGGGAGCCGGTGAGCGTGCTGTACTCCCCGGGCGTCCCGGTCCGCCTCGGCCGCCCCGCCCGCCCGGCAGGCCTGCCCACCCCCTGACCCCGCACCGCTGGTGACTGCGCTCGACGGTGGAATCGACACCGACCGGCGACAGGTTCCGCCTTTGCCGTACTCGCCGACAGGCAGGTACGGCCCGGCGAACTCCCTTCCGCCGTTGGCCAGCTGCCCTACCGTCATGCAGGAAGATCTCTGCTCCCGAGCCGAAGTGGGTTCAGCCGAGACCACGATGCGCGGCCCACATTCCGCTGGCTCGGCTGGCGGCTTCGGAGACCAGGGCCGCCAGTTCGGGTGTGTCGGGTACCGGGAACGAGACGTACGCGCCCCGGCCGCCACCGACTGGGCGGCCGTAGGCCTTTACGGCGAGGTGACCGTCCGGGAGAAGCCGCACGTTCAGTGTGGTCAGCGTGAACACTTCACCGCGTCGAGTGTCCGTCCAGCGGTGCGCCGGTGGAATCGTGACATTGATCGCCAGAGCACTCACTTCCAGGTCGCTGCACATGCGCGGATGATCTCACGCGAGTCGCCGCAGGCGGCCTGGTCACGACCCGGGGCACCTGCTCGTGGACCCCGAGCAGCACACGGTGGAGACCGGGGATCCGGCCCCGGGCTGGGTCAGCCGGTGGGTGCGGGGCGGCGGGCGGTGTCGCTGATGCGGATCAGGATGCCGATCAGGGCCCAGTTGGCGATGACGGAGGACCCGCCGTAGGCGATGAACGGCATCGTCATGCCGGTCAGCGGGATGAGGCCGGTGACGCCGCCGGCGACCACGAACACCTGGAGCCCGAACGCGGCCGACAGGCCGCCGGCGAGGAGTTTGCCGAACGGGTCGCGGGTGGCCAGCGCGGTCCGCATGCCGCGCTGCACGATCAGCCCGTACAGCAGCAGGATCGCCATGAGGCCGGCCAGGCCGAGTTCCTCGCCGAGGGTGGCCAGGACGAAGTCGGAGTTCGCGGCGAAGCCGATCAGGTCGGAGTTGCCCTGCCCGAGGCCGGTGCCGACGATCCCGCCCGAACCCAGCGCCCACAGTGCCTGCATGGACTGCTCGGAGTGCCCGGCAAGGCCCTGCCGGCTTTTCAGGTACTCGCCCATCGGGTGCAGCCACGCCTGCACGCGCTGCTGGACGTGCGGTTCGAAGGACGTCACCCCGACCGCGCCGGCGGCCGACATCAGCAGGCCGAAGACGATCCAGCTGGTGCGTTCGGTGGCCGTGTAGAGCATGGCGACGAACATGCCGAAGAACAGCAGCGAGGTGCCCAGGTCGGTCTCGAAGACCAGGATGAGGATGGACATCGCCCACACGGTCAGGATCGGCCCGAGGTCCCGGCCGCGCGGCAGGGCCACCCCGAGGACGCGGCGGCCGGCCAGGGCCAGGGCGTCGCGTTTGACCATCAGGTAGCCGGCGAAGAACACCGCGATGACGATCTTCGCGAACTCGGCGGGCTGGATGGTGAATCCGGCGACCGAGATCCAGATCCGCGCGCCGAACACGTTCAGCCCCAGCCCGGGCACGAGCGGCAGCAGCAGCAACACCAGCGAGGCGGCCATCGAGATGTAGGTGTAGCGCTGCAGCACGCGGTGGTCCTTCAGGAACGCGACCACGATCGCGAACAGCGCCAACCCCATGGCTGAGTACAGCAGTTGGCGGGGTGCGGCCTCGACGAAGGTGGGGCTCGCCCGAAGTCGCCTGGACTGGTCCAGGCGCCAGATGACCACCAGGCCGATGCCGTTGAGGAGCGTGGCCAGCGGCAGCAGCAGCGGATCCGCGAAGGGGGCGAAGCGGCGCACGACCAGGTGACCGGCAAGGGCCAGCACCCCGAGCCCGGCGCCGTAGGCCAGCAGCCCGGGCGGGAGCCGGCCGTCGACGGCCACCCCGACGTTGGCGTAGGCGAACACCGGGATCGCCACGGCGAACACCAGCAGGAACAGCCCCCTCCCGCGCCCAGCGCCCGGCCCGACCACCACCGTGGCCGTGTACCCGGCCCGCCCCCGCTCACCGACGGCCCCGCTCATGGCCCGCGCCCCCCTGTTCTGACGTCGGCAGCGCGTCCGCTGCCCTCCAACTGCCCCTGCCCCCGGCCTTGTTCCGCGACAGATGCGGGCTAATCGCAGTCCGGTCCCGGGTGTGCGGTCGCGGTCGACCAGCAGCCGCCCTCGCCCCCGGGCGGCTCGTCAAGAGCCCGTGCGATGAGCACGCCGAGCACGGCGAGGACGAGCGCGGCCACGGCCAGCACGGCCAGCCGCTTCCATGATCTGCGCGCACCGGTTCCCGACATGACGACTCGCCCCCTTTCCCAGAGGGGACTTTCTGGACGTCGGATCGGTTCCGGTCCGTTGTGGATCAGTCAGGCCGGGTCGACGCTGCGGGTGACGACCCAGCGGTGCGGCGCGATCGGCCGGGTGCGGGTGAAGCCGTGGTTGTCGAAGACGGCCATCGGGCCGGTGTGCAGGAAGGAACCCGACACCGACCGGTCGTCGGTCTCCTCGGGGTAGCCCTCGACCGTTCCGCCGCCGCGGCGGGCGATCTCGGCCAGCGCCCCACCGAGCGCGGCATCGGCGACCCCGCGCCCGCGCATCCCCCTCGCGGTGAAGAAGCAGGTGATACGCCAGTCCGGCAGCGCCACCAGCCCCTTGTCGTACCTGCGCCTGCTCTTGATCTCCGGCAGTTCGGCGGGGGACCCGAACTGGCACCAGCCCACGCAGTCCTCGCCGTCGAAGACCAGCGCGGCATGGGCGCGGCCCTCACGTACGCGCTGCTCCTTGCCGGCGCGGTTCTGCTCCGCCGAGCGGCCCTTGCCGAGCTTGACGTGGAAGCCCATGCACCAGCAGCCGCCCCACACACCGTTGTGCGCCTGGACCAGCGACGCGAACGCGGGCCAGGTCGTCTCGTCCAGCGCCCGGACGCCGAGGGCGCCGGACGTCCCGCCTGCCGCCGCACCGCTCACGGACTCCTCCAGACGCCGACCCGGTAGTGGTCCCGGACCCGGCTTCGACGGTGAACCGGACATCGACCGATGATGGCGCACCACCCCATCGGCGACAACGCCGCACACCGGCGCGAGCACGGGCACGCGAAACCCTGAGCACCCGCACCTGGCCGGGCGCTGCCACCGGGCCCGTGGCCGCCGGGCACCCGGGAACAGGGGAACGCAAGGGTGCCCCGGACGCCCGCGCACCGGGTGCGGCGCGCCCCGACCCTGGTTAGCGTCGGTACGCGGCTGCGCCGTCAGGCTCGGCGGCGCCCGGACGCCAGGCGCGGCCGGGTCGCCGTATCCGCGCCGAGGGTTGGAGGACCGGCTGAGATGCTCAGCGCCCTCGCCAGGCTCGCCACCGGTCATCCGCGCAGGACGCTGCTGTGCGCGCTGGCGGCGTTCGTGCTCGCGGCGGTGCTCGGCGTTCCCGCGCTCGGCGCGCTCAACGCCGTCGACCCGTTCAGCGACCCCGCCTCGCCCAGTTCCCGGGCGCAGCAACTGGTCAAGCAGGCCACCGGCCGCGAGCAGAGCCCGGGGGCCGTCGCCTTGGTGAGTGCCCCGCCGGGTGCGCCGGTTCTCGCCGAGGTCGCCCGCACGATGGCGGGCGTGCCCGGAGTGGCCGCGGTGGCCTACCCGACCCCGGCGCATCACGCCGCGCTGGTCTCCACCGACGGCCGCTCCTCGCTGGTGACCGCGTGGCTGACCAGTACCGCCGACGTGAACTCGACCGTCCCGGACCTAGAGGCGGCGCTGCGCCACACACCGGGCGTGCTGCTCGGCGGCAGCGACGTCGCCGGAGTGCAGACCGGCAAGGTCGCCCAGCAGGACCTCGGGCGGGCCGAGGCGATCGCGTTCCCGGTCCTGGCGATCCTCGCCCTGCTGATCTTCCGCGGCCTGGCCGCGCTGCTGCCGATCGCCGCCGGCGCCACGGCGGTCGTGACCACTTTCCTGGTGCTGCGCCTGGTCAACTACGCCCTTCCGCTGTCGATCTTCGCCCTGAACCTGGTCATCGGCCTCGGACTGGGCCTGGCCGTCGACTACTCGCTCTTCCTGGTATGGCGCTTCCGCGAGGAACTCGCCGCTTCCCCCGACGCCGGGCAGGCGCTGCGGGTGACGCTGTCCACCACCGGGCGCACCGTCGTGTTCAGCGCGATCACCGTCGCGGCGGCGCTGGCGAGCCTGGCCGTCTTCCCCCAGCGGTTCCTGGTCTCCATGGGGATCGGCGGCGCGGCGGTGGCACTGATCTCCGCCGCCGCGGCGCTGCTCATCACCCCGTCGATGATGATGCTGCTGCGCCGGCGCATCGGCCGCGCCCGCCCGCTGTCGCAATCCGGGGCCTGGTACCGGCTCGCGCACGCGGTGATGCGCCGCCCGCTGCTGGTCGCACTCGTCACCAGCGCCGTGCTGCTGGTCGTCGCCTCCCCGGCGCTCGGCGTGCGCTGGAGCGGCATCGACGCGACCGTGCTGCCCACCAGCCAGAGCGCCCGCGTCGTCTCGGACCGGATCGCCGCCGACTTCCCGCCCGCCGACAGCACCGACCCCATCACCGTCGTGGCCCAGGCCCCCGACACCGCCGCACCCGCGCTCACCGCCTACGCCGCGCAGCTGGCACGGGTGCCCGGCATCGCCCACGCCGCCCCGCCGGTCCGCCTCGCGCCCGGGGTCTGGCAGATCGTGCTGACCAGCCCTACCGACCCGATCTCCGCCGCGGGTCAGCAGACCCTGTCCCGGGTACGCGCCACCCCGGCCCCCGCCCCGGTGCTCGTCGGCGGGCAGGCGGCGATCTTCGCCGACCAGAAGACCTCGATCGCGGCGCACGTGCCGCTCGCGCTCATCGTGCTCGCCGCGGTCACGCTGTTCGTGCTGTGGCTGATGACGGCCTCGGTGATCCTCCCCGTCAAGACCCTGCTGATGAACGCCCTCACCGCGGCGTGCGCCACGGGCGTCCTGGTGTTCGTCTTCCAGCACGGCCGGCTGACGGGCCCGCTGCACTACACCAGCCAGGGCGGCATCGAGGAGACCGACTTCCTGATCCTCGCCGCCCTGGCCTTCGCCCTGTCCACCGACTACGGCGTCTTCCTCCTCGCCCGCATCCGCGAGTCCCGCGGCCCGGGCATCCCCGAACGCGAGGCGATCGCGATCGGCATGCAGCGCACCGGCCGGCTGGTGACCGCCGCGGCGATCCTGCTGGCCGTGGCCGTCGGCGCCTTCGCCATCTCCACCCTGGCGTTCCTGAAGGAGCTCGGCGTCGGGGTGGCCGTCGCCGTCCTGATCGACGCCTTCGTCGTCCGCACCCTCCTGGTCCCCTCCCTGATGGCCCTGCTCGGCCGCTGGAACTGGTGGCAGCCCCCCTGGCTCGAACGCCTCCACCACCGCGTCGCCGTCTTCGACAAACCCGGCGACGGCTCCTGACGCGAGCCGGGGGCCCCGGCTCGCGCCCACCCCTGGGGCACTGCCCGCCGGCCCACCTGCGCTGGTGCGGGAACCGCGAGGCGCGCCGCCCGCTGGGGACGGCGGACGCCGCCCGAAGACGCCCGCAACGGCGTTGCCGTCATGCGGCGTTGAGTTCTACAGGAACGCGGTCAGTTCCTGATGCCGCGCGGCCGTCCAGTCCCGCGCGGCGCGTACCTGCTGAGGAATGCCCAGCCGGCACAGGTCGACCATGGCGGGATCGCCGCCCGCTGCGCCCTTCTCGATGCCCTGCCGGCAGCGGTCCTGCCACCACAGCACGGTTGCCACCAGGTCCGCGCGGTCCTTGCCGGCCAGCCCGTAGGCGTCCGCCACGGCTCGCATCCGCAGTCCGGCCCAGCCCGCTTCGCGGCCGGGGCCCAGCCGCAGGAACTGCCAGCACAGGTGGGCCACGTCGTGGACCCGGCGGCCGGGTGCCGCCAGGTCCCAGTCGATGAGCGCGACCGGGCGCAGCAGGTGCGCCTCGTCGCGGTAGACGGTGTTCCGGTACGACAGGTCGTTGTGGCACACGACCTCTGCGTCGCCGGCCAGCCGGTGGCCGGCGGTGAGATCGTGTGCGGCGCGCACCAGACGGGCCAGCGCCTCCAGGCTGCCGAATCCGGCGACGCGTTCGTCGTACTCCCACGGCACCAGGCCCGGGACGAAGGTGAACATGTCCCGCCCCCGCGCATCGGTGCCCAGGCAACGCGGCGCACCGTGCCAGCCCTGGTCGGCGAAAAGGCCGAGCAACTGCCGGACATAGGGGGAACGGGAGGTGGGGGTGCGGCGGACCGTGCCGTCGAGGAGGACGGTCGTGCCGATGAACCCGCCGCGAAGTTCCTGCTCTTGAGGCATGAGAGGGATTCCTTGCCGTGCTGGGGGAGAGGCGTCACCGGTGTTCGTGACGGACATCCCGTTCGCTGCTGGCGGCCCCTTACGGAAGGGCGACGTCGAAGTCCGGCCAGATCACGCGGGGTTGAGGCGGCCCGGTGCGGTCGGGTCGCCTCCGGCGGGCAGCGGCGCCGCGCGTGGATCCCCGCGGTGCCGCGTCAGTAGCGCGTCCCGGGCTGGCGCCCGGACGAGCGGTTAGCGGCCTCCGCCGCGGCCGCTTGGGCCGCCAGGCGCTCGGCCGTCCGTGCGGCGATGACGTCCTGCGTCGCGTCGATCTCCGCCGCCACTTTCGGGTCACGCCTCTTCCACCAGATGTAGGCGGACACCAGGAGGGTGACGGAGATGAGGAATCCTCCGTACCGGAACGTGGAAGCCCAGGAGTTGCCCCACGCGCGCCAGAGCACCAGCAGGAAGACGTCGAATGCCAGGGCTTTGAGCAGCTTTTGGCCGGATCCGAATGCGTTGCGTCTGTCAGACATGGCCGGGATCCTAAAGCCCGCTCGCCGGCGCCCGGTAGTCCTTCCGCGAAGGCCGACGACGGTGCCTTCCGCCCGCCGCCCTACGCGACGAAAGAGGCATCTGCGGCGCCTCCTGGATCGCTTCTGATCGTCCACTCCGTGTCCCGGGACCCCACCGGCGGGGCCTGACCGGGTTCGATCTCCAGGCCCGGTCGCCGATCGCGAACCGGCCCCGGGCCTGCTGTTCGACGACCTGCCGCAACTCGCCGCCTCGCCGGCCACCGCGGCGAGGACAGTCCCGTCAACGTCACCGACTTCCCCGATCAGTTCGCGAACATCGCCACCAAGTGCGTGTCGGGCGCACCGGGTTTCGCGCGTTCGTCACCACCCGCGAAGCCGCGCCGCCCCCACCTGCTAGGGCTGACCGGGTAGCAGCCAGGTCCTTCTGAGCCGGGGTGAATGCCCGTTCCCGCTTAGCTGGGCAGGTTTCGGGAGTGACGGCGGCGAGGCGTCAGCGCCGTACGTCATGCTGGTCTATCTCGTCCAGGACGCGGGCGAGGGTGGGGAAGTCGTCGTCCCGGTGCAGGATGGTCAGGCCGTGGCGCGCGGCCGTCGCGCAGACAACGAGGTCGACCACGCCGACTGCGCGGTGCTGGGCGGTCTGTGTCAGCTTGTACTGTGCGCGGTCCACCCAGCGCCATACGTCCTTGGGGATGTGTACTGTGCCGAACAGGTCGTTCAGGTCGGCCTCCAGCGCGTCGCGGTCGCCCGGTCCGGTAGCGCTGAGAAGGATCTCTGCCCGGGTGGCCTCGCACATGCCGATCGCCCCGGTCTCGATCTCGGCGTCCCAGCGGCGCAGGTCGGCCGGATCGGTGGCCAGGTGGACGTAGGCGCTGGTGTCGATCAGGTACGCGATCACTCGGCCGTCTCGTCGGCCTCGGCGCGCTGCGCGGACTTACGTGCCTCCCACAGGCGCCGTGTGGGTTCGAAGTCGCCGCGTGCTCCGCGTTCGGCCAGTCGCTCGGCGGCCTGGCGGCGCTTGTAGCGCTTGACGACCTCGGCGAGGGCGGCGTTGATCGTGTCCTTCTTGGTGGTGGTGCCAAGGAGTGCGGCGGCCTCGGCGAGGGTCTGGTCGTCCAGGTCGACGTTGGTCACGCTCACGATGACCACTCCTTCCATGTGTGCCATGTGGGAAGGATGCCCACATGGCACACGCGATAGCGGATTCTTGGCCGGTGGCACCGCGGTCGAGGGGTGAGCATCCTCGGCTACTCCTCGATCAGCAACTGCTCGCGGGGCTGGGTCGGGGTGCGCGCCAGCAGACGGGAGGCATCCATCCGGGAGATGCCGACCTCCTGCGCGATCTGCGGCGCCGGCGTACTCCTCGGTGTGGGTGGAGGGATTCGGCAGAAGGTCGCGCGCGCCACCAGCAGATCCCGGCAGTCCGTGCGGAACCCCCTTGCGCAATGGTCAAGAATCGTTGACCATTGCTGGCGTGTCTACCGACGATCTTCCCGAGACGTTCCACGTCACCACTGACGAGCAGCTGCGCGCCGTCTCCAACCTGACGCGTCACCGGATCATGGCCGTGCTCCGCTTCGAGCCCGCGACGATCACGCAGATCGCCGAGCGGGTCGGTCTGGCGAAGGGGTCCTCCAGCTACCACGTGCGGCTGCTGGAGCGGGCCGGCCTGGTGAAGGTGGTACGGACACGGAAGGTGCGGGGGGTCACCGAGCGGTACTACGCGATGGCCGCGCGGTCGATCGAGCTGCCGGACCCGGGCGAGGGAGGACCGGACGTGCTGATGCGGCACGCGGTGGCCGACCTGGAGGCGTCGCCGGCGGACGGCGAGCGGCACGTGCGCATGGCTCATCTGCGGCTCACCGACGAGCAGTTCGCACAACTGGCCGCGCGACTGCAGGCACTGGCGGACGAGTACCGGCAGCTGTCCGACCCGTCGCTGCCGGACGCCTCACTCGTCTTCGCCCTGTTCCACCCGGCAACACGGTCCGAGCAGGCCGAAGGAGACGCCAAGTGACCTCGGACAGACGGGAACTGCCCACCGGGTTCGGGCGGCTGTGGACCGCGCAGACGATCTCCTCCCTCGGTGACGGGGTCACCCAGGCCGCGCTGCCGCTGATCGCGCTGACGCTGACGCGGGATCCGATGGCGCTCGCCGTCGTCACGGCCGCCGGGACGCTGCCGTGGCTGCTGTTCGGGGTGCTCGGCGGCGCGCTGGTGGACCGCTGGGACCGCCGGCGCACGATGTGGATCGCCGACACCGCACGTGCGGTGCTGCTCGCGATACCCGCGGCGGCGGCCGCCCTCGACGCCCTGAGTATTCCGCTGCTCGCCGCCGTCGCCTTCCTGCTCGGCCTCGGCGGACTCTTCTTCGACACGGCCGCCACGGCCTACCTGCCGGACCTCCTCGGCCGCGACCCCGCACTCCTGGAGAGCGCCAACTCCCGCCTGCGCGGCGCCCAGACCGCCATGTCCGGCTTCGTCGGGCCGCCCGCGGGCAGTGCCCTGCTCGCCCTCGGACGGGCAGTTCCCCTGCTCACCGACGCGATGTCGTTCATGCTCTCCGCACTGCTCGTCCGCACGCTGCCCGCCCTGCCCCGGCCCGCGCCGCAGGCCCACGAGTCGCTGCTCGGGCAGGCGCGGGCCGGCGCCGCCTACGTCTTCCGGGACCGGGTACTGCTCGGGCTCGCGCTGCGCCCGGCGGTCGGGAACATCTCCTTCCTCGCCGTGGAGACCGTCCTCGCCCTCTTCGCGCACGACCGCCTCGGCATCGACACCTACGGCTTCGGCCTGCTCCTCACCGCGGAGGCCACCGGCGGCCTGCTCGGCGCCGGCATCGCCTCCCGCCTCGGCCGGCGATTGGGCACCGGCACCGCACTGACCTGCACGGCCGCCGTCGAAGGACTGGCCATCCTGGGCCTGGCCGCTGCCCCCAACCCCTACGCGGCCGGGCTCGCGCTCGCCGTCTGCGGGGCCGCGATGGGCGCCACGATGGTCCTCGCACCCTCCCTCCGGCAGACGATCGTCCCGGCCCACCTCATGGGCCGGGTCGCCTCCACCTCCCGCATGCTGGCCATGTGCGCCGCCCCCGTCGGGGCGTTCCTCGGCGGCTGGCTGGCCACCGCCTACGACATCCGCACCCCGCTCTACGCCGCCGCCGGCCTCCTCCTGGCCATGACGGCCGTCACCGCATCCATGACCAGCAACCGCCGGGTCGAAGCGGCCCTGCGCGCCGCCGCCCCGGCCGGCGCCCCGGACCACCCGGCACCCGGGGATCCCGTCGAGGAGAACGCACTCGACCTGGTGTGACGCCCTGCCTTCGAGGGCGTCGCACCAGGGCCGAGCGGCAGACCACCGCGGGGCTACCAGGGGAGGTTGCCGTGCCGGTCGATGAACCGCCAGATCGGGGTCGTCCGGGCCGGTCGTTGCCGGCGCCACCAGGGACTGGGAACCGGGCGCCGAACGACGCGGCGGCGGCCCGGCCGCGAATCGGGGTCACCGGCGCCGACGACGACGTGCCTTCACGGGACGGCCGCCCGCCACGCCACGAACGCCGGACAGCGCCCCCAGCAGTGAGCACCCGACAACCACGCGAGCGGCGAAGCCTCTTACGATGGCGTCGTGTCGGTTACGGGTGTGGTCACGGTGAGCGCGGTGGTTCTGCGCGACGGGTCGGGGGCGTTGCTGACGGTACGCAAGGCCGGCACCGACCGGTTCATGCTTCCCGGTGGCAAGCCCGAGCCGGGGGAGAGTCCGCGGGAGACCGCGATTCGCGAATGCCGCGAAGAACTCGGCGTCGACCTCGCCCCTGCAACCCTGCTGCACCTGGGCGCATTTCGGGCCGCCGCGGCGAACGAGCCGGGGCTCGACGTCGAGGCGCACATCTTCACACACCCCGCCCCGCCCGGCGTCGCGCCGTCAGCCGAGATCGCCGAACTGCGCTGGCTCGACCCGGATGCCCGCCCGCTGCCCGCCGATCTTGCACCCCTGCTCGCCGAACAGGTGCTGCCCGCGATCGCAACGTCCGCCGGCCGGGTACAGCCGAGCCGCTGACCACCGTGGTCGCGGGCCAAAAGACAAGGGAGTTCCCATGGGAACGGACGAGACGCCCCGGGAGGCCGGCCTGCGCCACGCGGAGCAGAGGCTGCAGGCCGCCGTACGGTCGGGTGACGTCGAGGCGCTGCGGCTGCTCCTGGACGACCGCGTCGTCTACACCGGACCCGACGGCAGCACCGTCACCAAGGACGAGGACCTGTCCGCGCACCGGTCGCGGGCACTGGCCGTCGAGGTCCTGGACCAGCAGGAGCTGCACGTGACCGTGGTGGGCGACACGGGGATCACCCGCGTGCTGGCCGCGCTCGCGGGCACCGCCGCCGGACAGCCCTTCGCGGCGCGCCTGCGCTACACCCGCACCTGGGTGCACACCGACGGCACCTGGCGCGTCCTCGCCGCCCACGCCAGCGCGCTCCCGGACCCCGGCGGGCGATGAGGGCCGACGGACGACGGCCGCGTACCAGGCATGCCTGGGCGCTTCGGACAGCCCGGCCGGGCAGCACATGGGCGGGCTGCCCGCGGTGACCTGGCGCCATGAACGTTAACGGCCGGGCCTGCGGGCCCGGCCGTTGCGTGTGCGGTGCTGCGTCGGGGCCGGCCGTCGGAGAGAGCCCCGGGGCGGGATCAGTGGTGGATGAACCAGCCCAGGACGCCGTTGTAGTGCGCGTGGGTCACGACGTGGGCCAGGCCGTGGTCACCGTTGTTCTGCTCCACGGCCTTGAACGTGTGGGCGTTGGCCGAGACGACGACCCCGGTGTGGCCGTAGCCTCCGCCCCAGCTCGAACCCCACACCATGATGGCGCCCGGCGGCGGGAAGTTGTCCGCCGCGTTCTTGACCTTCTTGTAGGACGAGGTGGGCGCGTTCGTGAAGGTGTCCTTGGCGTTGCCCTTGACGATCGGCCAGCCGTTCAGCTTCTCCCACAGGTGCGGGATGGCCGTGCACTGACCGCTGTCGGCGCCGTCGGTGTTGATCTTCTTCTGGTCTACCTGCTTGATGAAACTCGTGATGCTGTGCATCGACGATTTCCCCCTTGGCTGCGCGTGGACGAGTGAAGCGGGTTCCGAGCCGGCCCGCCCTCACCAAGGGCAGGCACAGCGCGGCCGCTCATCGGTCCCTCAGAGAACACCTGAGGTGCTGCGTCCATGGTTTCCGGGAAGGAACTCGCTGTCGTGAGCACTGCGCGCACTGTCGCCACGCAATGCGCGTACAGCCAGGGGGCCGAGTGCGCGGCGGCGGTGTTCGGTGGGGGTCGTGCCGTACGCGGCACGGAACGCCCGGGTGAAGTCCGCGGCGCGGACGAAGCCCCAGCGGGCGGCCACCTGGTGCACGGGGAGCGTGCGCAGGGCCGGGTCGGCGAGGTCCCGGTGCGTGCGCTCCAGGCGCTGCCGGCGGATCGAGGACGCTACCGGCTCGCCCTCGTCCTGGAAGAGGCGGTGCAGGTAGCGGACGGAGATGTGGTGCGCGGCGGCGACCGTGTGAGGCGTCAACTCCACCTCGTGCAGATGCTGTTGGATGAACGCTTTGATCTGCAGGACGAGGTTGCGCCGGCTGGTCTCGGGCGGCAGCGCACCGTCGAGGTCGAGGGAACGGGTGACGAGAGCGGACAGCAGGTCGACCGCCACCATGCCCAGCCGGGGCCCGTCCGCGGGCCGGTAGTCATCAGTGCCGGCTGCCAGTTGCCCGAGCAGCCGGGCGAGTAACTCGCCGAACCCGCCGTGCCATGACATCCGCAGGTCGGCCACCCGGTCGATCTGCCGCCGCGACAACGGCAGCAGGGCCTTGGGGACCTCCAACCCGACGCCCGAGTGCGGCAGGTGGCCGTTCCCGCCGTGCACGACGACGGGCCGTGAGCTGTCGACGACACACACCCGCTCCGGGCCGCAGGCGGCCTGCGTGCGGCCGCGGTCGGCGCACAGCACACCCTCAGTCACCAGCGAGACGTGCAGCGTCTCCGGGTCGGACCGCCGGATCAGCTTCGGCGTCCGCCGGAAGCACACCGGCTGGAACCTGGTCGGCCACACCGACACAGCGCCCAGATCCAGCACCCGTTGGGAGGCCAGGTAGTTCGTGCGGTGGTCGCTCACCAACTCCAACGGCGCGTGCGTCCGCCCGATCAGCTCCGACCAGAGATCGAAGCGATCGGCCGGCGGCACGTCCTCACTGCGGAAAACCGTCTCATTCAGCACGCCCATTCCCTCCCCCGTGGGCCGAACGGCCCGGACAACCCGCGTGTCCCGCCTCCGTCATCGGGACACCGGCCAGTACAGCAGCCGGTGTTACACAGGGAATAAACTCGTCACCGACATGAACGACCGCCGGGCTGCGCTACCGGGACTATTCGCAGTGCACCGGGCTTTAGCCCGGTGGTGAAGCGAATCTGAGAGCTGCTCTGACCTCAGCGGTGTGCGCGGATCCGCACTATTCACCTCAGCCCGGGTCAGAGCCGGTTCTGCTGCTCGATGTACTGCTTCACGATGCTGAGCGGCGCACCTCCGACGGATCCGGCGAAGTACGAGCCGGACCACAGGCGCTGCGCCCGCCAGTAGTGGCGGACGAGGTCAGGGAACTCCTGGCGCAGCCGCCGGGAA
>NZ_JBIRRR010000042.1:0-16924 GCF_044333795.1 Streptomyces sp. NPDC020917 | reverse complement strand
CACAGTTCCGAGGAGACACTCCCGTGGCGGCCCCGACCCCACCCACCGAAGGTGCACCGCCAGGGGCGCGGGGAACTGCGCGACCAGCCACAACGAGACCAGCACACGGCCAAGCGCAGCGAGAGGCACCCCGGACCCCGCCAGCGGCGCGAACGAGCACGGCGAACCGTTTCAACGGAAGAGCACGGCCGCGGGCAGCCCGCAAGCCGCACCCCGGAACACCCCCCGGCGGAGCCGAACCCGCTCAGGAGGCAGCGAGGAACTGGCCGATGCCCTCGGGAGAGAGAAGGTGGTGGACGGCGCGCCTCCGCGCCCCCTCGATACCGGCCCGCCGCCCGAGCAGCGTCGTCTCGATCGCCACCGTGCGCGTCGCCAGCGGGAGAGCCCGGCGGTACACCGCCGCCCGGATGTCGGCGAGCAGATCGTCGTGGAGGCTCGCGATGCTCCCCCCGAGCACGATCGTGTCGGGATTCCAGAAGCTGACCAGGGACGCCAGCACCTCACCGATGCGCTGCGCGGCAAGCCGCACCTGGCGGCGCGCGGTGGGATCGCCCGCCGCGACCAGGCGGACGACGTCGGCGACGTGCTCGACGGGCAGGCCGGCCTCGCGCAGGGTGGCCGCGACGGCCGCGCCCGAGGCGACCGCCTCCACGCAGCCGGTGTTGCCGCAGTGGCAGAGGACGTCGTCGTGCCCGGGCACCCTGATGTGCCCGATGTCCCCCGCCGCGCCCGACGCACCCCGGTGCACGCGGTCGCCGGAGACGATGCCGCAGCCGATGCCGGTGCCGACCTTGACGTAGAGCAGGTGGGACGTGGCGGGCCGGTGCGCGTACTCGCCGAGCGCCATCATGTTCACGTCGTTGTCGACCAGTACGGGCGCCTCGTAGCGGCCCTCGAAGAAGCCGGGGACGCGGTAGCCGTCCCAGCCGCGCATGATCGGCGGCCGGATGACCGTACCGGTGCTGGCCTCGACGGGTCCGGGCACGCCGATGCCGATCGCCCGCACGTGGGAGGCGGGGTGGCCGGCGTCGGCCAGGAGGCGGCCGAGCTGCTCGTGGAGGCGGGTGAGGACGGCCTCGGGCCCGTCGTTGATGTCGAGTTCCTCGGTCGCCTCGGCCAGTACGGCGCCGCCCAGTTCGGCGACGGCGACGGTGCCGTGGGTGGCGCCGAGGTCGACGGCGCACACCACCGAGGCGTCCGAGGCGAGTTGCAGGGTGAGCGGCGGCCGGCCGCGCTCCGTGGCGACCGTGCCGGTCTCGACCAGCAGGCCCTTGGTGATCAGCAGGTCGACGCGCTGGGCGACGGCGGCCCGGGAGAGCCCGGTGGCGGTGGCGAGCTGGCTGCGCCGGGTGGCGCCGCCCGCGACGAGCCCGGCGAGTTCACTCAGTGCGGTCAACTGCCGTTCGCCTGCTGCGCCCACGTGTCCCTCGCCCCTCGTACCGTCGCTGATTTATGACAGAAGTTAGCCGAAATCTTGCCATTGTCAACCGAAACCCTGGTGGCTAGCGTCGTAGGTGAACCGAAAGGGAGGCCACGTTGGGAGCTTCGGGCCACAACTCGCACGCATCGGCAGGTGCGTCGCCGCAAGGACCGCCGCGGGGGTCGTCCCCGGCGCCGCTGCGGACGGCCATCGCCGGCGCCGGCATGATCGGCCGGGTGCACCTGGACGCGGTGCGCCGCACCGGCGCGCCGGTCGTCGGGATCAGCGCCTCGACCCCCGCCCGTGCCAAGGAGGCGGCCGCCGCGCTCGGCGTCGACCGGGCCTTCGACTCCTCCGAGGAGCTGGTCACCAGCGACGAGGTGGACGTGGTCCACCTGTGCACGCCCAACGACGTGCACGCCCGCCTCGCCGAGCTGGCGCTGCGCGCGGGCAAGCACGTGGTGTGCGAGAAGCCGCTGACCACCTCGGCGGCCACCGCCGACGCGCTGGCGTCGCTGGCCGCGAGCAGCGGGCGGGTGGCCGCGGTCCCGTTCGTGTACCGGTACCACCCGATGGCCGCCGAGGCGCGGGCCCGGGTCGGCGACGGCCGGTCCGGCGACGTGCGGCTGGTGCACGGCCACTACCTGCAGGACTGGCTGTCCGAGCCCGGCGACACCAACTGGCGGGTGGACGCGGTGGCCGGCGGCCCGTCCCGGGCGTTCGCCGACATCGGCTCGCACTGGTGCGACCTGGTGGAGTGGGTGACCGGCCACCGGATCACCGAGCTCACCGCGCTCACCCAGACCGTGCCGCGCGACGGCGGCACGCCCGCCACCGAGGACGTGGTGCAGCTGCTGTTCCGCACCGACCGCGGCGCCACCGGGTCGGTGACGATCTCCCAGATCTCACCGGGCCGCAAGAACCGGCTGTGGTTCGAGGTGGACGGCACCCGCACCGCGCTCGCCTTCGACCAGGAGAACCCCGAGTCGCTGTTCGTCGGCAGCCGCGGCGAGAACGCGGCGGTGCTGCGCGACCCGGCGCTCCTGTCCCCCGAGGCGGCCCGGCTGTCGGTGGTCCCCGGCGGCCACCCGATGGGCTACCTGGACTGCTTCGCCGCCTTCGTCCGCGACGTGCACGCCGCGATCCGCGGGGACGGCACCGGGGGCGCGTTCCCCACCTTCGACGACGCCGCGCGCATGGTGCGCCTCACCGAGGCCGTCCTGGACTCCGCCGCGAACCGTTCCTGGAAAGAGGTCTCCTGAGATGAAGCTGGGCTTCCTGACCGCCTGCCTCCCGCAACTGCCGCTGGACGAGATCGCCTCCTGGGCGGCCGCGCACGACTACGCGGCGCTGGAGGTGGCGACCTGGCCGTCCACCGGCTCCCGCGACTTCGAGGCGAGCCACATCGACGTGACCCGGTTCGGCGAGCGCGAGGCCGAGGACGTGCGCGGGCTCTTCGACAAGCACCGCCTGACGCTGTCCGCGCTGGCGTACTACGAGAACAACCTGCACCCCGACGAGGCCCGCAGGGCCGAGATCGCCGCGCACGTGCGGGCCAACGTGGACGCCGCGCAACTGCTCGGCGTGGAGTTCGTGGGCACGTTCATCGGCCGGCACCCGGGCCTGTCGGTGAAGGAGAACATCGCGCTGGCCGAGCGCGAGCTGCCGCCGCTGGTCGCCTACGCCGCCGAGCGCGGCGTGAAGATCATCATCGAGAACTGCGTGATGGAGGGGTGGCACCCGGACGGGTACCCGGGCAACCTCGCCTACTCCCCCGAGCTGTGGGAGTGGATGTTCGACCTCGGCCTGTACCTCAACTACGACCCCTCCCACCTGCTGTGGCTGGGCATCGACCCGGTCGCCGCGCTCAAGCCCTACGTGGACCGCATCCCGCACGCCCAGGCCAAGGACGCCCAGCTGGATCCGGCCGCCCGGAACCGGTACGGCTTCTTCGGCCGCACCGTCGAGCGCAACGACGGCTGGGACAGCGGCTGGTGGCGCTACCGCGTGCCGGGGCTCGGCGACGTGGACTGGCGCCGCATCGTCGACACCCTGTACGAGGGCGGCTTCACCGGCGTGCTGTCCGTGGAGCACGAGGACCCGGTCTGGAGCGGTGACGTCCAGCGGGTCACCCAGGGCCTGGAGATCGCCCATCGCACCCTCCGTCCCCTCATCGTCGGCTGACTCCCACCACCCGGCATCCGCATCCACCCGCCCGACGCCGTAGTGCCGCAGCGCCGCCTGCCGCACTGCTGTACTCCCGAGGAGGCATCCCTTCGATGACCCACCCCTTGAGCATCCAGCTCTACACCCTCCGGGACCAGATCGCCGCCGACCGCGACGGCACGCTGGCCCGGCTGGCCGAGATCGGCTACCGCTCGGTCGAGGCCTTCGACCCGACCGCCGACCCGGCCGGGTTCCGCAAGGTCGCCGACGCGTTGGGCATCGGCGTCAGCAGCACCCACGCCTACGCCCTGTTCGACAAGGACGCCGGCGAGGTCTTCGACGCGGTCGCCACGGTGGGCACCGACCTGGCGATCATCCCCGGCGGCATCGCCCACGAGGAGTTCACCACCCTCGAGGGCCTGCAGCGCACCGCCGACCTGCTCAACGGCTTCGCCGTCAAGGCCGCCGAGCGCGGCATCCGGATCGGCTACCACAACCACTGGTGGGAGATCGAGCCGCGGTTCGAGGACCGCACCGCGCTGGAGGTGCTGGCCGGCCTGCTGGCGCCGGAGGTCTTCCTGGAGGTCGACACCTACTGGGCGGCGGTCGGCGGCGCCGACGTGCCGGAGCTGCTGCGCACCCTCGGCGACCGGGTGCTGGCCCTGCACGTCAAGGACGGCCCCGGGGTGAAGGACGAGCCGCACACCGCGGTCGGCAAGGGCGCCATCGACGTGCCGTCGATCCTGGCCGCCGCGCCCGACGCGGTGCGCATCGTCGAACTCGACTCGTGCGCGGGCGACATCTTCGAGGCCGTCGCCGAGTCGTACGCCTACCTGTCCGCGCTGGAGGGGCGTTCATGACCGGCGGTCCTGTCGGCGTGGCGCTGGTCGGCGCCGGCGTCATCAGCTCCCAGTACCTGACGGCGCTGTCGTCGTTCCCCGACGTCACGGTGCTGTCGGTGGCGGACCTCGACGTGGAGCGGGCCCGCGCGCAGGCGGAGGCGTTCGGGGTGCCGGCGCACGGCGACCTGGCCTCCGCGCTGGCGATCCCCGAGGTCGAGATCGTCGTCAACCTGACGATCCCGGCCGCGCACGCCGAGGTCGCCACGGCGGCGCTGCAGGCGGGCAAGCACGTGTACGGCGAGAAGCCGCTGGCCCTCGCGCCGTCCGACGGTGCGAAGATCCTCGCCGAGGCGCAGGCCCGCGGGCTGCGGGTGGGCAGCGCCCCCGACACGTTCCTGGGCGCCGGCCTGCAGTCGGCCACCCGCGCGGTCCGCGCCGGGCTGATCGGCGAGCCGGTCAGCGCGACGGCGGTCACCCAGGGCCCTGGGCCGGAGAGCTGGCACCCGAGCCCGGAGTTCCTCTTCCAGTACGGCGCAGGGCCGCTGTTCGACATCGGCCCGTACTATCTGACCGCGCTCGTCTCGCTGTTCGGCTCGGTGACGCGGGTCGCCGCCACCTCCCGGCAGGCGCGGACACAGCGGGTGATCGGTTCCGGCCCCAAAGCCGGGACCGTGTTCGACGTCGAAGTGCCCACACACGTCCACGCGTTGCTGGACTTCGCGAGCGGGCCGAGCACGTCGGCGACGTTCAGCTTCGACTCCGCCGTCCCGCGCCGGATGATCGAGATCACCGGCACCGAGGGCACGCTGTCACTGCCCGACCCGAACACCTTCGAAGGCCCGTTGCAGATACGGAAGTTCGGCGAGAAGGAGTGGCGGGACCTGCCCGTGGCGGGCACGACCGCGGGGCGCGGTGTCGGCGTGCTGGACATGGCGCGTGCCATCCGCAGCGGCGGGCAGCACCGGGCGTCCGGTGAACTGGCCCAGCACGTCCTGGAGTTGATGGCATCGATCACGGACTCCGGGGAGCGCCACGGCTTCGTGGGCCTGGAGTCGGGAGCTCCGGCGGTGGAGACGCTGCCGGAGGACTGGGACCCGGTGGCGCCGACGCTCACCTGACCCGCGTCGGCACCGCTGTGCGGCCGGGAGCGATCCCCGGCCACCTGGCCGGCCCACCCGTGGGGGGATGGGTCGGCCAGGTTCTTTTCCCGGAGTTGCGGGAGCGGCTTCACCGCCCGCGCGCGGCCTAGGGGTAGCTGGTCAGGGTCTCGTGGCTGTGGCTGGCGGTCACCTGGTTCCCGGAGTTGTCGACGATGTGGTTGATGGTGCCCGCGCCGCCCAGCACGGTGGTGACCATGTCGTGGAACTTCACGTTCGCGGTGGTGGGCGTCTCGATGGCGTGGCCGAGGACCAGCGAGGGGTTGTCGCGCAGGTAGGCGTAGATGCCCACGCCCCACGCCTCGTGCGTGGTCACGGAGTTGGCGACCTTGTAGGAGGCGTAGCCGAGGTCCCCGCCGCTGGTGGTCCAGCTGCCCTGGTCGGGCACGTCGTACGGGGTCTCGCTCTGGTAGAAGTACACGCGGCCGCCGTTGCCGTTCCAGGTGGTCTGGTACTTCTCGTAGTGCTCGACGGCCAGGCCGTACATGGTGACGTCGGCGCCGTTGACCACCAGGCCCTGCATCGCGGGGTTGGTGTTCCAGCCGACGCCGTTGGAGTGGTCGCCGCGCCACAGCCACAGGTCGTCGCCGATGACGTTGGCGCTGTTGACCACCAGGGTGGTGGTGGCCTTGCCCGCGATGTCGCCGCCGACGCGGAAGAACACGTCCTGCAGCACGGTCGGGTCGGCCGCGTGGTTCGCCGTGGCGCCGGCCGGCCCGATCTGCATCAGCGTCGCGGAGTTGGTGGTGTTGGCGCTGATCAGCAGGCCCGCGATGTCGATGCCGTCGACGTCCGCGGTGGTGACCGCGGTGACGCCGTTGTCCGGGACCAGCGTGGCCAGGCCCATGCCGAGCACCACGGTGTCGGGGCGGGTGACGTTCAGCGGCGCGGACAGATGGTAGACGCCGGGCGTGACGAGGAGGTTCTTGCCCGCGGCGAGCGCGTTGTTCATCGTCGTGGCGGTGTCACCGGGCTTGGCGATGTAGAAGTCGCTGATCGGCAGGGACGTCCCGGCGGGGGTGCCGTTGACCCAGTCCGGCCCCTGGGCGTTGGTGCGCAGGGCGGGGTCGAACACCTGCCAGTTGCCGGCCGAGTCCACGTACAGGAAGGGCTTCTCCTTGGATGTGGGGCTCTGCGCGACGGTGGTGTTGGGCGGGTTGGGGAAGCTCTGGCCGGGCGCGCCGGTGTCGCCGACGAACACCATGTTCCAGTTGCTGCCGTTCCAGCCGCCCATCGCGGTGTTCTTGGTGAGGAACTGCTGCTGGGTGCCGGAGCTGATCGTCCCGGAGATCCGGGAGTCGCCGATGTAGCCGCCGGACGACCAGTTTCCGGAGCTGCCGTGGGTGTTGTCGTAGAGCAGCATGCCGCCGTGCACGTCCATCCGGCGGAACGGGTCGGCCTGGGAGACGGCGTACATGGTGCTGCCCGAACTGGGGCTGAGCGACATGTTCTCCACGTCGCGCCAGAAGTTCTGGGTGGCGTTGCCGTCGCTGGTGTGGCCCTCGACGTGGATGCCGCCGCCGGTGATGTCCACCTGGTCCGGTGACAGGCCGAGGCCGGAGACCTGGGTGTTGTAGCCGACGGGGATGTTCACGTTGTACGTGCCGGGCATGAACAGCATCGCGTTGCGCTGGGTGCCGAACTCGTTGTTGACCTGGGTGTTGTAGACCGAGTTGATCTGCGACTGGATGGCCGAGGCCGACATCGAGGGGTCGAACACGGTCACGTTGGGCCCGAAGTCCGGGGTGCCGGCGGGCGGGGTGGTGGTGCCGCCGCTGCCGCTGACGTTGAACGACTGGGCGGCGGTGCCGTTGCAGGTGTACTGCTGCAGTTGGACGCTGTCGGCGGTGGAGGCCGACGGCACGTCGAGGCACTTGCCGCTGTTGCGGTTGACGAAGTGGAAGGCGCCGGACGACTCGGCGACCGGCAGCCACTGCTGGTTGGCGCCGCCGCCGTACAGCCAGAGCTGGGTGAGCGCGCCGTCGGCGGTGGACACGCCGGTCTCGTCCCACACCTGGTCGGGGGCGCTGGACACGCCGATCCGGTAGTAGCCGCTGTCGGTGGGGGTGAACTGCCAGTTCTGGGCGGCGGTGCCGTTGCAGGTGTACTGCTGCACCGCGGTGCCGTTCCCGGTCGCCGCCGCCCGCGCGTCGACGCACTTGCCGCTGCCGACGTCGATGACGGTGGCCGGTGCGGTGGGGAGCGTGGCCGCTCCGGCCTCCCGGGCGGTGACCAGGGCGAGCCCGGCCGAGGCGGGGAGCAGGAGTGCCGCCGCGAGGGCGGCCGTCCGCCTGCGGCGGCGGCGCGCGGGGGGTGGAGTGCCGGGCACGGCAAGGACCTGGGTCACAGGTGGTCTCCTCGGTCGCGTTGTGGGGGTCGCGATGCGCTGTGGACGCTAGGGGCCGCCCGCGCGGGAGTCAATACACATCAAAAAATAAGTCGTGAACTATGCACGGGCACCGGGCATGCGAAGGGGCCCGGCCGTCAAGGCCGGGCCCCTCAGCTGCGGTTGGCGCCCGTGGGGCGGTGGATCAGGCGTCGAGCACGCCGGTGGTGAGCAGGCCGATGAGCACCACACCGGCCACGATCCGGTACACCACGAAGGAGTTGAACGAGTGCCGGGCGATGAAGCGCAGCAGCCACGCGATCGAGGCGTAGGCGACCACGAACGACACCAGCGTGCCGACCGCGACCGCGGGCACGCCGACACCCCCGCTGGTGGCGTCCTTCAGCTCGTACAGGCCGGCGCCGGTCAGCGCGGGCAGGCCGAGGAAGAACGACAGGCGGGTCGCGGCCATCCGGTCCAGGTCGCGCACCAGCGCGGTGGAGATGGTGGCACCGGACCGGGAGAAGCCGGGGAAGAGGAGCGCCAGGATCTGCGAACAGCCCACGACCATGGCGTCCTTGAGGGTCACCTCGCTCTCTCCGCGCTTGAACCTGGCCATCTGCTCGGCGCACCACATCACCACGCTGCCGCCGATCAGCGACAGCGCGACCACCCACAGGGAGGCGAGCGGCCCGTCGATGAGCGGCTTGGCGGCGAGGCCGACGACGACGATCGGGAGCGTCGCGTAGATCACCCACCAGGTGAACCGGTAGTCGTGGTTGTCGCGCGCGCCGCGGTCGCCCAGCCCGCGCAGCCAGGCCCCGACGAAGCGGACGATGTCGCGGAAGAAGTACACGAAGACGGCGGCGATGGCGCCCACCTGGATCACCGCGGTGAACCCGACCACGGCCTTGTCGTCCACCGGGATGTTCATCAGGCCCTCGGCCATCTTCAGATGGCCGGTGGAGGAGACCGGCAGGAACTCGGTCACTCCCTCCACGACGCCGAGTATGACGGCCTGGCCGACGCCTATCGCACTCATTTGGGTGTTGGTCCCGTCCCCTGGTCCCGACGGCCGCACGACGCGACCGACGACAGTCGTGTAGATGTACGGGGAGACTGTAGAGGACGGCCGGCCCGGCCCCGACGCCGGGGCCAGGCCGTGGGACGTGCAGGTCAGTGCCTCAGCAGGCGCCGAGGTCCTGCCAGACGCCCCATTCACCGGTGGTGCCGGGCTCCTCGCCCGTCGTCCACCACTTCGCCTTCCAGGTGTGGCCCTTCCACGAGACGGTGTTGCCGCCGACGTAGACCGCCGAGGAGCTCCACTGCGCCGCGGCGCAGGTCGTCGTGCCGCCGGTCACCGTCAGCTGGTAGGTGGCGGTGTGCACGGCCGAGCCCTCGGTGCCGGTGACCGTCAGCGAGTAGGTGCCGTTGGCCGCGGCGGCCGTGGTGGACACCGACAGGGTGGCGCTGCCGCCCGCGGAGACCGAGGCCGGGCTCACCGAGGCGGTGACGCCCGCCGGGGCGCCGCTCACCGACAGGGCGACGGACTGCGCCGTCCCCGCGGTCACCGCCGTCGCGATGCCGGACGTCGCGGACGACCCGGCGGCGACGCTGCCCGACGACGGGGTCAGGGACAGCGAGAAGTCGTTCGTCGGCGGAGGAGTGCTGCCACCGCTGCTGAACGGCTCGAAGGTGTGGCTGAACTGCCAGGTGCTCTGCGTGGTGCCGGAGCAGGTGTCGGACCCGCCGGTGCCCGGGCAGCCGCCGTTGTCGCGCTGCAGTGCCCAGAACGACAGGGTGTTGATGCCCTTGCTGACCGCCCAGTTGTAGACGGTCGTGGCGTTGTCGGTGGTGAAGGTCTCGGCGGCGCCGTAGTCGTCGATGCCGGGCATCTCGGTGACGCCGATGGAGCCCCACAGCTGCGCGTCGGTCTTCGACGGGTAGAGCTGCTTGAGCTGGTCGTGCAGGCCCTGGGCCGCGGTCTGCGTGTCGGTGGCCATGTTGTGCGTGGCGCCGTCGTAGTAGTCGAACGTCATGATGTTGACGACGTCGATGCGCGCGTTGTTGGACACCGCGTTCTGCAGCACCTTCAGCCCGCTGCTGGCCAGGCCCGAGGTGGTGGTGGGCAGGGTGTAGGAGAACTGGACGTTGCGGCCGTTGGCCGCCGCCCAGTCCTCGACCAGCTTGACGGCCTTGTTGCGGCGGTCGATGCCGGCCGAGTTGGTGAGCGAGTTGTCCTCGGTGTCGAGGTCGATGCGGCTGATGTTGTACGTCGAGATGACGCTCTCGTAGGCCGCGGCGATGGAGTTGACGTCGGTGCAGCTGTCGGCGATCTCGGTGCCGGTGTTGTCGGCGGTGTAGCCGCCGAACGACGGGATGACGTCGCCGCCACCGGCCTGCAGGGCGCTGATGTCGCTGCCGAAGTTGGCCGACGAGATCGGCATGCTGCTGTCGCCGTTCCAGTACGGCGTGCAGGAGCCCTTGGTGGCGGCCTGGATGAAGGCCATGGTCAGGTACTTGTTGCCGGACTGCGAGGCGAGCCCTGACAGGCTGTCGCCGTTCCACGCCTCGAAGTACGGGGCGAAGACATGCGCGGGCAGTGGGGTGGCCGCGTGGGCGGAGCCGGCACCGGTCAGGGCCAGTCCGGCCGAGGCGACAGCGGTGACGAGTCCGGTGATCAGGGTGCGGATGGGTCTGCGAACGGGTCCGGTCATGGACCGCGCTCCCTTCGACGGTGGGGGGCTTCAGCATCCGGAAGCACGTTGGTCTGGACCAATATTGATGGTCTGGACCACCCAACTGTCAAGGGTCCTAACAGACAAGGATGTTGACAGATGCCGGCGGGCGTCCCGCCGACCGGACGAAACCGGCCACCGCCGCGCCGGGGAGGACGCGGCGGTGGCCGGCCGGTGGCAGCCGCTCACCCGGGACGGAACCGGGCCGGTGCCGGTGCGGTGACGAGCCGGAGCCCGGTCGGTGCCGGGGTCAGCGCCGCCAGCTGGTCAGCGCCAGCGCGGGCACGAACCGGGCGGCGTCGAGGGTGCCGACGCCGGTGGCCATGTCGTAGCCCTTCACCGCGGTGTAACCGGTCACGCCGTCATAGGAGTTGTTCGTGCCGTCGGCGACGTCCACGATCCCGGTGAACTTCGGCGAGCCCTTGGCGAGGGCGTACAGCGCCTGGTGGATGTCGCCCACCCGGTGCCCTGCCGCCTGGTCGGCCAGCGCGACGATGCCCGAGAACAGCGGGCTCGCCTCGCTGGTGCCGCCGTACACGTCCCAGCCGACCGCGGTCGGGTCGTAGCTGGAGTACACCCACGCGCCGCCGTCCACGGCCGCCGCCATCGAGATGTCGGGGGTGCCGCGCTGGGCGCCGACGACCTGCCGGACGCCGTTCTGGTACAGCGGCCGGGCGAAGACGTGCGACTGGCCGCCGCCGCCCGCGCCGTAGTCGTTGTACACGCGGTCCGGGGCGGTGCGGTTGCCCGCCTCGTCCAGGTGCAGCTGGGTGCCGCCGATGGAGGTGACCAGCGGGTCGGAGGACGGCCAGGAGTTCACCCGGTACGGGTAGTTGGCGCTGCCGTCCGCGGTCGCGTCGGTCGCGCCGCCGTCACCGGAGGACGCCAGCACGGTCACGCCGTGCCGCTGCGCGTCCTTGAAGGCGTACCGCAGGTTCTGGATGCTGGAGAAGTCCCCCTGGTCGAAGCCCGGGAAGGTGTTCTCCGTCGCGCCGAAGCTCTGCGTGATGACGTCGCCCACCCCGTGGTCGACGAGGGACTTCTCGGCGTCCATCATCTCCGGCAGACCGGTGACGCCCTCGGTCTCGGCGACGCCGGTCTCCACCAGCAGGATGTGCGCGTCGGGCGCGACCGCGTGGGCCATCTCGACGTCCAGCGTGCTCTCGCCGGCCCACCCGGTGTGGTCCGGGTTGGTCGGGTCGAACGGCGGGACGTCGCCCCACTTGACGACCTGCACATGGGTGCTCGGGATGCCGAACTGGGCGCTGTAGACGTCGAGGTCGTGCTGGATCGTCGGCGATCCGAACGAGTCGACGATGACGATGGTGCGGCCCTTGCCGGTCACGCCCGCGCGGTAGAGCGGGTTCAGGTCGTACGCCTGGCGGTACTGCAGGGGCGTGTAGCAGTTGATGCCCCACTTGGCCTGGCACTGGGCGATGGTCAGCGGGCTGCCGGCACCCTTGATCAGGTGGTGCCCGACCACGGCGGGCACGACCTTGACCGCGGCTCCAGGGTGGCTGGAGGCGGCGGCGGTCGCGCCGGTCAACGGAGCAGCTACTAGAGCGGCGGCAGTGAGGGCGGTGGCCCCGGCCGCGGCTGCCACGGCCCGGGGCCGTGAGCGAGGTCTGCGCATGGACTCTCCTTGTGTGGAGCTCTCCGGTGGGTGGTGCGGCCGCACAGGGGCGGCTCAGATGATCAGATCGGCAGATCATGCGCAGAACAAGCGATCTGGCCGTTTACTACCCGGCGCTTTACCCGGACGGGCGAATCTTTGCCCGTCCCTCGCCAGGAAATGGGTGAACGGGGGATGGACAGCGGTCCGTCCCCCGTTCGGCGGTGAGTCCTCGTCAGATCGCCGGGCGACGGGGCGTCAGCCCGCCGGGCCGTCCGCCGCTCAGGAGACGATGTCCTTGGTGCGGAAGCCGCGGAAGGCGAACGCGACGAACACCACGGCGTACGACAGGGACACCGAGGTGCCCTGGAGCATCCCGGTCCACTCCATCGTCGGCTGGAGCGCGTCGGCCCAGGAGAACTGCCAGTGCGCGGGCAGCACGTCGCGCCAGGAGCCGAGCGCGGTGACGGCGTCCAGCACGTTGCCCACGATGGTCAGGCCCACCGCGCCGCCGACCGCGCCCAGCGGCGCGTCGGTCACCGTGGACAGCCAGAACGCCAGTGCCGCGGTGACCAGTTCGCTGACGAAGATGTACGCCACCGCGATCGCCAGCCGCGGCAGGGCGCTGCCGGAACCCAGCGCGCCGCCGGTCGGCAGTTCCAGGTCCCCCCAGCCGTAGGCGACGGTGCCGGCGGCGAGCGCCACCGCGGGCAGCAGCACGATGGCCACCGCGGAGAAGCCCAGCGCCACGGCCAGCTTCACGCCCAGCAGCCGTGCCCGCGGCACCGGGGCGGCCAGCAGGTAGCGCAGGCTCGACCAGCCGGCCTCGGACGCGACCGTGTCGCCGCAGAACAGCGCGACCGGCACCACCAGCACGAACCCGGCGGAGACGAACAGGCAGGTCGCGGCGAAGTTCGCGCCCGAGGCCGTGGCAGTGTCGATCAGCGTCGGCCCGTTGCGGCCCTCGCCGCTGGGAGTGCCGCCGATCGCGAAGGCGGCGATGAGGATGAACGGCAGCGCGACGAGCAGCGCCGCCACGATCATCGTGCGGCGCCGCCGCAGCTGCCGCCGGGCCTCGACCCGCAGCCGCAGGGTGCGCCCGGCCCGGTAGCCGGGCGCGGTGGCGGCGCCCGGGGGCGCCGGCGCGGGTGCGGGCACGGAAGCGGGTGCGGTGCTCATGCCGAGCCTCCGATCAGCGTGAGGAAGGCGTCCTCGAGCCGGCGGTGCGGCCCGACCTGGGCGACGGGGATGTCGAGGCGGACGAGTTCGGTCACCAGTTGCGCGGCGGTCATCCCGTCGAGCACGGCCAGCAGGCCGTCCTCCTCGCGGACCACCGTGGCCACGCCGGGCAGCGCCGCGACCTTGTCCACCGCCGACTGCGGCACCTCGCCGTCGACCCCGACCAGCACCGTGTCGGCGGAGCCGACGATGTCGGCGACCGGGCCCGCGGTGATCAGCCGGCCGCGGTCCATCACCACCAGGTGCGTGCAGCTCTGCTCGACCTCGGCGAGCAGATGGCTGGAGACGATGACGGTACGGCCGGTCCCGGCGTAACGGATCATCACCTCCCGCATCTCGCGGATCTGCGGCGGGTCGAGGCCGTTCGTCGGCTCGTCGAGGATCAGCAGGTCCGGCAGGCCGAGCATGGCCTGCGCGATGGCCAGACGCTGCCGCATGCCCTGGGAGTAGGTGCGCACCGCGCGGTCCAGCGCCTCGCCGAGACCGGCGATCTCCAGCGCCTCCGCCAGATGGGCGTCCTGCGCCGGCCGCCCGGTGGCCTGCCAGTACAGGTCGAGGTTGGCGCGGCCGGTCAGGTGCGGCAGGAAGCCGGCGCCCTCCACGAACGCGCCGACCCGCGACAGCACCGGCGCCCCGGGCCGTACGGCCTCGCCGAAGATGCGGATCTCGCCCTCGTCCGGCCGGATCAGCCCCATCAGCATCCGCAGGGTGGTGGTCTTGCCCGCACCGTTCGGCCCCAGCAGGCCGAGCACCTGGCCGGGTTCGACGCGGAACGACAGCTCGCGCACCGCGTACCGGTCGGCGGACTTGGCGTACCGCTTGCTCAACCCGGTGATCTGCAGCGGGACGGCGGCCAGCGCCGGGTCCGCGGGTCCGGGGCGGGACCTGCGGCGGCCGGTGAGCAGCAGCGCGGCCGCGACAGCCAGCGCGAGCGGCGGCAGCGCCCACACCCACCACGGCAGCGGTGCCGCGTCCGCGGTCAGGCCGGGGTCGGTCGGCACCATGAGCCGGGGGTCGGCGAGGGAGACAGTGAGCACCGAGGGCACCGCCGGCGAGGCGTAGCCCAGGTCGGTGGTGGACAGCACCAGGCGCAGCCGGTGGCCGGCCGCGAAGGCGTGGTCCACGGCGGGCAGGCGCAGCCGCACGGTGGTGCCCTGCGGCGAGCCCGCGACCCGCACGGGGGTGGCGAGGGACGCCGGCAGCGTCTCCTTGCCGCCGGGCGCCACGTCGTAGAGCTTGGCGAACAGCACGGCGTCCGGCGCGGTGGTGGCGACCGTCACCGACACCGAGGGCGACCCGGTCAGGGTCACCGACCGGTGCAGCTTCGCCGAGTCGAACGAGGCGAACTGGCCGGGGAAGTCGAGCGCGAGGCCGGCGCCGAGCTGGGACAGCTGGCTGAGCGCGCCCGCGCCGGGCACCGCCGAGATCGACGGGGGCGCGCCCCCCGCGGGGCTGGTGATCTGCTGGGCGCCGCCGGTCAGGGCGTACCGCCGGGTGCTGGTGCCGTCCAGCCCGGGGTAGTCGGCGCCGCTCGCGCCGCGCAGCACGACGCTGCCGTCGGTGGAGTTGAGGCCACCGGTGCGGGTGACGCGGAACCCGGGCCCGGTCCCGGTGCCCTGGTCGCCCTTGAGGTAGTGGTCGAACCAGGCGGTGACCCGGCCGTCGACCCTGCTGTCCTCGGTGTCGCCGCCGTCGTGGCCGCCGGAGATCCAGTCGACTTTGACCGGGGCGCCGTTGGCCTTCAGGTTCCGGGCCATCGCGTCGGCCTGGCCGAGGGTGAACAGCGAGTCCGTCTGGCCCTGCACGATCAGCGCCGGCACCTTGATGCGGCCGGCGACGGCGGACGGGCTCAGCGCCTCCAGCTGGGCGACGGCGGCCGCGTCGGGCGTGCCCGCTTCGGCGACGCGCTTGTAGAGGGCGCAGATCGACGCGGTGAAGCGGCCGCACACCGGATCCACCGCGGCGTCGGACGCGCTGCCGGACGGGGCGCCGCCGGAGGCCGAGCCCGTGCCGGGGCCCGACGGGGAGGCCGGCGCGCTCGGCGCCGTACCGCCCTGCGTCCCCAGGCCGCCGGAGAGCGGGGTGGCGCCGTCGGAGAAGAAGATGCCGGCCCACAGCTTCTTGTAGACGCCGCCGGGGAACAGCGCGTCGCTGAGGTTCCAGTACGTCTCGCGTGGCGCGATCGCGTCGATCCGGTGGTCGTACGCCGCGGCGAGCAGCGAGATCGCACCGCCGTAGGACACGCCGGTGATGCCGACGCGCGGGTCGCCGGGCCCGTCGAGCCGGACCTCGGGCCGGGCGGCGAGCCAGTCGACGAGCTTGCTGACGTCGGCGACCTCGGCGTCCGGCGCGTTCAGGCCGATCCGGCCGCCGGAGTGGCCGAAGCCGCGCGCCGACCAGGTCAGCACCGCGTATCCGTGCCGGGCCAGCGCCTCCGCCTGGGCGCGGACCTCGTCCTTGCTGCCGCCGAAGCCGTGGCCGAGCAGGACGGCCGGTCGGCGACCGGTCCCGCCCGCTGTGAAGAACGAGGTGTCCAGGCGGACTCCGCCGGCGCCGGTCAGCATCGCGTCGCGCTGGCGCACCGTCGGGCCGGAGCCGGCCGCCGCGCTCCCCGCTGCCACCGCTCCCCCCGCCACGAGCACGGCGAGCGCCCCCACCAAGGCTGCCCGCCGCCTCCACCGCGGCCGCCGCAGCGCCCTTCGAAGATCCATCCCCCGATCCTAGGTGCCTCCCTCTTCCTGCCCCCGCCCACCCGCACCTTTCTCCGTCGATTCCCAGACATCCCGCTGCCACCGCTCGGGCGCGGCAGCACGACGGCCGTCCGCCGTCCGCACGGCGGGTTGCACCCCCAAGGGGCGCGGGGTCCCCAGGGCGGTTTCTGGTGGTCGTTGCAACACGTGGTTGTTGTTGATCATGTGGTGAGTAGTTTTTGCATGCGTTTGGCTGGGGTGTCCCAGTCGAGTGTTTTGCGGGGGCGGCTGTTGAGTTCGGCGGCGACGTGGGTGAGGTGGTCGGGGCTGTGGAGTGACAGGTCGGTGCCCTTGGGGAAGTACTGGCGGAGCAGGCCGTTGGTGTTCTCGTTGGATCCGCGTTGCCAGGGGCTGGCTGGGTTGCAGAAGTAGACGGGGATGTTGGTGGCGATGGTGAAGTCTTTGTGGGCGGCCATTTCGCTGCCCTGGTCCCAGGTCAGGGATCGTCTGAGGTGGGTGGGCAGGGTCTGGACGGTGGCCACGAGGGCGTCGCGGACGTCTTCGGCGGTGCGGCCGTTTGGCAGGTGCAGGAGCATCACGTAGCGGGTGGCCCGTTCGACGAGGGTGCCGATCTGGGAGGTGCCGTCCTTGCCGATGATCAGGTCGCCTTCCCAGTGGCCGGGCACGGCCCGGTCTTCGACTTCTGGGGGACGTTCGCTGATCATGACCATGGG
>NZ_JBIRRR010000041.1:0-18120 GCF_044333795.1 Streptomyces sp. NPDC020917 | reverse complement strand
GCCGGGCCCCGGTCCCGGCGGGGTGCGGCCACCCCCCCCCGGGGGGGGGGTTGCGGGGTGTCGGGGGCTTCCCGGGGGGGCGGGGGGGGCCGGGCCGGGGCCCGGCCCCCCCCGCCGCCGCTGCCGCTCTACTCCGCGATGCCGCGGGTGAGCAGCACGACCGTGACGAACGTGCGGTAGAGCCGCAGCGGGTCGTCGTCGGTCATCCGCACGGTGACCGGGTCGCCCGCGACGGCCTCCACGCCGGAGATCCAGGTGGCCATCTCCGCCAGGTCCGGATTGCGCATCCGCACGGTGAGCGTCGCCGGCAGCTCGATGTCCGGCACCCGCGCCGACCCCAGCCCCTCCACCGCGCGCCGCGCGGCGTCCCGGATCACCTCGCGGGCGTCCTCGGGGTGCAGGCTGTCGGCGGAGAACCGGGACACCGAGGACTTGACCACGGCCGGCACCACGCCCGGGCAGAACGGCGCGGCCTCGGCCGCGGTCGTCTCGTCACCGGTGACCAGCAGGACCGGAACGCCGTGCGCCAGCGCGACCAGCGCGTTGATGCCGCTCTCGCCCGCGAGCACCCCGTTCAGCCGCACCTCGCTGATCGCCAGCGGGTTGTAGGTGTGCGACAGCGTGGCCTGCGGGCCGGACATCGACCCGTGGTACGAGACGAAGAAGACGCCGTCGAAGGAGCCGTCGAGCCCCTGCATCATGTACAGCGGCTTGTGCCGGCCCGACAGGTAGCGGGCGCGGCCGGCCAGCTGCTCCGGGCGCAGGTTGGCCATCGTGGAGTGCGAGTCGTTGACCAGGAAGCGGCTCGCGCCGCCGGCCTGCGCGCCCTCGATGGCGGCGTTGACCTCCTCCTGGAGCAGGACGCGGTAGTGGCCGTACTCCGGCTGGCCGGGGCGGCACTGCGCCCAGTCGACGACGCCCGCCGTCCCCTCCATGTCGGAGGAGATGAAGATCTTCACGGCCCCCTCCTCCTTCCCGGCGCCGGTCACAGGACCACCCGCGGGCGGAACTCGGGCTCGGTCGACGCCTCGGTCATCAGCACGTAGACGCTGCCCTCCTGGCCGGCCGCGCCGCCGTGGCGGCCGTCCGGGGTCAGGGCAAGCGCGCGCAGCTCGGAGCGGTAGTCGTCGGGCAGCGTGGCGGCGTCGGCGAGCGCGGCCCGGCACGCCTCGGACGGGTCCTGGCCGGCCGCCATCAGGTCGACGATGGTGCGGGCGGTGCCGCCGCGCATGCTCAGCTCGCCGCGGCCGGTGCACGCCGCGCCGCCGGCCCGCAGATCGCACCAGTTGCCGGCGCCCGGCAGCGCCGAGTCCCCGACCCGGCCGGGGTACTTGTAGGGGTAGCCGGAGGTGGACACCCCGACGCACATCTCGCCGGTGGCGTCCAGGGCGATGATGTTGATCGTGCCCCAGGGCCCGTCGTGCGGTGCCAGGCGGCGTATCAGGGCCAGCGCGCTCTCCCGGTACCGCTGGTCGCCGTCGGTGGCGGCGGTGTTCTCGCCCTCCACCGACTCCCGCGAGTCGGTGACCTGCTTGTGCCACTGCTCGCGCGAGGCGTCGGTGAGCAGGTCGGCGGTGGTGAAGCCGCACTCCTTGGCGAACAGTTCGGCGCCCTCGCCGACCAGCAGGCTGTGCTGCGGCAGCTGCTCCAGCACCGCCCTGGCCACCGAGATCGGGTTGGGGTAGCCCTTCAGGGCCGCCACCGCGCCGAACTGCCGGCCGGAGCCCAGCATCAGCGAGGCGTCGAGCTCCACCACGCCCTGGGCGTTGGGCAGTCCCGCGGTGCCCACGTAGTGGTCGGCCGGGTTGTCCTCGCAGCGGCGCATCGCGGCCTCCACCGCGTCCAGCGCCGAGCCGCCCCGCCGGAGCACCTCCATGCCGGCCGGCAGGCCGGCCTCGCTGCGCTCGCTGCCGATGATCAGCGGATCCGCCATGTTCCTCCTGTCCGAGTGCCGGCCGGCGGGATCCCCGCCGGTCGCCGGAGCATACGTGTATGCCGCATGTTCCGGTGCGCTGGCAGTCTCGCACCCGGTCCGCCCCTCGTACAGTCGTGACCAGTCACGATGTGGGGACGGCCGCGGCCCCCGGCCGGCGGGCCGCGCGGGGCGGCGACGCCGGCCGGGGGCCGGTGCGGACCTGCGGGAGGTCCGGGGGAGGGACGGGATCGGACGGAACCCGGGGGGATCGGGGGATCGGCGGGATCTGCCGGGACAGGGGGCGGCGGTTACTCGACCTCGACCCAGTCCAGGGTGCGGTCGACGGCCTTCTTCCAGCCGGCGTAGCCCGTGGCCCGCTGCTCGTCGGTCCACTTCGGTTCCCAGCGCTTCGACTCGTGCCAGTGCTCGCGCAGCTCGTCGGTGCTGTTCCAGAACCCGACGGCCAGGCCGGCGGCGTACGCGGCGCCCAGCGCGGTGGTCTCGGCGACGACCGGGCGGCTGACCGGGACGCCGAGGACGTCGGCCTGGGTCTGCATGCACAGGTCGTTGGCGGTGACGCCGCCGTCGACCTTGAGCACGTCCAGGTGCACCCCGGAGTCCTGCTCCATCGCCTCGACGACGTCCTTGCTCTGGTAGCAGATCGACTCCAGGGTGGCGCGGGCCAGGTGGCCGTTGTTGTGGAAGCGCGCGAGGCCGACGATGGCGCCGCGGGCGTCCGAGCGCCAGTACGGGGCGAACAGGCCGGAGAACGCGGGCACGAAGTAGATGCCGTCGCTGCCGTCGACGGTCTTGGCCAGACGTTCGCTCTCCGCCGCGTTGCTGATCGCGTGCAGCTGGTCGCGCAGCCACTGCACCGCGGAGCCGGTGACCGCGATGGAGCCCTCCAGCGCGTACACCGCGGGCGCGTCGCCGAACTTGTAGGCGACCGTGGTGATCAGGCCGTGCTCCGAACGCACCGCTTCGGTACCGGTGTTGAGCAGCAGGAAGTTGCCCGTGCCGTAGGTGTTCTTGGCCTCGCCGGGCGTGAAGCAGACCTGGCCGACGGTGGCCGCCTGCTGGTCGCCGAGCACGCCCGCGATCGGCACCGGGGCGTTGAGCGGGCGCGAGGTGCGGGTCTGGCCGAACGCCTCGGGGTGCGACGACGGGTAGATCGTCGGCAGCATCGCCCGCGGGATGCCGAAGATGCCGAGCAGCTCGTCGTCCCAGTCCAGCGTTTCCAGGTCCATCAGCATGGTGCGGCTGGCGTTGGTGACGTCGGTGGCGTGGATGCCGCCGTTGGGGCCGCCGGTGAGGTTCCACAGCACCCAGCAGTCGGTGGTGCCGAACAGCGCGTGGCCCTGCTCGGCCGCGGCCCGCACGCCTTCGACGTTCTCCAGGATCCACTTGATCTTGCCGCCGGAGAAGTACGTCGCCGGCGGCAGGCCCGCCCGGCGCCGGATCAGGTCGCCGTGCCCGTCGCGTTCCAGCGCCTTGGCGATCGAGTCGGTCCTGGTGTCCTGCCAGACGATCGCGTTGCCGTACGGCCGGCCGGTGCGCGGGTCCCACACGACGGTGGTCTCGCGCTGGTTGGTGATGCCGATCGCGGCGAGGTCGGCGGCCGTCAGGCCGGCCGTGCGCATCGCGTTCTGGATCGCGACGTTGGTGCGCTCCCAGATCTCGATCGGGTCGTGCTCCACCCAGCCCGGTTTCGGCAGGTACTGGGTGTGCTCCAACTGGTGCTTGGCCACCTCGTTGCCGTTGTGGTCGAAGATCATGAAGCGGCTGCTGGTGGTGCCTTGGTCCACCGCGCCGACGAAGTCCGCCATGCTAGCTGCCTCTCGTGGGGGTGGAGCGCTTCCCGCCGGTCCTCGGTGGCCGGCTGAGGCTCGCTCGATGCGCTCCTGCCTCACACCGAAACACGCCGTGCCGTGTGGCGTCGCGCGGTACTGACCCGTCCGGACGACACGGACGGGTCGGTACCCGGCCGCGGCGGGGACGCCGCGACCGGGGTGGAGGTCTCGCGCCGGCCGGGGCCGGGGTGGCCGGCCGGCGCGGGGTGCGGCCGGACGGGGCTATCCGGCCGCCAGCAGGGCGCTGAGCGCCGATGCCTCGGTCCGCCAGTCGCTGACGTTCGGTGCCGAGGAGCCGCCGCTGCCCGCCCAGCGCTCGCCGAACCGGTTGAGGCTGTCGCGGTCGGCGTTCCAGAGGCTGTCCGCCTGGGTGGTGGCGAACCCCCGGTAGGCGTTGCCGGTGACCGTGTCCAGGTCCTGCAGGTAGCGCATGAAGACGCCCTTGAACTGCTTGCCGTTGTCGTCGCAGCCGGAGGTCGCCGTGTCGCACGGCTCCGTGAGCACGCCCCCGGTCACCAGGGACGGGCTGGCGACCGCCGCGTCCGCCAGCCGCCGGGCGGTGGCCAGGGCCGAGGCGTCGCCGGTGGCCCGCCAGATCTCCACCCCGGCGCCGATGGCCAGCCCCTGGTTGTAACTCCACACCGTCTGGCCGTTGTTGGTGCACGCGTTGGTCAGGCCGTCGTTGACCAGGCCGGAGGAGTTGATCATTCCGCTGCCGGTGAACCAGTTCCACGCGGTCGTCGCCCGGCCGAGCCAGAGCGTGTCTCCGCTGATCCGGTTGTGCAGCTCCGCGGTGATGCGCACCCACAGCCCGTTGGTGACCGCGTTCTTGTAGGTGCGTTCCCGGTCCCACCACACCCCGCCGCCGCAGGTGCTGGTGTCCCACAGGCCCTGGACGTAGTTCGCGATGGTCACGGCCTCGTCGAGGTACCGGGCGTCATGGGTGAGGTCGTAGGCGTCGAGCCAGGCCAGCGCCCACCACTCGGAGTCGTCGGTGGAGCGGCTGATGAAGTCGCCGTCGATCGGGTCGGAGCTGCGGGCGCCGGCCGGGAAGGACACCTTGTCGACGCGGTAGGTGCGGTCGACGATCCAGGCGTACCGGGTGTCCCCGGTCTGCCGCATGTAGTCGATCACGGTGGCGAGGGCGACCGCGGAGTTCCACCAGCTGGACGGCCAGTAGGCGGTGTTCGGGTCGTAGGAGTACATCAGGGCGTCCGCGGCGGCCGAGGCGCGGCCGAGCGCGGGCCGGGCCCACGCGGTGCAGCTGCCGTTCTGCCCCTCCACCGCCCGCCCGCAGGCCCGCACCGCCCCGCCGTACAGCCGGCCCAGCGGGTCGCTGGTGTTGATCTTCACCGTGCGGGTTCCGGTGCCGCCGGCCGGCACGCTCAGCCGGCCGAGGGAGGAGCCGTCGGGCCAGTCGGCGCCGCTGTCCCAGGAGCGGTCGAGCCACACCTCGTCGCCCGCCGTGCCGGAGGACAGCGAGGCCCAGGCCATGCCCGAGGAGTCGGTGTGCAGGGCGATGGTGCGGCCGGAGAGCGTGGTGGGGGCGACCGGCTGGGTGTCGCCGCCCGCGGCGTCCGTGCCGTCGCAGACCGCGGCGCAGACCTTCAGGTGCGCCCACTGGGTGCAGGTCACGCCCTGGGCGTCACCGCAGGCCCGCAGCACCGCACGCCGGTGGTTCGACGGATCGTAGAGGTTGTACATCAGCGTCCGGGTGCCGGTCCACGTGGACGGGATCGACGCCTTGCCGAGCAGGCCGTCCCAGGTGGTGCCGCCGTCCCAGGAGCGGTCGAGCCACACCGAGTCGTTGAGCTGCCCGTGGTCGATGCTCGCCCACGCCATGCCGGTGACGTCGTCGACGTGCAGTTCGAGCAGGCGCCCGTTGATCGTCACGTTCGGCACCGGGAAGGTCTCCTGGGCCGCCTGCGACGGGTCGAGGGTGTCGCAGGCCAGCGCGCACACGGTGGCGGCGGCCTGCGGGGCGGGCGCGGCGGCCGCCGCGCGGGGGGCCGGTGCCACGAGCAGCAGCAGGGCCGTCAGGAGCGCGCACCACACCGCCGCCGGCGGGAGCGCGGCCGGGCGCCTCCGCGGCGCCGATGTGCTGGAGGGCGTTGATGCCCCGGATAACGCAGATGCCTTGGATGACGCTGATGCCCTGGGTAACTCCGGTGTCCGCACGGGATCTCCCTCGCGCCGTCAACTCCGCTGGTTTGCAACGTTGTACGGCACATTGAGACACCGTTGTCATGTTCAGTCAAGACTTTGCTCAGTGGGCGGGGAGCAGGCGGGGAGCGGGCGCCGGGCCACGACGCACCGGTGCCCCGGGACGGCAACCGGCCGCCGGCCCGGGGCACTTGGAGTCGCGCGGGGAGCTAGGAGGAGGCCAGGCTCTTCTCCGGCAGGTGCAGGGCGCGCAGGATGCCCTCCACGCTCTGCTTGGCGTCGCCGAACAGCATCCGGCTGTTCTCGCGGAAGAACAGCGGGTTCTGCACCCCGGCGTAGCCGGAGGCCATCGACCGCTTGAAGACGATCACGGTCTCGGACTCCCACACCCGCAACACCGGCATGCCCGCGATCGGGCTGGACGGGTCGTCCATCGCCGCCGGGTTGACGGTGTCGTTGGCGCCGATCACCAGCACCACCGAGGTGGCGGCGAAGTCGTCGTTGATCTCGTCCATCTCCAGCACGACGTCGTACGGCACGTTCGCCTCGGCCAGCAGCACGTTCATGTGGCCCGGCAGCCGGCCGGCCACCGGGTGCACCCCGAACCTGACGTCCACGCCCTGGTCCCGCAGCACCCGGGTCAGCTCGGCCACCGGGTGCTGGGCCTGCGCCACCGCCATCCCGTAGCCGGGCGTGATGATCACCGAGCCGGCGCTCTGCAGGAGCTCGGCCGCCTCCTCCACGGTGGTCTCGCGGTGCTCGCCGGTCTCCGCGTCGCCGCCGGCCGGCGCCTCGATGCCGAACCCGCCCGCGATGACCGACACGAAGGACCGGTTCATCGCCTTGCACATGATGTAGGACAGGTAGGCACCGGAGGAGCCGACGAGGGCGCCGGTGACGATCAGCAGGTTGTTGTCGAGCAGGAAGCCGGCGGCGGCCGCCGCCCACCCCGAGTAGCTGTTGAGCATCGAGACCACCACCGGCATGTCGCCGCCGCCGATGGAGGCGACGAGATGCCAGCCCAGCGCGAGCGCCACCGCGGTGACGGCGATCATCAGCCCGAGGCCCGGGCTCGCGCAGAACCAGATGGTGAGCCCCACGAAGACCGCCAGCGCACCGAGGTTGAGCGCGTTCTTGCCCGGCAGCATCAGCGGGCTCGACTTGATCCTGGCGGACAGCTTCAGGAAGGCGATGATGGAGCCGGTGAAGGTGACGGCGCCGATGAAGATGCCGATGAACACCTCGGCGTGGTGGATGCGCAGCAGGTTCGAGGCGATCTCGGTCTGCGCGGAACCGCGGGCCTCGACGTCCAGGTAGCTGTTCCAGCCGACCAGGACCGCCGCGAGACCCACGAAGCTGTGCAGCATGGCGATGAGTTCCGGCATCCCGGTCATCTCGACGACGCGGGCCCGCCACAGGCCGACCGCCGCGCCGACGGCCATCGCCACCAGGATGAGCAGCACCGCGCCGCCGGAGATGCTCCGCCCGGCGAACACGATGGTGGCGATCAGGGCGCAGGCCATGCCGCAGATGCCGAAGACCACCCCGGAGCGCGAGGTCCGGTGCTGGGAGAGCCCGGCCAGGCTGAGGATGAACAGCAGCGCCGCGACGACGTCGGCGGACTGCGTGGCTGTACTGGCGTTCATGCTTCGACCTCAGCCTTTCGTGAACATGCTGAGCATGCGACGGGTGACGGCGAACCCTCCGAAGACGTTGATGCTGGTCAGCAGGATCGCCACGAACGACAGCACCGAGACCACGACCCGGTCGTGCCCGAACTGCAGCAGCGCCCCGATGACCACGATCCCGGAGATCGCGTTGGTCACCGACATCAGCGGGGTGTGCAGGGCGTGGTGCACCTTGCCGATGACGTAGTAGCCGATCACCACGGCCAGCACGAACACCGTGAAGTTCCCGGCCAGTTGGGCCGGCGAGAAGCCGATGAGCAGGAACAGCGCGAGCATGCCGAGGGCGATCAGCCCGTACCGGCCCGAGGACGACAGCCGCCGCTTCTCCTGGACCGGCGCCGCGGGGGTCGGCACCGGGGCGGCCACGGGCGCGGCCGACACCTGGACGGGCGGTGGCGGCCAGGTCTTCTCGCCGTCGCGCGCCACCGTCACCGAGCGCTGCACCACGTCGTCGAAGTCGAGCACCAGCCGGCCGTCCTTGCCGGGCGTGAGCAGCTTCATCAGGTTGACCAGGTTGGTGCCGTACAGCTGGGACGCCTGGGCGGGCAACCGGCCGGCCAGGTCGGTGTAGCCGATGATCGTCACGCCGTTCTCGGTCACCACCGCCCGCCCGGCGACCGTGCCCGCCACGTTGCCGCCCTGGGCCGCGGCCATGTCCACGATGACGCTGCCCGGCTTCATCACCGCCACGTCCTCCGCCGTGAGCAGCCGGGGAGCCGGCCGGCCGGGGATGAGGGCCGTGGTGATGACGACGTCGACGTCCGCGGCCTGCTCGTGGTAGATCTCCGCGGCCCTGCGGTCGTACTCCTCCGAGGTCGCCTTGGCGTAGCCGTCGGTGCTCTCCTCCTGCACCACCTCCACGGCGAGGAACTCACCGCCCAGCGACCTGACCTGGTCGGCGACCTCGGGACGCGGGTCGGTGGCCCGTACCACCGCCCCCAGGCTGCCGGCGGCACCGATCGCCGCGAGTCCCGCGACGCCCGCGCCGGCCACCAGCACCTTCGCCGGCGGGACCTTGCCGGCGGCGGTCACCTGGCCGGTGAAGAACCGCCCGAAGACGTGGGCGGCCTCGATGACCGCCCGGTACCCGGCGATGTTGGCCATCGAGCTGAGGACGTCCATCGACTGCGCGCGCGAGATGCGCGGCACCGCGTCCATCGCGAGCACCGTGATGGGACGGGCGGCCAGCTCGTCCAGCAGCTCCGGCGACTGGCCGGGGCTGATCAGCCCGATCAGGGTGGCGCCCTCGCGCAGCCGCGCGATCTCCTCGTGCGAGGGCGCGTTCACTTTCAGCACGACGTCCGCCTGCCAGGCGTCCCCGACGGCGGCTCCGGCCTCGGTGTAGGCATCGTCGGAGAAGCCGGACGCGGTACCCGCACCCGACTCGACCACCACCGCGTACCCCAGGGCGAGGAGCTGGCGGACGGTCTGGGGTGTGGCCGCCACCCGGGTCTCCCCGGTGCTGGACTCCGCGACGACACCGATCTGTTGTGCTGCTGCATCAGACATCGTGATCCCCTCTCGCCTCGTGATGGGACAACGAACAGGAAAGGTCGGAACTTCGGGACATCGGTCAGGGCCATCGGTTGATGACGGACGGACAGCGTGCAGGAACGACGAACTGCCCTGCGATGCATCCCCAGACAGTGGAGGAGCGCCCTGCACAGCACAAGCAGCCTTCGATGTGGTCTGCCGCACCCTAAGGCCCCGCGCTCGAGCCGCAAAAGACCCTGTCCGGAGCGCAGGACGGGCCGCCCGCACGCACCAGAAGGCCCGGGGCCCGCCGTCGAGGCGGGCCCCGGGCCGGGGTGCGGCACGCGGACGGCCCTCGGTCGGGCGCGTCCGAACGGACTACTGGAGGCCGTTGGCCTTGCACGCCTGGGCGAACTCCGGGGTGCAGATCTGGGCGAGGGTGTACATGCCGTCCTTGACCACGGTGTCCTTGATGTTCGCCGTGGTCACCGAGACCGCGGTGAGCAGCTTGGCCGGGACGCTCTGCCCCGAGCCGCTCGTGGCGGTGGTGTCGGCGACGGATGCGAAGTCCTTGCCCTGCAGCAGGTCGACGGCGATCTCCGCGGTGGCGTCGGCCTCCGGCTTGTAGGCCTTGTAGACGGTCGCGGACTGGGTGCCCGCCAGGATCCGCTGGATGGCCGCGAGGTCGGCGTCCTGGCCGGTCAGCGGCACGTGCAGGCCGGCGCCCTTGAGGGCGGTGGCGATACCGCCGGCCATCGTGTCGTTGGCCGAGTAGACGCCGACGATGTTCTTCGCGCCGACCGAGGTGAGGGCCGCCGTCACCTTCTGGTTGGCGACGGTGTCCTTCCACAGGCCGCTCTGCTCGTAGGCGATGTCCACCTTGCCGTCGAGGATCTTGTGCGCGCCCGCCTTGAACTGGGCGGCGTTCGGGTCGGCGTCGTCGCCGTTGATCATGACGATCTTGGACTGCGGGGTGGCCTTCGGCCCCAGGGCGTCCAGCAGGGCCTGGCCCTGCAGCTCGCCGACCTTCTCGTTGTCGTACGAGACGTAGGCCGAGACCGGGCCCTGCGCCAGGCGGTCGTACGCCACCACCTTGATGCCCTTCTCCACCGCGGCCTGCACCGAGGAGCGGATGCCGACGGAGTCCTGGGCGTCCAGCACGATCACCTTCGCGCCCTTGGTGATCATGCTGGTGACCTGCTGGGCCTGCTTGGAGGCGTCGCCGGTGGCGTTGGCGTACGTCACCGTGCAGTCGGAGCACAGCTCCTTGATCCTGGCCTCCATCAGCGGCCGGTCGAACCGCTCGTAGCGGGCGGTCACGGTGTCCGGCAGCAGGATGCCGATCACCTTGCTGCCCGAGCCTGCCGAATCCGACTTCTTGTCACCCGCCTTGCCGCACGCGGCCAACGCCAGTGCCATCGACACGACGGCCGTCCCCACGATCACACGACGCCTCAACGCGGTCATCGAACGCTGCCTCCCGGGACAGGGCCGCAACACCACGGCCCAGGTGACGGCGAGTCAATCGGCCGCGCCGCCCGCGCGTCAATAAGCCGACACCAAGAGAATTGCTCCAACCCGGAGTTGAACACGCTCCCACCACCGGGCGAAGGGCCGCCTGACGTCTGGTTCGTCAAATAGTGTGCCCCGTCGTCCGGAAGTCGCACGGGAGATAGGACCAAAGTCAGAACTTCACCCGGGGACGTCCAGGCGTCACGGACCGCGGGGCCGGCCCCCCTGATCCCCATGCCGGACGAGGGCGCCCCTGTACGCATCGAGCCAAGGGGCCCGCCGGTGTCTAGAGGGTGGGGGTACCTACCAGGTGAAGCTCTGGGGGAGCGCGCAGTGAGCGCAGCGAGCGAGCACGATCGACCGGCAGACACCGGATTCAAGGGCCCGGAGGCGAGAGGCCGGCAAAAAAATCAGAACCAGTGCACGCAGTGCGGGGTGCGGGGGCTGCGGAAGAGGGCGTCGGCGAGGGGGAGGGCGCGCGGGGTGCGGGCGGCGATCCGGCCGGCCTCCGCGAGGGTCGAGGGGGCCGTGCCGCCGAGCAGGACCGAGCCCAGGTCGCTGACGTCCAGCGCCAGGTCGGGGGCGTCGTCGCTGCGTTCGCAGGCCGCGACCCCGTCGGTGACGGTCAGCGCGTAGCGCCCGGCGACGTCGTCGCGGGTGCCGTCGGCGACGTCCAGGACCAGCCGGCCGTCCACGGGGTAGGTGCGGGCGGTCAGCGCCCGCGGCACGTCCAGCACCCGGACCCACAGCCAGTCGCTGTCGCGGGTGACCGCGGCCGCGCGGTAGTCCTCCAGCAGCCAGCGCAACCACCCGGAGCGCGGCAGGGACTTGAAGACCAGCTCGGTCACCAGGTCGTGCTCGGTGAAGAAGCGGAACAGGCCCGCGTAGGCGTCGCGGTTCTCGGCCACCATCTCGTCGACCGTCAGCGGCCGCGCCCCGGTCAGCGGGTCCACGGCGCCGACGAGGTAGGCGGCGTAGCCGTCGGGGCGGCCCTGCTCGTCGTGGTGGAAGGCGACCAGCCGCCGGGTCAGGGCGACCGGCGGCTGCCCCGCACCGCTCTGCCAGGCTTTCGGGTGGCGGGACAGCGCGCCCGGCTGGGTGCGCCGGTAGGCGTCGTACACCGCCGCGAGTTCCTCGCCGCACTCGGCGCGCTGCCGCACGGTCACCGACCCAGCCGGGGCGGGACCGGCCGGCGCGGCGCGGTGCTTCGCCAGGGTCAGGCGCTGGGTGAACGTGGCGGGGCCGTAGCCGAACCGCCGGTAGATGACCGCCTCGGAGGCCAGCAGTACGGCCATGCACTCGCCGCGCGCGGCGACGTCGTCCAGCAGGCGGCGCATGAGCGAGGTGAGGATGCCCTGCCGGCGGTGGGTGGGCAGCACGCCGACGGCCGTGACGCCGGCCACCGGTACCAGGGCTCCGCCGGGCATGGTCAGTTCGAAGGAGTACGCGCCTGCGGTGGCCACGATCCGGCCGTCGTCGGTCTCCGCGACCAGGCCGCGGTCCATCTCGAACCCGGACCACCAGGAGCCCTCGCCCTCGGCCGGCGGCTCGGCGACGTTGCCGAACGCGGTGAGCAGGGTGCTCACGTAGTTCTCGCGGTCGGCCTCGCTGGTGGCGCGGATCTGCATGGCGGGTCCCTTCGGTGGGCCGGGCGGCCGCTGCGGCTCGGGCGCTGCGGATGACGGACGACCCCTCAGTCTTGTGGGTCGGCGACGGCGGCGGCCACCGGGTTTTCCGCCGCCCCGGCCGCCGCTGCCGGACGCTCGCCGTCCACGCATGCCGACCGCCGGGGAAGGGGGGCGGCCCGGTGTCACTCGGGCGCGGCGCCCGCGCGGCCGCGGTGCCGGGCGGCCTTCGCGTTGTTGCCGCAGCGGCGCATCGAGCACCAGCGCCGGCGCCGCCCCGGCGTGCCGTCGAGGTAGAGCATGCGGCACTCCGGCGCGCCGCACTCGCGCAGCTCGGCGCGCCGTACCGGGTCGGCCATGACGGCGATCAGGTCGCGCGCGACGAGCGACTGCAACTGCCGCCCGGTCAGCTCCGGCGCCGGCACGAACACCCCGCCGGGGCCGGTCTCCAGGCGCGGTGCCGGCACAGCCGTCCGGCACGCGCACTCGTTGACCAGTGCCACCGACGGCAGCCCCGGCGCGGTGCCGCGCAGGTCCGCGGACCCGACGTCGTACAGGGCCTCCCGCAGCAGCCGCAGTTCCGCGACGAGGCCCTCGGTGGCCTCGTCGTCCCGCAACCGCACCGCGACGCCGTCGCACCACGCGAGGAGCCGGTCCGGCCCGTCGAGGCGCTCCACCCGCTCGCCGTGGCGGCGGCCGAGGGTGGCGACGAGGTTGAGGGCCGTGCCGCCCGCGTCGAACCGCAGGCTGCGCGTCCGGGCGGTGATCCGGGGCCGCGGCCCGCTCCCGACCTGCGCGGTCGCGTCCCTCTCCGGCGCTGTCATCCCTGCACCCTACTCCTCCACAAACCCCTCAGGGGGTTACGCGGTGCTGTCCTCGGGAGCACCCAGGACGTACGGGGAGAGGATGTCGGCGACCGCGCGGTTGCGCGGCACCGGCACCCCCAGTTCGGCGCCGAGATCGGCCACGGCGCCGCTCAGCCAGGGGAGTTCGAGGCGGTTGCCGCGCTTGAGGTCGTTGTGCATCGAGGACGTCATGTCGGCCGGCAGCGTGTCGCAGAACGCCAGTCGCTCGTCCGCGAGCCGCGCCTCCAGGTCCACGCCCCTGGCCCGGCCGACCGCGGCGGCCTCGCGCATCACGTCCCGCAGCAGCGTCCGGGAGCCCTCCGTGCCCCGCACCACGCCGATCGGCTGCCGTACCGCCGAGGTGGTGCCGGACAGGCCGACCAGGAAGACGAACTTCTCCCAGATCACCCGCTCGATGTCGGCGCTCACCTCGGCGGTGATCCCGGCCGCGGCACAGCGGTCGAGCAACGCGCCCGCCCGCAGCGACGGTTCGGCGCCGCGGGCCCCGAACTCGCCGAAGACCAGCTTCTGCAGGGCGCCGTGGTGGCGCACCACGCCCGGTTCCTCGATGGACGCCGAGATGTAGCAGACCCCGCCCATGACGGAGCCCTCCGGCAGGTGCGCGCGCAGCACGTCGTCCTTCTGCACGCCGTTCTGCAGCGAGATCACCGCGGCCCCGCCCTCGGCCAGCGGCCGCAACTGCGCGGCGACCTCCTCGGTGTCCCACAGCTTCACCGCGACCAGCACGACGTCCGCGGCCGGGATCCCGGCGATCGACGGCACCACGGACTCCGGTGCCACCCGGAGGTCGCCCAGCGGGCTGCGGACGGCCAGGCCGTGCTCCCTGATCGCTTCCAGATGGCGGCCCCGCGCGACGAAGGTGACCTCGTCGCCCGCGGCCGCGAGCCGCGCGCCGAAGAACCCCCCGACGCCACCCGCTCCGACGACGGCAATCCGCATGGCGACCACAGTCCTTTCCCATCGAGCCCTTGATAACCCCTCAGGAGGTTATCCTGACCCAGCATAGGACCGTCAGAACTCCTCGTGGTGGCGGGGATCGCCGCCCAGCCGCCGGTGCGGGGGAGCGGAGATCGCCGCCATCTCCTCCTTGGTGAGCTCGAAGTCGAAGATGTCGAGGTTCTCCCGCCGCCGGTCCGGGTCGCCGGACTTGGGGATGGGTACCACGCCCGACTGCGTGTGCCAGCGCAGGACGACCTGGCCCGGAGTACGGCCGTGCGCCGCCGCCGCGGCGGTGACCGCGGGATCGGCGAGCAGGTCGCCGCCCCGGCCCAGCGGGCTCCAGCTCTCCACCGCCACGCCCTTGGCGGCCAGCGCGGCGCGCAACTCCTCCTGCGGGAAGAGGGGATGCATCTCGATCTGGTTCACCGACGGCAGCACGCCGGTCTCCCGCTCCAGCCGGTCGACGTGCTCGGCGGTGAAGTTGGAGACCCCGATCGAGCGGACCAGCCCGTCCTCGCGCAGCTTGATCATCGCCCGCCACGAGTCCACGTACCGGTCCACCCGCGGCAGCGGCCAGTGGATCAGGTACAGGTCGACGTACTCCAGGCCGAGCCGCCGGCGCGACTCCTCGAACGACGCCAGCGTCTCGTCGTAGCCGTGGTGGCGGCCGGGCAGCTTGGTGGTGACCACGATCTCCTCGCGGGCCACCCCGCTTGCGGCGACGCCGCGCCCGGTGCCGGTCTCGTTGCGGTAGTTCGTCGCCGTGTCCACCAGCCGGTACCCGGCGCCGATGGCCTCGGCGACCGCGCGTTCGGCCGTCGCGTCGTCCATCGGATAGGTACCCAGGCCGATGCCGGGCAGCGAGGTGCCGTCGTTGAGCGCGTGGACCGGAACCGTGGGCATGGCGTGTCCCCTCATGTCCTGCGTGGCGGGCCGGCGAGCCTTTCGGCCAGCCTACGGCGGCCCGGCGACCACCGGCCCGGCACGCGCCCTGTCCGGGTGACGCCCCGGGCGCTGGACAGCGGTCCGTGGCGGCAGCAATATGGGAGCGCTCCCATAGGACTCCGTTCCGGGCAACCCGATTGCCCTCCCCCCACACTTTCCGGAGACGTCCCATGAGCCGTACCGAGCAGCACGCACCACCGAGGCCCGCGCGCCGGGCCTCCAGGCGCCTCGCCGCCACCCTCGCCGCCCTGCTGGGCGCCGCGCTGGTGTGCGCCCTGACGATGATCCCGGCGCCGGCCGCGACCCCGGGCGCCGCCAGCCCGGCCGGCCGCGCGCAACCGGCCGCCGCCACGGCCGACTTCACCGGCAACGCCACCCACTTCGACGGCCTCGGCCAGCCCTACGGCGGCTGCGGCATGCCCCAGTCCGAGCTGGAGACGCAGGACTTCGTCGCGCTCAACGTCTTCAACACCCCCGGCGACTACACGATGTACCCGCGCCCGGTGCCGCCGGACCAGAGCGCACGGATCGGCGCCTGGGACAACGGGCACAACTGCGGGCGCTGGGTGCGGGTCACCATCGGCGACTACTGCACGGGCACCAACGACGGCGCCCCCGGCCAGCCGTTCTGCCGCAACGGAGCCTGGACCGCCGACTCCTACGACGGCGCCACCCTGACGATGCTCGTCGCCGACAGCTGCGCCGACGCCAACGCCTGGTGCCGCGACGACCCGAACCACCTCGACCTGGCGACCGCCTCCCTCGACCGCTTCACGCAGAACGGCGCCCCGGTCACCGGCCTGCCCGACCACTGGAACAACCGCCACATCTCGTGGAGTTACGTCCCCGCGCCGGACTACACCGGCGACATCAAGATCGGCTTCCTGCAGGGGGCCCAGCGCTGGTGGCCCGCGATCTCCGTCTCGCACCTGCCCAACGGCGTGCACGGCGTGGAGTACCTGGCCGACGGCACCTGGCACGACGCGCAGATGGACAGCGACATGGGCCAGGCGTTCATCCTCGCGCCCACCGCCTCGGGCGGCACCGACTTCACCATCCGGGTCAAGGACGCGTCCGACGCGTACCTGTTCGGCGGCCGCACCTACGCCTTCTCGCTCCCCGGCTCCTGCGCGAACACCTGCGGTCCCGCGTACACCGCCGCCACCTACACCACGCAGGGCGGTGACAGCACCCCGCCGACGACGCCGCCCACGACTCCTCCGACCACCCCGCCGACGACTCCTCCGACCACCCCGCCCACCACGCCTCCTGCCACCGGCGGCTGCTCGGCCACCGTGCACGTCTCCAACTCCTGGCCCGGCGGCTACCAGGCCGACGTGACGGTGCTCAACACCGGTACGGCGCCGACCGGTTCGTGGGCGGTCCGGCTGGCGCTGCCCTCGGGGGTGTCCGTCGCGAACATCTGGAACGCGTCCCTGGACTCCGCGGCCCCACCGACCACGGTGCGCAACGCCGGGTACAACGGGACGATCCCTGCCGGGGGTTCGACGTCCTTCGGCATGACGCTGTCCGGCTCCGGCCAGGACCTGGGCCTACCGGTCTGCACCAGCACCTGACCGGAGCACCCGGCGCCCGGAGGCCGCGAGGGTGCTACGCGCAAGGGACCGGACCACCGCTGCCGAAGCGGTGGTCCGGTCCCGCGGCGTTCGGGCCCTGCGGCGTCCGGGCTCAGCAGCCGATCGGCGAGGACCCCACGGCGACGTCGTCGAACCACACCGTGTCGTCACCCGTGGCGTAGCTCTCCCAGCCCAGCCGCAGCGCGGTCGGCCGCGGCGGCACGGTGCTGCTCAGCCACTGCTGGTCGACGTCCTGCGTCGGCACGCCGTCCAGGTGCAGCCCCGGCACCTGCTGGTCGTCCAGCCAGGTGTCCGCGTGCGGCGCCGAGGTGTCCACGGCGAACCGCAGGCACACCCAGCGGTCCGTCGGCAGCGGGCTGCTCAGTGCCACGCCGGCCGGGCTCTGCGCCGGCAGCGTCGCGTCGTCCGACTCCCGGTTCCACTGCAGGGCGCCGTTCTGCCCGCCGATCCGCAGCGCCCGGCCGCCCTGCGAGGCGTCGGGCATCGAGACGAACGCGACGTGCGAGGCGGGCAGCGCCGTGGTGTGCCGCACCCACATCCGCAGGTAGACCACGGGTCCGACGCCGGACAGGTCCGTGGTGCTCACCGCGAAGGCGTGGTTGCAGTAGCCCGCCTTGCCGTCCACCCGCAGGGACCTGGTCCCGGAGTGGGCGACCGAGGAGTCCACGGTCACCGTCCCGGTGCCCTGGCAGTCCGGCGCGGCGGTCTGCCAGTCACCGCTGGGGGAGGTGCCGGTCTGGTCCTCGAAGCCGGAGCAGATCACGGCCCCCGCACACCCGGACGGCGGTGACGTCGGGGGAGTGGCCGGCGGGGTCGTGGGGGGCGTCGTCGGAGGCGTGGTGGGGGGTGTCGTCGGCGGGGTGGTGGGCGGTGTGGTCTGCGTGCCGCCATTGCAGGCCGTCCCGTTGAGGGTGAAGCCGGCCGGTACCGGATCGGCGCTCTGCCACGTGCCCTGGAGGCCGAAGTCCGTGGAGGCGCCGGTGGCCAGCGTGCCGTTGTAGCCGAGGCTGGCGGCGACGACCTGCGAACCGGTCTGGGTGACCTGGGCGTTCCACGCCGACGTCACGTGCTGGTCGCCGCCGTAGGTCCAGGCCAGCTGCCAACTGCTCACCGGTGCACCGAGGTTGGTGACGTGGATCTGCGCGGTGTAGCCGCCGGCCCACTGGTTGTCCGTGTAGGCGACCGAGCAGCCGGCCGACGCGCCGCTGGCCGGCAGGGCGAGCGCGGCCGGGGCGATCAGGGCGGCGGCGGCCAGCAGCAGCGGCCAGGGCCTGCGCCGTAGCCGGGCGAGCAGCGGGGCGATGCGGGGGATGGTCATGGCGCTCCTCCGGAGGTGGGGGTATGGGAGCGCTCCCATGGTGGCAGCGGTACGGCCCGCTGCAAAGCCCGCGGGGGGGGGGGGGGGGCGGCCCCCCCCCCCCCCCCCCCCCCCCCCCCCCCCCAACCCCCCCCAGGCCCCCCCCCCCCCCCCGCGCCCGGGCCCCCCCCCCCCCCCCCCCCCCCCCACGCAGAACCCCCACCCCACCCCCCCCGCACGCCCCCGACC
>NZ_JBIRRR010000040.1:0-20679 GCF_044333795.1 Streptomyces sp. NPDC020917 | reverse complement strand
TTGGTCGAAGGCTGCTGCGAACACGGGTGAGGTGGTGTACAACTCGTGTCCCATGCCGGGGTATTGCGAGCCTTGCCCGGTGTAGCAGAACGCGATCTTCCCGCTCGTTGCTCGCCCCTGGACGACGTCACCGTGCGAGCGGCCTTCCGCCAGTGCGGTCAGTGCTTCGAGTCGTGAGGCGGGTTCACCGCCGGTGACCGCCGCGCGGTGCTCGAAGTGCGTGCGGGTCGTGGCCAGGGCCCGTGCGACAGCGGCGACGTCCAGCTCGGGGTGCGCCTCCAGGTGGTCTCGCAGGCGAGCGGCCTGCCCGCGCAGAGCCTCGGGCGTCCGCCCGGACAGCACCCACGGCACCAACCCGCCACCGTCGGGGGCGGCAGCAGCGACCGCCGGCTCCGCGTCGCTCTCCGCTTCCGGCGCGGCCTCCAGCACCACATGCGCGTTGGTGCCGCTGATGCCGAACGAGGAGACGGCGGCGCGGCGGGGTCGTCCCGTCTCGGGCCAGGGCACGGGCTCGGTGAGGAGGGAGACGGCGCCGGTCTCCCAGTCCACGTGCGGGCTCGGGGCGTCCACGTGCAGGGTGCGCGGCAGCACGCCGTGGTGCATCGCCTGCACCATCTTGATCACGCCCGCGACGCCCGCCGCTGCCTGCGTGTGACCCATGTTCGACTTCACCGAGCCGAGCCACAACGGCCGGTCCTCGGGCCGGTCCTGGCCGTACGTGGCGAGCAGCGCCTGCGCCTCGATCGGGTCGCCGAGACGGGTCCCGGTGCCGTGCGCCTCGACGGCGTCGACCTGGTCGGCGGTGAGACGGGCGTTGACCAGGGCCTCGCGGATGACGCGCTGCTGGGCCGGGCCACTCGGGGCGGTGAGGCCGTTGCTGGCGCCGTCCTGGTTGAGCGCGCTGCCGCGTACCACTGCCAGGACGCGGTGGCCGAGGCGCTGCGCGTCCGACAGCTTCTCCAGCAGGAGCAGGCCCGCGCCCTCGCCCCAGCCGGTGCCGTCGGCTGCCGCGGCGAAGGGCTTGCAGCGGCCGTCGCGGGCGAGCCCGCGCTGGCGGCTGAACTCGGTGAAGATGCCGGGGCTGGGCATCACCGTCGCACCGCCGGCCAGCGCGAGTGTGCACTCGCCCGAGCGCAGCGCCTGCGCGGCGAGGTGCAGGGCCACGAGCGACGACGAGCACGCCGTGTCCACGGTGACCGCCGGGCCCTCCAGGCCCAGCGCGTAGGCGATCCGGCCGGAGGCGACGCTGGTCGCGATGCCGGTCAGCAGGTGGCCGTCCGCGCCGGTGCCCGCGGCGTGCCGCAGCGACGCGTAGTCCTGGCTGGCGATTCCGGCGAAGACGCCCGTGCGGCTGCCGCGCAGCGACTCCGGGTCGATGCCGGCGTGCTCGCACACCTCCCAGGCGGTCTCCAGCAGCAGCCGCTGCTGCGGGTCCATGGCCTGCGCCTCGCGCGGGCTGATGCCGAAGAACGCGGCGTCGAACGCGTCCGCGTCGTAGAGGAATCCGCCGGCCCGCACGTAGGTCGTGCCGTGCGCGTCGGGGTCCGGGTCGTAGAGGCCGTCGACGTCCCAGCCGCGGTTCGCCGGGAAGTCGCCGACGACGTCGCGGCCCTCGGCGATGAGGTCCCACAGCGCGTCGGGCGACCGCACGTCACCGGGGTAGCGGCAGGCCATGCCGACGATCGCGATCGGCTCCTGCCGCCTCGCGTCGTTCTCCTGCAACTGCTTGCGCGCAACGTGCAGGTCCGCGGTCACCCGCTTGAGGTACGCGCGGAGGGTGTCCTCGTTCGCCATACGGCGTCAGCTCCTTGGGTTCCCGGTCCGTACGGTCGGGGGCGTGCGCCGCGGCTGCTGGGGCGGGCGCCGGCCCCGCGCCGTCGCGGTCACAGCTCGTTCTCGATGAAGGCGAAGATCTCGTCGTCGCTGGCGGCGTCGATACGGCCGGTGACGTCCTCCTCGGGCGCGGTGCCGGCGGGGACGTCCACCTCGTTGAGGCGGAAGAGGAAGTCCCGCAGCCGGGCGGAGATCTGCGCCCGCACGTCCTGGTCCTGCACGGTGGACATGGCGAGTTGCTCCAGCCGGTCCAGGTCGTCCAGCACCGGCTGGTGCGCCGCGGCGCCGGCGGGGGCGAGTTCGGACCGCAGGTGTCCGGCGAGCGCCAGCGGCGTGGGGTTGTCGAAGACGACTGTCGCGGGCAGCCGCACACCCACCGCGCGGCCCAGCCGGTTGCGCAGTTCGACGGCGGTCAGCGAGTCGAAGCCCACCTCCTTGAAGGCGCGGCCCTCCTGGATTGCGCTCGGGTCGGCGTGGCCGAGCACGGTCGCCGCGTGCGTCCGCACCAGCTCGACCAGCAGCTCCAGCTGCCGGCCCGGCGTGCTCGCGGCGAGCCGCTGCGGCCAGCCCTCCGCGGGCGCGTTCCGGGCCGCCTCGGGACCGGCGGCGCGACGTCCCGGATCGCGGACCAGCCCCCGCAGGATCGGCGGCAGCGTGCCGGCCGCGGCCAGCGAGCGCAGCACCCCGAGATCGAACCGCACCGGGACGGCGAGCGGCTGGGGCGACTCCAGTGCCGCGTCGAGCAGCGCCAGGGCCTGCTCGGTGGGCAGCGCCGTGATGCTGGCCCGGCTGAGCCTGGCCCGGTCCGCGTCCTGGAGTTGCGCGGTGAGTTTGCTGGTCTGCTCCCACAGGCCCCAGGCCAGCGACGTGGCGGGCAGTCCCCGCGTCCTGCGGTGCTGGGCGAGCGCGTCGAGGAAGGTGTTGGCGGCGGCGTAACCGGCCTGGCCGGCGTTGCCGAGCACCCCGGCCGCGGAGGAGAACAGCACGAACGCCGCCAGGTCGAGGTCGGCGGTCAGCTCGTGCAGGTTCCACGCCGCGTCGATCTTCGGCCGCAGCACGGTGTCCACCCGCTGCGGGGTCAGTGCCGGCACGATCGCGTCGTCGAGCACGGCGGCCGCGTGCACCACCGCGGTCAGCGGATGCGCCGCGGGCACGGTGGCGAGCAGCGCGGCCAGCGCCTCGCGGTCGGCCGCGTCGCAGGCGGCCAGCGTCACCTCGGCGCCCAGCGCGGCCAGTTCGTCGCGCAGTTCCCGCGCGCCCTCCGCGGCAGCACCCTGACGGCTCGTCAGGATGAGGTGCCGGATGCCGTGTTCGGTGACGAGGTGCCGGGCCGTCAGGCCGCCCAGCGTGCCGGTGCCGCCGGTGATCAGCGCGGTGCCGTCGGGGTCCAGCGGGTGCGGGAAGGTGAGCGCGAGCTTGCCGGTGTGCCGGGCCTGGCTGAGGAAGCGGACCGCCTCGGGGGCCGTCCGCACGTCCCAAGCGGTGCAGGGCAGCGGGCGCAGCGCGCCGCTCGCGAACAGCTCCGCCAGCTCGGCCAGCATGACCTGCACCGACTCGGGTCCGTCGGAGTCCAGGTTGAACGTCCGGTAGCGCACGCCCGGGTGGGCGGCCGCCACCTCCTCCGGGTCGCGCCGGTCGGTCTTGCCCATCTCCAGGAAGTCGCCGCCGCGCGGCAGCAACCGCAGCGAGGCGTCCACGAACTCGTGCGCGAGGGAGTTGAGCACCACGTCCACGCCCTCGCCGCCGGTCGCCGCGAGGATCGCGTCGGCGAAGTCCAGCGTCCGGGAGTCGGCGATGTGCGCGTCGTCGAAACCGTCGGCGCGCAGCACCGGATGCTTGGCGGTGCTCGCCGTAGTGAAGACCTCCGCGCCCAGGTGCCGGGCGAGTTGCACCGCGGCCATGCCCACGCCGCCGGTCGCGGTGTGCACCAGCACCCGCTGCCCGGGCCGCACCTCCGCCAGGTGCTTGAGGCCGTAGTACGCGGTGAGGAAGGCCACCGGCGCGGCGGCGGCCTGCGGCCAGTCCCAGCCGGCGGGGACCGGGACGACCATCCGGTGGTCGGCGACCGCCAGCGGGGCCAGGGCGCCCGCGAACAGCCCCGTCACGCGGTCGCCGACGGCGACACCGGTGACGTCCGGGGCGGTCTCCACGACGACGCCCGCGGCCTCGCTGCCCATCACGTCCTGGCCCGGGACCATGCCCAGCGCGACCAGGGCGTCGCGGAAGTTCAGGCCGGCGGCGCGCACCGAGATCCGTATCTCCCCGGGCGCCAGCGGCCGTCGCGCCGCCGGGTTGTCCACGGGGGACAGCGACTCGGGGCTGCCCGGCTCCGCCACGTCGAGCCGCCAGCCGGGGTCCTGCGGCAGCACGAGCGCCTGCCCGGGCCGGGGGCGGGACAGCCGCGGCGCGTACGGGACGCCGTCGCGCACCGCGGTCTGCGGCTCCTCCCCGGCGAGCACGGCGGGCACCGCGGCGGCGGACGCCGGCCGGTCGTCGAGGTCGAGCAGCACCAGCCGGTCCGGGTTCTCCGACTGCGCGGTACGCACCAGACCCCACACCGCGGCCTGCGCCAGGTCCCGGTCCTGTTCCTGGTCGGTCACCGCGACCGCCCGGCCGGTGAGCACGGCGAGGCGGCTGACGGCGAACCGGTCGTCGGCCAGCCACTGCTGGACGAGGGCGAGCGTCGCGTCCAGGGCGGCGCGGGTCGCACGCGTCGGCTCGCTGCGGGAACGGGACCCGGGGACGGCACCGGAGCCGGGCGCCGCGGTCCGCGGGTGACCGGAAGGCGCGGCGACGAGCACGGTACGGGGAACCGGCGCGCCGGCCTCGACGGCCGCGGCCAGCGCGGCCAGGTCCGGGTAGGCGGCAGGTGCCGGGTCCACGGCGGCGACCGCCGCCGCGAAGGGCCCCGGCCGGTCTGCGAGCGCGGCCTCGCCCGGTGCGCTGCCCGTGGCGCCGTCCGGCGCTCCGTCCGCAGGCGGGCCGGCCGCTCCCGCGGACGCGGCGAGGTCGCCGAGGACGGCCACCGGGCCCTCCGGAGCCGCGGTCCTGGCGGCTGCGGGTGCGGTCACCGGTGTCCAGTCGAGGTGGAACAGCGCGCTCTGGTGCTCGGTGCGCGCCATGGACAGCAGGTCGGTGCTCAGCGGGCGCGTGGTCAGCGACCCGATCGTCGCCACCGGCCTGCCCGTCGTGTCCGCCACGGCGAGCGCCACCGTGTCCTGGCCGGTGCGGGTCAACCGCACCCGCAGCCGCGACGAGCCGGTCGCGTGCAGGACGACGTCGTTCCACACGAACGGCAACTGCACGCCGCCGGCGACGTATCCGCCGTCGCCGCCGTCCGCGTCCAGGCCGATCGAGTGCAGCGCCGCGTCCAGCAGCGCCGGGTGCACGCCGTAACCCGCCGCATCCGCGGGCTCGTCCAGGACCACCTCGGCGTACACCGCCTGCGCGTCCCGCCACGCCGCCCGCAGCCCGCGGAACGGCGCCGCGTACGCCATGCCGATGCCCGCCAGCCGGTCGTACAGGTCCTCGTGCGGCAGCGGTGTCGCGCCCGGCGGCGGCCAGGCCGCCAAGTCGAAGGCGTCACCGGCCTGTTCGGGCTCCAGCACGGCCGAGGCGTGCGCCAGCCACGGCGTGCCCGGCTCCGCGTCCGCGGACCGCGAGTGGACGGTGCAGCCGCGCCGTCCGTCGCCGTCCGCCGCACCGACCGTCACCTGCACCTGCACCGACCCCTGCGGGGGCAGGATCAGCGGTGCCTGCAAGGTGAGTTCGCCGATGCGCCCGCACCCTGCGTGCGCGCCCGCGTGCAGCAGGACGTCCACGAACGCGGTCCCCGGCAGCAGCACCTGCTCCAGCACGGCGTGCCCCGCCAGCCACGGATACGACTGGAGCGACAGACTGCCGGTGAACACGTACCCCTGGCCGTCGGGGAGTTCGACGATCCCGCCGAGCAGCGGATGGCCGGCCGGCGCCAGCCCCGCCGCGCCCGCGTCCGCGGCGGCCGGCGCGTCCAGCCACAACCGCTGGGCCTGGAAGCCGTACGTCGGCAGGGCCACCGTGCGGCCCTCGCCGATCAGCGCCCGCCAGTCCAGGGGGACGCCGTGCAGGTGCAGATCGGCCAGCGACGCCGCCATCCGGGCGCGGCCGCCGTGTTCGCGGCGCAGTGTGTGCAGGACGCCGAACGCCCCGCCCGCGTCCGCCGCGGTCTCCTGCAGCGACGTCGCCAGCATCGGGTGCGGCCCGGTCTCCAGGAACACCGCGTGCCCGTCGGCGATCAGCGCGCGCGTGGCCGCCTCGAACTCCACCGGCTCGCGCATGTTCCGGTACCAGTAGGTGGCATCCAGGCCCGCGGTGTCGAACAGGCCGCCGGTCACCGTGGAGTAGAACGGCACGGCCGCCGTGCGCGGCGCCACCGGGGCCAGGACCTCCAGCAGATGGTCGTGGAAGACGTCCACCTGGGCGGTGTGGCCGGCGGTGTCGATGCCCGGGATCAGCCGGGCCTGGACGCCCTCCTGCTTCAGCTCGTCCACGAACTCCCGTAGCGCGGCGGGCTCGCCGCCGACCGTGGCCGTGCCGGGGCTGTTCACCGCGGCGACCGACAGCAGGTCGCCCCAGCGCTCCAGCCGCGGCCGTACCTCGGCGGCGCCCAGCGACACCGCCGCCATCGCGCCGCGCCCGGCCAGCTTCAGCCACGCCTGGCTGCGCAGCGCCACGATCCGCGCCGCGTCCTCCAGGCTGAGCGCGCCCGCGACGTACGCGGCGGCGATCTCGCCCTGCGAGTGCCCGACCACCGCGGCCGGCTCCACGCCCGCCGCCTGCCAGGCGGCGGCGATCGCGACCATCATCGTGAACAGCGCCGGTTGCACCACGTCCACCCGGTCCAGCGGTGGCGCGTCCGGCCCGCCGCGCAGCACGTCCAGCACCGACCAGTCCAGGAACGGCCGCAGCGCCGCGTCGCACGCCTGCGCCGCCTCGGCGAACGCCGGGGAGGACGTGAGGAGTTCGTCCGCCATCCCGGGCCACTGCGAGCCCTGCCCGGGGAACACGAACACCAGCCGCCCCTCGACGGCGTCGGCCCGCAGCGCGGTCGCCGTCGTCTCGCCTTCGGCCAACGCGCCCAGTCCGGCGAGCAGTTCGTCCCGGTCCGCGGCGACGACCGCCGCGCGCCGGACGAAGTGCGTCCGGGTGGTGGCGAGCGAGCGGGCCAGGTCGGCCGGTGCCGCCTCGGGGTGCGCGGTGACGTGCGCGGCGAGCCGCCGGGCCTGGGCGTGCAGGGCGTCCTCGGTCTTGGCGGAGAGGACGTGGGGGAGGGGGGTGGGGGTGCTGTCGGTGTCGGTGTTGGGGGTGCTGTTGCTTTCGGGGGTGGGGTCGGGGGTGGGTGGGGCTTCGAGGATGAGGTGGGCGTTGGTGCCGCTGATGCCGAAGGAGGAGACGGCTGCGCGGCGGGGGTGTCCGGTGTCGGGCCAGTCGATGGCTTGGGTGAGGAGGGAGACGGCGCCGGCGTCCCAGTCGACGTGTGGTGTGGGCTCGTTGACGTGGAGGGTTCGGGGCAGGACGCCGTGGTGCATGGCCTGGATCATCTTGATGATTCCCGCGACGCCGGCGGCGGCCTGGGTGTGGCCGATGTTGGACTTGATGGAGCCGAGCCACAACGGCTGGTCGGCGGGCCGGCCCTTGCCATAGGTCGACAGCAGCGCCTGCGCCTCGATGGGGTCGCCGAGCTTGGTCCCCGTACCGTGTGCCTCGACGGCGTCGACGTCACCCGGTTCCAGACCTGCGTTCGCCAGCGCCTGGCGGATGACGCGTTGCTGGGAGGGGCCGTTGGGGGCGCTGAGCTGGCTGCTGGCACCGTCCTGGTTGACCGCGGAACCGCGGATCACCGCGAGCACCTGGTGGCCGTTGCGCCGGGCGTCCGACAGCTTCTCCAGCAGCAGCAGGCCCGCACCCTCGGACAGGGCCGTTCCGTTGGCCGTGGCCGCGAACGCCTTCACCCGGCTGTCGGACGCCAACCCCTGCTGGCGGCTGAACTCCACGAACGTCGTCGGCGTCGCCATCAGCGTGACGCCTCCGGCCAGGGCGAGCGTGCACTCGCCGGAGCGCAGGGCCTGGGTGGCGAGGTGCACGGCGACCAGCGACGACGAGCAGGCGGTGTCGACGCTGACCGCCGGGCCCTCGAAGCCGAACGTGTACGACAGGCGGCCCGAGGCCACGCTGTGCGCGCTGCCGGTGCCGAGGTACGCCTCGAACTCCTCGGGCGTGCGGTGGACCAGGCGCGCACCGTAGTCGCTGTACATGATGCCGGTGAAGACACCGGTGGGCGTGGACCGCAGGGTGGTGGGGTCGAGTCCGGCGCGTTCGAGGGTTTCCCAGGCGGTTTCGAGGAGGAGGCGTTGCTGGGGGTCGATGGCGAGGGCTTCGCGGGGGCTGATGCCGAAGAATTCGGGGTCGAAGGTGTCGGCGTCGTGGAGGAAGCCGCCTTGGTCGGCGTAGCTGGTGCCGGTGGTTTCGGGGTCGGGGTCGAAGAGGTGGTCGAGGTTCCAGCCGCGGGTGGTGGGGAAGTCGCCGATGGCGTCGCGGCCTTCGGTGAGCAGGTGCCAGAGTTCTTCGGGTGTGGTGACGCCGCCGGGGTAGCGGCAGGCCATCGACACCACCGCGATCGGCTCCTGCACGTCCGACTCGGCCGCCGCCAGGCGCTGCCGCGTCTGGTGCAACTCCGCCGTCACGCGTTTGAGATAGTCGCGCAGCCGGTCCTCGTTCGACATCTGACGCTGCTCCTTCACGGTGTCGCTCACCGTTCCTCACCTCTCGCCTGCGGGGACTCGGGACCCGGCCGCGCGCCGGGCGCCACGGCCGTGGGGACCGTGCGGGGGCTCATGCGATGCCCAGTTCGTTGTCGATGAAGTCGAAGACGTCGTCGTCGGTGGCGAAGTCGATCCCGCCGTCGCCGGATCCGGGGCCGACCGCGTCCGGCCCCACGCCGGCCCCCGCGCCGAACCGGGGAACGTCGCCGAGAGCGGCGGCCTCCGCCTCGGACAGCGTCAGGAGCAGGTCCTGGAGCCGCAGCGACAGCCGCGTTCTCGCGTCCGCGGAGTAGCCGGCGATGGCCGACTCCAGCCGGTCGAGGCCGGACAGGTCCGGCAGGCCGGACGCGTCGGGCGCGCCGGCACCCCCCGGTCCGCCGGCGGGTGCGGTGCCGGACGCGCCGTCGGAGTCCTCGGCGGTCAACTGCTCGCGCAGGTGCACCGCGAGGCCCGCCGCCGTCGGATAGTCGAAGACCGCGGTCGTCGCCAGCCGCAGCCCGCTGGCCGCGTTGACCCGGTTGCGCAGCTCGACCGCGGTCAGCGAGTCGAAGCCCATGTCGAGGAAGCCGCGGTCCACCGGCACGTTCTCCGGCGAGCCGTGGCCGAGGACGGTCGCGACCAGGCCGCGCACCATCTTCACCAGCAGCCGGTGCCGGTCGGCCTCGCCGAGCGGCCGCAACTGCGCGCGCAGCGCCGCCGCGCCGTCCACGGCGCCGCTCCCGTCGACCGCGCCGGCACGCCGCCCGGGAGTGCGCAGCAGGTCCCGCAGCAGCGGTGGCAGCAGCCCGTCGCCGGCCTGCGCCCGCAGAGCCGCGGCGTCGAGCCTGGCCGGGACGGCGAGCGGCCGGCCGCAGGCCAGCGCGGCGTCGAACAGCGCCAGACCGTCCGCGACGCCGACGGCCGTGATGCCGTAGCGGTTGAGCCGGGCCCGGTCGGCCGCGTCCATCGCTCCGCCGGTCTGCTCCCACAGCCCCCACGCCAGCGACGTGCCGGGCAGCCCGAGCGCCCGCCGGTGGTGGGCCAGGGCGTCCAGGAAGGTGTTGGCGGCCGCGTAGTTGCCCTGTCCCGCGTTGCCGACCAGGCCCGCCACCGACGAGAACAGCACGAACGCCGCCGGTGGCGCGTCGCGGGTCAGCTCGTGCAGATGCCACGCGGCGTCGACCTTCGGACCGAACACCGCGTCCAGGCGCTTCGGCGTCAGCGACCCGATCGTCGCGTCGTCCAGCGCGACGGCCGCGTGCACCACCGCGGTCAGCGGATGCTCCGCAGGCACCGAGGCCAGCAGCGCCGCGAGCGCCTCGCGGTCGGCGACGTCGCAGGCCACGAGCGTCACCTCGGCGCCCGACGCGCCCAGTTCGGCGGCGAGGTCCGCCGCGCCCGGTGCGTCGGGCCCGCGCCGCCCGGCGATCAGCAGCCGCCGCACCCCGTACGAGGCCACCAGGTGCCGGGCCAGCGCGGCGCCGATCGTGCCCGTTCCGCCGGTGATCAACACCGTTCCGTCGGGGTCGAGTTCGGGGACCGCGCCGTCGCCCGGGGCGCCCGCCGATCCGTCCCGGGTGACCCGTGGAGCCAGCAGCGCGCCGTTACGCACGGCGAGTTGCGGTTCTCCAGCGGCAAGTGCCGCCGCTGTCACGGCAGTCGGGACGTGGAAGCGGCCCTCGGCGGCATGCGGGTCGAGGTCGAGGAGGGCGAACCGGCCGGGGTGCTCGGTCTGGGCGACCCTGACGAGCCCCCAGACCGTGGCCGCGGCCAGGTCCGGCACGTCCGCGTCGGGCGCCGTGGCCACGGCGCCCCGGGTCGCCAGTACCAGCGTCGCGTCCGGGCAGCGCTCGTCCGCCAGCCACTCCTGCACCAGGGCGAGCGCGTCGCCGGCCACGGCGCGCGCGGCCTCCGCGGGCGACCCGCCGGGAGCATCCGCGCGGTCGCCCGGCGCGGCTGCGCCGCCCGCCGCCGTACGCGCGCCGTGCACCGGGGCGCATACGAGGTCCGGCGCCGGTGCGCCCGCCTCGACCGCGGCCAGCAGGGCGCGCAGGTCGGGGTAGCGCACCGCGTCGGCGGCGCCGCCGACGGCGGCCTGCGCGTCGCCGAGCAGTGCCCAGCGCGGGGCTCCGGCAGCGGCGTCGGCGGTGACCGGGATCCAGTCGACGCCGAGGACCGGCTCACGGGTGCCCGCGGCGCGCCGCAGCTGCCCGGCGCCGATCGGCCGGATCGCGAGCGACGCGACGGAGGCGACCGGCCGGCCGGAGCCGTCGGCGAGCTCCAGGGACACCGCTCCCGCGCCCGCCGGGGACATCCGGACCCGGACCGCGCGGCCCGCGTCCGCGGTGAAGGACACGCCCGAGAAGGCGAAGGGGAGCGGGACGCGCTGCTCGCCGCCGTCCGCCGCGGGCAGCGCGTCCGGGCGGAGGAACACCGCCTGCAGCGCGGCGTCCAGCAGCGCCGGGTGGATGCCGTACCCGCCGGATCCGGCACCGCCGCCGATGCCCGCACCGGTGCCCGCGCCGTCGTTGGCACCGGATCCGGCAACCGATCCGGCACCGGACACCGCACCCGGGCCCGATCCGGCGCCCGCCTGGGGCAGTTCGGCCTCCACGTACAGGTCCTCACCCTTGCGCCAGACGGCCCGCAGGCCCTGGAAGGCCGGGCCGTAGCCGATGCCGGCGTCGGCCAGGCGCACGTACAGGTCCTCGATGTCCACCGGCTCCGCGCCCTGCGGCGGCCACGGCCCGGGCGCGGCGCCGTGCGGCGCGCCGGTGGCCTCGGGCTCCGGCGCGGCGAGCACGCCGGTGACGTGCTCGGTCCAGTCCGTGCCGCTGCCGGCACCGGCCGCGGTGCCGGAGCGGATCACCAGGGAGCTGCGGCCGTCCTCGCCGGGAGCGCCCGCCACGACCTGGAGGCGCAGCGCGCCGTGCTCGGGCAGGACCAGCGGCGCGTGCAGGGTCAACTCCTCGACCGGGCCCGCGCCGACGTGGGCCGCGACGTGCCGGGCCAGCTCCACGAAGGCGGCACCGGGCAGCAGGACGGTGTCCAGCACCGCGTGGTCGGCCGTCCACGGCTGGTCGGCCAGGCTCAGCCGCCCGGTGAACAGGTGCCCGCCGTTCGGGAGTTCGGTGACCGCGCCGAGCAACGGGTGCCCGGCCGGGCTCAGTCCGGCGGAGCGCACGTCCGAGCCGGCGACGGCCGCCTCCAGCCAGTACGGCTGCCGCTGGAAGGCGTACGTCGGCAGGTCCAGGTCCGCCGGGCGCGCGGTCCACCCGCGCGGGACGGCACGCGACCAGTCCACCGGCGCGCCGCGTGTGTAGGCGAGGGCGAGCGAGGCGGCGATCCGGTCCGCGCCGCCCTCGCCGCGGCGCAGCGTCCCCACCACGGCCGCCTCCGCCCCGGCCGCCTCGATGGTCTCCTGGAGCCCGAAGGCCAGCACCGGGTGCGGGCTGACCTCCACGAACAGCCGGTGCCCGTCGGCCAGCAGCCGTGACGCGGCCTCCTCGAACCTGACCGGCATCCGCAGGTTCCGGTACCAGTAGCCGGCGTCCATCGTCGTCGTGTCCAGCGGGCCGCCGGTCACCGTCGAGTAGAACGGCACGTCCGACACCCGCCCGCGGATCCCGGCCAGCACCTCCGTCAACTCGTCCTCGACCGGCGCGACGTGCGGCGAGTGCGAGGCGTAGTCGACGGGGATCGCCCGGGCGCGCACGCCCTGCTCCTGGTAGGCGGCGACGATCCGGCCGACGGCCTCCACGTCGCCGGCGATGACGGTCGTCGCGGGGCCGTTGATCGCGCCGACCGTGACCGTCCCGCCGTACGGGGCCAGGTCGTCGGTGACGCGGTCGGCGGGCAGCGGCACCGAGGCCATCGTGCCGGTGCCGCCCAGGACCGTGATCGTCCGGCTGCGCAGCGCCACCACGGCGGCCGCGTCCGGCAACGACAGCGCGCCCGCCACGCACGCGGCGGCGATCTCCCCCTGCGAGTGGCCCACGACGGCGTCGGGACGCACCCCGTAGGAGCGCCACAGCGCGGCCAGCGACACCATCACGGCGAACAGCACGGGCTGGACGACGTCCACCCGCTCCATCGGCGGCGCGTCCGGCGCGCCGCGCAGCACGTCGATCAGCGACCAGCCGGTGAGCGGGTCCAGATGCCGGGCGCACGCCGCCATCTCCCGCGCGAACACCGGTGAGGTGTCCAGGAGTTCGTCCGCCATGCCCATCCACTGGCTGCCCTGGCCGGGGAAGACGAAGACGGTGCGGCCCGGGGAGGGGGCGTGCGCGTCGTGCACCAGCGCGTCCGCGGACCCGCCGTGGGCCAGCGCCCGCAGTGCCTCCATGCGGCCGGCGCCGTCGGCCGCGACGACCGCGGCTCTGCGGTCGAGGTGCGCCCGCGAGGTGGCCAGCGCCCCGGCGATCCGCGCGGGGTCGAGTTCCGGGCGCCCGGCCAGGTGCGCGTGCAGCCGCAACGCCTGTGCGCGCAGGGCCGGTTCGCTCGTCGCCGACAGCACCCACGGCAGGACCACCCCGGCCACGGGCGGGGTGTCCTCCGCCCCCTCCGCGGACCCGGCCGGCACGTTCGGTGCTTCCTCGTCGGCGGCCTGCTCCAGCACCACATGCGCATTGGTGCCGCTGATGCCGAAGGAGGACACGGCGGCGCGGCGCGGCCGCTCGGTCTCGGGCCAGTCGACGGCTTCGGTGAGGAGGGAGACCGTGCCGGTCTCCCAGTCGACGTGCGGTGTGGGCGCGTCGACGTGCAGGGACTTGGGCAGCACCCCGTGCCGGATCGCCTGGACCATCTTGATGACGCCGGCGACGCCGGCGGCGGCTTGGGTGTGGCCGATGTTGGACTTGATGGAGCCGAGCCACAACGGCCGTTCGGCGGGCCGGTCCTGGCCGTACGTGGCGAGGAGGGCCTGGGCCTCGATGGGGTCGCCGAGCTTGGTGCCGGTGCCGTGGGCCTCGACGGCGTCCACGTCACCTGGTTCCAGGCGGGCGTTGGCGAGGGCGGCGCGGATCACGCGTTGCTGGGAGGGGCCGTTGGGTGCCGTGAGGCCGTTGCTCGCGCCGTCCTGGTTGACGGCCGAGCCGCGGACCAGCGCCAGGACCTGGTGGCCGTTGCGCCGGGCGTCCGACAGCCGCTCCACCAGGAGCAGGCCGACGCCCTCGGAGAAGCCCGTGCCGTCGGCACCCGCCGCGAACGGCTTGCACACCCCGTCGGGGGAGACCCCGCGCTGGCGGCTGAACTCGATGAACGTCTGCGGCGTCGCCATCACCGTCACGCCGCCGGCCAGGGCAAGATCGCACTCGCCCGACCGCAGCGACTGCGCCGCCAGGTGCAGCGCCACCAGCGACGACGAGCACGCCGTGTCCACGGTGACCGCCGGGCCCTCGAACCCGAAGGTGTACGACACCCGGCCCGAAGCGACGCTGCCGTGGCTGCCGTTGCGCAGGTACCCCTCGATCTCCTCGGGCGCGGTGCGCAGCCGGCCCCCGTAGTCGCCGTACATGACGCCGGCGAACACGCCGGTCCTGCTGCCGCGCAGCGTGGCGGGATCGAGCCCGGCGCGTTCCAGGGTCTCCCAGGCGGTCTCCAGCAGCAGCCGCTGCTGCGGGTCGGTGGCCAGCGCCTCGCGCGGGCTCATCCCGAAGAACTCCGCGTCGAAATGGTGCGCGTCCGTGAGGAACCCGCCCCTGCGGGTCGTGCTCCGGCCGGCCCGCTCGGGGTCCGGGTCGTACAACTCCTCGACGTTCCAGCCGCGTTCCTCCGGGAAGCCGCCGATCGCGGTACGGCCCTCGGCGAGCAGCCGCCACAGCTCCTCGGGGGAGTCCGCGCCGCCGGGGAAGCGGCAGCCGATCCCGACGATCGCGATCGGCTCGTCGGCGCCGCTCGCGCCCGGGTCCGCCGGGCCGTCCTGCTGCGCACGGCCGGACCCGGGGCCCGATGGGGCGTCTCCGCCCAGCTCGCCCGTGATGAAGCGGGCCAGCGCGGCCGGCGTGGGGTGGTCGAAGATCAGGGTGGACGGCAACCGGAGCCCGGTGGCCGCGTTGAGGCGGTTGCGGAGCTCGACCCCGGTCAGCGAGTCGATGCCGAGCTCCTTGAACGACTGGGCGGCGTCGAGCCCGGTCGCGTCCGCGTGCCCGAGCACCGTCGCGAGATGCGTGCTCACCAGTGCGTCGACCGCGCGGGCGCGAGCCTTGGCCGGGAGCCCCGCCAGGCTCTCCGCGGACGACGCGCCCGGCGCGCCGGCCGGAGCGCGCCGCACCGGCGTGCGGACCAGCCCCCGCAGCAGCGGCGACAGCGTGCCCGCCTCGGCCTGCCGCCGCAGCGCCCCGCCGTCCAGCCGGACGGCGGCGACGGCCGCGGGCGCGGTGCGCCGCGCGGCGTCCAGCAGGTCGAGTCCCTGGGCGGTGCCCAGCGGCACCATGCCGCCGCGGGACAGCCGGGCCAGGTCGGCCGCGTCCAGGTGCCCGGTCATGCCGGTGGCCTCGCCCCACAGGCCCCACGCGATCGACGTGGCGGGCAGCCCCGCGGCCTGCCGGTGGTGCGCCAGCGCGTCGAGGAACGCGTTGGCGGCCGCGTAGTTGGCCTGTCCCGCGGTGCCGAGGATGCCGACGACCGAGGAGAACAGCACGAAGCCGGTCAGCGGAAGGCCGGCGGTCAGCTCGTGCAGGTGCCAGGCGGCGTCGGCCTTCGGCCGCAGCACCGCCGTCACCTGCTCGGGGGTGAGGCCCTCGACGGTGCCGTCGTCCAGCGTGCCGGCCGCGTGGACGACCAGCCGCAGCGGATGGTCGCCGGGGATCGTCGCCAGCAGGCGGGCCACCGCCTCGCGGTCCGCGACGTCGCAGGCCGCGAACCGCACGTCGGCCCCCAGCGCGGTGAGTTCGGCGGCGAGCGCGGCGGCACCGGGCGCGTCCGGCCCGCGGCGTCCGGCCAGCAGCAGGTGCCGGGCGCCCTGCTCGGTCACCAGATGGCGGGCGGTCAGCCCGCTGAGCGTTCCGGACGCGCCCGTGATCAGGACGGTCCCTTCCGGATCCACGCCGAAACCGGGGGCCGGACCGGCGCCGGCCGCGGCGGCGGCACCGGCCAGCCGGGTCAGCCGGGGGATGAGCAAGGTGCCGTCGCGCAGGGCGAGTTGAGGTTCGGTGCTGGCCAGCGCGGCGGCGAACGCCGACCGCGTGCGCGCGTCGCCGTCCGTCCCGGTGGCAGCGGTCGCGTCGAGGTCGACGTCGGCGCCGACGTCCAGCAGGGCGAACCGCCCGGGGTGCTCGTTCTGGGCGACGCGGACCAGGCCCCAGGCGGCGGCCGCCGCGGGGTCGGGTCCTGTCCCGTCGCCGGGCACCGCGACCGCGCCGCGCGTGGCCACGACCAGGCGAACGGCCTCCAACTCCTCATGGACGAGCCACTCCTGCACCAGCGCGAGGGTGTCCAGGGTGACCCGGTGGGCCGCCTCGGCAGCGGACTCCCGGCCCGCCGTGCCGGACACGGCGGCGACGACGGTCGCGGGCGCCGCCTCGCCGTTCCGCACCGCGTCCAGGAGCGCGGTCAGGCGGGAGCGCCACTCGGGCACCGAGGCCGCGCCGGACCCGAGCACCACCACCTCGCCCCCGCCTGGTGCGGCGCCGGGCGCGCCGGGCGCCGTGGGGGCCGACGACGGCGCGGTGGGCAGCGCGAGTTCGCTCCAGCCCAGCCGCAAGAGGCCGTCGCTGCCCGGGGCCATCGCGCCGCGCAGCACCTCCGCCGCGGCCGGGCGGGTGGTCACCGAACGCACCTCGGCGATCGCCGTCCCGTCCGCGTCGAACAGGGTCAACTCGCGGCTGTCGGAGTCCGATCCGGACCACCGCAGCCGGGCCGTATCGCCGCCGGCCCGCCACAGCGACACGCCCTCCCACGCGAACGGGAGCCGGATGCGGTCGTGTTCGTCCCTGCCGAGCAGTCCGGCGGGCTGCAGCGCGTGCAACGCCGCGTCCAGCAGCGCCGGGTGGAGTCCGAAGCCCTCCCCGGTCTGTCCCGGACCCAGCCGGACCTCGCCGTAGACGTCGTCGCCGTCCCGCCACACCGCGTGCAGCCCCTGGAACGCCGGACCGTACTCGTAGCGATCGTCCCCCAACTGCCCGTAGAGCTCGTCCACGTCGACCGGCCGGGCCGCGGCGGGAGGCCACGGCCCCGACCACCGCGGGCCGGCCTCCTCCCCGGCCGGGGCCGGTTCCGCCACGCCGGCGGCGTGGCAGGTCCAGCCGGCGCCGCCGGAGGCGGGGGCATCCGTCGCCGGCCCGTCGCCGGGCCGGGCGTGCACGGCGACCGCGCGCCGCCCCTCGCCGTCCGCCGCGCCGACCGTCACCTGGAGCCGGACCGTGCCCGACGGGGACAGCAACAGCGGTGCGTGCAGCGTCAGTTCGGACAGAACCGGGCAGCCGGCCTGCCGTGCCGCGTGCAGTGCCAGCTCCACGAAGCCCGTGCCGGGAAGCAGCACGACCCCGTCCACGGCGTGGTCGGCCAGCCACGGCTCGGCCGCCAGCGAAAGGCGCCCGGTGAACACCAGCCGGTCGTCGTCCGCGTCGGCGAGGTCCAGGCGCGCGCCCAGCAGCGGGTGTTCGGCCGCGCCGAGCCCCAGCACGTCCGGGCTCCCCGCCGCCGCGGGCGCGGTCAGCCAGTGGTGCTGCCGCTGGAACGCGTACGTGGGCAGGTCCCACGCCGTGACCGGCAGTCCGCCGGACCCGGCGGCCGGATCCCCGCCACCGGTGGCGACGGGGGACGGCCAGCGGATGTCCGCGCCGTGCACGTACGCCTCGGCGAGCGAGGTCTGGAAGCGCCGGAGCTCTCCCTCCTGGCGGCGCAGCGAGCCCACCGCGACCGCCTCGCCCGCCGCGTCCGTGCTGTCCGCGGTGTCCTGCACGCCCAGCGTCAGGACCGGATGCGGGCTGCACTCCACGAACAGCCGGAAGCCGTCCGCCAGCAGCGCCCGGGTGGCCTGCTCGAACTGCACGGTCCTGCGCAGGTTCCGGTACCAGTAGTCACCGTCGAGACCGGCCGTGTCGACCGGGCCGCCGGTGACCGTCGAGTAGAAGGCGGTGCCGGCGGTGTGCGGCGCGATGTCCCGCAGCACCTCGCGCAGTTCCGCCTCGATCGTCTCGACCTGCGGCGAGTGCGCGGCGTAGTCCACCGGGATCAGGCGCGCTCTGACGCCCGCCGCGGTGAACTCCGCGAGCAGCTCGTCCAGCGCCTCCGGGTCCCCGGCCACGACCGTGGCCGCCGGGCCGTTGACCGTGGCGATGTCCAGCCGGCCGGCCCAGCCGGCCAGACGCGGCGCGACCTCGGCGGCCGGCAGCGGCACCGCCATCAGGCCGCCGGTGCCCGCGATGTCCCGCAGCGCCCGGCTGCGCAGCGTCACGATCCTGGCGGCGTCGTCCAGCGACAGCGCCCCGGCCACGTACGCGGCGGCGATCTCGCCCTGCGAGTGCCCGACGACCGCGTCCGGCCGCACCCCGTAGGAGCGCCACAGCGCGGCCAGCGACACCATCACCGCGAACAGCGCGGGCTGCACCACGTCCACCCGGTCGAGCGAGGCGGCACCCTCCCGCTCGTGCAGCACGTCGAGCAGGGACCAGTCGGTGAACGGCGCCATCGCGCGGTGGCACGCCTCGATCCCGGCGCGGAACACCGGCTCCGCGGCGAGCAGCCCGCGGGCCATCCCGGCCCACTGCGAACCCTGGCCGGGGAAGACGAAGACGGTACGGCCGGCGGCACGGGCGCTGCCGCGCACCAGGTGCGGCGCGGTGCCGCCGTCGGCGAGAGCCGCGAGACCGGACCGGATCCCCGCCCGGTCGCCGGCCACCACGACCGCCCGCTGGTCGAACACCGCCCGTCCGGACAGCAGCGCCGCCCCGACCTCGCCCGGAACCAGCTCGGGACGCCGGTCGGTCAGCTCCAGCAGCCGCGCCGCCTGGCCGCGCAGCGCCGCTTCGGACTTCGCGGACACCACCCACGGCACGAGAGCGCCGGTTCCGGCGTCCGGCCTCTGCTCCTCAACGCCGCCACCGGCTACCGCGGATGGCGGTCCCACCGCCAACGGCGCCTGTTCCAGCACGACGTGCGCGTTGGTCCCGCTGATGCCGAAGGACGACACCGCGGCGCGCCGCGGCCGGCCGGTCTCCGGCCACGGGCGCTCCCGCTCCAGCAGCTCGACCGCACCGGACTCCCAGTCCACGTGCGGGCTCGGCGCGTCGACGTGGAGCGTGCGCGGGAGCGTGCCGTGGCGCAGGGCCATCACCATCTTGATGACCCCGCCGACGCCCGCCGCGGCCTGGGCGTGCCCGACGTTGGACTTCAGGGACCCCAGCCACAGCGGCTCGCCGCCGTCGCGCCGCCCCTGGCCGTAGGTGGCCAGCAGCGCCTCCGCCTCGATCGGGTCGCCCAGGGCTGTGCCGGTGCCGTGTGCCTCGACCGCGTCGACGTCCGCCGGCCCGAGACCGGCCGCCGACAGCGCCTGGCGGATCACCCGCTGCTGGGCCAGCCCGCTCGGCGCGGACAGGCCGTTGCTCGCGCCGTCCTGGTTGATCGCGGAACCGCGGATCACCGCGAGCACCTGGTGGCCGTTGCGCCGCGCGTCCGGCAGCCGCTCCAGTAGCAGCAGTCCCGCGCCCTCCGCCCATGACGTGCCGTCGGCCGCGGCCGCGAACGCCTTGGACCGGCCGTCCGCCGCGAGTCCGCGCTGCCGGGAGAATTCCACGAACATCCCCGGGCCGGCCATCACCAGCACCCCGCCGGCCAGCGCCAGCGTGCAGTCTCCCTGCCGCAGCGACTGCCCGGCCAGGTGCAGCGCGACCAGGGACGAGGAGCAGGCGGTGTCCACGGTGACCGCGGGACCCTCCAGCCCCAGCGTGTACGCCACCCGGCCGGAGGCGACACTGCTCGTCGTGCCGGTCAGCAGATGGCCGTCCAGCCCCTCCGGCGCCTCGTGCAGCCGCGGGCCGTAATCCTGCGCGGTGGCGCCGACGAACACGCCGGTCGGCGTGCCGCGCAGCGTGGCCGGGTCGATCCCGGCCCGCTCCAGCGCCTCCCAGGCCGTCTCCAGCAGCAGCCGCTGCTGCGGGTCCATCGCGGTGGCCTCCCGCGGGCTGATCCCGAAGAACGCCGCGTCGAACTCGCCCGCGCCGTCCAGGAATCCGCCCGACCGCACGTACGATGCGCCGTGCGCGGCCGGATCCGGGTCGTACAGGGCGTCGTTGTCCCAGCCGCGGTCGGCCGGGAAGTCGCCGATGGCGTCCCGCCCTTCGGCCACCAGCCGCCACAGGTCCTCCGGCGACGTCACGCCGCCGGGATACCGGCACGCCATGCCCACGATCGCGATCGCGTCGTCCCCGCCGTCCTCGCCCGCACGGTCCCGCGTCGCCGGCAGCCGCGGAGCGTCCGCCGCGTACGGTTCCGCGCCGTCGGACTCCGCCAAGGTCTGCTGGAGGAAGGCGGCCAGGCCGGCCGGAGTCGGGTGGTTGAACGTCAGCGCGGTCGGCAGCCGCAGCCCGGTCACGGCGCTCAGCTGGTCGCGCAGCTCGACCGCCGACATGGAGTCCAGGCCCAGGTCCCGGAACGTGGCCCGCACGTCGATCCCGCCCGGAGCGTCGTGCCCGAGCACGAGCGCCAGGTGCGTGCGGACCAGGTCCAGCGCGTTCCAGCGGTCCTCGGCACGGGAGGGGGAGCCGGCGGTGTCGGCACGGACGGGCGCCGATGCGGCGGCGGATGCCGTCGGCGCCCCGGCCGCGGGCCAGTAGGTCCGGTGCTGGAAGGCGTAGGTGGGGAGCGGGACGTAGGGGGCCGGGGGGAGGACGGCGTCCCAGTCGGTGGTGGCCGCGCTGAGCAGGGCGGTGGTCAAGGTGTGGGAGGCGCTGTGCTTGCGGCTGAGGGTGGCGGTGCAGGTTGCCGGTTCGGTGTCGGCGTTGAGCTGGGAGGTGTCGGTGAGGGTGGTGAGGGTGTGGGTGTTGAGGGTGGTGAGGGTGGTGTCGGGTCCGATTTCGATGTAGTGGGTGGTGCCTTGGGTGTGGAGGTGGGTGATGGCTTGGTGGTA
>NZ_JBIRRR010000039.1:0-22587 GCF_044333795.1 Streptomyces sp. NPDC020917 | reverse complement strand
CATTCCGAACCCGGAAGCTAAGCCTTTCAGCGCCGATGGTACTGCAGGGGGGACCCTGTGGGAGAGTAGGACACCGCCGAACAAATATTGAGAAATGGCCTGACCCCTGATCATGGATCCGGGGTCAGGCCATTTCTGCGTCTGGGGTAGAGTCGGCGCGCAACGTCCGCACGTTCGTACAAGCAGGAGGGGCCCCGGTGGAGGTCCAGGAGACACGGGTGCAAACGGATCGGATCTTCACGGTCCCCAACATCCTGAGTATGGCTCGCCTGGTCGGCGTCCCTGTGTTCCTGTGGCTGATTCTCTGGCCCGAGTTCGGCGGCCCCAAGGTCGACGGCTGGGCGCTGCTGCTCCTCGCCTTCAGCGGTGTGAGCGACTACCTCGACGGCAAGCTGGCCCGCCGCTGGAATCAGGTCAGCAGTCTCGGCCGGATCCTGGATCCCGCCGCCGACCGGCTCTATGTCCTGTCCACCCTGGCGGGCCTGACATGGCGTGGCATCCTGCCGCTCTGGATCACCGTGCTGCTGCTCGCGCGTGAAGCCATGATGGCCGTGATGCTGCTGATTCTGCGGAGGCACCGCTACGGCCCACCCCAGGTGAACTTCATCGGGAAAGCGGCTACCTTCAACCTCATGTACGCCTTTCCGCTGCTGCTGCTCAGCGACAGCAGCGGATGGCTTGCGACGCTGGCGTCTGTTTTCGGCTGGGCGTTCGCCGGTTGGGGTACAACCCTGTACTGGTGGGCAGGGATCCTCTATGTGGTGCAGGTCCGGCGACTTGTCAGGGCGGATACCACGGCTGACTGAGTCATGAGGAGGACGTTTTCGACATGAAGGCGGTAGTGATGGCCGGCGGCGAAGGGACACGCCTTCGCCCGATGACCTCGAGCATGCCCAAACCTCTGCTGCCAGTGGTGAATCGCCCGATCATGCAGCACGTTCTGACATTGCTCAAGCGGCATGGACTCACTGAGACGGTGGTCACAGTCCAGTTCCTCGCGTCCCTGGTGAAGAATTACTTCGGGGACGGCGAGGACTTCGGAATGGAACTCACCTATGCCAACGAGGAAAAGCCGCTGGGGACGGCCGGAAGTGTCAAGAACGCCGAAGAAGCGTTGAAGGACGATGCATTCCTCGTGATTTCCGGTGACGCGCTCACCGATTTCGATCTGACCGATCTGATTGCCTTTCACAAGGCCAAGGGTGCGCTTGTCACGGTGTGCCTGACCCGGGTGCCGAACCCCTTGGAGTTCGGCATCACCATCGTCGACGACGAGGGCAGGGTCGAGCGTTTCCTGGAGAAACCGACGTGGGGTCAGGTCTTCTCCGACACGGTGAACACCGGCATTTACGTCATGGAACCGGAAGTCTTCAACTACGTCGAACCGGACGTGCCGGTCGACTGGTCGGGGGACGTCTTCCCGCAGCTGATGAAGGAGGGCAAGCCGGTCTACGGCTATGTCGCCGAAGGCTACTGGGAGGACGTCGGCACCCACGAGAGCTATGTGAAGGCCCAGGCCGACGTCCTCGAAGGCAAGGTCGACGTCGACATCGACGGCTTCGAGATCTCGCCCGGCGTATGGGTCGCCGAAGGAGCCGACGTCCATCCCGACGCGGTGCTGCGCGGCCCCCTCTACATCGGGGACTACGCCAAGGTCGAGGCCGGCGCGGAGGTCCGCGAGCACAGCGTGATCGGGTCCAACGTCGTGGTGAAGTCCGGTGCGTTCCTGCACAAGGCGGTGATCGCCGACAACGTCTACGTCGGACCGCAGACCAATCTGCGCGGCTGCGTCATCGGCAAGAACACCGACGTGATGCGGGCGGCGCGGATCGACGAGGGCGCCGTCATCGGCGACGAGTGCCTGATCGGCGAGGAATCCATCATCGCGGGCAACGTCCGCGTGTACCCGTTCAAGACCGTCGAGGCCGGCGCGTTCGTCAACACGTCCGTCATCTGGGAGTCGCGCGGCCAGGAGCACCTGTTCGGCGCCCGCGGCGTCACCGGCATCCTCAACGTGGAAATCACGCCGGAGCTCGCCGTCCGCCTCGCCGGCGCGTACGCGACCACGCTCAAGAAGGGCGCGACCGTCACCACCGCGCGCGACCACTCCCGCGGTGCGCGCGCCCTCAAGCGCGCGGTGATCTCGGCCCTGCAGACCAGCGCCATCGAGGTCCGCGACCTGGAGAACGTGCCGATGCCGGTGGCCCGGCAGCAGACCGCGCGGGGCAGCGCCGGCGGCATCATGATCCGGACCACGCCCGGCCGGCCCGACTCGCTGGACATCATGTTCTTCGACGAGCGCGGCGCGGACCTGTCGGCGGCCGGCCAGCGCAAGCTGGACCGCGTCTTCGCCCGGCAGGAGTACCGCAGGGCGTTCCCCGGCGAGATCGGCGACCTGCGGTTCCCCGCGACGGTCTTCGACTCGTACACCGGCGCCCTGCTGCGTGCCGTCGACATCTCCGGCATCGCCGACTCCGGGCTGAAGGTGGTCGTGGACGCGGCCAACGGCAGCGCGGGCCTGGTGCTGCCCAGTCTGCTGGGCCGGCTCGGCGTGGACGCGCTGACCATCAACCCCGGTCTGGACGAGGCGCGCCCCACCGAGACCGAGGAGAGCCGGCGGGCCGGCCTGGTGCGGCTCGGCGAGATCGTCTCGTCGGCTCGCGCCGCGTTCGGCGTGCGCTTCGACCCGGTCGGCGAGCGGATGTCGCTCGTCGACGAGCTGGGCCGGATCGTCGAGGACGACCGGGCGCTGCTGGTGCTGCTCGACCTGGTGGCCGCCGAGCGCCGCAGCGGCCGGGTGGCGCTGCCGGTGACCACCACCCGCATCGGCGAGCAGGTCGCGGCCTACCACGGCACGCAGGTCACCTGGACGACGACCTCGCCGGACGACCTGACGAGGGTCGGCCGGGAGGAGGGCACGATCTTCGGCGGCGACGGCCGGGGCGGCTTCATCGTGCCCGAGTTCAGCAGCGTGTTCGACGGCTCCGCGGCCTTCGTGCGGCTGATCGGCCTGGTGGCGAGGACGCAGCTCACGCTGAGCCAGATCGACGCCCGGATCCCGCGGGCGCACGTGCTCAAGCGCGACGTGCCGACCCCGTGGGCGGTCAAGGGCTCGGTGATGCGCCGGGTCGTCGAGGAGGCCGGAGAGCGGTCGGTGGACACCACCGACGGCGTGCGCGTGGTGGAGTCCGACGGCCGCTGGGTGATGGTGCTGCCCGACCCCGCGGAGGCCGTCACCCACCTGTGGGCGGAGGGCCCGGACGACGCCTCCGCGCAGACTCTGCTGAACGAGTGGTCGGAGGTCGTGGAGAGCGCCGGGCGGTGAGGAGGCGCCGGCACGGCGCGTCCTGAGGGGGCCATTCGAGTGTGACGGCCGCGACGTGCGACGATGTGCGGCATGCCGCAGCAGCCACTCGAACGGAGCAGCCCCGTGCCCGGGGCTGCTCCGCGGCGCCCTGACGCCTCGATGTCGCTGCTCACCAACGTCATGGAGCACAGCCTCGACGACGGGTACGCGGAGGCCGCGGCCCGCCGGGGCGCCGTCGGCACCTCGCGGCTGCCGTCGGCGCTCAGCGGGCGGCTGTGGCTGGCCGCGGGACTGGTGCTCGCCGCGCTCGTGGTGACCCTCGGTGCGGCCCAGGCGCAGTTCTCGGCGCCGACCGTGGCCAAGGAGCGGCAGAACCTCATCGACCGCATCCAGTCGGAGACGCGCGGCGCGGACACGCTGCAGAAGAACGTGGACGCGCTGCGCGACACCGTCTCCGCGGAGCAGCAGGCGGCGCTGCGCGACCACGGCGGCCGGCAGAGCGCCGCGCTGCTGGAACTCATAGCCGGCGCGACCCCGGTCTCCGGCCCGGGCGTCAGGCTCGTCGTGGACGACGCCAAGGAGGCCTCCCAGGGGTCCACCGGCGGCCCGCGGGAGAGCAGCAGCTTCTCCGACACCGGGCGGGTCAGGGACCGCGACATGCAGCGCGTGGTGAACGGCCTGTGGGCCTCCGGCGCGGAGGCGATCTCGATCAACGGGCAGCGGCTGACCGCACTATCGGCCATTCGGGCGGCGGGTGAGGCCATACTGGTCGACAACAAGCCGCTGGCGCCTCCGTACACGGTGCTGGCGATCGGGGACGGGAAGCGGTTGAGCAGCACATTCCAGGACAGCGCGGACGGCCAGTACCTGCAGGTACTCAAGGACGACTACGGCATCCGCGCGAGCATCGGAGTCCAGGACAAGCTCGACCTGCCCGCGGCACCGAGCATCGTCGTGCGCTATGCCACGCCGGTCCCCGGCAACCAGAAGGCCGACAGCGCCGGGAACGGGAAGGGTTCGAAGTGATCGCCGTACTGGGCCTCGTCGTGGGAGTCGTGGTCGGCCTCGTGGTGCGCCCCGTCGTGCCGTCCGGGGTGGAGCCTTACCTGCCCATCGCCGTGGTCGCCGCGCTGGACGCCGTGTTCGGCGGCCTGCGGGCCATGCTCGACGGGATCTTCGACGACAAGGTGTTCGTCGTCTCCTTCCTGTCCAACGTCGTGGTCGCGGCGCTGATCGTCTTCCTCGGCGACAAGCTCGGCGTCGGCGCCCAGCTGTCCACCGGCGTCGTGGTCGTCCTCGGCATCCGGATCTTCTCCAACGCGGCCGCGATCCGCCGGCACGTCTTCCGGGCGTGACGCGGACATGAGCGACGAGCAGACACTCCGCGAGCCGGAAGAGCGTCCGGGGCCCGGGAAGGGCGGCGCCGAGGGCAGCGGTGGCGAGGAGACCGCCGCGCAGCGCGCCGCGGGCGACGAGGGAGCCGCCGGCGAGCCGCAGGAGCGTGCCGACGACGACGGCGCCGCCACGGAGCGCGCGGCGGAGGACCGGGTGGCCAACGGCCGCAGGCGGCTGCTGAACGGCCTGTGGCCGCCGCGGCTGTCGCGCGCCCAGATGATCGTCGCGGTGCTGCTGTTCGTCCTCGGGCTGGGCCTGGCGATCCAGGTGCGCACCACGAGCGACAACGGGGCGCTGCGCGGCGCCCGCCAGGAGGACCTGGTCCGCATCCTCACCGAGCTGGACAACCGCAGCCAGCGGCTGCAGGACGAGAAGCGCGGGCTGGAGAGCCAGCGCTCCCAGCTGGAGACCAGCTCCAACCAGGCGGCCGAGGCGCTCAAGCAGACCCAGCAGAAGGAGGCCCAGCTGGGCATCCTGGCGGGCACCGTCAAGGCCGAGGGCGCGGGGATCACCCTGACGATCACCGACCGGCACGGCGGCGTGCAGGCCGACTCCCTGCTGGACACCCTGCAGGAGCTGCGCGCGGCCGGCGCCGAGGCCATCCAGATCGACGACGTCCGGGTCGTCGCGGACACCTACTTCACGCAGGGTGCGGACGGTGTCCTCATCGACGGCCACAAGCTGTCACAGCCGTATGTCTTCAAGGTGATCGGCAATCCGCAGGACCTGGAACCGGCACTGAACATCCCCGGAGGGGTCGTGCAGACGCTGGAGAAGGAGCAGGCCACGGCGGATGTGGTGCGATCGCAGAAGATCGTCGTGGACGCCTTGCGGCCGTCGAAGCAGCCTGACTACGCTCGGTCATCCCAGTGAGGCAGGGGGTCCGGGCCTCGGTGGGGTCCTGAGTAGTGGAAACTGTGAGTAGCGAGGGTTGGTCCTGCCCCACGGGCGGGTCTGCTTCTTTCAAGGGGAATCGCCCGTGAAGTTGTTTGGGAAGTTGTTCGGCAAGAGCGCGCGGCAGTCGGGAGACCCGGCGACGGCGCGCCACCGTGCCCCGCGGCACATGACCGACGAGGGTCAGGGCGGCCCCGGGGACCGCCCGCTGTTCAGGAACGACGTGCCCGGATCCGGCGGGGACTTTTCCGGCGGCCCCGGCGTGGCGGCTGTTGACCCCGCTTCCGCCGGACGCATAGGTTTCGGGGATCCAGCGACGTCAGGCACGGGCGGAGGGATCGGCTTGCCGGTATGCAGCAGGTGCGGTCACACCAACGCGGAGGCCAGCCGCTTCTGCTCGAACTGCGGTGCGCCGCTGAGGGCGGGCGCGGCTCCGTACGAGCGGGCCTCGGAGACCACGTCCACCATCTCGATCTCCGGTATCGAGGCGTACGAGGCGGAGGCCACCGGCCAGACGCCGGTGCCGTCGCTGTCGCCGGAGGCGCAGTCCGCGGTCGCCGCGCTGCCGCCCGGCTCCGCGCTGCTCATCGTGCGGCGCGGCCCGAACTCCGGCAGCCGCTTCCTGCTCGACGGTGAGCTGACCACCGCGGGGCGCCACCCGCAGAGCGACATCTTCCTGGACGACGTCACGGTCTCCCGCCGGCACGTGGAGTTCCGCCGCGGCCCGGACGGCGGGTTCACCGTCTCCGACGTGGGCAGCCTGAACGGCACCTATGTCAACCGGGAGCGGATCGACTCGGTGTCGCTGGCGAACGGCGACGAGGTGCAGATCGGCAAGTACCGGTTGGTGTTCTACGCAAGCCAGCGGGGCATCTGACCCCGCCCGGCTCCCGCCCGGGACCTCGTCCCGGGCGGGCCCCCGAGGGAAGGTGTGCATGCCGAGATCGCCAGGCGGGGCCACAGACGGCACCGCGGCCCCGTCCGCCGCCGGGGCGCTGCTGAGCATCGGAGCGGTGCTCAGCCGGCTGCAGGACGAGTTTCCCGAGGTGACCATCTCCAAGATCCGCTTCCTGGAGACGGAGGGCCTGGTGGAGCCGCAGCGCACGCCCTCGGGGTACCGCAAGTTCGGCGAGCGGGACGTCGAGCGGCTGGCATACGTCCTGCGGGTGCAGCGCGACCACTACCTGCCGCTGCGGGTGATCAGGGAGCATCTGGACGCCCTGGACGCCGGTGAGCCGGTCGTGACCCTGGCGGCGGTGGCCGACGGCCGGGCGAAGGTCGGGCTCCCCGGCCCAGCAGGCAGCCCGGAGGCCGCGGCGGACAGTGCGCCCGGGCCCGGCCCGGACGACGTGCCGGCGGAGCTGCGGGTCGGCCGGGACGAGCTGCTGGCCGCCACCGGCGCGGACAGCGCCGAGCTGGAGCAGTGGGAGTCCTACGGCCTGGTCGAGGCCGGCCGGGACGGCGGCTACGACGCCGAGACGGTGAACATCGCGCGGCTGATCGTGGAACTCGGCCGGTTCGGCCTGGAGCCGCGCCACCTGAGGGCCGTGAAGGCCGCCGCGGACCGGGAGGCCGGCCTGGTGGAGCAGGTGGTGGCCCCGCTGCGCCTGCACCGCAACCCGCAGACCCGCACCCACGCCGAGATCACGGCCCGCGAGCTGGCCTCGCTGTCCGTTCGGCTGCATGCCGCAATGGTTCAGTCCGCATTGCGTGTACGCCTGCGCTGACCGGCGAATACGGCCTTTTCCGGCCCCTTCTCGGACGCCGGACGGCCGCGCCGGGCTCTGCCCGACTACCCAAACCCGGCAGGCACGGCCTAGGGTTGCTGTGTGAACGAGCTCGACGTTGTGGGTGTCCGGGTCGAAATGCCCTCCAACCAACCGATCGTGCTCCTGCGTGAAGTGGGAGGCGACCGGTACCTGCCCATCTGGATCGGGCCGGGGGAGGCGACGGCCATCGCCTTCGCGCAGCAGGGCATGACGCCTGCGCGACCGCTCACACATGACCTCTTCAAGGACGTGCTCGAGGCGGTCGGGCAGACCCTCACCGAGGTGCGCATCACGGACCTGCGGGAAGGCGTCTTCTACGCGGAGCTGGTGTTCGCCAGCGGAGTCGAGGTCAGCGCCCGCCCGTCCGACGCCATAGCGCTCGCGCTGCGCACGGGGACGCCGATCTACGGCAGTGACGGAGTGCTGGACGACGCCGGGATCGCCATCCCGGACGAGCAGGAGGACGAGGTCGAGAAGTTCCGGGAGTTCCTGGACCAGATCTCGCCCGAGGACTTCGGCACCAGCAACCAGTAGCCGCCCGCTTCCCCGGGCCAGGGCAAGGTTGCTCCGCCGTACGGGCATTCGGGTAGTCGTTCCCGGTGTGCGGTCAGATGAAACCACTCGTGGGGTGAATATCACTCGGCGTGCCGAGTGTGGCGATCGTTGACGCACCCCTGGGGACTGCCTACCGTCAACATGGAAAGTCTCGTGGCACATGCGCGCGACCGCGAGGCGCTAAGGACGGAGGGCGGCGTGAGAAGCACCGGAGACGGGTGGGTGCCCGGCGGTCCGCTGGCTCTCCGCGGGCCCCTGCCCCGAGCGGCCGCGGCGGACCCGGGGGGTTCCGGGAGTTCCGGCAGCTCACCAAGTTCCGCAGATCCGGCTCCCGACTGCACGGCGGAGCAGATCGGCTACCGCGGGCCCACCGCCTGCGCGGCGACCGGCATCACCTACCGCCAGCTGGACTACTGGGCCCGCACCGGCCTGGTGGAGCCCAGCGTCCGGCCCGCCTACGGCTCGGGCACCCAGCGCCTCTACGGCTTCCACGACGTCGTCGTGCTGAAGATCGTCAAGCGCCTCCTGGACACCGGCGTCTCCCTGCAGAACATCCGCACCGCGGTGCAGCACCTGCGGTCGGTCCGGCCGTCCGAGCTGGCCCGGATGACGCTGATGAGCGACGGCGCGACCGTCTACGAGTGCACCTCGCCCGACGAGGTCGTCGACCTGCTGCAGGGCGGGCAGGGCATCTTCGGCATCGCGGTCGGAGTGGTGTGGCGGGACGTGGAGAACGCCCTGTCCCAGATGCACGGCGAGCGCGTCGACACCGGGGAGACCCTGGTCGGCCACAACCCCGCGGACGAGCTGGCCAGGCGCCGCAACCGGGCGGTCTGAGCGCCGGGGTCGCGAACCGTACATGTGTACGGCCGATGTCGGTGGGATGCGGCACGATCGAAGGTGTGAGAAGTGCGCCGACGATCCTCCACCTGGACATGGACGCGTTCTTCGCCGCGGTCGAGCAGGCGTCGAAGCCGAGCCTGCGGGGCAAGCCGGTCGTGGTCGGCGGCCTCGGGCCCCGCGGCGTGGTGTCGACCGCGTCCTACGAGGCGCGGGTGCACGGCGTCCACTCCGCGATGGCCATGGCGCACGCCCGCCGGCTCTGCCCCAACGCCGCGTACCTGATCCCGCGCTTCGGGATCTACCGGCAGATCAGCGAGATCGTGATGGCCCTGCTCGCCGAGGTGTCGCCGCTGATAGAGCCGCTGAGCCTCGACGAGGCGTTCGTCGACCTGGAGGCCGGCGATTCCGCCGGCGATCCGCAGGCGGTCGCCGAGGGGCTGCGGGCCCGGATCCGCGCCACCACCGGCCTCACCGCCTCGGTCGGCCTGGCCGGTTCCAAGCTGCTCGCCAAGATCGCGTCCGAGCAGGCCAAGCCGGACGGCCTGGTCATCGTCGAGCCCGGCAGCGAGCGGGCGCTGCTCGACCCGCTGCCGGTCCGCACCCTGTGGGGCGTCGGCCCGGCCACCGCCGAGCACCTGCGCAAGGCCGGCATCGTCACCGTCGCCGAGATCGCCCACGCCGGGGAGGCCGAGCTGGTGCGGCTGCTCGGCAAGGCACACGGCACCTCCCTGCACGCCATGGCCGCCGGGCTCGACAACCGGCCGGTGGTCGCCGACCGGGACGTGAAGTCGATCTCCGTCGAGGACACCTTCGACACCGACCTGCACGACCGCGCCCACGTCCGCTACGAGATCGACCGGCTGGCCGACCGCTGCGTGCAGCGGCTGCGCGGCGCCGGCCGCTCCGGGCGCACCGTGGTCGTCAAGGTCCGGCGCTACGACTTCTCGACGCTCACCCGCTCCGAGACGCTGCGCGCGCCCACCGACGACCCGTCGGTGGTCCGCGAGACCGCGCGGCGCCTGGTGGAGGCGGTGGACACCACCGGCGGGGTGCGGCTGCTGGGCGTCGGCGTCGCGGGGCTGGCCGACTTCACCCAGGAGGACCTGTTCGCCCAGCACGCCGGCGAGCAGGAGCCGGGGGAGGAGATCGTGCCGGAGCTGCCCGCGGTGCCGCCGCCGCAGCCCGAACGGGCCAAGCGCTGGCTGCCCGGGCAGGACGTGGTGCACGAGGAGCACGGCGCCGGCTGGGTGCAGGGCAGCGGCGTCGGACGGGTCACGGTCCGCTTCGAGGTGCCCTCGGACACCGTGCCCGGGCGGGTGCGCACGTTCGCGGTCGACGACCCGGCCCTCGCGCACGCCGACCCGCTGCCGCTGGGGCCGGCCGGCGGTCAGTCGCCGGCGACCTCGCCGAAGTCACGGTCCGGCGGCGCGTCGGGGCCCCGGCCGGAACCGGACCGCGGCACGTCCATCCCGTAGTGGTGGTACAGCTGCAGCTCCTGCTCGGGGGACAGGTGCCGCCCCACGCCGAAGTCCGGTGCGTCCCTGATCAGCGCCTTGCGGAACGGCACCCGCAGCTCGTCGTCCACCACCTCGCTCGGCTCCAGCGGCACGAACGCGTCTCGGGTGAACAGCCCGGTGCGCACCGCCGCCCACTCCGGCGAGCCGGTGGCGTCGTCGAGGTACACCTCGTCCACGGTGCCGATCTTGGTTCCGTCGCGGTCCAGGGCCCGGCGTCCGATCAGGCTGCGCGGATCGATGTCGCTCTGCACGGGACCTCCAGCCTGGGCGAACTCGAATACTGCTCGATACCAATCAAAGCCACAACGCAGGCGCTGTCGACTCGGACCGGCGCGTCGCACTCCCGGCCGCCGCGCACCGGCCGGTCGGCCGAAGGCGCTGGTAGGCTGGTGGGCGGCTGCAGACCCCTTGCGGGAGAGCTTCCGGTACGTCCCGTCAGGGGCCTCGCGGAAGCGCCGAAGGAGCAAACCCTCCCCGGAATCTCTCAGGCATCCGTACCGCATGGGCGAGGTCACTCTGGAAAGCAGGGCACGCCCCGGGAGCGCCGCAGCCTCCGGGAACCGGCCCTCACCGACGGTGAAAGCCGCCCCTCGCGGGGGCGGTGAAGCTCTCAGGTCCGATGACAGAGGGGGAGGCCGTACGGGTGTCCGCGCCGTTGGCACCCCCGAAGGTCGTCGCAGACCAGGAGGCCTCCTCAGATGACTGACCGCCGCATCCCCCTCGCCGAGCTGGAAGCCGGCGTGCCCTTCGCACGCCGCCACATCGGCCCCGACGCCGAGGCGCAGGCCAAGATGCTCGCCCAGGTCGGCTTCGGCTCGCTCGACGAGCTGACCGCTGCGGCCGTGCCCGACACGATAAGGAGCGCCGAAGCGCTGGGCCTGCCCGCCGCGCTCACCGAGGCCGAGGCGCTCGCCGAGCTGCGCGCGCTGGCCGACCGCAACCAGGTGCTCGCGCCCATGATCGGCCTCGGCTACTACGGCACCTTCACGCCGCCGGTCATCCTGCGCAACGTCATGGAGAACCCCTCCTGGTACACCGCCTACACGCCGTACCAGCCGGAGATCTCGCAGGGGCGCCTGGAGGCGCTGCTGAACTTCCAGACGATGGTCGCCGACCTCACCGGGCTGCCGACCTCCGGCGCCTCGCTGCTGGACGAGGGCACCGCGGCCGCCGAGGCGATGGCGCTGTCCCGGCGGGTCGGCAAGGTCAAGGACGGCGTCTTCCTGGTCGACGCCGACACCTTCCCCCAGACGACCGCGGTCATCCAGACGCGTGCCGAGCCGACCGGCGTCGAGGTCGTCGTCGCCGACCTGAGCGACGGCATCCCCGCCGAGGTGGCCGAGCGCGGCGTCTTCGGCGTGCTGCTGCAGTACCCGGGCGCCTCCGGCGCGGTCCGCGACCTGCGCCCGGTCATCGAGCAGGCGCACGGCCTGGGCGCGGTCGTCACCGTCGCCGCCGACCTGCTCGCGCTCACCCTGCTCACCTCGCCCGGCGCCCTCGGCGCGGACATCGCCGTCGGCACCACCCAGCGCTTCGGCGTGCCGATGGGCTTCGGCGGCCCGCACGCCGGCTACATGGCGGTCCGCGACGCCTACGCCCGCAACCTGCCCGGCCGGCTGGTCGGCGTCTCCGTGGACGCCGACGGCGACAGGGCCTACCGCCTGGCCCTGCAGACCCGCGAGCAGCACATCCGCCGCGAGAAGGCCACCAGCAACATCTGCACCGCGCAGGTCCTGCTCGCCGTCATGGCGGGCATGTACGCGGTCTACCACGGCCCCGACGGCCTGGCCGCGATCGCCCGCCGCACCCACCGCTACGCCGCCGTGCTGGCCGCGGCCCTGCGCGCCGCGGGGCTGGAGACCGAGCACGACGCGTTCTTCGACACCCTGACCGTCCGGGTACCCGGCAAGGCCGCCGGCGTGGTCGAGGCCGCCCGCGCCGCCGGCGTCAACCTGCGGCTGACGGACGCCGACCGGGTCGGCGTGGCCTGCGACGAGACCACCGACCGTGCCCAGCTGGCCGCGGTGCTGGCCGCCTTCGGCGCGCCCGCCGCCGACCTGGACGCGCTGGACGCGGCGACCGCCGACGCGCTGCCCGCCGCCCTGGTCCGCACCGAGTCGTACCTGACCCACCCGGTCTTCCACCAGCACCGCAGCGAGACCGCGATGCTGCGCTACCTGCGCCGGCTCGCCGACCGCGACTACGCGCTGGACCGCGGCATGATCCCGCTCGGCTCCTGCACGATGAAGCTCAACGCCACCACCGAGATGGAGCCGGTCACCTGGCCGGAGTTCGGCGCGCTGCACCCGTTCGCGCCGGCCGAGCAGGCCGCCGGCTACCTGGAGCTGATCCACGGGCTGGAGGACCAGCTCGCCGAGGTCACCGGCTACGACAAGGTCAGCCTGCAGCCCAACGCCGGGTCGCAGGGCGAGCTGGCCGGGCTGCTCGCGGTGCGCGCCTACCACCGGGCGAACGGCGACACCGGCCGCACCGTCTGCCTCATCCCGTCGTCCGCGCACGGCACCAACGCCGCCAGCGCCGTGATGGCCGGGATGAAGGTCGTCGTCGTCAGGACCGGCGAGAACGGCGACGTGGACGTCGACGACCTGCACGCCAAGATCGAGCAGCACCGCGCGTCGCTGGCCGTGCTGATGGTGACCTACCCGTCGACGCACGGCGTGTTCGAGGACAACATCACCGACATCTGCGCGGCCGTGCACGACGCGGGCGGCCAGGTGTACGTGGACGGCGCCAACCTGAACGCGCTGGTCGGCCTGGCCCGGCCCGGCAAGTTCGGCGCCGACGTGTCGCACCTGAACCTGCACAAGACCTTCTGCATCCCGCACGGCGGCGGCGGCCCGGGTGTCGGCCCGGTCGCGGTGCGCGCGCACCTCGCCCCCTACCTGCCCAACCACCCGCTGCAGCCCACCGCGGGCCCGGAGACGGGCGTGGGACCGGTCTCGGCCGCCCCCTGGGGCTCGGCGGGCATCCTGCCGATCTCCTGGACCTACGTGCGGCTGATGGGCGCCGAGGGGCTCAAGCAGGCCACGCAGATGGCCGTGCTCGGCGCGAACTACGTCGCCAAGCGCCTGGAGCCGCACTTCCCGGTGCTCTACACCGGCCCCGGCGGCCTGGTCGCCCACGAGTGCATCGTCGACCTGCGCCCGCTGAGCAAGGAGACCGGCGTCAGCGTCGACGACATCGCCAAGCGCCTGATCGACTACGGCTTCCACGCGCCCACCATGTCGTTCCCGGTGGCCGGCACGCTGATGATCGAGCCGACCGAGAGCGAGGACCTCGCGGAGCTGGACCGCTTCTGCGACGCGATGATCGCCATCCGCGGCGAGATCGACCGGGTCTCGGGCGGCGAGTGGCCCGCCGACGACAACCCGCTGCACAACGCCCCGCACACCGCGGCGGCGCTGGGCGGCGAGTGGACGCACCCCTACAGCCGGCAGGAGGCCGTCTTCCCGGCCGGCGTCTCGGCGGCCGACAAGTACTGGCCGCCGGTGCGGCGCATCGACGGCGCCTTCGGCGACCGCAACCTGGTGTGCTCCTGCCCGCCCCTGGACGCCTACGACAGCTGACGGCAGGCGCCGCCGCACCGGCCGCCCGGTGCAGCACGGGGCCGCACACCGCCCGAGCATGGCTGAGCCGGTTCCGCTGGAGACAGGGGAACCGGCTCGGAGGTGCGGTTGCGCGGTACGCGCGGGGCGGGCCGTCAGGCCGCCGTGGTGATCTGCTCGCTGCCCAGCGGGCGGTGCGGCGCGATGATCCGGCCGTCGGGGAGCAGCTCGCCTGTGTCCTCGAAGAGGAGTACTCCGTTGCACAGCAGGCTCCACCCCTGCTCCGGGTGGTGGGCCACGGTACAGGCGGCCTCCCGGTCGGAGCAGTCGGCGGCAGGGCACTGCGGATGGTGCTGGCACATGGTCGATGGTGTCTTTCGCTGCGAGTGATGAGTGAAGCCTTCGGTCGTGCTGGCTGCCTGGCTCACGGTGCGTCCCCCCGTTCGTGTGCGGCGGTCCCAAGTGTCGTCCTGCCGGGATGATTCCGCAGGGATTTCCCCCAGCCGGTACTCATTGGGGGAAGACGCGTCACCCGCGCGGGCGGTTGCGCAGCAGAGCGGCGGTGCCCCCCTCGCCTCGTTCGGAGAGGGGGGCACCGCCGTCGCGTCCCAGGAGCCGGGGCCGGCTGCCGCTCAGGCCGGCGAGCCGGCCAGCGGCGGGGGCGCCAGCCGGACGTTGAGCACCGGCGCCAGGTCCACCAGCCGGTAGATCTGGTGCGAGGCGATCCCGGGCGGCGCCGGCGCCAGCGGGATGATCAGGTCCGACGGGTCGGGCTGGGCGGTCGCCGCGTCCGCGCGCGGCACCGAGTGCAGCCACAGGGCCAGCATGTACAGGCCCGGGACCGACAGCAGATGCGGCTGGTACGTCGACGGCAGTGCCTCCGCCTGCCGCAGCGCCCGTTCCGTGGACACCAGGTACGGGCCCTCGGAGAACCGCGAGAACACCCACCCGTCCGGTGTCGCCACCGTCTCGCCCGCCGCGGCGACCCGTGCGCCCACCCTGATATGGAACCGCCAGCCGGTCAGCCGCGCCTGGGGCAGCGCACCGGGAACGGACGCCGGTTCGAACACATGGACAGGAAGCGGGTGTTCGGCGTCCAGGGGCCCTTCCGCGGCGCGCAGAGCCGGGGTCCTTGCCTCCAGGACCGCGGTGGGCGAACTGAGCGCCGCGAGGACGCTCAGGAGGGCAGGGGCGGGTGCAGGGGGGACAAGCAGCGGCATGATGTCGCCTCTCACTCTGGAGACACAACTGGAGACACAGGTGGTGCGGGGTGTGGGGCGCGGACGGCGCGGTCGGTACGGGGGAAGGCGTCCGGCTCGGGCACGTCGGCGAGGGCGGAGTCTTTGCCTTGTGCGCGGAGTTTATACGACGCGTGTTCGCTCCGTGTTTCGTCTAGTCGCTGCCAGTATTACGCGCAAGGCGAGAATTCGCCTTCTTTGACAGGCTGCCGCGCGGCATTCCCGCAGGGTATGAGGTGGGCGGTGCATTTTTCTGCCCGCCACGGTCGGCCGGAACCCGCCGGTCCTATTCGGCGGTGTTTACGCAGGTCCCGTGCGCCTGAATGTGCCGCTGGAACGTGCTGCTGTCGTCCGATACGGCAAGCCTAGCGTGCGGACGTGATCCCTCGCGGCGTTATCGATCATTTGGGTGGGCATCCTCGTGTGGGGACCGCTCGAGGGAGGGACGCTTCGATGGGCGAGAAGGTCGTGGCCGGCGCGTTCGACCTGGCCGATCGCCGGATGTACCGGCGGAAGCTGCAGCAGTGTCTGCTGGGGCTGGAGCGGCTGTTGGACGAGAAGCGATTCGATCGGCCACGCAATCTCATGGGGCTGGAGATCGAATTGAATCTCGCGGATTCCGGGGGGCTGCCGCGCATGATGAACGAAGAGGTGCTGGAGCGCATCGCGAGCCACGATTTCCAGACCGAGCTGGCACAGTTCAATATTGAAGTGAACATCGCGCCGCATCGGCTATCCGGGCGAGTGCTCGACCGGCTGGCCGAGGAACTGCGCACCGGTCTGGGCTACGCCGACCGGATGGCCGGTGAAGTGGGTGCACGCATCGTGATGGTGGGAATACTGCCCACTCTTGAGGCGCAGGATCTCGTCTCGGCGAACCTCTCCAGGGCCGACCGCTACACCCTGCTCAACGACCGCATCCTGGCCATGCGCGGCGAGGACATCACCGTGGACATCGAGGGCGTCGAGCACCTCGTCTACACCTCGGCCTCCATCGCGCCCGAGGCCGCCTGCACCTCCACCCAGCTGCACCTGCAGGTCACGCCCGGCCGGTTCGCCGCCGTGTGGAACGCCGCGCAGGCGGTCTCCGGGCCGCAGATCGCCGCCGCGGCCAACTCGGCCTTCCTCTTCGGCCGCGAGCTCTGGCGGGAGACCCGGCCGCTGCTGTTCCAGCAGTCCACCGACACCCGGCCCCAGGAGCTGCGGGCCCAGGGCGTGCGCCCGCTCACCTGGTTCGGCGAGCGCTGGATCGACTCGGTGACCGACCTCTTCGCCGAGAACGTGCGCTACTTCCCGTCGCTGCTGCCCATCTGCGACGACGAGGAGCCGCTGCGGGTGCTGGACGACGGCGGCATACCGCAGTTGCGCGAGCTGACCCTGCACAACGGCACGATCTACCGCTGGAACCGGCCGGTCTACCAGGTCGTGGACGGGGTGCCGCACCTGCGGGTGGAGAACCGGGTGCTGCCCGCGGGCCCGACGGTCACCGACGTGCTGGCCAACGCGGCGTTCTACTACGGCGTGGTCCGGGCGCTGGCCGAAGCCCCCAGACCGCTGTGGCAGCGGCTGCCGTTCGGTGCGGCCGCGGCCAACTTCGACGCGGCGTGCCGGGACGGCATCGGCGCGGTGCTGCACTGGCCGCGCGGGCGCGGCGGCACCCTGGCGGAGGTACCGGCCGCCGACTTGATCCGCGACGAGCTGCTGCCGCTGGCCTCCGCCGGACTCGACGCGTGGGGCATCGACCCGGTGGACCGGGACCACTACCTGGGCGTCATAGAGGAGCGCTGCCGGCGCAGGACGAACGGCGCCGAGTGGCAGGCCGCGGTCTTCCACCGGCTGCTGGAGCGCGGACTCGACCGCCGGCTGGCCCTGGCCACGATGACGCAGCGCTACCGCGCGCTGATGGAGGCCGGCGAGCCGGTGCACACCTGGCCGCTCGACTGACCGGGCCGGGATCCCGGGCCCTCCGGGCCGTCCGGGCCCCGGCCCGTCCGGGAGCGGTGCCGGCGGGTTCCCGGACGGCCGGGCCCGGCCGGCTCAGGGAGCCGCGGCCGCCGCGCTGGACGCCGCCGCCACCACCGCCTTGAGCAGCACCGCCTGGATCTGCTCGGGATCGTTCACCCGGTACGCGGCACCACCGGTCGCCTTGGCGATCGTGTCGCACGCCGCCAGGTCGGCCTCAGGGCCGACCGCGATCATGATCATCGGCACCGGGTGCTGCGGGGTGCCGATCGACTTGAGCCGGGAGGCGAGGGTGCTCAGCGAGATGCTGCCCGGGTCCTCGTTGGCCCCGTCGGTGAGGACCACCACCGCGTTGAACGCGCCGGCGGCGTACGAGCGGAGCGCGTCCTCGTACACCGCGAGCGACGTGTCGTACAGGCCCGTCGAGCCGCCGGGCACGGGCTGGAGCGTGCGGAAGGCGCCGTGCAGCCGCTGCCGCTGGGTGGCACCGCCGGACGCCTTCCCGCCGAGCCGTGCGGTGGGGACCAGGACCTGGTAGTCGCGGGTGCCGTCCAGCCGGGTGGCGAAGCGCCACAGGCCGATCTGGTCGCGGTCGGTGAACTGCCCGAGGGCCTGCTCCAGCGCGGACCTGGTGACGTCGAGCCTGGTCTGCCCGCCCGCTCCCGGGACCAGCGCGCCCATCGACGCCGACGCGTCCACGACGGTGGTGATCCGGGCGCTCTGCACGGTGATCTCCCACATCAGCCGCAGCTTCTGCAGCTCCGCGGGAGACGGGGAGGGGGCGGGGGAGGCCGACACCGGCTGCGGGGTGCGGCCGCCCGCCCTGGCCAGCGTCGCGGCCGCCGGCGGCGCCTCCGGCGCGCGGAACCCCGCGGCGGTCAGGGTGCGCAGCGCGTCGTCCTGGCCGAGCAGCAGCAGGAAGCGGTCGGCGGCCCGCGCCTGGTCGACGGACAGGTCGCGTTCGTCGACCCTGGTGTACGGGTAGTCCAGCGTCGCCGCGCCGTCCTTGGGATAGAAGAGCCTGAGCGGGGGCTTGCCGCTGCTGTTGCGGGTGAAGGCGGCCTGTTCCGAGAGCACCAGCGCCTGGCTGCGCGACCGGTCCGACAACTCGGCGGCGCCGGGGCCGGCAGGCAGCGCGGCGACGGCCTGCGCCTCGTCCGGCGCGGTGCGCTGGGCCAGCAGTTTCGCCGCGGCCTCCGACTGCACGTCGGCGTCGGAGCCGCCGGTCCGCGCGATCGAGTTGTTGATCATCGCCAGGGCGAGCAGGCCGGTGGCGGTGCGGGCCGGGTCCGGGGTGCCCAGCCGCAGCCCGGACTGCGCCGCCGCTCCGGTCAACTCGCCCCAGGTGTAGGTCTTCGCCGGCCAGCCCAGCCGCTCCGCCTGCTGCTCCAGCGCGCCGACCACCACCGGGGAGCGGACGACCGACGCCTGCTGGGTGAAGGTCAGGTCGCTGCGCGCCGCGGCCGCCTGGTCCACCCAGATCCCGTCGTCGGGCACCCAGAGCGCGAACTTCGGTGCGTGGCCCGCGCCGTGGGCCAGCTCGTCGGCCACCTCGGCGGAGGAGCGGGCGGTCACCTGCACGTCGAGGCACTGGCCGTCGCTCTTGGTGTGGGAGCGGCGGGCCCGGTCCGCGATCTGCGCCAGCGCGGGCGCGACGTCCGGTGACGCGACCGCGGCGACGTGCACGGTGCCGTGGCCGCAGGCGCCGCGTGCACCGAGCAGGTCCCCCCGCAGCAGGGCGAAGGCGCTCGCGCCCACCGCCAGGACCAGGACCGCCGCCACGGCGCCCACCCGGCGCCGGCCGCGGGACGGTGGCCCGTCCTCGGGGGGTTGCTGGGTGGCTGTCCGGTGACGTCCCATGGCGGCGTGCCCTCCTGCTTACCGTTCCTGCGCTGCTCCGAACCTGGATGCCCTGTGGGGGGTGGGGGGTGGCTCCGCGGCACGGAGCTGGATCTTCGTATCTTTTGCGGAGACCCTAATCGCGCGCGGACGGCGCACAAGCGGGATGACGATATTGGAGGGCCGCGTGCACGCTGAGTCATACGAGCTGGAGGAACGGCTCGCACCGCGCACGCTGCGCAGCGAGACGCTGATCGTGCTGGGTCTGTCGCTGGGCGCCAGCGGGATGTCCGCGCTGATCAGCTTCATCGGTTCGGTGACCCGGCCCGGCGCGTTGAAGAACCAGGCCACCACCCTCGTCGGCTCCGCGGCGCCCGGCCGGCCGTGGCTGGACCTGGCCTGGCAGCTCTTCGGGATCGCCAGCGCGCTGGTCCCGGTGGCGCTCGTCGCGCACCTGCTGGCCCGCGAGCGCGTCGGGATGCCCGTGATCGGCTTCGACCTGACGCAGCCGCGGCGCGACCTGCTGCGCGGCGCGGTCGTCGCGGCCGTCATCGGCGGCACCGGCCTGGCGTTCTACCTCGGCGTGCGGGCCGCCGGCTTCAACCTGACCGTGGTCCCGGAGTCGCTGCCCGACGTGTGGTGGAAGATCCCGGTACTGGTGCTGTCCGCGGTGCAGAACGCCGTCCTCGAAGAGGTCATCGTGGTCGGCTACCTGCTGCGCAGGCTCGGGCAGTTGGGCTGGACGCCGGCCGGTGCGCTGGCCGCCAGCGCGGTGCTCCGCGGCTCGTACCACCTGTACCAGGGGCTCGGCGGGTTCTTCGGGAACATGGCGATGGGCGTCGTCTTCGTGCTGCTCTACCGCCGCTGGGGGCGGGTCGGACCGCTGGTGGCGGCCCACTCGCTCATCGACACCGTGGCCTTCGTCGGCTACGCGCTGCTGGCGGGGAAGGTGGGCTGGCTGCCCACCGGATGAGTCCGGATGAGTCCGGATGAGTCCGGACGAGCCCGGATGAGCCCGGATGAGCCCGGATGAACGCGGCCCCGCCGGGCGCGGCCGCGCGCCCGCCCGCTACGGCACGGCGTGCAGTTCGCCGTCCACGACGGTCACCGCGGAACCGGTGAGCAGCACCCTCTCACCGCGCAGCCGGGTGCCCACCATGCCGGACCGCGCCGACGCCTGCAGGCCGGTGAGATCGTCGCGGCCCAGCCGGGCGGACCAGAACGGGGCCAGCGCGGTGTGGGCGCTGCCCGTCACCGGGTCCTCGTCGATGCCGACGGCGGGGAAGAAGCCCCGCGAGACGAAGTCGTAGCCGCGCTGCGGGTCCTGGGCCGCGGCCGTGGCGATGATCCCGCGCCGCGAGAGCGCCGCCAGCGCCGCGAAGTCCGGGCGCAGCGCGCGTACCGCCTCCTCGTCCGCGACCTCGACGAGCAGGTCGCCGCAGTCGGGACCGGTGTCCAGTACGGTCAGCGGCCGCGCGCCGAGCGCCTCGGCCAGACCGTCGGGAGCCGTCGCCGGGGTCAGCGGCGCGGCCGGGAAGTCCAGGGTGATCGTGCCGTCGCCGCCGGCCTCGGCCGACAGCACGCCGGCCGCGGTGCGGAAGCGGATCGTGCCCGCGTCGGCGCCGGTGGTGCGCAGGACGTGGGCGGTGGCCAGCGTCGCATGGCCGCACAGCCGGACCTCGGTGACCGGGGTGAACCAGCGCAGCGCCCAGCCGGCGTCCGGCGCGCCCGCCAGCGGATGGGCGAACGCGGTCTCGGAGAGGTTGAGTTCCGCGGCCACCTGCTGCATCCACGCCTCGGGCGGGAACTCGCCGGAGCCGAGCAGCAGCACCCCGGCCGGATTGCCGCCGAAGGGGCGGTCGGTGAACGCGTCGACGATTCGGATCCGCATGCGGTGAGCGTAGGGCCTGCGGGAGGCGTCCGGGCAGGTCCGCGGAGGGTGACGGCCCCCGGCCGGCCCGGACCGGACGTCGCCGCCCTTGCGCGGGCGGCGACGCGGGGAGAGCCGATGGCCGGATGGTCAGGCGTGCTGCGGGACCTCGTCCTTGAGCATGCCCCTGATCTGGCCGCGCAGCTCGGCGCTGTCGGTGTGGCCGTGCACGGACACGGCGTGCTCGCTGGCGGCACGGACCACTTCGTCCTCCTCGCCGGAGATGGTGAGGGTGCAGTTCGTCTCGCTCGGGTAATCGCGGCAGTCGGCGACTTTGCGCATGACGCACCTCCTCGTCACCCTCCCAGTCTAGTTCCGCAGATGCGGAGACATCCGGACGAGCCCGGCACACCCGGGCGAATCCCCTTAAGGGCCGCCCGGATCCCGCGTCCGGACGCCGGCCTAGCCAGGCCCGTTCCTGACCGGCCTGGTGTGGATCTTGGACAGGCACGCCGGGAGGGCCGCGGAGTCCTGGTGGTCGCGGGCGCGGTAGGCGCTGGGGGTCTCGCCGACCAGTTCGGTGAAGCGGGAGCTGAAGGAGCCCAGCGAGGTGCAGCCGACGGCCATGCAGACGTCGGTCACGCTCAGGTCCCCGCGGCGCAGCAGCGCCTTGGCCCGCTCGATCCGGCGGGTCATGAGGTAGCTGTACGGGGTCTCGCCGAAGGCCGCGCGGAAGCTGCGCTGGAAGTGGCCGGGCGACATCAGCGCGACCTGCGCCAGCGCCGCGACGTCCAGCGGCTCGGCGTACTCGCGGTCCATCAGGTCGCGGACCCGGCGGAGCCGGACGAGGTCGGAGAGAGGGGGCACGCCTGCCACCGTACCCACTCCCCGGCCGCGCGCGCCGCGGATCCGCGCAGGTCAGCGCCGAGGGTGGGCGGACTCCCGAAGGGTGTTGTCATCCGACAGGTTCCGATATATCGTTGATGTGTCGCGAACGATCAACGATGGAAGGAGCGACATCATGCGTCCCCAGGGAAACGAGCATGAGCACCACCATGGGCACTGCGGCCCCGGCCATCACGGGTGGGGCGAGCGCGAGGCCCGCAGGGCGGCTTTCGGGCCGTTCGGACCTCCCTTCGGCGGCGGGCCGTTCGGTCCCGGCGGCCGGGGCAGGGGCGGGCACCGCGGCGGCGGCCGGGCACGGCGCGGCGATGTGCGCGCGTCGATCCTCGCGCTGCTGAAGGACCGCCCGATGCATGGCTACGAAATGATCCAGGAGATCGCCGAGCGCAGCGGCGGCGCGTGGAAGCCGAGCCCCGGCTCGGTCTACCCGACGCTGCAACTGCTGGAGGACGAGGGCCTGATCACCAGCGCCAGTGAGGGCGGCAAGAAGCTGTTCACGCTGACGGACACCGGGCGCGGCGAGGCCGACGCGGGCCCCGAGGCCCCGTGGGAGGAAGCCGGCCGGGGCGTCGACTGGGATGCCCTCAACGAGATAAGGAAGGCCGGCGGCGGGCTTGTCGAGGCGTTCCGCCAGGTGTGGGCGACCGGTACCCCGGAGCAGCGTGACAAGGCGCTGACCGTGGTGAACGAGGCCCGCAAGCGGCTGTACCTGATCCTCGCCGACGAGGACACCGAGCAGGACTGACCGCGGACCGGTCCGCGGGAAGGGGCCACCGCGCCCGCCGCGGCCGGAACCCGGGTGATCGAGCCGGGGCGGGGGGGGGCCCCCCCCCCCCGCGGCCCCCCCCCGGGCCCGGGGGGGGGGGGCCCAGACCCGGGGCCCCCCCCCGCGCCCCCCCGGCCCGGGCGGCGGGCCCCACCCCGCCCCG
>NZ_JBIRRR010000038.1:0-24505 GCF_044333795.1 Streptomyces sp. NPDC020917 | reverse complement strand
GGGGGGGGGGGGGGGGGGGGGGCGGGGGCGGGCCGGGGGGGGGGGGGGGGGGGGGCCCCCCCCGGGGGGGCGGGGGCCCCCCCCGCCCCCGCGCCGGGGGGGGGGGGGGCGGGGCGCCCCCCCCCCCCGCCGGGTCCCGGTCCCGCGTCTCAGCCCTTGCTGGAGCCGAGCGACAGGCCCGCGATGAACTGCTTCTGCAGCAGGATGTAGACCACCAGCGTCGGCACCGCCGCGATCATGGCCGCGGCCGCGATCAGGTTCTGGTTGCTGACGAACTGGCCCTGCAGGTTGGCCAGTGCCGACGTCACCGGGCGCTTGTCGCCCGAGGACATCAGGGTGATGGCCCAGAAGAAGTCGTTGTAGATCCACGTCGTCAGCAAGGTGGCGAGCGCGGCGAGCGCGGGCCGGCACAGCGGCAGGGTCAGCCGCCAGAACCGGGTCCACAGCGACGCGCCGTCCACCAGCGCCGCCTCGTACATCTCGCCGGGGATGGACTTCATGTAGTTGCTGAGCACGAAGACGCAGAAGCCCAGCTGGAAGGCCACGTTGATGACGATCAGGCCGAAGATCGAGTTGTACATCAGGCCGCTGCTGGACAGGAAGTGCGGCAGCGTGATCTTCAGGTAGATCCGGTACAGCGGGGTGATGATGACCTGCTGGGGGAGCAGGTTGCCCGCCGTGAACAGGATCAGCAGGGCGATGTTGACCTTGACGTTGACCCGGGTGAGCACGAAGGCCACCCCCGACGCCAGGCACAGCACGATGATCACCGCGGGCACCGTGATCAGCACCGAGTTCCAGAAGAAGTGCAGCATGTCCGACTGGGTCCACGCGTCACGGAAGTTCTGGAACGTGATGTGGTGCGGCATCGAGACGTAGCCGTACTTGCGGGTGTCCGAGTACGGCCGGATCGCCACGTACAGGGCGAAGGCGATCGGCAGCAGCCAGAGCACCGACGCGACGATCAGGAACACCTGGGAGGCGATCTGGCCCCACGGCTTGGGCTTGGCGCCCGGTCCGGGGGTCCGCCGCGTGGGGGCGTCGACCCGGGGAAGGGTTTCGGCGCTCATGATGATTCCTCCCGGCGGAAGGTCTGGTACAGGAAGATGCTGATGGGCACGAGGGAGATGACCAGCAGCACCACGCCCAGCGCCGAGCCGAAGCCGACCCGCTGGGTCTCGCCGACGATGTTCGTCGTCACCAGGACCGACAGCAGTTCGAGTCCGTTGATGCCCTTGTTCGTGATGTAGACCAGGTCGAACGCGCGCAGCGACTCGATCACGGTGACGACCATGATCACGATGTTGATCGGCCGCATCACCGGGAAGACGATCTTCCAGAAGGTCTGCCAGGCGTTGGCGCCGTCCACCAGCGCCGCCTCGCGCAGCGACGGGTCGACGGCCTTGAGACCGGCCAGGTAGAGCACCATCACGTAGCCGGCCTGCCGCCAGGTCGCCTCCAGCAGCACCGCCCACAGGTTCAGATGGGGATTGCCCAGCCAGTCGATGGCGTTGTCGTTGCCGTTCCGCCCGATGACGGTGTTGATCAGGCCGTAGTTCTGGGAGTAGACGAACTCCCAGATGATGCCGACCAGTGCCAGCGAGAGCATGACCGGCAGGAACAGCACGCTCTGGTACATCCGGCTGCCGCGGATCCCGCGGTCGATCAGCACGGCGAAGAGCATGCCCAGCGGCGTGGCGATCACCACGAACACGGCCAGCCAGATCAGGTTGTGCCGTACCGCGGGCCAGAACTCCGGGTAGATCGTGGCGGCCTGGTGGTAGTTCTGCACGCCGTAGATGCAGCCGTTGTTGAGGATCGACGGCATGTTCGGGACGCAGGACTTGGTGTGCAGGCTGCCGACGCCGTTCCACTTGGTGAACGACAGCAGCACCGTGCCGATCGCCGGGAACCAGACGAAGGCCAGGTCGAGCAGGAGCGGGATACCGAGCAGCAGCGTGACCACGATGCGGTCACGCGTGGTCATCTTGCGCATGCGCCGACGGCGGCGGGCCGGGACTTGCGTCCTGGCCTCCGCCGCCGCCGGGTCATGCACCTGGGAGGCGGAACTCATCAGGAGTAGATCGCCTTCGCCTGGGACTCCGCGCTCTTCTGCAGGGACGCGATGTTGCCGGTGCTCGGGTCGTCGATGAACTTCTGGATGATCGATATCATCGCGTTCGCCATCGCCGGGTCCGAGTCGCGGTCCATGAACTGGGCGACCGACTTGCACTTGGCGATCTCGGTCACCGACTTCTTCTGGATCGCGTTGTACGTCGGCACCTGCAGGCCGTTGACCAGGCCGACGTCCCACTGGTCGGTCTTGAGGTACTCGGACTCGGCCGCGCCGGTGCCGATGTACTTGAGGATCGCCTTGGCGGCGTCCGGGTTCTTGGCCTTCTTGCTGAGCATGAAGCCGTCGGTGGGGGCGTCCATGTAGTCCTGGCCCCACTGCGCGTTGATCTCGGGGAAGACGAAGAAGTCCAGGTCGTCCAGGTTGGCCTTGTCCGACACGTACTGTGCGGCGACCTGGTTGGTGCCCTGGAACATCATGCCGGCCTGCTTGGCCTCCAGCGTCTTCGCCGCGTCCTGCCAGATCCGGCCGTTGGCGCCGGTCTGCAGGTACGGCATCAGCTCGGCCCAGTGCTGGAAGACCGTGTGCACGCCCTGGTCGGTCCAGGGGATCTCGTGCTTCATCAGCTTGATGTGGTAGTCGTACCCGTTGATCCGCATGTTCAGGATGTCGAACGTGCCGAGCGCGGGCCAGCCGTCCTTGTCCGCGAACGCGATCGGGATGATGCCGTCCGACTTCATCTTCTTGGCCAGCTGCACGTACTGGTCCCAGGTGGTCGGGACGCTGTAGCCCTTGGCCTTGAAGACGCTCTTGTTGTAGAAGACGACCCACGGGTAGTTGTAGATCGGCACCAGGTACTGGTGGCCGTCCAGGCCCGTGGAGAGCTGCTTGGCCGCGGGGCCGAAGCTGCTGCCGATCGTCTCCCAGACGTCGTCGATCGGCTCGGCCAGGCCCTGGGCGGCGAAGTACTGCATGCGGTAGCCGGCGAACCAGGTGAACAGGTCGTCCGGGGTGCCCTGCAGGTAGCTGGTGATGTTCTGCTGGAAGGTGTTGTGGTCGACCGTGTTGACCTTGATCTTCGCCTTGGTCGACGCGGTGGCGGCCGTGGTGAGCGCGGCGAACGCGGACTTGGCGGCGGGGTCGGAGTAGTTCGACCCGAACGTCACCGTGCTGCCGGCCACCGGCGACGATCCGCCGGACTTCTTCTTGTCGTCCGAGCTGGAGCTGCTGCAGGCCGTCAGCAGGCCCCCGGAGACCGCGGCGAGGCCGGCGGCTCCGGCCACTCCTCGCAGCAGGTTCCTGCGCGTCGGGGAGCTCATTCCCTGAGCGTTGCTTCCCGACGACTCGACGTCCGACATGGTGCCTCCATGTGTGTGTGGGCGTATCTGGGGGGCCGAAGGCGAATGCTGGCGGAGCGGAGGTTTCTGGCGGCTCCAGCACCGATCCGTTTCCAACAGAAGTCACCAAGATGAAACGCCATCGCAACTGCAGGGGTAGTTCTACGCCACATGCACAAGGTCGTCAACGCCCTGATCCGGATGAGTTGCCGGACCGTGATGTGCCGCCTGTGTTGGAACATGTTTGCTTCCGGTCGGGCAGTGAACCGACGCGGACCTCCCAACGTACCGGCCGTCACTCCCTTTGCGGCCAGCGGGCGGTGGCCGGTTCCGCCCGCGGTGGGGAGCGGCCGTGTGCGGGTCGGTCCGCCCGCCGTTCCGCTGGCCGGTCTGCGACGGCCCGGACGGTGGCCGGAACTCGCATTGCGGGCGATCCCTTTTCCCCAGGCCGCCCGCGCCGCCGCGGCCGGTGAAAGGCGACTGACGCCCGGATAACCGGAGTGAATCCGAGTGAATCAGAGTGAAGCAGAGTGAATCAGATGGAAGACAGTGAATCGGAGCGAAGCCGAAGGAAGCAGAGGGAAGCCTGAGGAAGCTCAAGGAAGCCGAATGAAGGCGAAGGAAGCCAGCGGAATCAGATGGAAGCCGAAGGAAGCAGAAGGAAATGTCCGTTCTGGGCCGCGCCCGCCTCCCCCCGGAGGCCGAGGACGGGGCGGGAAGCGGCCGAATGACCGGCAGATCAGCGGCTCATCCGGCGAAGAACGGGCGATCCGGTGCTCGAAACGCGGCAGGAGGAGAGATCATGCACGGGGGAATCCCGCACGGGGGCGGCCGCGGCCGCCTCCGCCGGCGTCCCCTGTCCCGGCCGACGCCCGAAAGGCTCCCATGAAAGCTGAGTCCGCCCCGCCCGCAGACGCCCCGTTCACCCGGATCCTCGGGGTCGGCGCCTACCGCCCGCGCCGCGTCGTGGACAACGCGGAGGTGTGCCGGTACATCGACTCCTCCGACGAGTGGATCCGCTCGCGCACGGGCATCGTGACGCGCCGCTGGGCCGAGCCGGACGAGACGCTCGGCGTGATGGCCGAGCAGGCCGCGAACAAGGCCATCGCGGCGGCCGGCCTGGCCCCGGCCGACATCACCTGTGTCATCGCCGCGACCTTCACCCACCTCATGCAGACGCCGGCCGTCGCCACCGAGATCGCGCACCGCATCGGCGCGACCGGGGCTCCCGGGTTCGACATCTCCGCCGGCTGCGCGGGCTTCGTGCACGGCGTGGTGCTCGCCTCCGACGCGGTGCGCGCCCGCGGCGGCAACGTCCTGGTGGTGGGCGTGGAGCGGATGTCGGACATCCTCGACCTGACCGACCGGTCCACCGCCTTCATCTTCGGCGACGGCGCCGGAGCGGTCGTCGTCGGCCCGTCCGCCACCCCCGGCATCGGCCCGGCCGTGTGGGGAGCCGACGGCTCGCAGGCCGACGCCATCCGGCAGAGCGTCCCCTGGGACACCCTGAAGAAGGATCCCGGGCATCCCTTCCCGGCCCTGCGCCAGGACGGCCAGCGGGTCTTCCGGTGGGCGGTGTACGAGATGGCCAAGGTGGCCGGGCAGGCACTGGAGGCCGCGGATGTGGCCCCCGAGGAGCTGGACGCGTTCATCCCGCACCAGGCCAACGCCCGCATCATCGACAGCATGACCCGCTCGATGGGCCTGCCGGCCCGGGTGACCGTCGCCAAGGACATCGTCACCAGCGGCAACACCTCGGGCGCCTCCATCCCGATGGCGATGGAGGCGGTGCTCTCCTCCGGCGCCGCGGTCTCCGGCGGCACCGCCCTGCTGCTGGGCTACGGCGCCGGTCTCTCGTACGCCGCGGTGACCGCCGTCCTGCCCTGATGTGAACCCGCGGCCAACGGCTGCGTCACACCTGACCCGCTTTCCGCACTCATAGGGGTGCAGGAGACGTCGCGGAAAGCGGGGAGTACGTGAGAGCACTGGTCAAAGCGCCGGCCGGGGAGTGCGCACTGAGCCTCGGCCCGGTCGACGAACCGGACCCCGGCCCGGGTCAGGCGCTGGTCGCGATCCGGGCGGTCGGCGTCAACCGCGGAGAACTGACCGTGCTGGGCTCCCTGCCGCCCGGCGCGCGGATCGGCCGGGACATCGCCGGCACCGTGCTGAGCCCCGCCGCCGACGGCAGCGGGCCGCCGGCCGGCAGCCGCGTCGTGGGCCTGGCGGCCTGCGACGGATGGGCCGAGCGCGCCGCCGTGGACGTCGGCCGGCTCGCCGTGATTCCCGACGGCATCGGCTGGTGCGGGGCCGCGGCGCTGCCCGTCGCCGCGCTCACCGCCCACTACGCGCTGGAGCGCGCCGGGTGGCTGCTCGGGCGCCATGTGCTGGTCACCGGCGCCGGCGGCGGCGTGGGCCGGGCCGCGGTCCAGCTCGCCGCGGCCGCGGGCGCCCGGGTCACCGCCTGGGTCGGGCGGCCGGAACGCGGCGCCGGGCTGGAGGCGCTGGGCGCCGACCACGTGGCCGAGTACGGAGCACCCCACCGCCGCCCGGTGGACGTCCTGCTCGACGGCTGCGGGGGAGAGGTGCTCACCCGGGCCCACCGCACGCTGGCGCCCGGCGCCCAGGTCGTCTGCTACGGCAACAGCTGCTTCTCCGAGCTGCGGCTGCCCGCCGGCTGGGGCCAGGACTGCCCCGGGGTGAGCCTGCACCACCTGGACCTGCGGGCCGAGGTGCTCCGCCGGCGCGTCGGCCGGGACCTGGCGTTCCTGCTGCAGCTCGTCGTCGAGGGGCGGCTGGACCCGCAGGTGGCGCTCACCAGCCCCTGGACCGACCCGGAGCCGGTGCTGGACGCCCTGCGGGGCCGCCGGCTCAACGGCAAGGCGGTGCTCACCCTGTGACGCCCGCCCCGCGGGCCGCCGTCCCCTGCGGGGCGGTGGCGGCCGGGCGCGGGTCAGTCCGGTGCGGAGGAGGGGGCCGCACGGGACAGCACGAGGCGGCGGTGGTCGTGGACCACCGCCGCCTGGTGTCTACGCCCCGGCGGGGCGGGAGTCCGACGGCCGCCGGCGTTGTCAGGGACGCAGGCGCCCGGGGCCGCCTCGGCCGGGGAGCTGTACGGCGAGCATGGCAGAGGCCGGCGGGCCGGCAGCGAGAACCGGCCAGGATGATCGCGCTCTCTGCGGCCCGCGGCCGACCCTCGACCCGTCCCGCGGGCACCCCTGTGCTGGCGGTCCGCCCGCCGTACCCGGGGGCGGTGCGAAACGCCTCAGGGCCGCGATGGCCGAAACATGCCCCGCCGCTGCGGACGGTGCCCCGGCGGCCCGGGGCAGCGCCCGTCCCTGGCCGTCGCGTTGGACCGTATTCCGTCAGCCGGCCGCCGCGAGGGCCACCTCCAGGCGCGGGCCGACGTATTCGCGCAACCAGGCGAGGCGCTCGGCGTCGTACCCGCGGGGCACGACCTCGGCGAGCATGATCAGGTACAGGTAGCAGCGGTAGAGGGCGATGCGGCGCAGCGCCGGGGCGTCGAGGTCCGCGGTGCCGCCGCCCGCCCGGTAGCCCGCCAGGAAGGCCGGGTCGCTCTCGGCGTCGCCGAGGAACAGCGACAGCGAGGCGAAGTCCGCCAGCGGGTCGCCCCAGAACATCCGCTCGCCGTCGATGAGCCCGCTGACGGCGCGCTCTCCCGCCGGCCCGTCGAGCAGCACGTTCCCCGGCCACAGGTCGAAGTGCACCAGCGCGGGAACCGTCACCTCGTCCAGCACCTTCGAGGCGGCGGCCAGGCGGGCGCGCACCCCGGGGGCGGGCAGCGGGAGCCACGAGCCGTACCGCTCGGCGTCGTCGAGGACCGCGCCGGTCATCGCGCCGAACGCCGCCGCCCAGGTCGCGTGCCCGGGGCCCGCGGACGGCGCCGGGTAGCCGAAGGCCGGGCCGGTCACCGTGTGCAGCCGGGCCACCAGCGTGCCGAGTTCGGTCCGCAGCCGCGCGTGCTCGGCCTCCGTCATCCCTTCGGCCACGTCCCACCACGGCACCCCGGGCAGGTGCGTCATCAGCAGGTACGGGTCGCGGCCCGGACCCTCGGCCGGCTCGGCGTGGACCACGCGCGGCGCGGGCACCCCGACGTCCGCCGCCGCGTTGTAGAACAGCGCCTCGCCGCACAGCAGTTCCGCCTCGTAGCTCAGCCGCGGGAGGTCGGCGGGCGGCGGCACCTTGAGCACCAGCCGCTCCCCGTCGCCGAGTTCGACGGTGAACAGCCCGTTGTAGGTGCCGCCGGTGAGCGGGGTGATCTCCCTGACCGCGCCTGCGGCCTGCCGCGCTCCGGCGGCGGCCGCCCGTGCCAGGAACCCGCTCACCCGCTCGTCCGTGACCGTCATCAGCCCGCCCCCTCAGCCCCGTTGCTCCGCGTCCGGGCCGCCACCTTACGCGGTCGCCAGCCCCCAGCCGAGGGCGGCCGCGGCGGCGATCACGTACAGCGCGGCGGCGGACCGCACCACCCGCTCCTGGCGCCGCCGCGACCAGCCGGTGCGGGAGACCAGCCAGGCCAGGGCGGGCAGCACCAGCACCGCGTGCAGGCTCACGCCGTGCAGCGGCTTGAGATCGCCGGTGGAGTGGTAGGCCGCCTCCTGGTGCCCGGTGCGGGTGTCGGCCACCCCGCGGGCGATCATCGCCGCACCCGACAGCAGCCCCACGAGGAGCAGCGCGAACCCGGCCCGCAGGGCGAGCGGCATGCCGGCCGGACCGTCCGGCCGGTGCCGGAACGCCGCGACGGCGAAGGTGCCGAGGACCACCACCAGGAGTGCCCCGCCGACGGCCAGCGACATGGCGATCGCGGAGTCGGCGGGCGTCTCCATGTCGAAGTGCGACGGGCGGTGCCGCCATGCCTGCACGGTGATCCCGGCGACCTCCAGCACGCAGTCGGCGGTGAACAGCCCCAGCAGCACCGTCCTGGCGCGGGCGCCGATCCGCAGGTACGACGTCACCCAGGCGACGGCGAGCAGCGTCAGGCCGAAGGACACCCCGAAGGTGAACGGTTTGCGCCACGACACCGGGCCGTCCCACGGGCCCCCTGCCACCGCGAACACGAGCAGGTGGAACAGGCCGGACACGACCAGGGCCGCACCCACAGCGCAGGCGGCGCGCTCCACCGGCCGGGCGCGGCGGGCGGCGGCCGTCACCGAGGCGGCGGCGCGGGTCGGGGAAGGGGCGATCGGGACGGCGGACACGGGGCGGCTCCTTCTCGGGACGGGGGCGACGGGCTCGGGACGGCGGCGAGGGGACGCCGGAGCCCGGCAGTCGGCGTGGCGGCGGCCCGCGGCGCCGGGGCCGGCGCACCGAACCTAGGGCGCCCGCCGCCGCGCGGTCGTCGTCGCCCGGGAGGCATCGGGGCTGCGCCCGCAGGAGTACGGGCGCCGCGGCAGGCGCAGCGGGGTGAGGGTGCGGCGGGCGCCGTGGAGGACCCTGCGGCCCGGCGCCGCAGGCAGAGCCGGTGCGGGAGCCGGAGCCAGGGCCGGAGCACGTGCCCGCCACACGGCCTAATGCTGTGGCGGCTCGCCCGGGACCTCCGTAGAGAGGACTCAGACAAGCACCCGTGCCAGGGCGCCGGCGGCCCGCGCCGGCGGCGGTCCGGCCGGGCAGGGAAGGGAGCGCCATGACCCAGGGCGGGCAGATCGCCGAGCCGCAGGAGGAGACCGGTGCCGGGGGCCCGGGCGGCGACGGCCGGCGCCCGGCGCGCCGCCGCCGCAGGCTGCTGCCGTGGAAGCACCGGCGGGATCTGGACCCCACCCAGCTGCGCCGGCGGCGGATCGTGGTGCGCAGCCTGCTCGCGGTGACGCTCGTGTGCCTGGGCAGCCTCGGCTGGTCGGTGGGCCGGGCGCTGACCTATCCCGGCAAGGACAGCACCGCCGCCCGCCTCGCCGAATGGGCCCGCGACCACGAACTCGGCTTCGTCGTCAACAAGTTGGAGGACTGGCAGTACCGGATGAACCCGCCGAAGGTCGGCGGCACCCTGTCGCCCGAGGCCCTGGCCCGGATGAACGACACGGCGCCCGCCGAACCGCAGCCCGCCCACGTCGCCGCCCAGCCGCTGATCCCGCTGCGGGCGCCGATGAAGCCGCTGGTCAGCCCCGGACTGCCCGGCGAGGGGGTGTACCGGACGCTGGCCAGCGCGCACGGCGATCCCGTCGTGCAGGGCACCTACGTCCGCCCGGACGCCGAGCACACCTCCTACGAGGCGGCGGTGGCCTGGATCAGCGGCAAGTACGCGCGCTTCCAGCTGCACCCCGGCTTCCGCGAGCCGGGCGGCACCTTCGACGTGCCGCCGACCATCCCCAAAGGGCAGCGCACCGGCCTGGTCGCCACCTGGAACGGCGGCTTCCGGGTCACCGACGGCGGCTCCCGCGGCGGCTTCTTCCTCGACGGGCAGACCGCCGGTGAACTGCGCGACGGCACCGCCTCCGAGGTCTTCTACCGCGACGGCTCGATGAAGATCGGCGTCTGGGGCCGCGACGTGCGGATGACCCCGGACGTGGTCGGCGTCCGCCAGTGCCTGGAGCTGATGGTCGACGGCGGCCGGGTCGTGCCCGACATCGATGACGACTCCAAGTGGGGCGTGAGCGACCAGAGCAAGATGTACGTGCCGCGCTCGGGCGTCGGCGTCACCGCCAAGGGCGACATCATCATGGTCGTCGGGCAGGCGCTCAACGCCCGCAGCCTGGCCGAACTCATGCAGCGCGCGGGCGCGGTGCGCGCCATGCCGCTGGACATGAACCGCGCCTGGCCGTCGTTCATGTCCTACGACGGCACCAAGGACCCGTCGAACCCCAAGCCCACCAACATCCTGGACTTCGAGGACCCGCCGGACCGCTACTACGTCCAGGCCACCCGTGACTTCGTCGCCGTCTACGCCCGCTGACCGCTCCCGCGCGGCAGCGACCGGCACCGCAAGGCCGGTCCGCGGCACGGGCCGTTCCGAAGCCCCGAACCCCCCGGGATCCCCCGGAAATGCGGTGCCGGTCGCGGGGGCGCACGCCGTAGGCTCGACCCATGGCCGGTCATGAGGGAGAGCCCAGCGGCAGCGTCCGCGTCGACAGCTGGATCTGGTGCGTGCGCCTGACCAAGAGCCGGTCGCTGGCCGCGGCCGCCTGCAAGGCCGGTCACGTGCGGGTCAACGGCGAGCGGGTCAAGCCCGCGCAGGCCGTGCGCGTCGGCGACGAGGTACGGCTCTACCACGCGGGACGCGAGCGGGTCGTGGTCGTCTCCCGGCTGCTCGCCAAAAGGGTGGGCGCGCCGGTGGCCGCCGAGTGCTTCGTCGACAACAGCCCGCCGCCGCCCCCGCGCGAGGACGCGTTCGCACTCGGCGTGCGCGACCGCGGCACCGGCCGGCCGACCAAGCGGGACCGGCGCGAGATGGAGCGGCTGCACGGACGCTCCGCGGGGCCCCGGCGCCCCTCGGCGGGCTGAGCTCGGCCGCCGATTGCGCTGAGCGCGGTCAGTACGACTGAAGCTCGATCAAAGTGCCCTCCGGGTCGCGGAGATGGGCGGTGCGCATCGTGGGACCCCAGTCCGGGCGGTCGGTCGGCGGGACCACCGGGCGGGCGCCGTGGGCCAGGCACAGCCGGTAGCCGGCGTCCACGTCCTCTACCCGGCTGACGAGCATCGCCGCGTCCTGTGCGGCCGGCGGCTCGGCGGACAGGTCCGCGGTGCCCACCACCGCGGCCATCGCCGCCCGGTCGAACAGCATCACCGCGCCCTGCGCCCCCACGTCCCAACTGGCGTACGGGCCCTGGACGTCGCCCCGGGTGCGGGAGGCGCCGATCAGCTCCGGCAGCACCGCGTCGTAGAAGCGGAAGGCCGCCGCGAAGTCGCGGACCAGCAGGCGCGGGTGGAGTGCGTCCATGGGGACCTCCGGGGTCGGTGGCAGGGGCGGCGACACCCGGAATTGATGGGTGTGCACCAATGATAGGTATCACCCTATGATAGGCCCATGGACGCCTCGGCCCGGACGACACCCCCGACACTGACCGCCCACACCGTCTACCTGCTGTCCAGGACGGGCAAGGCGGCACGCGGTGCGCTCGCCGGCCGGCTCGCCGAGCAGGGACTGCGGCTGTGGCACATGGCCGTCCTCGCGGCTCTCGCCGACTTCGGGCCGCACGCCCAGCGGGAGCTGGCCGACCGGCTGGCCATCGACCCCAGCGACGTGGTGAAGGTGGTCGACGAGCTGGCCGCGCCCGGCTACGTCGAGCGGTCCCGCGACCCCGCGGACCGCAGGCGGGTGCGGGTCGCCCTCACGCCGGCCGGGCGCACCGCGCTCGCCGCTCTGGAGCGCGAGACCGAGGCGGTGCGGGACGCCGTCCTCGCCCCGCTCGACGCGCGCGAACGGGCCACCCTGCACGCGCTGCTGAGCAGGGTGTACGCCGGTCTCGGCGGATCCTCGACCCCGTAAACTTGCAGTGCTAGTTTGCGAGGGCGGCCACCACCGCAGCGACCCACCGCAAGCGGCAGCACCCGCGCCGGACCAGTACCCGAGGAGCCCACGATGCGCCCAGTCCACTTCGCCGCCGCACGCCGCACCCCGATCGGCCGGCTGCGCGGCGCGCTGTCCACCGTGCGCCCCGACGATCTGGCCGCCACCGTGCTGCGCGGCCTGCTGGCCGACGTGCCGGGCCTGGACCCCGCCCGCGTCGACGACGTCTACTGGGGCGCCGCCAACCAGGCGGGCGAGGACAACCGGAACGTGGCCCGGATGGCCGTGCTGCTCGCCGGCCTGCCCGACAGCGTGCCCGGCGCGACCGTCAACCGCCTGTGCGCGTCCGGCATGGAGGCGGTCACCAGCGCGGCCCGCATGATCGCCGCCGGCGAGGCCGACATCGTGGTGGCGGGCGGCTCGGAGTCCATGAGCCGCGCGCCCTTCGTGCTGCCCCGCCCCGACGAGGCGCTGCCGCGCGCCATGCAGACCTTCGACACGCGCCTGGGCTGGAGGCTCACCCACCCGCGGATGGCCGAGTTGCACGGCGTGCTGTCCATGGGCGAGACCGCCGAGGAGGTCGCGGAACGCCACGGCGTCGACCGCGCCGACCAGGACGCCTTCGCGCTGCGCTCGCACCGGCTGGCCGCCGCCGCCCGCAAGGACGGCCTCTTCGACGCGGAGATCCTCCCGGTCACCCGCCCGGACGGCGTGGTGGTGAGCGAGGACGAGTGCATCAGGGAGGACACCACCGCCGAGCGGCTGGCCGCGCTCAAGCCGGTGTTCCGCGCGGGCGGCACCGTCACCGCGGGCAACGCCTCGCCGATGAACGACGGTGCCGCCGCACTGCTGCTGGTCAGCGAGGAGGTGCTGGACGAGCTCGGCCTGGAGTCCCTCGGGCGGTACGCGGCCGGCGCCAGCGCCGGCGTCCACCCCGACGTCATGGGCATCGGGCCGGTCCCCGCGACCCGCAAGGTCCTCGACCGGCTCGGCCGCGGCATCGACTCCGTCGAGGAGGCCGAGTTCAACGAGGCGTTCGCCGCCCAGGCCCTGGCCAGCGTCCGCGCCCTGGGCATCGACCCGGAACGGGTCAACCCCACCGGCGGCGCGATCGCCCTCGGCCACCCGCTGGGCTGCTCCGGGGCGCGGATCCTGACCACGCTGCTGCACCGCATGCGGCGCACCGGCGCGCACCGCGGCCTGGCCACCATGTGCGTCGGCGTCGGCCAGGGGTCCGCGGTCCTCGTCGACCGCTGAGCCCGCCCGGCCCGGACGCGACGCCCCGCCGACCTGCCCCGCTACTCCACCTCGATGCCGTGGTCGTGGAGCAGCGCGGTCAGGGCGGCGGGCCCGCCGTAGCCCCGACCGCCGGCGACGAACGTCCAGTCCCCCGAAGGGCGGCGCCGGAACGACCCCAGGACCAGGGCGGTCTCGCCCGGCCGCCCGTCCGCGACCTCCAGCCGGTCCACCTCGGTCCCCGCGGGATCGGTCAGGCGGATGCGGGCCCCGGTGAAGCCGGTCAGATCGGCGTCCGGGTCGGCCTCCGGATCGACGGCGGCGACCAGCACCACCCGGTCCGCCTCGGCCGGCAGCCGCTCGAAGTCCACCCAGAGCGCCGCCTTGTCCTCGCCCAGCCCCGGCATCATCCGCACGCTGCCGTCCGGCGTGCGGGTGTTGTTGTAGAAGACGAACCGGTCGTCGTCCAGCGCCCGCCCGCCGCGACAGACCAGCGCGCACACGTCGAGCCGCACGCCGCCGTCCCACCCCAGGCCCAGCACGCTGGCGTCGGGCTCGTCGTCGGGCCCGGACGTCGCCGCGGGACCCTCGGCGGGGGAGGGACGGCCCGGGCCCAGCCGCCCGCGCAGGCCGTGCTGGTGGAGCAGCTCCACCAGGTCCGTGCCGGACACCAGGGTCAGCGGCTTGCCGTGCGCGAAGGTGTGGGACGTCGGGCCGAAGCCCGACGTCGTGATCAGCACGCCCTTGTTGGCGCCGACGCTCTGCACGGTGCCGTACAGGTCGCGCACCGCGCTCGGCGAGACGGTGTTGCGGTACCGCTTGACCTGCACCACGATCGTGCCGCCGCGGATCGGGTCCGGGTCCAGCGCGTCCACGTCCACGCCGCCGTCGCCGGAGCGGACGGTCGTCACCGCCTGCATGCTCATCGCCCGGAACAGCTCGGCGACCAGCTCCTCGAACTCCAGCGGGTCCATGGCCAGCAGGTCCGGCTCCTCATCGCCGCCCTGCGCCGCCACCCGGTGTCCCGTCGCGCCCGGCAGCCGCACCGGCGGGACCTCCGCGCGCCGGTCGGGGCGCGGCGACAACCGCCCGCCCAGTGCCTGCTCCAGGCACTCCACCGCGTCGACCTGCGCGAGGTTGAGGGCGGTGAAGTCTCGCCGGTCCACCAGGACCGACGCCAGGAAGACCTGCGCCCGGTGCCCGGTCGCCGGATCGGTCTCGTCCACGAAGCCGTTCAGCGCGACCGACTCCACCACGCCCGGCCGGTCCGCGCCGAACACCTCCCGCAGCACCAGAAGCACGCACTGCGCCAGCACGTCCCGGTAGGCGGCCCGGCGTTCCGCGACCGGCCGTGCCACCTCCTTGTCCCGGTCCGCGCCGGGCATGTAGCGCACCGAAGCGGCCTGCGGCACGACACCGGGCCCGGGCAGCTCCCAGGCGAGAAGGAGCCGCCGCTCCGGTGCCTCGAACGACGCCGACAACTGCCGCGGCAGGCCCTGCGGCCAGGCACGCGAGGCGTACAGCACCGCCGTCATGTACTCCTGGACGGCGTCGGGCTCGGCGCGGCCCGCACCTTCCAGCAACTCCTGCACGCCCGCGTTCTGCCGGCGTATCTCCGCCCGCCGCTGCCCCGCCCAGCGGTCGTACTGCTCCCGGTACGCGGCCAGCCGGCGCTGCCGCTGCTCCTCCGCGGCGCGGGCGGCCTGAAGGTCGCTCGTGTACTGCGCGCGGGCCGCCTCCTCCTGGGCCCTGCGGCCGCCCCAGCCCGCCCGCTGCTGCGGCACGTAGTGCTCGGGCCGGGGCATCCGTATGGGTTCGGCGAGCGGGCCGGGCGCGAACGGCTCCAGCTGCTCCGGCGTCAGCAGATCGGCGGGCGTGAACGCGGGGACCGCGCAGCCGGCCCGCAGCAGACCGGCCAACTCCGCCATCCTGGCGTCGAGTTCGTCGGTGCGCCGGCGGGCGTCGGCCTCCCGGCGGCTGCGGTACTCGGCCTGCTGCTCCCTGCGGCTGCGGGCCAGCGCGCGTTCGGCCGCGCGCTGCTGACGCTCCGCCTCGCGCTGCTGCTGCACCAGCGCACGCTGCTGGGCCTCCGCCTGGCGCTGCCGCTGGCGCTGGACCTCCGCCCACGCGGACCCCACCCCGGTCGAACGACGGCTCATGCGCTGGCGGCTCCCTCTGGACGCGGACGCGGACTTCGGCGGCCGGCTGCACCGCCTGCCCGGGGGCAGCCGGGCAATCGACCCTATCGCCGGGTGAACGGCCACGTCACCGCGGCGGTTCCGGCGACGGCCGGTCCGGCCGGAACCGGCGGCCGCACCGTGCCGGCCGCCGGTCCCGCGTGCGCCGCGGGCCGCCGCCTCAACTCGCCCGGCCGGCGCTCCTGCGGCGCAGCACCAGCACCGACACCCCGGCCGCGACCGCGAGGCCGCCGCCGATGTACCAGGCCGTCGCCGACGTGGTCGAGCCGTGGGCGGACGCGGGGGAGGCGGGGAGGTTGCCGGTGGCCGTGGCCTTGCCGGCCTCGTCCGCCTCGTCGGCCCGGCCGGCCTCCCGGGCCTGCTTGGGCGCGGTGGCGGGGCCGGCCTGCTGGTCGTGCTTGGTGCCCGGCGCCGCCGCCGAGGCACCCTGCAGGCCGGCGGGCTGCGCGGTGTTGAGGGTGCCGACCGAGGTGGTCCGGCCGGCCGCCTCGAAGCCCCAGTCGAGGAGTTCGGCGGCCTCGTTGTACACCGCGTTGAGCGCGCCGGACTGAGGGTTCATCACCGTGGTGATCAGGGTCCGGCCGTCCCGGCGTGCCGCGGCGATCAGCGTGTTGCCGGCGTTGGTGGTGTAGCCGTTCTTCACGCCGATGAGCCCGGGGTAGGGCGTCACGCCCTTCTCCCCGGTCAGCAGCCGGTTGGTGTTCTCGACGCCGAAGGAGTCGACGTAGTTGCCGTGGGCGTCGTAACCGCCGGGGAAGTCGACGGACTTGGTGGAGCAGTAGTCGGCGAAGTCGGCGTTCTGCAGCCCGGCGCGGGCGAACACGGCGAGGTCGTACGCCGACGACACCTGCCCGGGCTCGTCGTAGCCGTCGGGGGAGACCACGTGGGTGTCCTCGGCGCCCAGCATCCGCGCCTTGGCCTGCATCTCGGAGACCGTCTGCGACACCGACCCGTTCATGTGGGCCAGCACGTGGACGGCGTCGTTCCCGGAGGCGAGGAACACCCCGTGCCACAGGTCGGCGACGGTGTACGTCTGGCCGGCCTGGATGCCGACCAGGCTGCTGCCCGCGCCGATGTCGGCCAGGTCGGAGTCGGTCACCTTGTGCGTGGTGTCCCGGGAGAAGCGCGGCAGGACGGTGTCGGCGAACAGTGTCTTCAGCGTCGAGGCGGGCGGCAGCTGGCGGTGGGCGTTCTTGGCGGCCAGCACCTGTCCGGTCGTCGCGTCCGACACCAGCCAGGACAGGGCGGACAGGCCGGACGGCACGTCCGGCGCGCCGGAGTGCGGTTCGGCGTGCACGCCGGGTTCGAAGAGCAGCGCGCCGCCCCCGGCCATCGAGACGGAGGACGGGGACCCCTGCGAGCCCTGGCCGTCGCCGTCGTCGGCGAGAACCGGGCCCGCGGCGGGCACCACGGACAGGGCGCACAGCGCGCAGGCGGCGGCAACGGTCACCGCGGTACGGGGAAACGGCCTGGTCAGGGCCCGGACAGAGCGGTGCAAAGGGGGACGGAAGGCAGTCATGCGATCACCGTATGAACGCCTCCGCGGGACGGCGCGGCGACGGGCGCCATCCGGATGAGGTCCGGTAAGGCGAAGGGTGACGGACCGTCGGGGCAAGCCGACACGCCGTCACATCGCCTGGGGAATGGCGCGCCGGGGGCTGACGGAGGCCGCCCCGCGGGCGGGTGAGCCACCGTCAGCAGCGGGTCGATCCGCCCGCGGACGCGCCGCGGGATCCTCCGGCGCGGGCCGGCCGCACACGGCCCCGACCAGGGCCGTTGTCGTGGCGGCAGCTCGCGCCGGCTAGCTTGCGCCGGTCACCTTGCGCCGGTCAGCTCGCGCATCTCGTCGCGCGCAGGCCGCGTCGCGCCCGTGGCCTCGCGGCGTCTCAGCCGGAGCCGGTCAGGTCCCGCAGGCCCGCGGCCACCGCGTCCTCGTCCAGCGGCGTCGGCGTCGCCTTCATCACGGCCGCGGAGACCGGGTCCACCACGCCCCCGATCCCGCGGTCCATCGCGGCCTTCAGATAGCGCACCGCGTCCAGCACGTTGCCCGCGGCGCTGGGGGAGTCGTCGACCTCCATCCGCAGGTCGACCTCGACGGGCGTGCCGCCGAACGCCTCGCCCTGCACGCGGATGAACGCGACCTTGCGGTCGCCGAGGAAGGGGATGAAGTCGGCGCCCACATGCATCGCGGGCCCGCTGCCGCCCGGGGCGCCGCCGGCCAGCGCGCCCTGCGCCTTCGTGGCCTTCTTGGTGGCCATCCGCTCCGGGTCCTGCATGTTCAGGAAGTCCATGTTGCCGCCGCCGAGCAGCTGATAAGTGCTGTGCAGGGCAACGCCGTTGCGCTGCAGCACATCCATCAGCGCCCGGTGCAGCAGCGTCGCCCCGAACTGGCTCTTCAGGTCGTCGCCGGCCAGCGGCAGCCCGGCCTCCTCGAACTGCCGCGCCCACCGCGGCGAGCGGGCGATCACCGCCGGGATGCAGTTGACGAAGGCGCAGCCGGCCAGCAGCGCGGCCCGCGCGTACAGTTCGGACGCGGCCTGGCTGCCGACCGGCAGGAAGTTCACCAGCACGTGCGTGCCGGACTCCCGCAGCCGCCCGGCGACGTCCTCGGCGGTGGCGGCGCCCCGGGCGTCGAACTGCCCGGAGGCGCTGCGGCCGACCCCGTCGGACAGCGCGCCCTCGGTCACGGGCACGCCCAGGTGCGGCACTTCGGCGAAAATGCGCGCGTTGTTGGGCGCGGCCCGGATCGCCTCCGACAGGTCCCGGCCGGTCTTGGCGGTGTCGACGTCGAACGCGGCGGTGAACCGGACGTCGCCGACGGCGTACCCCGCGCACACCGGGTGCCGCAGCCCCGGTGTGCCCTCGGGCGCGTCCCGGTAGAACGTGACGCCCTGCACCAGCGAGGACGCGCAGTTGCCGATCCCGACGATGCCGACGTTCACCCCGCCAGCGGCGGCGCCCCCCTCGGTCGCGGCCCTCACACGTCCTCCCCGATCTCGAGGTGCAGCAGGAAGTCGTCGAAGCGGTGGACGCCCGGGCGGCCGCCGACCTCGGCCAGCGCCCGGCGCAGGTCCCGCAGTTGGCCGACGGTCATCTGCAGCGGCGGCTCGTCCGGCTGGTGGGTGGTGCCGCGCGGGTAGTCGTCGCCCGGCGTCGTCGTCATCTCGACGTGGCAGCCCAGCAGATGGGTCACCGGGTGCCGCTCGCAGAACGCCAGCAGCCGGTCGACCGTCGCGGTGTACGCGGCCAGATCCCGGACGTACAGGTGGCCCGGGTACAGGGTGTCTCCGGTGAACAGCAGCCCTGTGCGCCGGTCGTGGAACACCGTCGCCGCCGCCTCGTGGCCCGGGCCGGGGAGCACGTCCACGATCCGGCCGCCGCCCAGGTCCAACTCCGCGTCGCCGTACGGCCATTCGGCCAGACCGTAGAAAGCGGCCACCGCCTCCTGGTCGTGACCCACCACGACCGTGTCCGGCCGGTCCGCGAACTGCCCGTCGCCCGCCACGTGGTCGCCGTGGCCGTGGGTGTGCGCGACCACCAGGCCGTACGAGGACCGCGGATGCCCGGCCAGCCATCCGGCGACCGCCTCGTCGACCGTCCGGCGCAGCGGGAAGTGCGCCGGATCCGCCGTCGCCCCGGTGTCCAGCAGCAGCGCCCGCTCGGCGCCGAACAGCAGGAACAGGAACGGCGCCTCGAAGTGCACCGACATGTTATGGCGCAGGATCAGGGTGCTGTCGTCGTAGGCGTGGACCTGGATCTCGGGCGCCGGATCGTGCTTGGCCGACGGCCAGCCCGCATGCCAGCGCACGTCGAGCCCGGCCGGCTTGTGTGCGGTCATCCGACGACCCTACCCGGCGCCCCGCCGAGCACCTCGGCCAGCAGCCGGTAGGACTCCAGCAGCTCGGAGCGGTCGTACGTGCTGGTGGTGACCAGGAACTCGTCGGCCCCGCTGCGGGCCAGCAGCGACTCCAGGGCCTTGGCGACGTCCTCGGGCGCGCCGTGCACGTGCCCGCCCATCGCCTCCTCGAAGCGGTCCCGCTCCGGCCCGGTCATGGTGCGTGCCGCGATCGCGTCCGCCGGATCGAGGGCCGGGAAGACGCCGTGCGTGCGGGAGTAGGCCGTCGACCACGCCTCCGGCACCAGCAGCCGCCTGGCCTGCTCGCCGGTCGCGGCCACCGCGACCGTGCCCGACAGCACGACGTACGGCTCGGCCGCCCAGACCGACGGCCGGAACGCGGCGCGGTAGCGGTCCACCGCGCGCAGCATCGCCTCCTCGCCGCGGATGCCGCCGATCACCAGCGGCAGGCCCTGCGCGGCGGCCAGTTCCGCGCCGCTGCCGGTGGCCAGCAGGAACGGCTGCGGCCGCAGCCCCTCCGCGGGCCAGGCGTGGACCTGCGGATGGGCACGCTGCTCGGCGGTGAACCAGCCGAGCAGTTCGGTCAGTTGGGCGTCGAACGCGGCCGCCTCGTCCTTGCCGGCCCCCAGCGCTTTCCTGATCCCGCCGGTGAAGCCCACCGAGCGGCCCAGGCCCATGTCGATCCGGCCCGGGTACAGCGATTCCAGCACCCCGAACTGCTCGGCGACCACCAGCGGCCGGTGGTTGGGCAGCATCACCCCGCCGGTGCCGACCCGGATCCGGGAGGTGGCCGCGGCGACCGCCGCGGCGAGCACCGTCGGCGCCGACCCGGCGACGCCGGGCACGCTGTGGTGCTCCGAGACCCAGAACCGGTGATAGCCCAGCGCCTCGACGTCCCGGGCCAGGGCCACGGTGTCGCGCAGCGCCCGCGGCCCGCCCGGCTGCCCCTGCCGCTGCTCCGGCCCGCCGGGATCGCGGCGGACGCGGGAGCGGTCCAGTACGGAGAACGGGGTGTCGCGCAGTACGGAGCTCACCTACGTCTCAACACTCCCTCGGCGACGGGATTCCCCGTCACCGTCCGTGCCCGCCCGGGCACTCTTGTGGCTGCGCGTCGCGCGGGCCTATCTTTGGCCCGCCCGGCACACGGGTGTTCGGCAGCCCCAGGCCACTGCGGCCGGTCCTGGAGAGGACGCGCACCATGCCCTTACGCGGACGCCACCGCCGTTACCGCCCCAGCCGGGTGTCGCAGGCTTCGCTCACCGTCACGGCGAGCGGCGCGGGACTCGCCCTCCCGCTCGTCGGCCTCAGCACCGCGCACGCCGCCACCGCGGGCGTGTGGGACAAGGTCGCCGCCTGCGAGTCCTCGGGGAACTGGCAGATCAACACGGGCAACGGCTACTACGGCGGGCTGCAGTTCGCGTCCAGCACGTGGAAGTCCTTCGGCGGCGCGGTGTATGCCGCGCGCGCGGACCTGGCCACCAGGAACCAGCAGATCGCGGTGGCCGAGCGGGTGCTGCGCAGCGAGGGCCCGGGCGCCTGGCCGGTCTGCTCGGTGCAGGCCGGGCTGACCCGACAGGTCGCGACCTCCTCGCACACCGTGCAGGTCCCCGCCTCCAAGGTGCGGTCCGCCGCCCACCGCACCGCGGCGGCCCGGAAGGCCGAGGTCGAGCCCGCGGGCAGGACGCCGTCAGCGGCCAGGGCCGCGCAGCAGGCGCCGGCACACCCCGCGGGACACGACCACTACACCGTCGTGCGCGGCGACACCCTGTCCGGGATCGCCGAGGACCATCATGTGGCCGGCGGCTGGCCGCAGTTGTACGCCGACAACAAGCCGGTCGTCGGCAGCGACCCCGACCTGATCTTCCCCGGCCAGCGGCTGGCCATGCCCTCGTCGGGGGCGAAGGCGAAGCCGAAGGCGGCGCCCAAGGCAGCGCCTGGCAAGGCTGCGCCGGCCAAGGCGGAACCGCCGAAGACCGCGCACAAGTCCGCCCCGCACCCGGCGAGCACCACCAAGCCGAAGCCGAAGCCCAAGCCCAAGCCGGCGGCCAGGTCTGCCGCCAAGCCGGCCGGGACGCACACCCTGGAGCGCCGGACCGCGCCCGCCTCCGCACCCGTGCGTACCGGGTACACGCTCCCTGTCGCACACGCGCCGATCGGCACGGCGTACCACGCCTCGGGCAGCAGCTGGGCGAGCGGCTACCACACCGGCGTGGACTTCCTGGTCTCCACCGGGACCTCCGTCCACTCGGTGGCCGCCGGGCGGGTCGTCACCGCCGGCTGGGGCGGGTCGTACGGCTACCAGATCGTCATCCGGCACGCCGACGGCCGCTACAGCCAGTACGGCCACCTGTCGCAGATCTCGGTGAAGGTCGGTCAGCAGGTCAACGAGGGCCAGCGGATAGGGCGTTCGGGCGCCACCGGGAACGTCACGGGGCCGCACCTGCACTTCGAGATCAGGACCGGCCCCGACTACGGCGACGACATCGACCCGCTGCGCTACCTGCGCTCGCACGGCGTGTCCGTCTGAGACGGCGGCGGCCGGCCCTCCGGCCGGCCACCTCCGGCGAACGCCGCGAGCGGCGGAAGCGCCAGGGCCAGCCAGCAGCCGGCGAACAGCCAGCCGCCCAGGACGTCCGTCGGCCAGTGCACCCCGAGGTACACCCGGGTGGCGCCGATCAGCAGCGCCGCCACCCCGCACACCGCGGCCGCCGCCCGGCCCGCGGGCCCCGGCAGCGCCCGCAGCAGGCCCCAGGCCAGCACCCCCGCGGCCATCGCGCTCGACGCGCTGTGGCCGGACGGGAACGCGTAGCCCGAGGCGTGCGCCGCCCAGTCCGCGGCCGGCGGCCGGGCGCGGCGGAACACCGCCATCAGACCGGTGCGCACCAGCTGCCCCGCCAGCAGCACCAGAACGGCCAGCAGGGCGCTCGGCACCCCGCGGCGTGCGGTCCGACCGCCGCCCAGCCAGCCGCCGACCGCCGCCGCCAGATAGGGGTAGGGGCCGGTGCCCGCGGCCGTCACGGCCCGAGCCGCGGCCGCCCAGCCGTGCGGCCGGTGCCGCACCGACCAGCGGTGCGGCCCCGTGTCGACCGCGTAGGGCGTGCCGTGCCGGCTCAGCACCACCGCCGCGAGCACCGCGAGCGCCACGGCGAGACCGGCCGGCAGCAGCAGCCGCCGGCCGGTCGGCAGGTGCAGGCGGCCGGGCAGGTCGGCGACCGCACGCGGGAGCCGCACTACGGCCGCTGGACCGGCACGTTGTCCTGCACCCGCTTGGGGTCGGTGACCGCGACCGGCGCGAGCGCCTCCTCGATCCCGGCCATCACCTCGGCGTCCAGCCGCACGCCCGCGGCCTTCGCGTTCTCCGCGACCTGCTCAGGACGGGAGGCGCCGACGATCGCCGCCGACACGTTCGGGTTCTGCAGCACCCAGGCCACCGCGAGCTGCGCCATGGTCAGCCCGGTGTCGGCGGCCAGCGGCTCCAGCAGCTGCACCCGCTCCAGCAGCTCGTCGCGCATGTAGCGGCCGATCATCGACGCGCCGCCCTTGTCGTCGGTGGCGCGCGAGCCGGCCGGCGGCTCCTGGCCCGGCCGGTACTTGCCGGTCAGCACGCCCTGCGCGATCGGCGAGAACACGATCTGGCCCATGCCGAGCTCCTCGCAGGCCGGGACCACCTCGCCCTCGATGATCCGCCACAGCGCGGAGTACTGCGGCTGGTTGGACACCAGCGGGATGTGCAGCTCGCGGGCGAGCGCGTGCGCCCGGCGGATCTGGTCCGCGGTCCACTCCGAGACGCCGATGTAGTGCGCCTTGCCGGAGTGCACGACGTCGGCGAACGCCTCCATCGTCTCCTCCAGCGGCGTGAACCGGTCGAACCGGTGGGCCTGGTAGAGGTCGACGTAGTCGGTCTGGAGGCGGCTGAGGGAGTTGTCGATGGACTCCCTGATGTGCTTGCGGGACAGGCCGCGGTCGTTGTGGCCGGGACCGGTCGGCCAGAACACCTTGGTGAAGATCTCCAGGCCCTCGCGTCGTTCGCCCTTCAGCGCCCGGCCGAGTACCGACTCGGCGCGGGTCCCCGCGTAGACGTCCGCGGTGTCGAACGTGGTGATGCCGACGTCCAGGGCGGCGCGGACGCAGGCGGTCGCCGCGTCCTCCTCCACCTGGGAGCCGTGGGTGAGCCAGTTGCCGTAGGCGATCTCGCTGATGATCAGGCCGCTGCGGCCGAGATGACGGTATTCCATGGTCGCGACTCTAGATCGTGCAGGTGGCGGCCTGCGACGGGGAGCCGCCCAGGGCCGGGAAGCGGCCTCAGCGGTTGGCCGGCGTGGTCAGCAGATAGGGGTCCCCGGCGCGCGAGCGGTGCCGGGTGGACTGCCAGCCGCGGGCGGTCAGCAGTTGCGCGCACCGGTCGAGCGCGTCCGCCGACGGCGTGGGGGACCACGAGATTTCGGCCGTTCCCGGGTGGGGGGAGGCGGCGACGCGGTAGCCGGAGGCGCCGGGCGAGCCGGGCCGGGCCGGCGGGCAGCCCGCCGCCTCCAGGGCCAACGCCACGGCGTGCACGACGCGTTCGCGCTCCCAGGGGGCGGGCCGGGTGGTGACGCCGTCCATCAGCACGGACCGGATCTGCAGCAGGCCCTCCCAGGCGGTGGCGACCTCGGCCGCGCGCCGGGCGGGGTCGGTGGGCGCGGTCGCGCCCGAGCCGTCGTCCGCGGTGAAGGAGCCGCCCGCCGGGGCGGGCGGCTCGGCGCCGGGCGCCTGCTCCTGCGTGGCACCGGCCTCCGCGAGTTCGGCCCGCAGCCGGCGTCCCTCGGTGGTGAGGTAGTGGCTGTGGTGGCCGCCGCGGCCGTGCGGGACCGCGAGCCCGGCCGCGACCAGCGCCGCGCACACCGCCGGGGGCGCTTTCACCCGTCCGGTCTCCGGGTCCGCCCCCCGCACCGCTCTTCGACCCGCGACGCCCAGCCCCTTGCTCATCCCCCGACTCTAGGCCCCACCTCCGACACCCCTCACCTGCGGCGAGCACCCCCCACCAACCGTGCGACGGCGACGCTGCCCTGTCGGGGGCGCGAGCAACTGCGCGCACAGCCACGCACGGGCCGTGTGACGGCGACGCTGCCCTGTCGGGGCAGGGACGTGCCCCGTCAGGGGCGCGGGGTCCCCCAGAGCTGCGCCTGGGAGGTGCCCCCAGCGCGCCCAGCCCATCTGCGGGCCGCGGGTCGTCACCGTCCCGAAGGGGCAGTTCGGTCCGTTCCGGACCACCGGGCGGGGCAGGGACGTGCCCCGTCAGGGGCGCGGGGTCCCCCAGAGCTGCGCCTGGGAGGTGCCCCCAGCGCGCCCAGCCCATCTGCGGGCCGCGGG
>NZ_JBIRRR010000037.1:0-29872 GCF_044333795.1 Streptomyces sp. NPDC020917 | reverse complement strand
GCACAGCGCAGTGAAGCAGGAACCCACCCGACACCGCAGCCTTCAACGGCGCGGTAGGCGGGAATCGCCGTCCTTCAGGGCGGCGAGGATGTCAAGCCTGGCAGGGCGACTACCAGCGCGTCCCGGATCCGCTGCTGGTCGCCATCGACATGAAAGAGATCACCATCCGCTGACCACAGACGGGCCGCCGGCCGGCAGCCCGCCTGAGACCGGCCGGCGACCGCCGGACCAGCCACCGCAGAAGGAGAACGGCCATGCGCAGACTGATCGAATCGACCCTCGTCTGGCTGGACGGCGTCACCGAGGCACCCGAACGGTGGGCCGGCTTCGACGCCGAGGCCACGGCGTATGCCACCGAGGAACTACGCGACTACGACGCGTTGTCGGGCGCGGCAGGGGTGGTTGTCGGGGCGGTGACGGTCGAGGTGGTGGCGGCCCAGCTGGCGAGCAGGGCGAGCCGCTCGGCCGTCGGGGATCCGGCCGGCGCGCAGTAGACAACCACGGTCTGGTCCGGGTCGCCGGGCAACGCGAGCGTCTCGTATGCGAGTTCCAGCTCCCCGGCCACGGGGTGGTCGATCCGTTTGACCCCGAACGTCTTCTCCTTGACCAGGTGGTCGGCCCACAGCCGCCTGAAGTCCTCGCTCTTGACGGAGAGTTCACCGACCAGCGCGGCCAACTCCGGGTCGTCCGGGTGCTTCCCGGCGTCCAGGCGCAGGTACGCCACCGTCTCGGCGGCCACGGCCGGCCAGTCGGGGTAGAGGGACCGTGCGTCGGGGGACTGGAACACCGCGCGCACCATGTTCGGTACGGTGCCGGGCCGGAAGTCCTGGAGCGCACCGCACAGGTCGTTCCAGGCGAGCACGTCCATCCGGCGGCCGAGCACGAACGCCGGGACGTCCTGCATGCCGTCCAGCATCAGCCGCACGCCCGGCCGCACCCGCGGTGACGCCGCGGGTGTGCGGGAGCCGGGGCGGGTGGCACGGCCGGGCCTGGCCAGGTCGTGCAGGTGCGTGTGCTCGGCCGGGTCGAGCCGCAGCACCCGGGCCACGGCGTCCAGCACCTCGTCCGAGACGTGCCGGCCGCGCCCCTGCTCCAGCCGGATGTAGTAGTCCACGCTGACCCCCGCGAGCTGGGCCACCTCCTCGCGGCGCAGCCCCGGCACGCGCCGGCGCCCGTACGGCGGCAGCCCCACCTCTTCGGGCTGTATGCGCGCCCTGCGCGACTGCAGGAATCCCCCGAGCGTGTTGTCCATGGGCCCGATCCTAGGCGGCGCCGCGACCGCGAACCTGGTACTGGCGGACCCAGGTTCAGCGGTGCACTGGGTGGGGGATCCCGCCCCCGGCACGGTGGGATCACCGCCCGGCGGAACCCCGTCGCGGCGCACCTCACCTACCGGGGAGCACCTCCATCATGAACACGATGACCACGAACACCGCTGGCACGCCCGCTACGAGCGGATTCGGCGGCCTGGCCGGCCGCACCGCCGTCGTCACCGGGGCGGCGAGCGGCATGGGCGAGGCCACCGCCCGGCTGCTGGCCGCGCACGGCGCCCGCGTCGCTCTGCTGGCCCGGCGCGCCGACCGGCTGGCCGAGCTGGCCGGGAAGATCACCTCGGAAGGCGGCGAGGCCCTCGCCGTCCCCGTCGACGTCACCGACACGAACTCCGTGACGGCCGCTGCCGCCCGCGTCCACGACGCCCACGGCCCCGTCGACCTGGTGGTCAACGCGGCCGGAGTGATGCTCGCCAACCCCGTGGACGCGGGCCGCACCGACGAGTGGCTGCGGATGCTGGACACCAACGTGGCAGGCGTCCTGCGGATCATCGACGCCTTCCGCGACGACCTGCTGGCCGCCGCGGCCGCAGGACGGCGCGCCGACCTCGTCAACGTGTCGTCGATCGGCGCGCACACCGTCTTCCCCGGATACGCGGTGTACGGCGCGACCAAGGCCGCGGTGACGCACCTGTCCGCCGTGCTGCGCTCGGAACTCGGGCCGCGGGACGTGCGGGTGACCAACATCGAGCCCGGGCTGACCGGCACCGAACTGGGCAGCCACATCGACAACCCGGAACTCGCCGCCCAACTGGGCGGAATGTTCCAGGTCATCGACCCGGCCCTGTCCGCCGACGACATCGCGGACCTGATCGCCTACGTCACCAGCCGGCCCGCGCACGTGAACCTGCGTCAGGTCGTCGTGCTCCCCACGCGCCAGGCGTGACGCTTCCAGCCAGGTCCTGCCAGGTCCTGCCCCGGCGAATCAGGAACGGACCCGGACGCGTCCCCCTCTCCACACCGGCCGCCGCGACTCCACCCGCCGGCGACACCGCGATCTGCTGTCCGGCTACCTGGCTACCTGGCGGACGACCGACTGGTTCCGGCCCCGGCCCCGGCGAGGACGAGCACACCGGGACTGCGTCCCGGTGTGGGAGGAGGCCGCCCCGGCGCGCGCCTGCTCCGCGCTGTCCATCGCATGCGCCAGCGCTCCGGCGAGGACCTGCCAGTCCGCGGAGCCGAGGCGGGAAGCAGGTCTCTTCGGGTTGTCCTGCCGACCGAACGAGCGAGTGCGCCGTGCGGGTCCGCGTTCTGAAAACCGGTTAGGCGTATATCAACACTGCGACGCGGTTGCGTTGTGCACTCCTTGCAGGTAGCCGACTTTGCGCCCACCGACCCGAAAGCAGGAATGCCTCGCCATGCCAGTACGTCGATCCCTTGCCGGTGTCGCCGCGATTGTTACGGCCGCTTCCGTCTTCTGCGTAGGCCCCGCCGTCGCCCGTAGCACGCCTATGGGTGTGCGATGCAGTACGGCCGCTCTCGTCGCGGCCGTCAAAGCGGCCAATGCCCGGGGTTCCGGCGAGATCAGTCTTGCCAAGGGCTGTGTCTACGACTTCACCGCGCCTTTCTCGGCAGATGACGCGACGCCTCCCATCACGGGAGCCGTCACGATCGACGGCAACGGCGCCACTCTTCGGCGCGGCACTACGGCGAGCCTCTTTCGCCTCCTGGACGTCGCGGCCGGGGGAAGGGCGGCGATCGGCCACGTCACCATCGAGAACGGCAGTGTCACCGGCGACGGCGGGGGCGTCCTCGTCCAGGATCACGGGAAGCTCCACGCGACATCTGTCCTGGTCAAGGGGAACACCGCCGACGGTGACGGCGGCGGCATCGTGAACATGGGAACCATGAAACTCGTGGGGTCCAGGGTGATCGGAAACCGCGCCACGGCCTCCGGCGGCGGGATCTCCGCTGAGGGCGACACCTCCGTCGTTTCCACCTCGATCGAGGGCAACACCTCCAGCTTCTTCTACGGCGGAGGCGTGTTCAACGACGACGTGCTCAGCATCGCGGGGAGCACCATCACCGGTAACCGGGTGACGGCAGGCGACGGCGGGGGCCTGTGGAACAACTGGCGGATGACCGTCGACCGCAGCACGGTCGCCGCCAACAACGCCTCCGACCACGGAGGGGGCGTCACCAACGCGGACATGGGAACGGCCACCTTCCGCCGGAGCGTCATCGCGAAGAACACCGCGGGCCTGCTGGCCGGCGGCATCTACAACGTCGACTCCGGCACCAGCCTCTTCCTCAACTCCACCTCCGTCACCAGGAACACGGCGGGCGGCGCGCCGGGAGGAGTGTTCAACGACGTCGGAGACACCCTGGTGAACCACCACTCCCGCATTTCGGGAAACCGTCCCACCAACTGCGTGGGCAGCCCGTCTCCCGTGGCCGGCTGCACCGCCTGACCGCGGCCGGCCCAGGACTCGACGGGACGCCCCGGGCATCCGGCCCCCCGCCGGGACCCGGTCGGGGGCGGCTTCCGGCGTCTGGGTGGGTGAGCCGGTTCATGCGGTGCCGAGGAAGCCTGGGCAGACCCCGCCGAACTGCAGGCACGCGTCGCGGTCAAGGCCCAGGAGTTCCGCCCTGGGCACCGCACGGCGGTTGGTCGCCCGCAGGTTTGGCGGCCCTGGGCCGACCACAGCGGCGGGAAGACCGAAAGCCCCTGGCGTCCGGTCGGCGCGGAGACTTCACCGGACCCCCCGTTCCGCCCTGGCCGTGCCGCCCGGCGAGGGCGCGGGGGTCCCCAGAGCCGCGCCTGGGAGGGTGCCCACCGCCCCGAAGGGGCAGATCGGTTCCTCCCGGGCCACGGGGTTCGTGGACGGCTTGGCGCACCGTTCTCGAGTCCCTGACGAGAACCGGTTCTCCTGGACAAGGCGAGCACCTCGGAACCTCGGCCCCCTCGCCTAAGGGCGGAGCGTGACGAGCTGGCTAGGTTCCGCGCGGCTTTCGGGCACCGTCGCTCTGTGGTGCCAACAGTCGCATCCCGCCCGTGAGTTCGCTCAGGCACCGTACCGCGAGAACGGCGGGGGAGCCTGGTCCCTCGGCCCCCGCCTCGGTACCGGCCCAGGCCTCCAGCGCGATCCGGATTGCGTCGGTGGCGGCGGCTGCCACGAGCCGTACCTCCAGCGGTTCCGCGTCCTGGCCTGCGAGCCGGGCGACCACCGGGACCAGTCGTTCCTCGGACTCCTGGTTCACGCGGTACCAGACGGCCCGCAGCGCCGGGTCCTCAGCGGCGGCCCGCAGCAGCCCGCGCGTGCGCAGCAGTGCCCGCGCGGCCTCCTCGTCCGGTACGGACAGCGCCTGTGCGACTGCGGCCTCCAGCGCCTGAGCAAGTGCCGCGCCCGGCTCCGTCGCCTCCAGCAGTGCCCGCCAGCGGTCGGCGCCGACCACGAGCAGCGGGCTCACCGCGTCCTGCTTGGAGCGGAAGTACCGGTAGAAGGTCCGCAGCGCGACCCCCGCGTGCCGGGCGATGTCCTCGGCCGTCGTGCCGTCCGGCCCGTGCGTGGCGAAGAGCTCGGCCGCCGCGTGCGCGATGTCGAGCTGCGTGGCGGCCTTGCGGCGCTCGGTCAGGGAGGGGGAGGTCGGCTTGGTGCTCACCGCAGGAAGCCTACGCCGCACAGCCATAGTCGGCACGTTATGCCTAAGTGGCAAAACGTGCCATCCGGGAGTAGCGTGAATGGCGTATCGAGAATGTCGACACCAAGAGAGTCGGCATCACAGGGGCCGCGTTGGAGAACAGCAAGGCCGGGTTGGAGGACACATGGACCGCTACGAAGGCCGTCGCGCGCTGGTCACCGGCGGTGGCTCGGGCATCGGCCAGGCCACCGTGCTGCGCATGCTCTCGGAGGGCGGCACGGTCGTGGCCGCGGACGTCAGCGAGCAGGGCCTGAAGGACACCGTCGAGCAGGCCGGCGCCCACGCGGGCCGCCTCACCACGCTCGTCGTCGACGTCGCCGACGAGGCCTCGGTACGCGACATGGTCGCCGCCGCGACCGCCGCGCTCGGCGGTCTGGACGTGCTGGTCAACGCGGCTGGAATCCTGCGTTCCTCGCACACCCACACGATGAGCCTGGAGTCCTTCAACCGGATCATCCAGGTCAACCTCGTCGGCACCTTCCTGGTGATCCGCGAGTCCATTCCGGCGCTGCTGCAGGGCCGCGACGCCGCGGTCATCAACTTCAGCTCGACCTCGGCGATGTTCGCGCACCCCTACATGGCGGCGTACGCGGCGAGCAAGGGCGGCATCCAGTCCATGACACACGCGCTCGCCAGCGAGTACGCGAAGCAGGGCATCCGCTTCACCGCCGTCCAGCCCGGATCCATCTCCTCCGGCATGACCGACGGCAGCGGCGCCAGCAAGCAGAGCGCCGGCCCCGGGCTGCCCGAGGACGCCGACATGAGCCTTTTCGTGAAGCTCGCCCCGGCGCTCGGCCAGGGCTTCGCCGGCCCCGAGACGGTGGCGTCCGTGGTCGCGATGCTCGGCTCCGAGGACGGCAGGTTCATCACCGGCACCGAGGTCCGCATCGACGGCGGCACCCACTTCTGACGGCGGCGTCGCCGGTGCCGCGGTGCTACCAGAGCACGCCAGCCTGGCCACGGGCGACGAGGCGGCCGGCGCCGGCCGAGGTGAGGAAGGACAGGGACGTGATCGAGGAGTAAGCGTTCCATCCGCCGCCGACCCGCGCATCGCCCGGGCACGGTCCCAGCGCCGTCGAGACCCACGGCAGTCGATGACCGTGGTCTGCTGAGTGCGCGATACCCAATCCGAAGGGCCAGGGGCTCAGTGCTCAGGTCCTGCTGCCATCGACCGCTGGGTGGCGGACAGCCGGGACCCGGCAATGGTGCGGATGCGGCGCGCGCGGCCACTCTCGGCGAGAACTTCCAGAACGGTCGCGGCTGAGGACTTTTCGGCTGCGATGTGCGGCCCGCCGGGCCCACCGGCGGGCCGCTCATCACCACAGCACCAGCCCCCCAGCCCCCGCTGCCGTCTGGACCCTGAACAGTCAGCCCAGCCGAACGGATGCCGTCCCGCGGCGGGCTGGAGTACCTCCGGCTGGCCGAGGCGACACCAGTCGCCTGCGCACCGCCGCAGATTCGCCTGAGAGAGGAGTTCATGCGGAGCGGCGTGACAGTGCCGCTTCCAGGTTCTCCAACTCGGCGCGGCGGTGAGAGCGGTGCTGCTGCGTCCAGGGCTCGTCATGGAGAGGGTCGACCGACATGACCACAGTCGTGCGCTGGCCGGCGGCCACCAGGTCGAGGGTCGTCAGATGCTCATACGGCTCGTGATCGGGCACGAAGTCGATCAAGGACAGAAACGCCAGCCGTGTCGGCGCCACGACCTCTGTGAAGGTCTTCCGCAGTTCACTAGTCAGCGGCAGGCCGGCACTGCGCATGAACTCAATCTGCTCTGGCGCGGTCGCGGTCATGGTGTACACCAGGGTGCCGCCAGGCTTGAGGTCGAGTTCACGCACGTGAGTGTCGAAACCGTCGGTGGTCCACCACTGTTCGATGCCGGCGGCAGTAGTGCACAGCTGCCAGACGACTTCGACTGGAGCGTCGTAGGTCCGCTCCATCCGTGCGGCGTCCACACGGGGCGTGCGATCGGTGGTCATATGAACTCCGCTGAAAGTCGGGTGGGGTTAGGAGAACTCCGTCCTCCGGATTCTCACTGGGGGGAGATTCCCCCATGCCCGGCATTGCGCAACCAGGATCCCACCACTTCCAGCTGACTTCCCCACGGCGCGCGGTTTTGGGCGGCAGCTGCTTGGTGTCGCTACGGTCAGTTGAACTCAACCAGGGCCGGCGGCGGGGCAGCACGCCGCGGTGGCGTCGACAAGGCCTATCAGCGTATGCCGAGTGGGTCGAGTTCCGCGCGCCGCGCGGGCGCCTGGAGCGTCGGCTCAGGCAGGGGCGTTGACCCGGCGCTGCCGGGGGCTTGGCGAGCGGTCAGGCCATCAGGGCCCGGTGGGGAGCTTGATGAATGATGCGATCGGCCGTCTGGCCGGGAGTGAGATCGGAGGTATCGAACCACCAGCCCACGTCGCCGAACTGGCGCTTCATGTCGGACTGCAGAGTTTCGTAGCCGTCGAAGTCGAAGCGCTCCTGCGGGTCGCGGACGGTGTTGCGGTACTGGCACACGTCGATCCTCGGGGCCAGAACGACGAAGAGGACCTGCCGAGCCCGGAGGAGGGACACGAAGAAGTCCAGCTGCTTGCGGTCGGGGATCACCGTGTCGATTACCGGCGTGAAACCGGCATCGGAGAAGTTGTTGGCGAGTGCGCAGAGGTTGCGGTTGCACAACTCCACTTGCCGCGCGGCTTCGTCGGCCGGCTCGCCGAGTGCCCAGACGTGACCGCTGACCACCAGTGTGCTGATGAAGAAGCCGTCCATGCGGGCCGACGCGGTAGCCGGTCGGCGACCAGCTTCGTCACTGTCGACTTCCCCGCCCCGGGCATCCCCGTCACGATCAGGCAAGGCGACTCGTCATCATCGATCATGGCCGCGACCGTGTCAGAGCGCGTCCTGGCCGGCAACCAGTTTCTCGTCCCCTCGGCCAGGCGATCCACAAGCCGGAGGTGCGGGGTGCGTCGATGGGATGGCAGCCTGGCATGGGGATGCAGCAGCGGCAGACCGTGGTCACCCGCCTTGCAGGGCGTCGACACGCCGATCGGCGCTCCGCGGCCGTCCTCGCGGCAGTTCGGGCTACGCCTGCGCCGCGCCGGAACTTTACGGCAGGTCCTGGGGTGTGAGATCGATGGCCGAGGTTGGCGCCCGCGGCGTCCTGCCCCTACAGGACCGTTGGCTGACACCTGAACGCGAGCTCCCACGGGCAGCCCATGGACCGGTGACGGATCCAGCCAGGGGTGGATAACGAAACACGGATCCTGCCTGTCACCTTCCGCGGCGTGGGAGATGCTCGGGGGTATGGCGACTTCGAACGACGGGGGAGACGGGGGCGAGCGGTTCTCGCTGCTGGCGCGTCTTGCGGTATCGATCTGCGGGATCGGCGCGTGTGTGGGGTTCGTTTTCGTTGTCCACCGGGCGACGCCCAGCATGCTGACCGCCGTTGGGGCTGCAGGCGTGTTCTTGCTCTACCACGCGATCTTCCCACTCGGGATCAGATGGACCACCGAGGAGAGAGCCGATCGGAGCCGGCAGCGTCTACGGGAAGCCGAGAGAAGCCTCGAAGCGGCCCTTCGCCAGCAACTCACGCCAGGCGAGTCCAGGCCGCTCCCACCTCCACCACCAGCCTGGGTGCCGCAACCGGCGCCGCGCACGATCCCAGCCTCCGAGGACGCGCCACCGGACACTGCGCCGGGGGAGCAGCGTCCCCGGCCCCCCGCGTGGTCGGGGATCGAGGATCCAGACTCCGTCGACGGGCCACCGGACCCCGACGACAGGCCGGATTTCACCTGGGATCCCACCGGCGGGCCGTGGACCGTGCCTCCCCCCTTGCACGACTACGAACCTTCGTCCTGGTACTCCCAGAATGGGCCACCGGACGCACCGCCGGCAGGCGACGGCACCGAGTTCCCCAGCCCACCCCCTCCCTATCAGGGGGCGGCCGGGCACGTCGGAACCGGACATGTCGGGGACTTGGCCCTGCCGGAGTTGTGGATGGTCACGCACGCGCGGCTCGGCGCCTATCACGAGACAGCGGTCGTCCAGGCCAACAAGGCTTTCCGGAACGCGCAGTTCGCGATGGTCGCGGGCTTCGCGCTCCTGGCGGTCTTCGTGGTCGTGGCGCTGCGCGCCGACTCGACGTCCGGCAGTGTCGCGGCGGCCGGCCTGGGGGCGGTTGGGGCGGCCCTCGCGGGATACATCGCGAAGACGTTCGTCAGATCCCAGGAGATGACGTCCTCGGCGATGCGCTCGTACTTCGACCAGCCGCTGGAACTGTCTCGCTACCTGGCGGCCGAACGACTGGTTCGCGGCTCCGGCCTCAGCGAGGACAAGCAGGCCGAACTGCTTCACGCGCTCGTCCACGCGATGGTCACCGGCAGCTCGCCGGCGTCTGTCCCAGCGCCACGGGCTGCCGGGACCACCGGCGAGTAGGCGGCGCCGGCGGCGGAATCGGCCGGGGTCCGGCGTCCGGCAGCCCCGGGATCGAGGAGACCGGGTCCCGGGGCGCCGGTCAGATGAGGCTGGTGTAGGTGTTCCAGCCGGTGCCGTTCTGTACCCGGGGAGCGTACGGCGCGGCCGGGTTGCCGGTGCCACGGTAGTACCAGAGGCGGCCCGCGGCGTCGCGGGCGAGCAGGTCGGGGTGCCCGTCGCCGGTCATGTCGCCGACGCCGGTGATCTGGGTGTAGGTGTTCCAGCCACCGCCGATGCGCGTGCGGACGGCGAAGGGAGCACCTGCGTTGCCGGTGCCGCGGTAAAGCCAGAGCACGCCGTCGTGGTCGCGCGATACTGGCCGAGCCGGGCCGGTTGTCTCACCTCGTGTCAGCCAGGCAGCCACGGTCGCGCACAAGGGCGGCCTGCGTGCGGGGCGCTGGCGGCCGCTTCGACGCCTGCGCCGAGGTCAGGTGGAGCATGTCCTCCAGCATCCACCGCTGCGCGGGCAGCAGTTGCTCCCAGTCCAGCCGCTGCGCCTTCACCCACGCCCCGAGATCGTCGGCCTCCTCCGCCGCGAGTGGCACCCCTCATCGAAGTGACACCGGCCCCCGCACCGTAGCGGGACGGTAGTGACGCCCCCCGGCCCCGTACCGGAGAATCGCCGGATGGAGAACGGGGATGTACTGGCCGGGCGGTACCGGCTCGAACGGGTGCTGGGCCGCGGTGGCATGGGCGCGGTGTGGCTGGGGCGGGACGAGACGGTGCTCGACCGCGCCGTGGCGGTCAAGGTGCTGCACGAGACGTCGGCCGACCTGACAACAGCGCGCAGGTTCCAGAAGGAGGCGGCGACGCTCGCGGGTCTGCAGCACCCGGGCATCACCGTCGTGCACGACGCCGGCAGCCACGAGGGGCACCTCTTCTTGGTGATGGAGTTGCTGCACGGTGCCGACCTGGCCCGCCTGGCGGCCCGGCACCCGCAGGGGCTGCCGCTCGACACGGTGGTCGGCCTGTCGCGGCAGACCGCGCAGGCCCTGGCCGCCGCGCACGGCCGGGGCGTCATCCACCGGGACCTGAAACCGGCGAACCTCTTCCTCCAGGACGACGGCCGGATCAAGATCTGCGACTTCGGCATCGCCCGCAGCACCGACACGACCTCCACCCTGACCGAGAGCGGCCGGGTCGTCGGCACGCCCGCGTACATGTCGCCCGAGCAGTGCCAGGACCTGCCGCTGGACACCCGCAGCGACATGTACGCGCTCGGCTGCGTCATGTACGAACTCCTCACCGGGCAGCCGCCGTTCACCCCACGCCAGCCGCTGTACGCGCTGCTGCGGCAGCACGCGGAGGTGCCCGCGCCACCTGTGGCCGGCCGGCGCCCCGATGTCCCGGGCCGGCTGGCCGACCTGGTTGCCTCGCTGCTCGCCAAGAGCCCCCGGGACCGGCCGGACGCCGACGCGCTCGCCGACGCGCTGGCCGCGCCCCCGGACTCCGTGCCGCCCGCCCGCGGCCCCCTCGCGACCACCCGCCGCGACGTGCCCACCGCCCTCCGCGAGCCGCGCCCCGCTCCGCGGCCGAGCCGTTTCACGCTGCGCACGTCGCTGCCCGTCCCCGGCGGCGTACGGGCGCTGGCCCTCGGTCCCGACGGCCGCGTTCTGGCGGGTGCCGGGCAGGGCGTACGACTGTGGGACACCGGAACCGGCGAGCAGCGCAGTGAGATGGCCGACTGGCACGGCAAGCGGCTGTCGAACATGAGCGCGGTGGCATTCAGCGCGGACGGCCGACTGCTGGCGGCGACCCGCGCGGACAAGCTGATCAGGCTGTGGAACACGCACACCGGTGAGCCGGAGCGCGAACTGAAGCACGGCGGACCGCTGACCAGCCTGAACACCGTCGCCTTCAGCCCCGACGGGCGACTGCTGGCTTCCGGCGGCTCCGGCCCGGTCAGGCTGTGGGATGTGCGTTCCGGCGCGCTCCACCAGACCCTGCGTAGCGGCTCCGACGGCGTCAACCACCTGGTCTTCAGCCCCAACGGCAAGACACTGGCCGGCGTGTCTGACGAGCACGTCTTCGCCTGGGACACCGCCACCGGCGAGCGGCTCTTCTCCTTGACGTCCCCGCGGTCCCCCTTCTGCTCCTTGGCGTTCAGCCCGGACGGGGGCACGCTCGCCAGCGTCGGCGTCGAGCAGTTCCACCTGCGCGACGCCGTCTCCGGCAAGCGTCACCGGACCTTCGCCGGCCTCACCGGCGCACGCGGCGCGAAATACCAGGGCGCGCTGTCGATCGTGGCGTGCGTCGCCTTCAGCCCGGACGGCACCCTGCTGGCCAGCGGCGGCGACGACAAGGCGGTGCGCCTGTGGGACCCGGCCACCGGTGAGGAACTGGCCACCCTGGCCGGGGTGCACACGGACATCGTCTCCTCGGTGGTGTTCAGCCCGGACGGGCGGACCCTGGCCAGTGCCGGTGGCTCGCGGTACAGCCCCGAGGACAAGGGTGAGGTCTGCCTGTGGACCTGTGCTCCCTGACCTGGAGGACCCCGCGACCGTCCGGCCGCGCCCATGCACCGGGGCCCCGTACGACCTGCCTACGGGGCCCCGGGCTGTTGTGGCTGCCTGCCGTCGGCCCTACTGGGGCGTCAGGACCTGCAACGTGGCCGCGCTCGCGTACAGGTCGACCGGGCCGGTGTCCGCGGTGCGGATCTGGACGTGGGTGTCGGCTGCCGAGGGGACGGCGCCCTGGATGGTCAGCGTCTGCGGGGTGCCGGTCAGTTGGACGGTCTGGCTGGACAGGTCCTGCTGTCCGTTCCAGAAGTCCAGGTAGACCGAGCCGGTGCCCTGCACGGTGACGGACGCCTGGTAGCTGTGGCCGGACGGCAACTGCGACGCCGGATCCACCCAGATCCAGGTGTTGGGGGCCGCCGAGGACTGCGTCCACCGCACCGCGCTCGCCCCCGCGGGCGTGGTCGTGGCGGCCACCGTGCCGGGGACGGAACCCACGCCGTTCTGCACCGGGCCCTGCCAGGCGAGTTGACCGGTGGGCGAGTCGCCGAGCAGGTTGGGCCCGGTCGGGGCGAGGATGACGGGCTTGCGCCCCGGCGGGAACTCCAGCGGGCCCGCGGGGTACGACGGCGGCGCGTCGGCCGCAGCTGCCGCCCACGAGGTGTCGGCGGTGCCCGTGAGGGCGAACGTCAGCTGGGTGGTGGCCGGTTGGCCGGCGGGCGCGTCGCTGCCGGTGAGCAGGGACGCGGGCAGCCACGCCCGCGACCAGGGCCTGCCGTTGACCGTGACGCTGTGGACGTAGGTGCTGGTCGACGCGCCCGGTGCCGAAAGCTGCAGCCGGTGGCCGCCCGGCAGGTCGAACTCGGCCCGGGAGAAGATCGGCGCCCCCAGCGTGAGCACCGGCGCCCCCGGGGTCGGCGGGTACATCCCCAGGCTGCACCACACGAACCACGAACTCATCGAACCGAGGTCGTCGTTGCCGGGCTCGCCCCCGGGGGTGTCCGCGTAGACCGAGGTGAGCAGGCGGTGCACGATCTCCTGGCTCTTGTACGGCGCGCCCGCGTAGGAGTAGATCCAGGGAGTGCCGAACGCCGGCTCGTTGCCGGCCCACTCGTAGGGCTGGTTGGGGCCGGCGTTGAGCTGCTGGAAGTAGGTGTCCAGCCGCTTGACGGCCGCATCGTCACCGCCCATCGCGGTGATCAGGCCCTGGATGTTCTGCGGGATCGACCAGGTGTACTGGGCGGCGTTGCCCTCCTGGAAGCCCGACTGGCCGAACGCGCCCATCCCGTCGGTCGTCGGATCGAACTGCGGGAACTGGCCCTCGCCGTCACGCGGCTGGATGTAGCCGGTGGCGGTGTTGAAGATGTTCGTCCAGTTCTGGGACCGCTTCAGGAACGTCTGGTAGGTCGCGTCCTGCCCCAGGGCCTTGGCCAGTTGCGCGATGCCGAAGTCCGCGGTCGCGTACTCGAGGGTTTCCGAGGCGCCGTTGTTCGTCGGGGACAGGGAGCTCTGCGTGGTGTTGGGGACGTAGCCCAGGGACTGGTACGGGGCGAGCTGGGGCCGTTCGACGTACCAGCCCTGGCCCATCTCCGCCGGTGACGGCGGGATCTGCGTCGCGCCCTTCACCATGGCGTCGAGCGCCGCGTGGGCGTCGAAGTCCCGTGCGCCCAAGGCGTACGCCTCGGCCAGCATCGGATCGGCGGCGTCACCGTTCATGACGTCGGTGTAGTCGTTGGCGAAGCCCCACTTGGGCAGCCAGCCGCCCTGCGCCTGGTCGTTGAGCAGCGAGGTCATCATCTGGCTGGTCTGCTCGGGGGCGATCACGGCCAGCAGGGGGATCTGCGAGCGATAGACGTCCCAGCCGGAGAAGTTGGCGTACTGCACGGCGCCGTGCGCGGTCCGGTGGACCTTGTCGTCGAAGCCGAGGTAGTCGCCGCCCGCGTCGGAGAAGATGCTGGGCTCCAGCATCGTGTGGTAGAGCGCGGTGTAGAACTCCTGCCGCTGGGCGGCGGTTCCGCCTCCGATACGGATGCGGGACAGCATGCCGTTCCACTGCGCGTAGGTCCGCCGGGCGACCGCGTCGACGCTCCAGCCGGGGTCCTCCTGCTCCAGGTTGGCGGCCGCGTTGTCCTGGCTCACGTAGGACAGGGCGACCTTCATCGTCACCTGCTGCCGGGTGGTGGTGTCGAAACTGACCCAGGCGCCCGATCCCAGGCCCTCGGTGCTCGCCACCTGCGTACGCGACTGCGCTCCCTTCGCCTCGACTCCGCGCGGCGCCACCGGGGTTCCGGTGCCGGCGCGGGCCGGCTTGCCGTCGGGACCCGCCGGTACCCGCACGGTTCCCGAGCCGTGCGCGGTCACCTTCGCGGTGCCGGGTGACTTCACCACCTCGTCCTGGCGGATCGACGCGGCGGAGGCCAGCAGGTCCACCGGGCCCGTTCCCGCGGTGCGCACCTGGAACTGCGGCGCGCCGATGGACCCGGTCGCGATGGTGGTGTCCACGGTCAAAGTCACGGGCGTGGACGTGAGGTTGACGGGTGTGCCGCCGACGTCCTGCCTGCCGTTGTAGAAGTTCAGGTAGACGTTGCCGGTGCCCTGCAGGGTGACGCTCGCCTGGTAGGAGGCACCCTGGGTCAGGCCGGACGGGGTCGCCTGGATCCAGGTGTTGGCCAGGGCGTTGCTCTGCTTCCACGACACCGCGCTGCTGCCGTCGGGCGCGGTCGCGGGGGCGATGTCGGCCGGCGTGCCTCCGGCGGCCACCTCGTGGTAGCTCCAGGGAAGGTCGCCGGTCGGCTGCGTGAAGACGTTCGGCCCGGTCGGCGCGGTGTGCCAGGTGCCGTACGAGGAGAACGGCCGCGAGAACGTCGCGACGAAGTGCACCGGGTAGGTGCCGGGCGAGCCGCAGAACTGTCCGGCGGTCTCGGTGCCCGTCACCGTGCGGTCACCCACGACCTGGATGCTCGCCGACTGGTTCCCGGACTGCGCGGCGCCCATCTTGAACAGCAGGTTGGCGGCCGTCGTCGGGGGATAGGTGAAGCGGCCGACACCCGTGCGCTCGGTCGCGGCCAGGTCGGCCTGCACCGCGGTTGCCGTGCCGGGGTCGAGGGTGACCCCGTACGAGCCGGGCGCGGCGTGCTCGTGGGCGTGCTGGAACGCCGAGGTCGTGCCGGCCGGGTCGGCTCCCAGGGCACCGACCGTGGGCAGGACGGGGAAGTCGCCGTAGGCCCCGCAGCCGGGGCCCGACATGTGCGTGAGAGACAAGCCAGTGGTCGACGAGTCGTCGTAGTTGTAGCCGCCGCCGTCCGGCCGCGAGGGGGTGTCAGGGCTGAACGACACCATGCCGAAGGGCGCGGTGGCCCCCGGGTAGCTGTCCACCTGGCCGACCGTGGCACCGCCGGAGCCCGTCCCGATCAGCGGGTCGACCAGCGACGCGGGATCGCTGACCAGCGGGTCCTGGGACCGCGCGGAGGAAAAGGGCAGCGGGCCGGCGAGGGCGGCTCCGGCGCTGCCGGTGGCGAGCGTCCCGGCGGCCGCTGCGGCGACCACCAAGGCTCGCAGACGGCGGCGTTGCGGTTGCCTGTGAGAAAGGGGCATGCGCGAGACCTTTCGCTCTGACAACGTTATCGAGCAGGTTGTATCCCCGCGCCGCGCCCGCCCACAAGCCTCCTGCAGCCTCGCTTTGTTTCAGCTGGCGACTGAAGTCCCGTGCGGTTCCGCGTTGTTGGGGAGCTCAAGGTGGCCGCGGGGGGGTGCCTCTATGTTCTTCGTCAAGCGTGTGGGCAGCTTCGGTTCGGGGTTCGATCTTCTTCGGGGCATGAGACTGTCTGGTTGTGCCGGAGATGATGAGTGAGTTGGCGGCGGCCTTGGCTGAGGCTTCGTCTCCTTCGTGGTCGCAACGTGTTCGTGCCGGGCGTGACCTTGCTTCCTTCGCTGATGTCCCTGAGGCTGCGGAAGCGTTGATGGGGCTGCTGCTGGACATCGAGGACACGGCGGTGACCCGGCAGACGGCAGAGGCCCTGGCCCGGGTGGGGACGGTGACCGCCCTCAGGCTCATCGCTCTCGCGGTTGCCGAGGCCGACGACAACCAGGCCGACTGGCTGCAGACCGGGGTGCATGACGCGCTCGCGGGAACGGACGGTGTGCCGGACGCCGCAGCGGTCTGCGGGCAGCTCGCCCGGGATCCGGAAGAAGCTGTCCGTCGGGGTGCCGCGGAGATCACGGCGTGGACGGACGACACAAGACGCTGATCTGGGTCGACCTGCCTGTGGGCTGGTTCATGCAGCCGTCGCCCGGGGGACGCGGGGTTCGTAGAAGGTGCCGTCGCGGAGCATGGCGAACAGGACGCTGATGCGTTGGCGGGCGAGGCGGAGGTGGGCCTGGGTGTGGGTCTTGCCGTGGGCTCGGCATTTGTCGTAGTAGGCGCGGGAGGCGGGATCGGCGTTCATGCAGGCGAAGGCGGACAGGAACATCGCGCGTTTGAGCTGCCGGTTGACGCCTCTGGGTGCGTGTTCGCCGTGGATCGAGGTCCCGGACGACTTCGTGGTGGGGCGAGGCCGGCGTAGGAGGCGGCGGTGGGGAAGTTGCTGCCGTCACCGACGGTGGTCAGCAGGACTGCGGCGGTCCTGACGCCGACGCCGGGCATCGAGGTCAGGACCTGGGAAAGAGGGTGAGCCTCCAGCAGGGTGTTGATCTGGGCTTCCAGGGCCCGGCGCTGGTCGTGGACGGCTCCCAGCGAGCGGGCCAGGGAAGGGATCACGACATCGAGGGTGCCGGTCCCCGGGACGACGACGGTCTGCTCGTCGAGGGCGTCGAACACGTCGTCGATCAGCCGGGCAGCCATGCGCGGGGCCTTGGGCCGGATCACTTCGACGAGTCTGCGGCGGCCGGCTTTCCGCAGTGCGGCCGGGGACCCGGAGCGTTCCAGCAGCCAGGTGACGGCCTGGTGGTCCAGGCGCGGGCCCAGGACGCGCTCCAGCGACGGGTGGAACTGGGTGAGCAGACCGCGTATCCGGTTGGAGGTGCGGGTTGCTTCGGCGGCGAGGTCCTGGTCGAAGCCGGTCAGGACGGTCAGCTCGGCGGTGATCTCGTCGGTCAGTTCCAAGGTTCGCAGGGTGTGCGGCATGGTGCGGGCGGCGTCCGCGATGACGGCGGCGTCCTTCGCGTCGGTCTTCGCCTCGCCCGGATACAGATCGGCGATCCGGCGCATGGCGAGTCCGGGCAGGTAGGCGACCTTGCAGCCCGCGTCCCGGGCGACGGTCAGCGGAAGGGCGCCGATGGAAGCGGGCTGGTCCACGATCACCAGCACCGTGCCGAACTTCGCGGTCAGCTTGTCGAAGACGGTCCGCAGTTTCGGTTCACTGTTGGGCAGCGGCTTGTCGAAGACCTTCTTCCCCGCCGGGGTCAGCCCGTGCGCGTGATGGGTGCTCTTGCCGACGTCCAGGCCCAGGAAGACGCCCACCTCGGTCGGGTCGAACATCGTTGCTCCCTCTCCCCAAGGGGGTTTACGGTGCCGGTCAGCGTCTGTGACGACACCTCCCGGGCCCGGTGACACCACCCCCCAGGTCATGCCTTCGACAGGGGGACACAGGCATGCCGGGCCTGGAGGCCAGCGGCCCTCTTGCAGGACCGCGAAAAACATAACGGGGTCTGGGGGACAGTGACGGCCTGGTTGAAGCGGATCATCGGGTCGGGGACCAGGTAGGAGGGGGAGCGCTTCTTCAGGAGGTCCTCGTCGAGCAGGGCGTATCCGGCGGCCTCCAGGACCGTGAGCGCGTGCGCGGTGGCGGAGCGCTCCTTGCCGATGCGGGCGCCGATCTCGGACGGTGTGGTCGCTCCGCCGACCATGGCACTGAGGAGGGGGTAGTAGACGGCCCGCTGGTCGAGACGCGGGTCCTCGCGCAGGAGGTATTCGGTCTCGGTGCGTGAGTACAGCGGGTGCCCGGGCGTGAGGAGCGCGTCCACGGCGAAGGCGTCGAACTCCGTGAGGCTCTGGGGAGAGTCCTGCTCGGCCAGTACCTGGTAGCCGGGGACCCCTCCGCATACCGCGTCGACCAGGAAGGCGGTATGTAGGTCGTCGATCCGCCAGAACCGGCGGGCGGCGCGGTGGTTCAGCGGGGGCACGCGCAGGTCCAGCGTGGCACGCCCGCGCAGCGCCTGCTGCCCCGAAAGCAGTCGGTCCATCACCGACAGAGCCGAGCCGCACAGGATGACGCCGCCGTGCAGCGTTTCGCGGCCCGCTTCGGACTCGTACCGGGCCTCGTCGTACAGGGATTGCAGCAGGCCGGGGAGCTCGGGTGAGTGGCGTAGCAGGTAGGGGAACTCGTCCAGGACCAGCAGAGGTGGTGTGTGGCGGGTGGTGGGCAGGGGCTGCAGCAGGAGGCGGAGGATGGCTGCCCAGTCGTCGCCGAGCCGCAGCGCCTCGGCCGGTACTCCCCGTGCGCGGGCGATGGCCTCGGTGACGCGGGCCTGCGCGGCGGGGCGGCTGTCCTCCTGAACGGCCAGGAGATATATGCCGCCCATCTGCTCGCACAGGGCACGCAGCAGGTGGGACTTGCCCAGCCGCCTTCGGCCGGAGACGACGCCGATCCGCAGCGCACCGTTGTCGTGACGCGCGAAGCGGATGAGCTTCGCCCACTCCTGGTCGCGGAACCGTACGTGGGCCGGGGCAGAGTTGGCAGACATACCGGCACTCCGTTTCGACCCTCTATCGTGAATCGCTCATCACTTTACATAGTGATGAGCGATTCACGATGACGACTCCGATCGGCGCAGGTCGCCGTGCTTCTCGGCGGTACTGGCAACCACAGCTCGGAACGGCAGCGGCTCCGGGCTCGCCGGTCACCGCTCAGTCGTGCGGCCCGGACCAGTTCTCCCGGAGCCATGCCAGGTCGGTCTCGGCGCGGGCGCGGGCCGCCCGCTCACGGGTGAAGACGGCGTTCGTCTTGGTCAGGACCAGGGTGAAGGGGCGCCCTTGGCGTCGGGTGGTGTGGGACACCGGAAGGCCGGCCATGTCGATACGGCTGTGGATATGGCGGCGCTTGTCATTCGCGAGCGGCCAGTCCATGGCCCGGCGGGTGCGGGAGCTGAGGAAGGCGTCGAGGTCGGGGCAGAGGTCGCAACCGGACCGGCAGGCACCGGCCGGGGCGAGTGACCAGTCGTCCGCCGCCCGTACGGGGAGCGCGAGGGCTGTCGTCAGCCGGGCCTCGCAGTGACCGGCGAGTGACCGGAAGGCGCGGGTCGGTCGGCGGGGCGCGGTGCGCAGGGCCGTGAGCACGCATTCCAGGGCGGTGTCCGGCAGCCCACGCAGGGCAGTGGTGATCGTATCGGCGCTTTCGGGGCCAGCTGCCCACAGGATGTGAGCGAGCGTGGGGCCGAGCCGTTCCAGGCCCGCACGGCGTTCCTGTTCCCGGCCCACGCCGAGCCAGCTGGTGAGCTGCGCCTCGACGGCCTGCCAGGCCCCCTCGACCAGCGGTGCGGCCACCGCCTCTCCGTCTCCGTCGGCACCCCGCAGTGCGGCGCAGAGGCCGGGCAGGGACTCCAGCCATGCCGTGCGGTCGGCCCCGGTGTAGGCGCCGACCCGGCCGAACCAGCTGTCGGCGGCCTTACGAGTCCACGTCGGCCCGTACCGTGCGGCCGCTGCCGCGAGATCGGTGGCGTGCCGCTCGTCCAGGGTCTCCACCACGAACGGCGCGAGGAGCATCGCGGCGGTGTCCGCTTCCTCCAGTCCCACCGCGACACGCAGGGCGGCGGCGAAGAGCAGCGCGACGTCCGGGCCCGAGCCGTGGTGTTTCCAGAACGGGGCGAGAGACCGGGCGAGACTACGCGCCGTCTCCAACTGCCCGGTGTCCAGATGGCCCCGGAGCTCTCGCAACGCGCCCTCGGAGCCCGCCTCGGCGCGTGCCGCGAAGGAGCGCTGTTGGGGCCAGAGCACCACCGCGGCCCGCCGGTACCAGCGGTCCAGAGTGTTGCCGTAGTTGCCCATGTAGCCCTCGAACTCGGACTGGTAGGGCGTGAGGTCCTTGTTCTCGGTGGTGGCGCACACCTCGGCGTACGGGACGGGCAGGGAGATCTGCTCGCCGCCGGTGGAGTCGGGGCGGGTCCACCAGCCGAGGGTGATCTCGTCGTCGACCAGGTCGTTCAGTTCGTAGTCGGAGAAGTCGCCGCTGCGGCGGCGCTCGGCTCCTGGTTCGCCGTCGGGGTCGAGGAGGCATTCACCTTCGCACTCCTCGTCCTCGCAGTTGTCGTAGTGCTCGGTCTCGCCGTAGTAGTCGTAGCGGTCGTAGGGCGGGGTGGCATCCCAGGTCTCCTTCACCTCCGCCAGCGCGAGGACCGCCTCGCAGTCCGCCTGACCGGCGGCCTGGCGGAGCAGGGCGGCGCGGGTGGCGTCGGCGCCCTTGAGACGGTCCCAACTCAGGCCGCGCTGGGTGTATTCGTGGTCGAGGAGATAGATGAGCCGGTTGGGCGGGGCGGACTGCGTACGGCCGTAGCTGTAGCGTTCCTCGGCTGGCTGGGTGAAGTGCTCGGCCAGGCAGTGGGTCAGGTCGGCCACCGGGCCGCCGTCGGTCCCGTCGGCGGGGCGGACGCGTTCGGCGAGGAGGTTCATGGTGAGGGTGGTGCGGTATCCGGTGGTGACGGGCCTGACCTCGTGACGGCAGTCCGCGTAGAAGGCGGTGAAGGTCAGCTGCTCCCGGGACGCGCGGTGGGTGACGCTGCGGCCTGCGTGTTCGACGACGAGTTCGCCGCCGGTGTGGTGCGAGGGCAGCGAGACGACGAGGGTGCCCATCATGGCGTCGTCCTTCTCGGAGTCCTGGTGCGGCAGGAAGAACTGGCCTTTGCCGTAGACGAGCAGCGCGTGCGGTTCGGCGCGCAGCACGGTGGTGGGCGGCAGGCCGAGTGCCCTACGGACACCGTCCAGGACGCCGCTCAGGGCGCGCTGCCAGTCGGGGCCGCCCAGGGTGAACCGGTCCGGGGCGATCTCCCAGGTGTCGCGTACGCCGGTGTCGGACAGGGTCTGCTCACCGCGGCCGAAGCGGGCCTGCCGGGCCTGGGCGATCAGCTTCTTGGCGACCGGGGCACGCAACGGCAGGGGCAGTTCACCGACGCCGTCGACCTCGATGCGCAGCGCGCGGGCGGGCATCTCGATGCGGGTACTGAAGCTCCCGCGCCGCTCCGAGACGTCGAGCAGCTCCGCCAACCGCTTCCGTGCGCCTTGTGCCATGGTGTTCCGTCCCTCTTCGACACTGTGCCGTTGCGGCCGGCCTGAAGAGCCTAGTACTCCGGTTCGCCGCGCGGAGTCCGCTACGGGAGATACGCGAAGGGTCACAGTGCTCGTACTGAAGGTCGGCCGCGTTCCCTGAACCCGCCCTCGCACATGGCGGCTGACCAGCGTCGCCTGGGACACGGGAGGCCGAGCCCACGCTCGAGGGTGGGCATGGCGTAGTCCAGGCCGTGCTTGGGCGCGCCCGACCGTCGTCGCCGCCGCGCGCGGAAACCACCACGGCTGGGCGACCGGCAGCCGGCGAGGAAGCCTCGAAGCCGAGGGCGTGCCGAAGGCCATGATCTGGTCCAGCCACGTCTTGAACACCGACGGCATGGTCGTACAGCAGGGGGACACGGCCGCCGTAGGCCAGCGGCAGTGGCGGTCGGATGGCGGGCCTCGGTCAGCGGGTGGCGGCCGCCAGGAGTTTGGTGATCTTCGCGGCGGACGCCGGGCCGGCCGGCTGGTCGAAGAAGGGCTTGGAGGGGTCCTGTGCGTACGGCGGGCCGTAGACGGGGGTGCCTGGTTGGAAGCGCCAGCTCTCGGTGAGCGGGCCGACATCGACCGCGTCGTAGCCCAGGATGTCGAGGAGTTCGGTGGCCTTGCGCTTGGCGTCCTCGTCGTTGCCGGCGATCGGGAGGGTGGTGCGGTCGGCGGCGCCGGCAGGACGGGGCAGGGCGGCGAGGTGCTTGTAGAAGATGTTGTTGAACGCCTTCACCACGTGCGCTCCGGCCAGGTGGCCCTGGAGCAGTTCGGTGTCCGTCTTCTCCTTGGAGTCGAGCTCGGCGATGTGCCCATCGCGGTCGGGGTAGTAGTTGCCGGTGTCGATGACGGTCTTGCCGGCCAGTGGCTCGACCGGAACCTATTGGTACGCCTTCAGGGGGATGGTCACGACCACCCAGTCGCCTGCGGTTGCCGCCTCCGCGGGCAAGGCCGCACGGGCCCGGGGGCCGAGCTCTGCGACGAGGTCGGCCAGCGTCTGCGGTCCCCGCGAGTTGCTGAGCACCACGTCCAGGCCCGCGTCGACGGCGAGCCGGGCCAAGGTGCCGCCGATGGATCCACTGCCGATGAGTCCAAGAGTTGCCATGGTGGTCGCAACCTCGTCGACCTGCGATCTGTTCCGCGATGTCGCCGTTCGGGTGATCACCGGATCACCCAGCACCTCCCGCCGGCCTACGCGAGCCGGCTTTTCGACGCGCAGGCCGCCGGTGCCACCGAGTAGCAACTCCAGCGCATCGCCGCCGAAGGCCTCCAGGAGATCTACTTCAAGGACCGAGGCTGCCACGCCCACGACCTCGAGGTGGAGTTCACCGACATCGACAACATCGAACTCGACTTCTGATCTTGGGCGGTCCGCCCCAGCGGAACCGGACCGAGTGCCTCGTCGGACTGGTGACCGGCAGCCTCTGAGACTGATTCCAAGGCAGGCGGTGTGTGTGCCGTTTCTCGACTGCTGCGGAGACGACTGAGACCACCGCTGCATCGAGGGCAGGCTGAACGCCGCCACGGGCAGTCTGCCACGGTCCCTGCCGCCGTTTTCCTCACGGACCGGGCCGGTCAGAGGGGTGCACACTACTGTGTGCGAGATCGTCCAGGGCGCTCAGGCGCGGAAAAGTAAGGCCAGGGGTGGGGATGGGAAGAGGCGGGGCATTGGCCGCCGCTTGTGCGGTGACGGTGGCGGCGACTGTGGCCCTGAGCGGGTGCGTTGCTAGTGGTGCGGGGGACGCTGACGGGAAGGCGGTCCATGCGGTGTCGCCGACGGCCGCCTCGGCGACACCGCATCGGTACGTCGGGAAACTGTCGTTCGCGTACCACGGGGCGCGGCCGGAGAAGGAGACGATCAACCAGGCCCTGGACATCCACAACGACGACCAGCAGTCCGTGGTCCCGGCGCTGGCCTTCACCGCGCTGGACAAGCATCACACGGTGTTGTCGCAGGTGAAGGTCACCACGGTGTACGGGTCCGACCGCGGCAACCTCGTCGTGCCCTACGGCTACGGCATGGACATCCTGCGCTTCTCCGGCCCCGGCGCCCACCAGGTCGCAGACGTACGGGTGCGGGTCGTCAGCGTCGTGCCGGCCCGGATCCGGGCCGGCGTCCATGATGTCTCGGTCCAGCCCCTGGACGGTCAGGGCCGCAAGGTCGACAAGTTCAGCCGTTTCACGGCGCTTCGAATTTCGAATGTCGACGACTTTCCGGTGGCCATCCGACTGGCGTACCTCGTGTACGACCAGCCGCCCGAGGGTCAGACCCAGCAGGCGGTCGTCGTCGTGCCCGTCGGGGGGCTCATCCACGTGCCCGCTTCGGGAACGGCCATGGTGAAGGTCACCGGCGCCGCGGCGGCCGCCGTCGCCCGGTACTCCAACGGTCCGGCTGTGAGCATCAAGCCCTACAACTCCCAGTAGGGCCGGTCCGTTGCCGTCCGGCACGTGCTCGACGGTGCGCCGCGGCGTTCACCGTCGGGGGGACGTAGCGCCCTGCGTCGGCTGCCAACTGCCGTGTCGCTCGCGGAGAACTCTCACCACTCACCTCACAGGGGACATTTGTGATGAGGAAAGTCAGCGGGATCGTCACGCAGCCGCAGCCGCAGCCGCAGCCGCAGCCGCAGCCGCAGCCGCAGCCGCAGCCGCAGCCGCAGCCGGTGCTGGGCTGCTTCTCGCAGGGGCACTCGCTGATCCGGCGGCAGCCGCTGTTCCTGCGACCACCGCCGGTTACCCCTTCCAGTTGTTCAGCCTCTCGTCGACCCCACCGAACAACAGCTATTACTCCGGCCGTGTCACCTGGTACAACCGGGCGGTGACCGTCGACGGAACCCTCCATGCCGCCGGGTGCCGGCGGGTGTACGCGACCGCCTGGGCAGGAACCACCCCACTGGACACCAGGAGTTCCAGCACCCACTGCAACAACGACTCGGAGCAGACCATCAATCTCGTCGCGGACGTCCCCGGCGGGTCCGACCACGTCTACGTCTCCCTGACCGACGCGAACGGCAAGGTGCTCGACAGCGGGTACTACTACCGACCCTGACAGGGCCGGGCGGTGCGTGACAGGTGATCTGCCCCGCACCGCCCAGTTGGTGCGGGGTCAGGACATCGCGCAGCCGCTCGCTTGTTGCTCCAGGTGGGCTGCATGGCGAAGGGTCCCGGTCGGAAGGCTGACGGCGCCGAGGCCGCACCAGGCGCACAGGTCGCCGTTCTCCGCGCCGTCGCAGACCACGTAGCCGCTCGGGGGCTCCGGGTCGGTCAGGGTCTCGGCGTACTCGCGGCCCTCGACGATGCTGAAGCCGTCCAGCCTGCTGCGGACGGAGTTGGCACCGCAGCTCTGTGGGACCTGGTCAGCTGGACCGACGTCGCCGCCCGCTACACCGCCGCCACCGCGACCAGCGCCAGCACTGAGGATCCCGCCGGGATGTCGTCCGAGGCAGGCCATTCAGCTGCGGCTGTGCACTACGGAGGTACGGCATCCCGCAGACCCTGATGGCGCTTCTCGAGTGGCTCCGGGGTGGGGTAGGTGCGAGGGCCGGGTGGTGTGCACGGCCCTCGCACCGGGTGTGGGGCGCCCCGTTCCCGCCCTCATCGTCTGGATCTGCACATGGTGGTGAGCTGTGCGCTGTGCCCTGTCACCTGTACGCGGTGCTGAGCTGCACTGTTGGTGGGGAATTGAACCCCTGCGTTGCTCTTCACGCGCCAAGGGCCGGATAAACCGCCGACCCGCGGTGTGTGCACGCCTCCGTGACGACTACCTGCTTCCCACACCCGGCTTGCGGGGTCAGTCCTCGATCAGGTCGATCTCCCAGTTGGTGCGCTGGATCAGGGTGTCCACCTCGCGGATCTCCTTGGCCAAGACGTCCGCCTGGGCGCGAAGTTCGGCGACCGGCAGGGCAGAGAGGATCCTGAGTTCGGACCGCAGTTGGCGTACGGCTCCGCGCTGGTCGCGCCCGGAGGCGGCGTCGGCGGCCGCGGCGGTCACCGAGTGGCGCAGGCGCAAGACGTCCCGGCGGGCGAGGGCGTCGGTAAGGGTGCCGCCGCCCTCGATGAGCGCGGTGGAGTTGGTCCGGTTGATCTGACGGATCAGCCGCTCCAACTCGTCCAGCACCTCTCCGGCCTGGGCCAGGACCTCCGCCGCATTCTCGGCCGGTTCCTCGCCCTCCTGGTAGCGGGCGCTGCCGACGACGCGCGCTCGCAACTGCTCCACCTGCCGCACCGCAGCCGCTCGCTGCGCGAGGGCTTCAGCCAGTTTCACCGGGTCATCACCTCTACGTACTGCTTGATCGTCCGGTAAGTATGCACGTTGGCGCCTGACGGCCTGCTTCGCAGGGCGGGGCGGGCCGGGCGGGCGCCGGCCGGGAAGACGATTACCGATGATCGCGGCGTGATGTCGTACCCGCGTAGTCCGTAGCCGTAGCCGAACGGCTCGGACGACATCCTGGCTGGATTCCCAGTAGTTGAGGGGTGCAGTGCCCCACGGCGTAGCCGGGCTTCGTGGACCCCGCCCAAGTGATGTCATGCCTACCAGCGCATTCCCAGCTTGGTCACCTCATGGCGCCACTCGGGGTTGAGCTTGTCAGCGCGGCGGCGGGCGTTGTCTAAGAAGGGACCGAGCTTGTGCGGCACACCGTCAACCTCTTCCAGCTCTTCCAGGTGCTTCCTGGGCACGTGGAGGTGCTCCTCGCGGCTTGCATGCCGGCCGTCTCCTTCCGCTCGCCTGGCCCAGTTTGCTACGCATGACGTAGTACGCGGCGTGTACTATCCAGTCATGCCGAACCTTCCCGCCCTGCCGCCGGCCGTCGACGCGACGCTCCTCGTCGGCCACCCCGCCCGGGCCGCGGTCGGCCGGGCCGCGCGGGACGGCCTCGCCGCGGCCGTGCTGTTCACCGCCTTCGCCGAGGTCACCTCCCACGTCCGAGCGGTGCGCGCGGGCAGCCCGTGGCAGGACGACCCGTACGACGCCGTGGTCTCGTTCACCCTGTTCCTGGTTCCGGCCCTGGCGGCGCTCGCGGCCGCCCGGTCCGTCCTGCTGCGGCGGGACGAGCCGCAGCCGCGCTTCCGGATCGGTCAACTCCAGCGCGCCTGGGGCCTGTGCGCCGCACTGATCGCCACGACCGCGCTCACCGACTGGACGGCAGTGGCGCTGCGCGCCGACCGAGGTCTATGGACCGGCGTGACGCCCTGGCTCGTCACAGCCCTGGTGCTCCCCACGGCCGCGGCCGCTGTGGCGGGCGCGGCCGTCCTGCGAGTTCGTCGGCTCCTCCCACCGTGCGGGCGCGGGGACAGTGCGGTGGCGGGTGACTGGCTCGACGATCTGGCGCCCATGGTCCGGGACCTGGCCGTGCACCTCCCGGCACCGTTGACGCGAGCAGTGGACCGGGCTGTGACGCACCGGCGCTTCACCTCCGCCGTGCAGTTCACCCGCCGGCACGTGGTGGGCCTCGCCGGGGCGGCGGCCGGGCTCGGCGGCGCGCTGCTGGCCGCCGCGGAGGCCGTCGGCGAAGGCTGGACCGACCCGCTGCTCTGGCTCACCGCCGCGTCGGTCCACGCGGGCGGGTTCTTCGCCTTCGCGATGCTCTGCAACGCGACGCTGTCGATCGCCGTGCCGCGCGCGAACGGCCGCCGTCGCGGGTCCGCGCGGGCCGCGCGCCACGCGGTCACGGCGGCGGCTCTCGCCGTCCCGCTCACCGGAGCGCTGCGGGCACCGCTCCGTCCGCTGATCGGCCGGACGGACACCGTTCCGGCTCTCGCCGAACTGGTCTTCGCCGGCGCCGCCGTCGCGGGCGTGCTCACCTTCGTGGTCGCCGTCGCACTCCGCTCCGACTGACACCCGCTCCTCATCCAAGCCTCAGCCCTCGGTGCGAAACGTTGACTCCTCCTGCCCTGGCATCCCCTGCCGGGCCTGACCGCCCTCGCCGAGACCTGCAAGCTGCGCCCGCCGCAGCCCGCCGCGCCCGAACGCGTCCGCTCCCGCGCCGGCATCGGTGACCTCGATCAGGCGCAGGCCGGGTGCAGTGCATCCCCGCCCTCCGGGCGGTGCGCGTCCGCGATGATGTGCGCCTTCAGCCACGGTAGCCGCCACTCCTGGGGCGCCAGGGTCAGCCGACCGTCCTCCACTTCGAGGTCCGGTCCAAGCGCCCGGCACCTCCGGAGCCCCAAGCCCGAGCGCTGCCCGGTCGGCCGGGCTCATTACCATCCACGGGTGTCATGGATACGACGTCGTACGCGCAAAGAGCAACTGGAACTGCCGGCGGACCGGCTGCCCGACCTGGAGTTCCTCGCCCTGGTGAGGGCCGGGCTTGAAGAGTTCGCGCCCGGCGTGACGCAGGGCGCCCAGCTCAAGGGGAACTCGTTGATCAGCCCACATGGTTGGGCCGTGGCCGTAGCCCCGCCGCACCACGGAGGTGGCCATCACTACGACCTCGTCGCGCTACCAGACGTCGGTCTCCAGCCGGACGTGCCGTGCTTCATGGACTGCGTCGTGTCGATGTCCGCCGATCCACAGGATGCAGCGAACACGTGGGTGCAGACGGCAGGTGCCTGCCTGCTGGAACTCCTCGACCGCCGAGAGCACTTCGCGGACCACGCGGGCCCCGACGACCAGCGCGGCGTGCCCGGCTGGCACATGATCACGTCCGGCGCGGTCGGCTTCGGACGCGACGTCGGCGAGAACCGGCGGCTGCAGGGCGCGCTGCTGGAAGCCAACGTGCTGCACCGGATCGCGGACTCGTTCACTACGGACCTGGAATCGCCCTTCTTCAACGGCATCAAGGTCTTCTACGGCGGCAGCCCCGGCGCGATGCAGGCCGAGATCCGCGTCAACGGTGAGCGCCACGAGGCCGCATCGGCAGCGATGGCGGCGCTCGGACTGCCCGAGCCGACGACGTTCACGGCAGTGCGGTTCTACGCGCTGCTGCTTCCGCTACCGGCGGGCGGGGGCGAGCCGAGCTACCAGACCGTCCGGCTCGATCTCGCTCCCGCCTCCGTGCAAACCAACGCCCACAGCCACGGCACGGCCTGCGCCTGCGGGGGTCACCTCGACCCGGAGCACCCCGGCTTCGACCTGGCCCTGTGGCCGTTGTGCATGCCGTAGCCGAAGACGTCGTGCAGGGTCAGGCAGCGCATAACCGGCACCAATTAACGAACGGAAAAACGGCATGAGAACCCGGCAATTCGGCTTCATACTTGCATTTGCTATAACCTTGCTCGCGGCGTACATCGGCTATCGGGCGAACGACGGTCACCCGAGCGTTCCGTGGTCGGCAGGCGGATGCGTGGTCGGCATCGCAATCGTATGGACCATCCGACGCGTCAGAGGGCGATGAACCGGGCCTCCAGTCGTCCACGGCGGGGCGACCGATCCGAGTCCTCGGCGGTCGTACCCACCCGATCCCCGGGAAAGAATGCGTCGATCATGTGGCCCGTACTGGTCACGCTTCCGACCATTGGGGGGCTGACTCATTTGGCCATGCGGCAGGACTCACTCATAGGCCAGGCCATACCCGGGATCGCAGTGATCGGCGTGCTGGCAACTGCGGTCTTCCGCCTGCGTCGACGCGTCCGCCCCGGCAAGCGCCCCCCTGCCTGACCAGACCGTGGGTGGCTTGACCATTGGTGATCACATAGAGCTCGCGCCGCCGGTTTGACCGCCATCTGGCCGTCTGCGGCTTCGCCCACGCCGACCTGTGCGTCGGCCGCGGCCAGGCCGCCGTCCGGCGGGCGGGACGGCAATTCCGGTCTCCCCTTACTTGCCTGCCTGCGCCTGGTTGTGTGGTCTGCGGCGCAATCCGCCCAGTTGCGCGCCTCTGCAGAGTTGGCTCGCAGTCCGCCACCGGTTCCGTCGTTCCGCGGTTGCGACGTTGTTTGTCAGCTGGCTCTGTTCACGTTCTCTCGTGAACAGAGCCCGGCAGTTGCGTTTTCCGTTTCCACCGCGGATTGAGCAGTGCGCCTGGATGACAGCGCGCCCTCCTCAGCATGTGAACCTGGTGGGGAGGGGCGCTGTACACCGTAGGGGTGTATGAGCAGGGTCGGTGTTCGTCCGGCCCGCTCGGTGGCTTCGGTCGGGTGAGTCCGTAGTTGAAGCGAGCCTGGGCGGTGACGATGATGCCGGTCCTGCGGAGAGTCAGCGTTCGGTGCTGAGGGTTCCGTAGGTGACGTCGGGGCCGCCCGGGTCCTGCACGATGTGATCTTCGTCGGGATACTGCGCGTCCGCGTCAAGGATGTTCCGTGCGGTCTGAATCAGCCGCTCCCACATGATGGCGGAAGGGGCGGTCAAGCCGGTCGACAGGAGTCGCAGTTGCTGGACCACGGCGGTGGACTCCCCGACGTCCGCAGGCAGTACACCGAACAGTTCCACCGGCGTGAGCTCCCGGAGGACTGTCAGGCCTGCTTGTGCGGCCTCAGCGGGAGACTGATCCTCCGTGCCGCAGTAGGCGCTGAAGAGTCCCATCGCGATGATGATCCGCACCCTGCGGATGAAGAACGGGAACTCCATGTTCCACGTCGTGCTGCTGCTCTCCTGTCGCTGGCGGAAGGCCGCGTCCTGCATGCGGGCCGCGATGATGGCGCTCGCCTCCTGCTCGCACCTGTCAAAGGCCGCCACCTCTCCCCCCTTCACCTACTGTGTGGAGAACGGCCGACTGCCTTAGAGGAGCTAACACAAAGGGCTGATTCGGGGACTTGGGGCGTGTCGTTGGGTTCGGTGGGTCGTTGCGGTGGGTGTGGGGAAGGCGCCGCCGTGG
>NZ_JBIRRR010000036.1:0-40453 GCF_044333795.1 Streptomyces sp. NPDC020917 | reverse complement strand
CACAGTTCCGAGGAGACACTCCCGTGGCGGCCCCGACCCCACCCACCGAAGGTGCACCGCCAGGGGCGCGGGGAACTGCGCGACAAGCCACGACGGCGCGGCAGGCGGCAGAGCAGACCCGGGGGCAGCCCGGGAGCCGCAGAGCGGGAGGCGGACCGGAGTCCGCAGAAGACCACCCGTCCGGCGGTAGCCGCAGAGGCAGAAGCCAGCCCGGAGAAAGAGGGAAGCCGGGAGCGGCTGGAAAGTGGGAGGCTGGGGTAGCGGGCCGGACACCCGGCCCGGAACACCCGAGGCCGTGGCCGGGCAACCGCGCTGGAAGCGTCTCGCTTGCCTGACGGCCACCCACCCGTTACCGCCGATTCAACCTCACTTGCCAACATCGCAGGATGCAGCCCGCAGGCCCGACCCGCAACCACCCGCCCGACCTGCCGAAACCCGTCGGTTCACGGGAGAATGGAGCGACGGCAGGGCGCCACCCGGAGGCCGCCGGCCGTACGCGCCACGTGCCGGAACCGGAGGAGGGCTCACCGATGGCCCAGACGAAGCACCCCAGCGTCACCGTCCAGCCGCAGGCCCAGCCGTCGGACGGCGACCTCGCGCCGGACGGCGCGTTCAGGCCACGTGTCGTGCCCGACCTCGAACCCGAACCCCCGAGCCTGGCCGAGGCCAGCGAGGAGTTCGGCGAGGAGCTGCCGGCCGACCGCTTCCTGGACCGCGAACGCAGCTGGCTGGCGTTCAACGAGCGGGTCCTGGAGCTGGCCGAGGACCCCGCCACCCCGCTGCTGGAGCGCGCCAAGTTCCTGGCGATATTCGCCAGCAACCTCGACGAGTTCTTCATGGTCCGCGTGGCCGGCCTCAAGCGCCGCATGGCCACCGGCGTGGCCACCCGCTCGGCCAGCGGCCTGCAGCCGCGCGACGTGCTGGACCTCATCCTGACCCGGTCCCGCGAGCTGATGGCACGGCACGCCGCCTGCTTCCAGAACGACGTCGCGCCGCAGCTCGCCGACGAGGGCATCCACGTCATCCGCTGGGGCGAGCTGACCGGGAAGGAGCAGGCCAGGCTGGCCACCCTCTTCCGGCAGCAGGTCTTCCCGGTGCTGACCCCGCTGGCCGTGGACCCGGCGCACCCCTTCCCCTACATCTCCGGCCTGTCGCTGAACCTGGCCGTGGTGGTCCGCAACCCGGTCTCCGGGCACGAGCACTTCGCCCGGGTGAAGGTCCCGCCGATCCTGTCCCGCTTCCTGGAGGCCGGCCCTCAGCGGTACGTACCGCTGGAGGACGTGATCGCGGCCCACCTCGACGAGCTGTTCCCGGGCATGGAGGTGCTCGACCACCACATGTTCCGCGTGACGCGGAACGAGGACCTGGAGGTCGAGGAGGACGACGCCGAGAACCTCCTGCAGGCCCTGGAGAAGGAGCTCATGCGGCGCCGGTTCGGCCCGCCGGTGCGGCTGGAGGTCGAGGAGTCCATCGCCCCGCGCGTGCTCGACCTGCTGGTGCACGAGCTGAAGATGAAGCACTCCGAGGTCTACCCGCTGCCCGGTCCGCTCGACCTGACCGGCCTGTTCGCCATCGCGGGCCTGGACCGTCCGGAGCTGAAGTACCCCAAGTTCATCGCCGGCACCCACCGCGACCTGGCCGAGGTCGAGTCCGCCCAGCCCCCGGACATCTTCGCCGCGCTGCGCGAGCGGGACGTGCTGCTGCACCACCCGTACGACTCGTTCTCCACCTCGGTGCAGGCCTTCCTGGACCAGGCGGCCGCCGACCCCGACGTGCTGGCGATCAAGCAGACCCTGTACCGCACCTCCGGCGACTCGCCGATCGTCGACGCCCTGATCGACGCGGCCGAGGCCGGCAAGCAGGTGCTGGTCCTGGTCGAGATCAAGGCCCGGTTCGACGAGCAGGCGAACATCAAGTGGGCCCGCAAGCTGGAGGAGGCCGGCTGCCATGTGGTGTACGGCCTGGTCGGCCTGAAGACGCACTGCAAGCTGTCGCTGGTGGTGCGGCAGGAGGGCGACACGCTCCGCCGCTACAGCCACGTCGGCACCGGCAACTACCACCCGAAGACCGCCCGCCTCTACGAGGACCTCGGCCTGCTGACCGCCGACCCGCAGGTCGGCGCGGACCTCTCGCACCTGTTCAACCGGCTGTCCGGCTACTCGCGCCGCGAGGCGTACAACCGGCTGCTGGTCGCCCCGCGCAGCCTGCGCGACGGCCTGATCAACCGGATCAAGGCGGAGATCGCGCACCAGAAGGCGGGCCGGCCGGCCTTCGTGAAGCTGAAGGTCAACTCGATCGTCGACGAGGTCGTCATCGACGCGCTGTACCGCGCCTCGCAGGCCGGCGTGCCCGTGGACATCTGGGTGCGCGGGATCTGCGCGGTACGGCCGGGCGTGCCGGGCCTCTCGGAGAACATCCGGGTGCGCAGCGTCCTCGGCCGGTTCCTGGAGCACTCCCGGGTGTTCGTCTTCGCCAACGGCGGCGAGCCGGAGGTCTGGCTCGGCAGCGCCGACATGATGCACCGCAACCTCGACCGCCGCATCGAGGCGCTGGTCAGGGTCGCCGACCCGAGCCACCGCGCCGCGCTCAACCAGCTGCTGGACACCGGGATGTCGGACACCACGTCCTCCTGGCACCTGGCGGCTGACGGCGACTGGACCCGGCACAGCACCGACTCCGAGGGTCGCCCGCTGCGCAACGTCCAGGAGATGCTCATCGACGCCCGGAGGCGCCGGCGTGGCCCATCAGCAGCGACGTGACGTTCCCGGCGCGGAACGCCCGCCCCTGACCGGCGGCCCCGCGGCCGGCACGATGGCCGCGCGCGGCCTCCCGTGGCCGGCCGGGGCGCCGGCCCCACCGGCTGCCCGGCCGCCGTCCGCGGCGACCAGAGGGACACCGGCCGTGGACGCCGCGGGCGCCCCTCACCCAGGCGGCACCGCCGTCGGCGGCACGGGAAGCACCGGCGGCACCACAGCAGGCCGGGCGACGCCGGCCGCCGGAGCGGCCGCCGCCGGCGCCGCCTCCGGTTCCGGCGGCACGCCGGGTACGGACACCGCGCGCACCGGCGCGGACGACGGGGACACGGGGAGCAGCACAGTGGCCAGCGGCAAGGCAGCGGCGGGCGCGAGCCCGGCGGTACCCCCTCCGGCACGGGACGGCGGGACGGCGCCGCAGACCCCGGCCGCGGCGACGGGGCAGGCGGCGGGCGCAGGTCACACACCGCGGTCCGCCTCCCAGACGGCGTCCGCAGGATCGGCATCCGCGCCCTCGGCGTCCGCATCACCGCGGGCCCTCGCGCAGCAGTCCGCCCACGCGGCATCCTCCCTTTCCACCCCGCCGGACGGCACGACGGCGGACGCCGTCGCCGAGCCGGGCGACCCCGGCACCGCGGCGGACGCGCTGACCGGCTACCTCCAGGCCCAGGCCACCGCCTTCCTGCGCGGGCTGAGCCTGCGCGGCGAGGGCGACGGCACGTGGGACGCCCTGCTGCGCGGCAGCGCCCGGCGCATCGCCGGGGTGCTGCACACCTACGGGCCGCTGACGGACGAGGCATGGGCCGAGCCGCTGCGCGCCGAACTGGGCTGGCTGTCGGCGACCCTGGGGCGCGAACCGCAGTACACCGCCCGGCTGGACCGCCTGCTGGAGGCCCTGCGGCGGCTGTCGGCCGCGGGCGCCGTGGAGAGCGCCGCCACGCCGGCCGCGAACGGCGGCCCGCTCGCCCTGGGCGCGGCCCGCGCCGGCGCCCTGCTGGACCGCCAACTCACCCTGGCCCGCACCCGCGCGCACTCCGCGTCGCTGCAGGCGCTGGGCTCCTCCCGCTTCCACGCGCTGGCCGACGCGGTCGCCGTCCTCGCCTCCGACGTGCCGCTGACCGCGGCCGCCGCGGGCCCGGCGGGCCTCGTGCTGCCGCCGCTCGCCGGCCAGGCACACCAGCGGCTCGCCGACGCGGCCGCCGCGCTGCCGCTGAACCGGGCCTCGCTGCCGTACAACGCGGAGGCGGTCCAGGCGTCGTTGGGCGCCGAGTTGACCGCCGACCTGCAGGACGCGCCCTGGCACCAGGTGCGGATCCTGCTGCGGCTGAGTCGCTACGCGGCGGAGGTGCCCGGCGCCGGCCCGGCCGGCGACCCTGCCCTCACCGCTGACGCCGGCCGGCTGCTGCAGCAGCACCACGAGGCAGCGGAGTCGGCGGCGGCGGTCACCGCGGCGGCCCGCACCCCGCGGATCGCACCGGCGACGGCGTACGCGCTGGGGGTGCTGCACGCCGACCAGCGGCACGAGGTCGAGGCGGCCCGGTTCGCCTTCTCCCGCCTGTGGCAGTCGGTGCCGGAGCAGGACGAACCGGCGGAGCAGGAGGCAGAGCGGGAGGACCAGGAGCCGGCGGCCAGGGCCGCGGCCGTTCCGGGGGCGCGGGCGGAATGACGGGCCCGGACGCCGGGGGTGCGACGACCGTCCGCGCGGCCGGCACGGTGCTGTGGCGCCGCTCCGCGGCCGACGGCAGGGTCGAGATCGCGCTGGTGCACCGCCCGCGCTACGACGACTGGAGCCTGCCCAAGGGCAAGTTGAAGCGCGGCGAGGACTTCGCCGCCGCCGCGGTGCGCGAGACCCACGAGGAGACCGGCATGCGGTGCGTGCTGGGCGCGTCGCTGCCGGCCAGCCGCTATCTGGTGGAGGGGCGCCCGAAGGAGGTCCGCTACTGGTCCGCGGAGGCGGTCGACGGCGGCTTCACGCCGAACCGCGAGGTGGACCGGGTGGTCTGGCTGCCGCCGGCCGCGGCCCGGCACCGGCTCACCCACGACCGCGATCGCCCGGTGGTGGACGCCTTCCTGGCGGCCCTCACTCCATGACCCGGGCCCCCTCACGCGACCGCCGGAACCTTGATCGGACGCCTTGACGGAGCCCCTTTGCGGGAGCCCGCTCCGGCCGTCGCGGACGCCCGACAGGACCCGAAATGTCCGTGACCACCCTGTGATCCGGTCGTTATCGGACCTTTTCCGTAAACCCCACGTGTCCCTTGGACGACACTCCGTACGACATCCCAGGGGGCAGCCACCAGGCTGATAGACGAGGTTCACCTCGCGTTCACTCGCCTCCGTCAGCCGCTTCACCTGATCTGCCTAATTTCGGCCGTACCGGTGAGCGCTGTGCCGCCGGGTGGATGCAGAACCACAACCCTCTGCTTCGCCGTCCACCGGCGGGCTTTCGGAAGGAACACTCGAAGGTGAAGCTTCAGCGTAAGAGCGGGCTGCAGGCCCTGACCGTCGGCGCGGTCGCGATTACCGGCGCTCTGGTCCTCACCGCATGCGGTTCGGACAACAACGGCGGCGGCAGCTCGCCCTCCTCGAGCAGCCAGCCGAGCGGCAGCAGCAGCGCCAACGCGTCGGGCATCTCCTGCGCCCAGGGCCAGCTGCTGGCGTCGGGCTCCAGCGCGCAGCAGAACGCCATCGAGGCGTGGGTCAAGAACTACCAGCAGGCCTGCAACGGCGCGACGATCAACTACAAGACGTCCTCCTCCGGTGAGGGCATCATCGACTTCAACCAGGGCACGGACGCCTTCGCCGGCTCCGACTCCCCGCTGAAGCCCGAAGAGGTCGACGCCTCCAAGAAGGTCTGCTCCGGCGGCCAGGGCATCAACATCCCGATGGTCGGCGGCCCGATCGCCATCGGCTACAACCTGCCCGGCGTCAACGGCCTGGTCCTGGACGCGTCCACGATCGCCAAGATCTTCAACGGCAAGATCACCACCTGGAACGACAAGGCGATCAAGGCCCTCAACCCGAGCGCCACCCTGCCGAGCACCAAGATCCAGACGGTGCACCGCCAGGACGACTCCGGCACCACGGACAACCTGACCAAGTACCTGAGCGGCGCGGCCAAGGCGGACTGGCCGTACGAGCACGCCAAGGCGTGGGCCCCCAAGGGCGGCCAGGCCGCCGCGAAGTCCTCCGGCGTCTCCGCGCTGGTCAAGCAGACCGAGGGCTCCATCGGCTACTTCGAGCTCTCCTACGCGACCTCGCAGAGCATCCCGACCGTCAAGATCGCCACCGGCGCCTCCCAGCCGGTCGAGGCCACCACGCAGAACGCCTCCGCCGGCATCGCTCAGGCCAAGGTCGTCGGCACCGGCTCGGACCTGGCGCTCGACCTGGGTGCCGCGTACACCACCAAGGCGGACAACGCCTACCCGATCGTCCTGGTCACCTACGAGATCGCCTGCGACAAGGGCAACAAGGCCAGCAGCCTGCCGCTGACCAAGTCGTTCCTGAACTACATCGCGAGCGACGGCGGCCAGCAGCAGCTGTCCACGGCCGGCTACGCCCCGCTGCCGACCGAGATCGCCACCAAGGTGCGCGCCACCATCGCCGCCCTTTCCTGACCCACTACGACGGGTCCCGCGGCCTGGACGGCGCGGGACCCGTCGTACATCCGGTGCACCGCCGCCGGGGGAGCGCTCCTCCCCCACCCAGACCGGAGTGACTCTTCATGACCACTGTCGACACGCCCCCCGCCGCCGCGCCACCGCGCAAGGCGGCCACCGTGACCCGCCCGGGCGACCGCATCTTCGCGAACCTGTCCCGCGGCTCCGGGATCCTGCTGCTGATCGTCATGGCCGCCATCGCCGTCTTCCTGACGGTCCGCGCGGTCCACGCGATCTCCCAGGACCACGGCAACTTCCTCACCACGTTCGAGTGGACGCCGAGCCTGAACCCGCCGGTCTTCGGCATCGCGGTGCTGGCCTACGGCACCGTCATCAGCTCCATCATCGCGATGGTCATCGCCGTCCCGATCGCGCTCGGCATCGCGCTGTTCATCACCCACTACGCGCCGCGCCGCCTCGGCGGCCCCATCGCGTACGTCATCGACCTGCTCGCCGCGGTGCCCAGCATCGTCTACGGCCTGTGGGGCGCGCTGTTCCTGGTCCCGCACCTTCGGGGCCTGAACCTGTGGCTGGACGACTACCTGAGCTGGACGCTCATCTTCCACAAGTCGGACCCCAACTCGGCGCCCCGCTCGCTGTTCACCGTGGGCATCCTGCTGGCGATCATGATCCTGCCGATCATCACCAACGTCAGCCGCGAAGTGATCAACCAGGTGCCGAAGATGCACCAGGAGGCGGCGCTGGCGCTCGGCGCCACCCGCTGGGAGGTCATCCGGCTGTCGGTGCTGCCCTTCGCCCGCTCCGGCATCATCAGCGCCTCCATGCTGGGCCTGGGCCGCGCGCTCGGCGAGACCATGGCGGTCGCCACCGTGCTGTCCGCCTCGCCGGTGCTGTCCGCGCACATCCTGGACCCGGTCGGCGGCACCTTCTCGCAGAACATCGTCGCCAAGTTCGGTGAGGCCGACGAGTTCGGCCGGGACGCGCTGATCGCGTCCGGCCTCGTCCTGTTCGTCATCACCCTGCTCGTCAACGGCACGGCCCGGCTGATCATCGCCCGGCGCAAGGAGTACTCGGGGGCCAACGCATGAGCCACAGCATCTCGGACGCCAAGCCCACCCCGGGCGTCGCCGCCCCCACCCGGCTCGCCAGCCGCCGGCTGCCCAGGTGGAGCCCGCTGGCCATCGCCGCCGGAGCCGTCGCCATCGGCGTGGGCATCGGCGCCGGCGCCGGGCTGAGCAGCCACATCCAGTGGGGCCTGATCGCCCTGGTGCTGTTCGTCCTCGGCTCCTACGTCATCACCGCCCGCGTCGAGGGCCGGCGCCAGGCCAAGGACCGCGTGGCCACCAGCCTGATCTGGTCGAGCTTCGTGCTCGCCGTCATCCCGCTGTACTCGCTGGTGCAGACCACCATCAGCAAGGGCGTGAAGGTGCTGGACGGCACCTTCCTGACCCACTCGATGAACAACGTGCTGACCATCCAGCCCGGCGGCGGCGTCTACCACGCCATCATCGGCACCCTGGAGCAGGTCGCCATCGCCACCGTCATCGCCGCCCCGATCGGCATACTCACCGCCGTCTACCTGGTCGAGTACGGCCGGGGCACGCTGGCGAAGTGGGTGACGTTCTTCGTGGACGTGATGACCGGTGTGCCGTCGATCGTCGCCGGCCTGTTCATCCTGTCGCTGTGGTTCGTCGTCGTCGGCTCGGCCCCGGCCTCCGGCTTCGCCGGCTCGCTCGCCCTGGCCATCCTGATGATCCCGGTCGTCGTGCGCTCCACCGAGGAGATGCTCAAGCTCGTGCCCAACGAGCTGCGCGAGGCGTCCCTGGCGCTCGGCGTGCCGAAGTGGCGCACGATCACCAAGGTGGTCATCCCGACCGCGGTCGGCGGCATCACCACCGGCGTCATGCTGGCCATCTCCCGCATCGCCGGTGAGAGCGCCCCGATCGCCCTGCTGGTGTTCGGCAGCAACCTGATCAACACGAACCCGTTCCACGGACCGCAGTCGTCGCTCCCGTACTACATCTACCAGCAGTGGCAGAACGGCAACGACCCGTCGTACGCCCGCGCCTGGGGTGCCGCCCTGGTCCTCATCGCGTTCGTGATGATCCTCAACCTCGTGGCCCGCGGCATCGCCCGCTGGAAGGCCCCGAAGCGTTGATCGTGCGGCTCCGCCGCGTGGCAGGTCGCGTGATGCGGCCATCAGCAGACCTCGTAGAAAAGAAGTGATCCCCATGGCCAAGCGAATCGACGTCAGCGGCCTCTCCGCCTTCTACGGCAACCACCGTGCGATCGACGACATCTCCATGACCGTCGAGCCGCGTTCGGTGACCGCCTTCATCGGCCCGTCCGGCTGCGGCAAGTCCACCTTCCTGCGCACCCTGAACCGCATGCACGAGGTGACCCCCGGCGGTCGCGTCGAGGGCAAGGTGATGCTCGACGACGAGAACCTCTACGGCTCCAGCGTCGACCCGGTCACCGTGCGCCGCACCGTCGGCATGGTCTTCCAGCGCCCCAACCCGTTCCCCACCATGTCGATCTACGACAACGTGGCGGCCGGCCTGAAGCTCAACGGCGTCCGCAAGAAGGGCGAGCTCGACGCGATCGTCGAGAAGTCGCTGAAGGGCGCCAACCTCTGGAACGAGGTCAAGGACCGCCTGAACAAGCCCGGTTCCGGCCTGTCCGGCGGCCAGCAGCAGCGGCTGTGCATCGCCCGCGCCATCGCGGTCGAGCCGCAGGTGCTGCTGATGGACGAGCCGTGCTCGGCGCTCGACCCGATCTCCACCCTCGCCATCGAGGACCTGATCGGCGAACTGAAGACCCGGTTCACCATCGTCATCGTCACGCACAACATGCAGCAGGCGGCGCGCGTGTCGGACCGCACCGCCTTCTTCAACCTGGCGGGCGTCGGACAGCCCGGCAAGCTGATCGAGATCGACGACACCGAGCGGATCTTCTCCAACCCGTCCGTGCAGGCCACCGAGGACTACATCTCCGGCCGCTTCGGATGACCAGAGCCGCCGTGCGGTGCTGCATGGCGGTGCCACCGCAAGGCGCAGGCCCCGTCCCCCTTCACCGGGGGACGGGGCCTGATCCCGTCTGCGGCACCTCCGTGCACCCTGCGCGCACCCCGCGCGCCCGGCACGGTCAGCCGAAGGCCAGCTTCACCAGCCAGAAGAGGAGCGCCGCCACGAGGCCCGCGGCCGGCATGGTGATGAACCAGCCGCCGACGATGTTCTTGGCCACGCCCCAGCGGACCGCCTTGACCCGCTTCGTGGCGCCCACGCCCATGATCGCCGAGGTGATCACGTGGGTGGTGGAGACCGGCACCTTGAACAGGTACGCGGTCGTGTAGAGGATGCCGGCCGAGGTCGTCTCCGCGGCGAAGCCCTGCGGCGGGTCCAGCTCGATGATCCGGCGGCCCAGGGTGCGCATGATCCGCCAGCCGCCGGCGTAGGTGCCGAGCGACATCATCACCGCGCACACGATCTTGACCCACACCGGAATGCCGAACCCGCGGCCCGGGTCGTTGATCACCAGCGCCAGCACCACCACGCCCATCGTCTTCTGGGCGTCCTGCAGGCCGTGGCCGAGGGCCATCGCCGCGGCGGAGATCGTCTGCGCTATCCGGAAGCCGCGCTTGGCCTTGTGCGGGTTGGCACGGCGGAAGAACCACAGGATCGCCAGCATGATCAGATAGCCGACGAGCAGGCCGACCACCGGTGACAGGAACATCGGCACGACGACCTTGTCGACCACGCCGTTCCAGTGCACCGCCGTGCCGCCCGCCAGGGCCGCGCCGACCAGCCCGCCGAACAGCGCGTGCGAGGAGCTGGAGGGCAGGCCGAAGTACCAGGTGGTGAGATTCCACACGACCGCGCCGGCGAGCGCCGCGAACAGCACCGCCATGCCGTGCTGCCCGGTCGGGGTCGCGATCAGGCCCTGGCTGACGGTCTGGGCGACGCCCTGGCCCAGGAACGCGCCCAGCAGGTTCATCACCGCGGCCATCGCCAGCGCCGCCTTGGGCGTGAGCGCCCGGGTGGACACCGAGGTGGCGATGGCGTTGGCGGAGTCGTGGAAACCGTTGGTGTACGTGAAGAAGAGCGCGACCGCGATGGTCACGACCAGGGCAAAGGTGTCCACGTGGGTCAGGACTCCTTGACCGCGATGGTCTCCACGGTGTTCGCCACGTGCTCGAAGGCGTCGGCGGCCTCTTCCAGGACGTCCACGATCTGCTTGAGCTTGAGGACCTCGATCGCGTCGTACTTGCCGTTGAACAGCTGCGCGAGCAGCTTGCGGTGGATCTGGTCGGCCTGGTTCTCCAGGCGGTTGACCTCGATCCAGTACTCGGTGAGGTTGGACATGGTGCGCAGGTTGGGCATGGCCTCCGCGGTCAGCTCCGCCGCCCGCGCCAGCACCTCGATCTGCTGCTCGACGCCCTTCGGCAGCTCCTCGACGTTGTAGAGGACGACCAGGTCAACGGCCTCCTCCATGTAGTCCATGATGTCGTCGAGGGAGCCGGCGAGGCTGTAGATGTCCTCGCGGTCGAAGGGCGTGATGAAGGAGGAGTTGAGCTGGTGGAAGATCGCGTGGGTCGCGTCGTCCCCTGCGTGCTCCGCCGCGCGCATCCGCTCAGCGATCTCGGTCCTGGTGGCCGAATCGGCCCCGAGGAGTTCCATGAGGAGCTTCGAACCGGTGACGATGTTGTCCGCGGATGCGGCGAACATGTCGTAGAAGCTCGTCTCCCTGGGGGTCAGACGAAAGCGCACGTTTGGTCCTCGGGGTGCATGCGGTGTGCAGGGATTCGGTCTCGTTGATGCTAGGCGCATCATCCGGCCACGGCTAACCGGCGTCATCCAGTGTCGCCCACGGCACGAAGTCCCCCTCACGGGGGATGCCTCGCACATCATAGCGATTCGGTAAGCTATACCCATCGGGGGTATAACGGGACAGGAAGGGCGGGCAGGCGGGATGACCACGGAAAGCGTCGCGGGGGAGATTGTGAAGCCGTCCGGGCCGCATGGCTACAGTCATGACAAAGAGTCCCACCTGAAGCGCCTGCGCCGGATCGAGGGACAGATCCGCGGCCTGCAGCGGATGGTCGAGGAGGACGTCTACTGCATCGACATCCTCACCCAGGTCTCGGCCAGCACCAAGGGGCTGCAGTCCTTCGCCCTCCAGTTGCTGGAGGAGCACCTGAGGCACTGCGTGGCCGCGGCGGCGGTCGGCGGCGGACCCGAGATCGACGAGAAGGTGGCCGAGGCGACGGCGGCGATAGCGCGGCTGCTGCGGACCTGAGGGGACTTCCGGGGGCGGCGGGGCCCGGGCCAGCCGGCCCGGGTCAGTTGGCGGTGGGCAGCGCGGTCCTGGCGACGTCCAGGACCTCGTCGATGCGGGCCGGGCTGAGCCGTTCCTCGGCGCTGGCCGACGCGGCGATCATCAGCTCACCGCAGAGCTCGATCTCCGCGAGAGCGACCCGGACCTGGTCGTCGTCGTGCACCGAAGCCAGGAGCGTCGGCACCACACGCACCTCCTCGTCCCGTCCTGTGCGCCACGGCGGCCGCGGGTGCGCGGCTGCGGGCGAGCGGCTGGAGCGTTACCAGCGTAAGGACCGGGCCCGGCGTGCGCATGGCACGGATGGACCATTTCGCAGCGGCCCGATTCGACCTGGCATCAGCCCGGTTGACGGGAAACGATCTTTCCGGTCCAGATGTCCGCAGGTCGCGGCATGATCACCGACACCGGGGTACCGAACCGGTCGAACCGGGTGGTGGAGACCACTGTCACATTCTGCCCCGCGCTCCGCTGGGCGCCCGCCGAGCTGAACGTGAACTGCTGGCTCACCTGGCGCAGCCGCCCCTGCGCGTCGAGCCACGCGTCGAAGGGCACGCTCGTCACCGTGAACCCCTTCGCCGCCGCGGCCAGCGGGCTGCCGCCCGGGCCGCCCGCCGTCCCCTCCGCCCGCGCGGCCCGCGCGATGTCGGTGACGCCGCGGTAGTGCCGGACCCTCGTCCCGCGCAGGGTCTCCTCGCCGACGCAGGTCACCGCCTGCGCCCCGCGCAGCAGTTCCGCGGCGGCCAGCGGCTCGGTGGCGCCGCCGGTGACGAGGTTGCCGTCCGCGAGCCGCGTGGTGTCGACCCGCACCCACTTGCCGGCCGGCACGCCCTCGCCCCTGTCCTTCATGTACAGGGCGCCGGGCAGCAGGAGTTCGATGATCGGCTTGTGCTCCTCGGCGCCGGCCGCGTCCTTGGGCAGCACCAGGGTCAGCTCGCCCTGCCGCCGGGCGAAGTCGAAGTCGCCGGTACCGGTGATGGTCAGCCACGTGCCGCCGCTGGCCATCCGCATCGACGTCGTCACCTGCGAGCTGCCCGCCCGCACCAGGGCGTCCGCGGCGCCCGCCACGGTGCTCGCCGGGACCCTGGGGTCCTTGCCGTCGCCCGCCGGGCGCTCGGCGGCGACTCCGCTGCCACCGCAGCCGGCCGTCAGGACCGCCACCGCGCACACCGCCGCGAGGGCAGCTGTGGCCCTCGTCACCTCCTGCCGACGCACCGTCGTCGCTGCCACCATCACCTGTCCATCCCTGCACCGCCGTATGGCCGAAACCAGGCCCTGCGGCCTGCTGCCAACCGGCTAACGACGGTCTTCCGCAGGCCGTCACGCCCGTTACCTTGGAGGGGTGCGAAACGCGGGTGCCCAGTCAGCCCCGGAAGGCCATCGGGCCGGCGGGGGACACACCACCACCGTCTCTGAACGCGGGTCGTTCGCCACGGCCCGTTGCTCGTGCGGCTGGCGAGGACCGGCGCGGCGGGCACGGGACCGGGCACGCCGTGATGCGGAGGAACACACGTCCGGCTGACCCGGAACACCCCGGCTGACCAGCGCGGGAGCAGGTCCGGAAAAAGTCGGCAACCGGAACCCTTGCTTCGGCGTCTCCGGTTACCGACGATGCGCCTGTGACAAGAAGCGGGGATGCGGCTGTGGAGACGGCAGCGGATACGACGACCGTGGGGCAGGACCGTTCCCACGGCCCGGTGGTGGAGCGGCGGACCGCGTTGCGGACCGGAGGCGCGGTGCTGGCCGGCGCCTGGCTGACCGCCTGCACCGGTAAGGGCGGCGGCGACGCCAAGGCGCCCACCGGCACGCCGGGAAGCACCGCCCCGGCCTCCCCCTCCACCTCCGCGCCGCCGGTCAAGCCCGACTGGAACGCCCTCGCGTCCTCCCTCGACGGCGTCCTCGTCCGCCCCACCGACGCCGCCTACACGATCGACCACCGCCTCTACAACACCCGCTTCGACGGGCTGCGGCCGGCCGCCATCGCCTACGTCACGGGCGACGCCGACATCCGCACCTGCCTGGACTTCGCCCGCCGCACCCGCACCACGCCGGCCATCCGCTCCGGCGGCCACTCGTACGCGGGCTGGTCCAGCGGCGACAAGCGGCTGATCATCGACGTGTCCAAGCTGAACTCCGTCCGCCTGGACGGCACCACCGCCACCATCGGCGCGGGAGCCAAGCTGATAGACGTCTACGACACCCTCGGCCGCCAGGGCCGCACGGTCCCCGGCGGCTCCTGCCCGTCCGTCGCCATCTCCGGCCTGACGCTGGGCGGCGGCCACGGCGTGCTCAGCCGCTCCATGGGACTCACCTGCGACAACCTCGTCGGCGCCACGATCGTCACGGCCGACGGCCGCACGCGCGAGGTGGACGCGGGCCACGAGCCCGACCTGTTCTGGGCGCTGCGCGGCGCCGGCAACGGCAACTTCGGGGTCGTCACGTCGCTGCGCTTCACCACGCACCCGGTGCCGCTGTCCGTCGTCACCGGCTACGTCACGTGGAACTGGGCGCACGCCGCCGCGGTCGTGCGGGCCTGGCAGGGCTGGGGTCCCCGGCAGCCCGACGCCATCTGGTCGGCGCTGCACCTGGACTGCGACACCGGCGAGGCGCCGACCGTCGCCGTCCCCATGCTCTCCACCGGCTCCCAGAGCGACCTCGCCGCGGCCGCCGACGCGCTCGTCAGCGCCTCCGGCGCCCCCGCCACGTCGGTCTCGGTGCACACCCACGACTACGTCGACGTGATGTTCGACTACGCCGGCTGCTCCGGCATGTCCGCCGCCGCGTGCCACCTCGCGCCGCGGGGCGCCCTGGGCCGCGAGACGTACACCGCCCGCTCGGACTTCTACGACGCCGACCTGCCGGCGTCCGCCGTCCAGGCCATGGTCGGGCAGATCGCCCGGCTCGCCAACTCCCCGCGCGGCGGCGGCAAGGGCAGCGTCGCGCTCACCGCGCTGGGCGGCGCCGTCAACCGCCCCTCCCCCACGGCCACGGCCTTCCCGCACCGCACGTCGCGCGTCCTCGCCCAGTACATCGCCTCGGACGCCCTGTCCTCGACGTCCTGGCTGGACACCACCCACGGAGACCTGCGCCGCTACGCGTCCGGCGGCGCCTACGCCAACTACACCGACCCCACCCTGAAGAACTGGCGCACCGCCTACTACGGCCCGAACGCCGCCAGGCTGGCCTCCGTGAAGGCCAGCCTGGATCCCGAGCGCCTCTTCGACTTCCCGCAGGCGGTGTGAGAAGCCGTTTTCAGGTGTGGTGAGGCCGAACCGGGGTTCGCGGTACGGGCGTTCACCGGTCAGCGGTTGACGGTCAGCGATTGACGGCCTGGATCTCCTGGACGGTGACATCCTGCGGCAGGTCGAAAACGCCGTTCTCCAGATCCCCGCCCGTACCTCCACTGCCCACCCAGGAGACCTTCCAGGTGATGGTGGCGGTCAGGGTGTACTTCCCCTGCCCCGAAGACTTCCGGTACGTCAGGCCACAGGGCGGTTGCACCGTATTGCCGTCGGCCGCTTGGTACTTCGCTCCGATCGAACCGTCCTTGTTCAATGGGCAATTGCCGGACGAGGGGAAGAGATCGGCATTCGGAGTCCCGGCGTCCAGGTGCAGCCCGACCGGCGTCGCCGTCGTCGTGGCCCAGATGCCCAGCGAGTTCAGGCGAGCGGTGACCGAGACGGACGGAATGTCGGCACTGTCCAGCCATGCCCAGATGTTGAGGTTCACCGTCTGCGTGTGCAGGGCATCCGGCGACAGGGTCACAACCTTGTCCGGAATCCGGATCCGGTCGTAGGCGGATTCCGCGAGGACCTGCGGTGTCACCACCGGCCCGGCCGGCGGGGTGTCCCCCTTAAGCACCCAGTCGGCGCGTTCCTTGAAGCAGCTCAACGAAGCGGGATCCGCAAGGCGATTGGGATTGACCTGGCCGTCCCACCACATGCCTTTGTCGGTGTTGGCTATTTCGAAGTCCTTATGCGGCTTCCCGTTGACGTAGTAGTCCCGCTGGGCGGAAACCCACTCGTAGCCAGGGGAGCCCTCCGCCCAGATCGCTTCTTGCTCCGTCTTCATTTCCTCGGGCGTGGCAATCGGAGCCACCCAACACGGCGGTGGAGTCCAGCCGCTGACCGACGTGATCGGATTGCCGGGAGGCGGAGTCTTGGGTTCGTACGTGACGGAGTACGCGGTGGCGTCGATGGTGTGGTCGTTCTCCCCACCATGGTGCCCCTGCCCGGGTGTCTCGTTGGCCGACGCATCAACGGTCATCGAAAGGGAGACCACCAGACCTATGGCAAGCGCACAGGCGCTCCGTCTCACATTTGGCACTGCTTAGCCCCCTCGACAACCGTGATCTGCGACGACTGCCAGACGCCATTGGAGTGGTCGTCCTTCACCAGGAGTACGTTGTACAGGATGAAGCTGTCCGCGTTCGGCGCGCTGCGGAGGACCTTGCCGGTCTTGACCACCTTGCTGAAGACCTTGCTCTGATCCCGGCAGAAGCTGAGGGTGGCGGATCCCGCGCGTACGACGTTGACCTTCGCGTCGTAGTAGTGGTCCTGCCCCGTGGGCGCATAACCGCCGTCGATGTTCGCCTTGATCTGGTCATGAGCGTAACTCAGGGCGTCATCACGCGAGTAGAACTGGTAGGCGGGATCCTTCAGGTCGTCCATGGCGCTGGCTCGCTTGAGCGCCCTGATGTACTGCTCGCCGTCGCTGAGAACCGCGTCCTTCGTCGCGTCACCGGTCTTCGGCCAATCGAAGGCCATCGTCAGGTCCTTCGGGAGGGCCGTCGACGGGCGTTTGACCGCATCGGACGCCGTCGGGCTGGCCGAGGCGGTGGTCGTCGGCGCGGACGTCGGCGTCGAGGCCGACGACTGGATCTTGTCCGAGCTGGACCCGCCTCCGCCGCAGGCGCTCAGCAGCAGGCCGGCAGACGCGGCAAGGGCGACAGCGATGGGCAGAGAAGTGCGGGTCACGTTGGAGTCCCCCGTGAGTGTTCCGGCGTCCAATGGAGTGCAGGCAGTTCGCTTCAGCGCAGCGCCCTTGACATTACCGGGGCCCGCGATCGGGCTGTAGACGCATCCCCCGATCGGTACCGGTTTGCAGCACACTTCACAGCCCCTTCACTGCCCGCCCCGCACCGCCTCCCGCGCCCGCCAGCTGCCTCTTGGCGGCGGACTGCGGACCTTGGTCAAGGGGCCAAGGGCGGACAGTCGGCGTGGGTGGAGATCCGGCCGGTGGTACCGGTCGGCGAGTCCCAGGTGACGCTGACCGTCCATTCGTCGCCTGCCTGGTATTTCACCAGCAGGCCGGGCCAGTCCGCTGCGATCTCGTCGGCGACCTTGCTGTGGTCAGCAGGTGACACACCCTTGAGCGGAGCCGAGGCGGTGACGGAGAACGTCGCGCCGGGGTCGGTGCGGCTCACCGGACCGCAGACCTCGGATTCCGTCGAGATCGTGCCCACGCCGTGAGGCACGTCGATCATCGCTACCGCATGTGCGATCAGGCCGTTGGCCACGACCTTGTCGCGGTCGTCGTTGTGGTAGTCGCCGGCGGCGAGGTGATTGAGGAACGGGAGGCCGATCACGAAGAAGCCCAGAACGGCGAGCGGCGTCACCACGGCGACCGCGGTCAGGACCCGGACCTTCGTTTTCAACGCCCGGACCTGCGGGTCCGGTGGGTACGGCCGGCACGGGGGCCGGTGGGGTGGCAACGACGTCGGCTGGTGAGGAGGTTGCTCCGGGTAAGGCATCGCTGCTCACCAGAACCTGATCGGGTCGGTGATCGCTTTCGCGGTATCTTTGACCGCCCCTGCGGCGTCGTCGGCGGCGTCTCCCAACTGGTGCCCGGCACCGCTCAGATCCCCGTGCATGAGATCCCACGTGCTTCCCGCAACGGCGTTCTCTCCGTGGCCGACCTCGTTCACCGAGTTCCCGGCGTCGCTCAGGGTCGCGCCCAAACGTCCGGGCACGGTGTGCCCGGCCTCTTGCAACAGACCTCCGACCACCTGGTAGTGGCTTCCCGGGCCCAGCGTCGTCGGGAAGGCCCCGTCACGTTCGGCCGTGCTCGGAACCGTCACCCCTTCGGTGTCACCGGTAACGATGCGGGCCATGTTCGCGAGCGACGGCTGGTCGGAGCGCCAGTAGTCGCTGTGGGACTTCCCGTGCGCGTCTCCCCAGCCGGCGGCGAAGACACGGCCGCCGAACGCGCTGGACGTGGGATCCGTCCCGTAGCGCTCCGAGTAGTCATCGCCCCAAAGGTTGGGGTTGCGGGCCAGCGCGATCGGAGGGACAGGGTCGGACTGCATCCGGCCGGCCCAGACATGGTTGGGGTCCATGTGCAGATCAGAGGCGTGTGCGACGGTCAAACCCGGACTGCCCACGGCGACGACGTCGTCCGCATGCATACCGAATTGCGCTGCGGCGTCCCCGACCAGGGTGGAGCCGTAGCTGTGCCCGATCACCGTGACGTGCGACGCACCCTCATGGGTCAGGGCAAGGCTGTTGACGTAGTCGGCCAGCGCGGGACCTCCAGCGTCGGCGAACTTCCCGGACGCAGCCTCCGGGATCGTCTGGGGGGCGTCGTAGCCGAGCCACACCATGGAGGCCGTGGTTCCGGGCGCTGCTTGCTGGGCTTCCTCGTAAAGGGCGCCGGCCCGTCCCACATTGCCCATGATGTTGCTCAGTTTCTGACCGGTCCCGGGCACGTAGACCGCCGTGTTCTGCGCCGTATCGGGGTTGCCGTAGCAGACGATCGCGTGGCCGGGACCGTCCTGGTCGAGGCCCAGCAAATACATCGCGGGGTGGGTACTCCCCGCCTGTGGATCGGTGAGGGCTGTGTGGAGTTGCTGGAGCTGCTGGTACCGCTTGTCGGCGTCCTGGAACGCCCGGCTGCCCGGATCCGCTTCGGCGAGGTGATCCCGCTCCGCCTTGGCCTGGGCAAGGAACTGCTGCAACAGCACCATGTTGCCCGCGTTCCGGCCTTCGGCCGGAAGCCCGTTGGCCGTGCCCAAGTCCTTGGCGTGATCGCGGGACATGGTCATCCGCTCTTCTGGCGTGAGGCCGTTCCACCAGGCGGCCCGCAGGGCCGGGTCGACCGGAACGACGCCGCCCGCACGGGTCGACTCCGCGGACAGCAGAGCGCGTTCCTCCGCCTGGTCCACGTCCCGCCCGTACCAGGCCCTGTGGTCGGACGGCAGCGGCAGGAGATCATCCGTGCGGCGGGCCAGCATCTGGGCGGCCCTCAGATACCGCTCGTGGAGATCCTGGGCCCTGCCGTCCAGTTGGGTCAGTTGGGCGGCCGCCGGATCGTGGTCGGGATAGGCGCCTGTGAGCCGGTTCCGCTCGGTGGAGCGCTGCTGCTGCAACGTGCCGGCCTGCGTGTCGAGGGCGTCGGCCTCGCTGCGGAATCCGATGAGCTGGTCCGCCCACTCCCCGAGAAGGGAGGCGTTGCGCTCGCAGATCCACCGCAGCTTGCCGATCACCGCGCGCTGCTCGTTGAGTTGGGTGCGGAAGGACGCTGCGGCCTGCCCCTTCCAGCGGTCGTGGGCTTCGTCGGTGCGGTCCAGCCGCAGCGCCGCCTCGGTCAGCATGAAGGCCGCGTCCCGCCATTCCTCCGCCAGCGTCGTCACTCCGTCCGGGTCCCCCGGGCAGGGGTTGAAGCCCAGGTTCGGGTAGAAGTCGATGCGACCGCCCATGAGTTGCTCAACCCGCCTGTCGTCCGAGTCGGTTGTCGGCATCACACATCGTCGGGACGACGCGGTCGACCTGGTCCCTGCGGTCGGTGAGGCCGCGCCCGACCGTCGCCAGGTCGTCGGCGCGCGTCGAGGTCAGCGTCGTCTGGGCCGCGATGAGCGGTGCCGCCCCCACCGCGTGGACGTCCATCCGGTGGCATGCGCGGTGCAACGCCCCCACGTCCGTGAGCGCCTGGACGAGCACACTCTGTAACTGCTGGAGCTCAGCCTCATCGATGACGAGATCCGCCACGGTGTCCCCCACTCGGCGTCGCGTGCGCCGCAACCACCTCGATCGCGACACATCGAACGTATCCATGGGACACAAGTGACACCAGGGCACCCAGCTACCAGACGGACTGAGTACGCAGACTCTTGACAGTCCGGCGATTTCAAGGTGTCCACGCGACGAATTGAGCGCCGGACTACGGAGATTGGGACTCAGCCGCCCGCCCGGGCCTGCCGCGTGGGCAAACGCGGCTGCAGGACCCGGGAGACCTTGGCGCGGTATCGGGGCTCGATCGCAAGGCCACCGCTACCAGGGCGCCGACGACGTGCGACTTGTCCGGGGGCAAGCCCTCGGGACGGGCCTCCGCGCCTGCTGGAGCGGCGTCACCGACGGCGTCCCGCACGGAGCGCGTCGGATACGCCTTCCGGGACGAGGGCTACGCGACCGACGTCCACGTCTTCCTGATGGCCGCGGACCCCGCGCGGTTCGCGGAAGTGCTGCCGGATCTGGACGAGTTGGTCCGGGGGGATCCGCCGCGTTCCCGGCGAGGAACGCTGAACGCAGAAGTAAAAGCGTGGCGCTAGGCCGCCAGGCCGGTGTCGTCGGCGCGGGGGCGCGGGGGCGCGCTGTGGCCCTCGGGGGCGGGGGTGGTGCGGACGAGGAAGGCGGCGCGGGTGCCGGCGAGGCGGCGAGTGAGGGCGGTCAGGAGGGCCAGGCCCAGGGGGGCGAGGAGAAGGGCGGTCGCGGCGCCCAGCGCGAATCCGCCGATGACGTCGGTGGGGTACTGGACGCCGAGGTAGACGCGGCAGAACCCCTCGGCGACGGCCAGCGCTATGGCCACCGAGCCGTACGCGCGGCTGACCATGAACAGGCCGACCGCGACCGCCGAGACCAGGGCGGTGTGCGCGCTGGCGAACGAGGATCCGTGCGTGCCGTGGATCAGCACGTCTATACCGTCGTACTCGGCGGCCGGGCGCGGCCGCTGCACCAGCGCGCGGATGGGGAAGTCGAGCAGGACCGCGATGCCCGCGGCGACCCCGGCCCACAGGACGCCGGCCACCGCCGCGGGCGCCTCGGCCCGGCGCGCGCGGCGGGCCACCCGCCACCAGCACCAGCCGGCCAGCAGGGCGGTGAGGGCGATCAGCCCGTACTCGCCGAGGAACTCCACCACGCGGTCGACGCCGCGCGGCGCCTGCTTGGCGAGGTTGTTGATGCCGCGGAGCAGGTTGATGTCGGGGTTCGCGCTGTCGTTAGCGACCTCTGCCATGGCGGTGGTGCCCCTTACTGCGACTTGCTGCGACTTGCGGTTCGGACACGACTGAACTCGGTTCGGCTCGTCTGCAACCCCCGTCGCTTGCGTCCCGCGCCATTCTCCCCCGTACAACGCCCGACACGGTACGTAGCGTTCCGGTATTCTCCAGAAGATCACCGGGCTGTTATCCAAGGGTGACCAGCCAAGACGGACATACCGCCGCCGAACGTCAACCCTTGGGCCAGAGCCTCACCCTGCGCAGCCGTCACTTCCGCCACACCGTCGTGGCGCACCAGGGGTTCCAGGGTTCCCGGAGTCCCGGGGTCCCCGGAGTTCCGGGTCCTCGAAGGACAAGGGTGTCACGCCTTCTTCGTCGGCAGCGCCTGCGCCCCGGCCTGGGTGACCCGCGTCGCCCCGATGTAGTCGGGCGAGTCGATCTTGTCGAACCGGATCACCGCGCCGGTGTGCGGCGCGTCGATCATGTACCCGCCGCCCACGTAGATCCCGACGTGGTGGATGGACCGCGGATCGTTCAGGTCGTACGCGAAGAAGACCAGATCCCCGGGGAGCAGCTCGGAACGGCTCGGGTGCGGCCCGGCGTTCCACTGGTCGTTCGCCACCCGCGGCAGCGCGATGCCGACCGAGCGGTACGCGGCCTGCGTCAGGCCGGAGCAGTCGAACCGCCCGCCCTGCGCCGCGGTGCCCTCACCGCCCCACAGGTACTTCGTGCCCAGCCGCTGCTGCGCGTAGTAGATGGCCGCGGCCGCCTGCTGGGACGGCTCGACCGTGCCGACCGGCGCGGCGAAGCTCTTCTCCAGGGTGCGGATGGTCTTCACGTAGTTCTGCGTCTCGGCGTACGGCGGGACGCCGCCGGCCTTGATCACCGCGTACGCACCGGCGTTGTACGACGCGAGCATGTTGTCCGTCGGGTCGCCGGGCACGTTCTTGACGTAGGAGGCGAGGTCGCAGTCGTACGAGGCGGCGGACGGGATGGCGTCCTCGGGGTCCCAGACGTCGGCCTTGCCGTCGCCGTTGCCGTCGATGCCGTGGGTGGCCCAGGTGCCCGGGATGAACTGCGCTATCCCCTGCGCCTGCGCGGGGCTCTGCGCCCGGGCGTCCCAGCCGCTCTCCTGGTAGAGCTGGGCGGCCAGCAGCGCCGGGTTGAGCGCGGGGCACAGGTTGCCCCACTTCAGGATGATGGGCTGGTAGACGGCGGGCACCGTGCCCTTGGCGAGGGTCACGGCGGCGGAGCCGTTCTTGGCGAGCCCGGCGGCCGCGGAGAAGGTGCCGACCACGAGCAGGGCGAGGAACGAAAGGAGCAGACCTGCACCGGCCATGACGGTGAGCCAGACTTTCCGGGCCACGACCGGCCGCCTCCCTCCCGTACGTTGTCGTACGTTCCCATCGTTGCCCTACGGTTATGCTCGTGATACACAGAGTAGTCGGCTACGCCCTTCGAACACCGGTCCGCGCACCAGTGTGACGCCTGCGGGCCGGTTCACACGGACGATCCGCCGAGAAAGTCGCTGAGTCGACATGCAACAGCCGGATCCTCCGTCAAACTGGTACCTGGCCCCTTGCGCCCCGGCGAGGGAGCCAACTGATCGAGCGGGGTGGTGAGTTACATGTTCCTGGCAGCCGCAAAGGGCGACATCAACACCATCATCGGTGGCATCGCCCCGGACTGGGGCCCCTTCGGGTCCCTGGGCAACGAAGCACGTGTGATGATCGAGGTGGTAATGGCGACAGCGATCCTGCTGTGCCTGGCCATCGCGATCTGGGGCGCCGCCAAGCAGCGCATCGGCGCCACCGCACTGCGCGACACCTTCAGCGCGGAGCAGGGCAAGGGACTGATCATCGCCGGACTCACCGGCGTGTTCATCATCGGGTCGCTCGGCACCCTGTTCACCATCGTGTACGGGATGGCCGTCTAGCTTCGCGATCGGCCCCGCGGTCCCCCGCACCCGATCGCGCCCTGCGCTGCTCACGTCCTTGGAGCCGGTCCCCGGGCTCCACCGTCCCAACCGAGGCTGCGTGCTGATGCCCACTCAACCAAGCAGCGGTGCCGTCCGCGGCACACGCCGGTCCGGCGTGCCCGCGGCACCCCGGCCACGGACGGCGGCCCGGCCGCCGCGGGGGGCGACCGCGCCATGAGCCTCGGCCAGGACGGACCCCCGACCAGGACGCGGATGCCCGAGGGGCACGGCGGCGGGACCGGCGGCAGGCGCCAGGGGCAGCCGCGGCGGGCGATGGTGACGGTCGTGGGCATAGTGGTGCTGCTGATCGCGGCGATCGCGTTCGCCAACCGCGGGGACGGCTCCGGCTCGTCGCACTCCGGCGGGAGTGCCGCCGGCGGTTCCGGCGGCGGCAAGAACCCGGCGACCTCCACCCCCACCGCACCCACCGGTGAGCACCCCGTCACCGGCAAGACCGCCGGCATCCCCTCCGGCTTCGCCCACACGGAGCAGGGGGCGCAGTCGGCGGCGGCGAACTACGCGGTGGCGCTGGGCGGAGACGAGATGTTTCACGCCGACACGCGTCATCAGATCATCGACAGGCTGTACACCGCAGATGCGGCAGCCAAGGTGAAGGGCCCTCAGGACAGGGCTTACTCGCCGGCGTTCCTCGCCAAGCTCGGGCTCGACGCCAATGGGGATGCCCCTAAGGGCATGACCTTCGTGTCGCGCACCGTCCCGGTGGGCACCAAGACCGAGTCCTACGGCGGCGCGACCGCCACGGTGTCCGTCTGGTACACGGGCTTGATCGGCATGGCAGGCACCGGATCGACCGATCCGGTCCGCACGGACTGGAAGACCTGGACATTCACGATGTCGTGGACCGCGAACGACTGGAAGATCAGCGCGGTCTCGCAGAAGAGCGGCCCGGCACCTGTCCCTGGTGACATCCCGGCCTCCGGCGCCCAGGACATCACCAACGCCGTCCAGCAGTACGGAGCGTTCACCTATGCCCGCTAACCGTGTTCTCCGTGCCGTCACCCGTACAGCCGTGGCAACGGGCGTTCCCGTCGCTCTCCTTCTCCTGGCCGGCCGCGCGGCAGCGGATCCGAGCGCGACCCCGACGCCGAGTGCCAGCTCGAGCAGTGATGCCTGTTCCGGCCTGATCGGACCCGCCCGCGACTACTGCACCAGTGGCGATCCGTCCGCCCCCACCAAGGGCACCAACCCCACCGACTCCCTCGACCCCCTGACCTCGTTGGCGAAGGGGTGTGCGGAGGCGGCTTCGTGGACGATCGACAAGCTGTCGGCGGCCGTGACGAAGACGACGCAGGTGGACTTCACGAATGCGGCGTTCCTGCGGCAGTACGCGGTGGTGTTCGCGGCGTCGACGATCCTGACGCTGGTGCTGTGGCTGCTGGCGGTGGCCAAGCGGGCGGTGCGCGGGGTGCCGTTGACGGAGGCGCTGACCGAGGCGGTCGGGTTCCTGTGGCTGACGGTGCTGGCGTCGGCGTTCACGCCGCTGATCCTGTACACGGTGGTGTCGGCGACGGACGCCGTGACGTCGGTGGTGTCCGCGGGGACCAAGTCGGACACCGAGGTGTTCTTCGGGTCGTTCTCCGGCGCCCTGACCAAGGGCACGGACATCGGCGGCGGGCCGATCATGCTGATCGTGGTCTCGATGGTGTCGGTGCTGGCCGCCGGCGTGCTGTGGCTGGAGCTGGTGATCCGGGCGGCGCTGCTGTACGTGGGGGCGCTGCTGGGCACCGCGGTGTACGCGGGGCTGGTCGACAAGAACATGTGGCACCACGTCAGGCGCTGGGCCGGGATCATGATCGCGGTCATCCTGGTGAAGCCGGTGATCGTGATCGTGCTGGGGCTGGCCGGGGCGCTGTCCTCCTCGGACAACGGCCCGAACGCGTTCTCCGCGGTCGTCTCGGGCCTGGCGATCATCCTGCTGGCGATCTTCGCGAGCTTCATGATCTACCGTTTCGTGCCGGGCTTCGGCGACGACGTGGTGAACCTGCGCAACAGCCGCAAGTCCGGCGGGCAGGGCCAGGCCGCCGCCGTGATCTCGTCGCCCGCCGCGCTGGTCAAGCAGGGCATCAAGACGCACAGCGCGCGCGGCGGCCCGCAGGAGCAGGCCCAGGGCGGCGGCCCGCAGCCGTCGAACCCGATGGCCGGGGGCATGGCCGCGCACAGCTCGCGCGGCGGCCAGAACGCGGGCGGCAGGAGCGACAGCGGCGGCCCGATCGGCGGTTCGCCGTACCGGTCGGGACCGGGCGGGGGCCGCGGCTCCGGACCAGGCTCGACCAACGGCTCCACGCCGAGACAGGGAGGTGATCGCCGGTGACGACCCAGCCGTTCACGCAGCCGCGCCGCACGTATCTGATCGGCAAGGCGCGGCCCAACGCGATCGTCGGCAAGAACCGGGAGACCGGCGAGATTGCGCTGATCATCATCGGCGCGGGCCTCGGCATGCTGTCGGGCCTGCTGGTTCCGGTGCTGCTGCTGCGGATCGTCGGGCTGGTGGGCTGGCCGCTGCTGGCCCTGGCCGCGGTGTACATGCCGTACCGGCGGCGGACGTTCTACCGCTGGTTCGAGATCAACCGCAACTACCGCCGGACGCTGCGCACCGCGCCTGCCTACCGCTCCTCCGTGCAGGAGGCGGGCACCCGGCTGGACGGGCGCGAGGTGGAGATCGGGCCGCCGCCGGGGATCGGGCGGATCACCTGGCTGGCCGCGCCGTTCGGCCCGGACGAGATCGCGGTGCTGCTGCACGTGGACCGGCGCACGGTCACCGCGGCCATCGAGATCGAGGGCCCGGGCGTGGGCCTGCGGGACAGCGAGGACCAGGAGGCGCTGGTCGAGCGGTTCGGCACCCTGCTCAAGCACGTGGCCAACGGGGACGGCTTCGTGACGCGCCTGCAGATGCTGGCCCGTACCCTGCCGGCCGACCCGGACGCACACGCCAAGGACGTGGCGCAGCGCGGCGACCCGGACGCCGACAAGTGGCTGAAGGCGTCCTACGACCAGTTGCAGTCGATGGTGTCGACGTCGTCGGAGCAGCACCGCGCCTACCTGGTGGCGTGCATGCACTTCACGCGCGAGCTGGCGGCCGAGGGCAACGCGATGGCGCGGGCGACGTCCAGCCGTGGGGTGAAGGTCGACAAGGACGCGGGCCTGGCCGCGGTGATGGCCCGCGAGCTGAACGACATCTGCGCGCGGCTGGCCGAGGCCGACATCCGGGTGCGGCAGCCGCTGGGCCAGGCCCGGCTGTCGTCGCTGGTGCACTCGATGTACGACCCCGACCACCCCATCGACCACATCCAGGCGATGACCCGGCGCAACGCGTGGCCGGCCGAACTCGACGCGACCGAGCCGACGTTCCTGCAGGCGAAGACCCGCGAGTCGGCGACCCGCGCGCCGTGGCACCACTCGACGGCGTGGATCAAGGAGTGGCCGCTGACGCCGGTGGGCGTGAACTTCCTGGCGCCGCTGCTGGTCCACACCCCCGACGTGATCCGCACGGTCGCGGTGACGATGGACCTCGAGCCCACGGACGTGGCGATCGAGCGCATGCTGACCGAGAAGACCAACGACGACGCCGAGGCCAGCCGCGCCGCGAAGATGAACCGCGTGGTGGACCCGCGGGACATCGCGCAGCACGGACGGGTCGACCAGCGCGGCGAGGACCTGGCCAGCGGTGCGGCCGGGGTGAACCTGGTCGGCTACATCACGGTCTCCTCGCGCTCCCCGGAGGCGCTGGCGCGCGACAAGCGCACGATCCGCGCCTCCGCCGGTAAGTCGTATTTGAAGCTCGAGTGGTGCGATCGTGAGCATCACCGGGCATTCGTCAATACGTTGCCGTTCGCGACCGGCATCCGCCGCTAGCCGAGGAGGCCACCGCCATGCCCATGTTGGATCCTCTCGCGGCGATCACGGACGCCTTCACCAGCTTCCTGTTCGGCCGCGTGGAGACCACGCGGCTGCCGGTCCGCACCTCCACCGGGCAGGCGCAGGCCGTGTACCTGCCGACGGCCGCGCCGGGCCTGGGCGACTCCGGCGTGATCATCGGACGTGAGGTGTACTCGGGGAAGGGCTACATCTACGACCCGTTCCAGCTCTACGGCCAGCAGCTGCCGGCCCCGCACTGGCTGGTGCTGGGCGAGTCCGGCAACGGCAAGTCGGCGCTGGAGAAGACCTACGTGCTGCGCCAGCTGCGGTTCCGCGACCGGCAGGTGGTGGTGCTGGACGCGCAGGGCGAGGACGGCGTCGGCGAGTGGAACCTGATCGCGAAGGCGATGGGCCTCACGCCGATCCGGCTGGACCCGATGGCCGCGCTGGACGGCGGGATCAAGCTCAACCCGCTGGACCCGGCGATCACCGTCACCGGGCAGCTGGCGCTGCTGCGCACCATCATCGAGGTCGCGATGGGCCGCGGCCTGGACGAGCGGTCCGGGTTCGCGCTGAAGGTCGCGCACGCCTACGTCGCCGAGACGGTGACGGACCGCCAGCCGATCCTGACCGACATCGTGGAGCGCCTCCGGCACCCGCTGGAGGAGTCCGCCGAGGCAATGAACGTCGAACTGGACGACGTGCGGGCCTGGGGCCTGGATGTCGCGCTGGTGCTGGACCGGCTGGTCGACGGCGACCTGCGCGGGATGTTCGACGGCCCGACGAGCGCGGGCATCGACCTGGACTCGCCCCTGATCGTCTTCGACCTCTCGCACATCGACCGCAACTCGATCGCGATGCCGATCCTGATGGCGATCGTCGGTGTGTGGCTGGAGCACACCTGGATCCGCCCCGACCGCAAGAAGCGCATCTTCCTGGTCGAGGAAGCCTGGCACATCATCAACTCGCCTTTCGTGGCCCAGCTGTTCCAGCGGCTGCTGAAGTTCGGCCGGCGGCTGGGCCTGTCCTTCGTGGCGGTGGTCCACCACCTGTCGGACGTGGTCGACGGCGCCGCGGCCAAGGAGGCGGCGGCGATCCTGAAGATGGCCTCCACGCGCACCATCTACGCGCAGAAGGCCGACGAGGCCAGAGCCACCGGCCGGGTGCTGGGCCTGCCGCGCTGGGCGGTGGAGATCATCCCGACGCTCACGCCGGGCATCGCGGTGTGGGACGTCAACGGCAACGTCCAGGTGGTCAAGCACCTGATCACCGAGGCCGAGCGGCCGCTGGTGTTCACCGACCGCGCGATGACCGAGTCGTCCGCGCAGCACGCCGCGGACCTGGCGGCGGACGCCGAGGCCGAGGCCCGGGCGGAGGCGCACGCCGCGGCCCAGGTCGCGCTGGCCAAGCAAATGGCCGACGACGCGGTGGCATGACGTCATGGCGCCGCGGAAGAAGGACGAGCCCGGGGGGCTGCCGGACGGCCTGATCGTCGGGATCATCGCCTTCCTGCTCGGCGTGACGCTGCTGGTGTGGACCGCCACCGGGATCGCCGGGCTGTTCGCGCACGGCTCCTGGCCGTCCGACGTCCACTTCACCCGCACGCCGCGGGCGATGCGCTCGCTGATCGCCGAGCCGCACGACCTGGCCGCCGCGTGGCCGGGCACGCCGGTCCGCGAGCTGTCCGGCTCGGGGCTGTTCTGGGGCGTGTTCATCGGGCAGATCGTGCTGCTGCTGGCGTTCACGATGTGGGTGCTGGGAGCGCTGTCCCGGCTGCGGAACGGCGGCCGGCGCCGCCCGGCGCCGCGCCCCGCCCGGCCGGCCCGCGCCGCCCGCCGCGCGCCGCGGCCGGCGCGCCCCCCGGCGGACCCCCAGGACCCCGACGGATCAGGGGAGTTCGAGGACTCCGAGGAGGCGGACGCCGAGGGCGATCCCGCGCCGGTGCCGCGCCCGCGCGGCCGGGTCCCGGCCGCGAAGGACGACGCGACGAGCCTGGACGCCTGGTTCCGCACCGTCCCGCAGGCCGCTGCGCCCGGTGCCGCACGCGAGGACGCCCCCACCACCCGGCTGACGCCGGTCGCCGGGCAGCCCGCGGACCCGGCGGGCATGGCCGGTGTGGCGGCGGGAGCGGCCGCGGCGGCCGGCTTCGCCGACCGGCGCGCGCAGGCGCTGGGCGACGGCGAGGTGACGCGCACCTATGTGCTGTTCGCCGGGCCGCGCAGCGACAAGGCCAAGCAGGTCGTGCAGCCCGCGGTGCTGGCCGCGGCAGGCCCGGCCGTGGTGACGACCGCCGACCAGGACACGTACCAGCAGACCGTCGGCAACCGTACGAAGCTCGGCCCGGTCCACGTCTACGACCCGGGCCATCTGCTGGACGTGCCGGGGCGGTTGAGGTGGGCACCGCACGACGGCTGCACGCACCCGGAGACCGCGATGAACCGGGCCGCCGCGCTGCTGGCCCCGCTGCGCACCGCCCGCGCCGACGAGGCGATCGTGCACGACACGGCGGTGACGCTGCTGCGCTGCTGGCTGCACGCGGCGGCCGTGGACGGCCAGCCGTTCCGGCAGATCCACCGCTGGGCGGGCGGCGGCGCCACCGCGGGCGACGCGGTGCGGATCCTGCGCACCGACACCGGCGCGGCCTCCGGCTGGAGCGGCGAGCTGGAGTCGGTGATCCACGCCCACCCCGAACGCCGCGACGCCGCACAGGCGTTGATCCGCCGGATCCTGGAGCCGCTGAACGCCGTCCATTTCCGCGACGCGTGCAATCCGGGCCGGTCCGGTGGCCTCGACCTGGAATCCTTCACCACGGAACGGGGAACGCTGTATGTAGTGGGCGAGCGGATCGAGGATCCGCGGTCCCGCCCGGGTGCGATGCCGCTGCTGACCGCACTCGTCTCGTGCGTGGTCGAGCACGGCCGGCGCATGGCCGCAGGGTCATCCGCCGGTCGGCTCGACCCACCACTGACCTTCGTGCTGGACGACGTCGCCGCCCTCGCCCCGCTGCCCGCCCTGCCGGACCTGCTGTCCGGCGGGTACGCCGCCGGCCTGCCCACGCTGGCGGTGGTCCGCTCGCCGGAACAGGCCCTGGCCCGCTGGCAGACCCCGCTGTGGCAGGACGCCGACGTGCGGCTGGCGCTGGGCGCCGACACCGCCGCGACCCTGCCGCCGTCCGTCCCGGACGCCGTCGTCCTGCCCTGAGGCCGGCCGGTCGGCGGCCGGTCAGCGCCGCGGCGGGGCCACCGAGTCCCGCAGCACCGTGTGGGTCCCCAGCACGTGCCGCTTCTGGGTGGTGGCGCGGGCCGGCGACGCGGCGGCCTCCGCCAGCGCCAGCCGCACCGCCTCCCGGCCCAGCTCGTACGAGGGGATGTTGACGGTGGTCAGCGGCGGGTTGAGGTCCTCCGCGAGGGCGTCGTTGTTGTAGCCGACGACCGAGACGTCCTCGGGGGTGCGCAGGCCGTACTCGCGCATCGCGGCCATCGCGCCCGCCGCGGCCTGGTCGTCGCCGGCGAAGACCGCGGTGAAGTCGGGGCGGCCGTCGCAGTCGGCGAGGATCTGCCGCATCGCGTCGTAGCCGTGGCTGCGGCCCAGGCCGTAGCCACGGATGCGCTCGGCGGACGGCGGCAGGCCGTGGTCGGCGAGCGCCCGCCGGTAGCCGGCGATCCGCGGCTCGACGGTGGAGTAGCCGGGCAGGACGCCCAGGTAGAGGATGTCGCGGTGCCCGGCCGACAGCAGGTGGCTGACGACCGCGTAGGCGCCCGCCTCGTTGTCGTACTCGACGACGAGGACGGGGGTGTCGGGGCTGGGCGCCGGCCGGCCGCACAGCACCAGCCGGGACCCGGCGGCCGCCAGACCGTGCGCGTACTCGGTCAGGCGGGCCCGGTAGCGCTCGTCCTCGACGGCGCCGCCGACCAGCACCACGAACTCGGCGCGCTGCTCGCGCATCATCTGCACCAGCGCCAGTTCGCGGGCCTCGTCCCCGCCGTGGCTGCACACCATGCACAGCCTGCCGCGGGCGGCGGCCTCCTGCTCGACGCCCTGGGCCACGTTGGCGTAGAAGGGGCTGTCCACGGACATCACGATGACCGCGACGGTCTTGGGGCCGGTGCCGGCCAGCGCGCGGGCCCGGCCGTCGATGACGTAGTCCAGGTCCTTGACCGCGCGCAGCACCTTGGCGCGGGCCGCGGCCGACGTGGGGTAGTTGCCGGCGAGCACGCGGGAGACGGTGGCCACCGAGACGCCCGCGCGGCCCGCGACGTCGCGGATCGTGACCCGTCGCGTGCCGGGCGCCGGGTCCGCGCCCGGGCTCGTACCGCCGGCCGTGCCCGGTCCTGGTGAAGTCTCCGCCATCCCCGCCATCCGAAGGTCCGTCCCCGCCCCGCGCCGCCGCCCCAGGGTAATGGGTGACCCTGGGAAACCGCCCCGTGCGGCGGGTCCCCGGGGGGCGGCGGCGCGCACCGGTGGGTCAGTGGCTGCTCGCGTAGGCCTGGGCGTACTCCTCGGCGATCTTGTCCAGGCCCTGGCTGCGCATCTGCTTGACGGTGTCGTCCCAGGCGCTCATCGGCTTGCGGCCGGCGACCACCGCACCGATGGCGTCGGTGCGCAGGGTGTCAAGGGTGGCGCCGACGCGCGTGCCGGTCTCGGACTGGAGGCCGAACCGCGGGTTGCGGACCAGCATCGGCGCGACCTTGGTCTGCCAGGCGTGGTTGCGCCGCACGGCGTCCGGGTTGCCCGGCAGGTACAGCACCTGCGGGGCGTCGGACAGGTACTTGATCGGCAGGTTGACGGGGTTCTCCACCTGGCCCAGCGCGGTGGGGATCGGCGAGCCCTGCGCGTCGCGGGTGAAGTGCGTGCCCTCGATGCCGAAGTGCGTCAGCTCGTACTCCTTGGTGCCGAACGGCGCGGCCAGGTAGTCCAGCACCCGCAGGATCAGCTTGATCCGGTCGGGCGTGGCCTTCTTCAGCACGGTGTAGCCGAAGATGCCGCGGGCCCGGTCCATGCCGGGCCTGGCGCCGCCGGGCGGTGTGTACGGGACCATCGCGTCGAGCGTGAACGCGCCCTTGATGCTGGGGACGCTGGTGGTCAGGGCCCCGAATCCGTCGGGCATGGAGGCGACGGTGCCGTTGTAGAACATGGTCTTGCAATCGACGGTGGAGGTGCCGAGGACGTTCGGCTGGTACAGCCCGGCCTGCCGCAGCTTCGCCATGAACGCGATGCCGGCGCGGTACTCGTCGGTGGTGTAGGCGCTGACGAACGTCCCGCCGTCGACCTTCCACTCCTGCGGCGCGCCGAAGGCGGTGGTGTGGATGTCGGTGCCGAACAGCAGCGGCTGCGACGAGCCGAGGCCGTACTTCCGGCCGTGGGTGGCGGCCTTGGCGACGGCGGTGAAGTCGTCCGAGGTCCAGCCGTCCTTCATGCCGGCCGCGGTGAACACGTCGTTGTTGATCCACAGGCAGTTGCCGGGCGCCGAGCGCTGCACCGGGACGCCGTAGATCTTCCCGCCGACGCGGCCCATGTCCTGCCAGGCGTAGGTGGGCAGGTTCGCCAGGTTCGGGTACGCCTTGATCGCGTCCCCCGACACGTACGGCGACAGGTCCGCGCACTTGGCGGCGACGAACTCGGCCTCGCGCGGCAGGGTGTGGCCGCCACCGAGGTTGATGACGTCCGGCAGGTCGTCGCCGGCCATCATCGTGGCCATCTTCGTCATGTAGTCGGAGTCCGGCACGACGGTGAACTCGACGGTCACGCCCAGCGCCTCGTTGACCGCGGCCCAGAACCTGTTGGACGACGCGGGCTTGGGCGGCGTGCCGTAGGTGATGGTCATCACCTTGATCGTCTGGCCGGTGCCCGGCTTGTCGTGGACCGCGCTCACCAGGTTCTTCGGGTACGTCAGATAGCCGGGCTGGATGCCGTCGGCGGTGCCCGGCAGGTCGGCGGGCGGGCCGGCGAACGGCACGTACGCGGGCCAGGGCGCGAGCGTCCTGCCCACGTTGCTGACATCGTGCCTGGCCGCGGTCGACGAGCAGGCGGTCAGCAGGGACGGGGCGGCCACGGCGGCGCCACCTGCGGCGATCGAGCGCAGCAAGGTACGCCGCGAGAACGACGAGGTACTCACGGAGGTCCTTTCTCGGGGAGGGTGCGGCTCAGCTCTTGATGGCGCCGGTCAGCACGCCCTTGGTGAAGTACTTCTGGAGGAAGGGGTAGACGAGGAGGATCGGCACGGTGGCCACCACCAGGACCGCCATCTGGATCGTCTGCGGCGCGGCCACCGCGGTGGCGTCGCCCGCGCCGGTGTCCGCCAGCTGCGCACCCCCGATGACATACGTGCGCAGCACCTGCTGCAGCGGCCAGTGGCCGGAGTCGAGGTAGATGGACGCGTAGAACCAGGCGTTCCAGTAGGAGACGGCGTAGAACAGCCCGACGACCGCGAGCGCCGCCTTGGACAGCGGCAGCACGATCCGTCGCAGGATCAGCCACTCCCCCGCGCCGTCCAGCCGCGCCGCCTCGTAGAGGTCCTCGGGCAGCGACTGGAAGAAGCCGCGCAGGACCACCAGGTTGAACACGTTGATCAGGAACGGCGCGATGAGCGCCGAGTAGCTGTTGAGCAGGTGCAGGCTCTTGACCAGCAGGAAGCTCGGGATCATGCCGGGCGGGAAGAGGAAGGTGAAGAGGATCAGCAGCAGCACCGGCTTCCCGCCGAACACGTCCCGCCGGCTGAGCGCGTACGCCAGGCCGATCGTGCAGGCCAGGCTGGCGGCGGTGCCGGCGACGGTCACGCCCGCGCTCACCCACAGCGCGTGGCCGACGATCCCGCCGTCGACGATCTCCCGGTAGGCGCGGAGCGTCGGGTGCTGCGGCCACAGCACCCAGCCGCCGTTGTCGATCACCTCCCGGTCGGAGGCGAACGACGTCGAGACGATGATCAGGAACGGCACCAGCACCAGCAGCACGACGACGGCCAGGGCCACCGCCTTCGCGGCCTGCGTCACCGGCTTCGGCTTCTCCCTCCACGCCGGCCGCACAGCGGTACTCATGTCGCGCCTCCGTTCGCTTCCCCGCCTGCTCGGCGCCGCCCCGCCCGTCGTGCGGTCAGCCACCGGCCGGCGGCCTCGCCTTGGCCGCTCACCGGTAGACCCCCTGTTCGCCCAGCCGGTGCGCCACCTTGTTCGCGGCGAAGACCAGCAGCGCGCCGACCACGCCCTTGAACAGGCCGGCCGCGGCGGCGTATCCGTAGTCGCCCTGCACCAGGCCCCGCTGCCACACGAGGGTGTCGATGATCTCGGCGGCGTCCGGGCCGACCGACGCGCGCTGCAGCAGCATCTGCTCGAAGCCGACGGAGAGGATGTCGCCGAGCCGCATGATCAGCAGCAGGACGACGATCGGCCGGATCGCGGGCAGCGTGACGTGCCAGAACCGGCGCCACGGCCCGGCGCCGTCGATCGCGGCGGCCTCGTACTGCTGCTCGTCGACCTGGGCGAGCGCGGCGAGGAAGATGATCGTGCCCCAGCCGCAGTCCTTCCAGATCACCTGCGCGACCACCAGCGGCTTGAACGCGGTGGGATCGCCGATGATGTTCACCGTGTGCAGGTGCGCGTCGCCGAGCACGGTGTTGAGCAACCCCGTCTCGCCGAGCACCTGCTGGAACACCGCGACGACGATCACCCACGACAGGAAGTGCGGCAGGTAGGCCACCGACTGCACCAGGCGCCGCACCGAGTCGCGGGTCAGGCTGTGCAGCAGCATCGCCAGCGCGATCGGCACCGGGAAGAAGAAGACCAGCTGCAGCAGCGCTATCCACAGGGTGTTGACGACCGCGTGCCAGAACGCGCCGTCGGCGAACACCGCCTGGAAGTTGCCCAGCCCCACCCACTGGCTGGCCCACAGCCCGTCGAAGGGCACGTAGTCCTTGAACGCGATGACGTTGCCGGCCATCGCGCCGTAGTGGAACACCACGAAGTACGCCACGCCGGGCGCCATCAGCAGCAGCAGGACCGCGTCCCGCCGGAAACGTTTGCGGCGAGCCCCGGGGCCCGCGCGGCCCGCTGATCCGGGGTCACCGGACTCGCCGGCCGCTCCCGCGCGGCCGGTGGCGTCCCGTTCGGCAATCGCCATCGCGTCCTCCTCGACGCTCAAGGTGGCACGGAACCTAAACCGGTTACTACGACTGGTCAACCCCTCGCGCACCAACCGGGACGGCGTCAACTCCCTGGAGACCACAAGGATCTCGGATCTCCTTGGCTCTGACGGTCGTTGACGTGCGGGGATCGCCGCCTTAGGCTCCTCTCAAAGATGTAACCGATTACGCGGCGAGATGCGAGGGACCGACATGGCGGAGCGTCCGAAGCTGGTGCTGGCGATGCGCCCGGACATCCTGGATCTGGTCCTTCCGGCACCGCTGCGCACCCGGCTCGACGCACTGGCCGACGTCCACCCGGCCCTGGTCACCGACTGGGACGACGCCGGCGCCGCGCTGGCCGCGGCCGACGTGCTGTTCACCGGCTGGGGCTGCCCGGTGCTGGACGCCGCCCTCCTGGACCGGGCCCCTCGCCTGGCCGCGGTCATCCACGCGGCCGGCAGCGTCAAGGCCCATGTGCGGCCCGAGGTCTGGCAGCGCGGCGTCGCCGTCTCCTCCGCGGCCGACGCGAACGCGGCACCCGTCATCGAGTTCACCATGGCGACCGTCTGGCTCGCCGCCCGCCGCACGCTGGGCTCCGCCGCCGGCTACGCCGGCGGGCACCTGCCCGGATTCCAGGAGCGCACCGGCGCCGACGGCGCGACCGTCGGCGTCATCGGCGCCTCCCGGATCGGCCGCGGCGTGATCGCCCGCCTGACCGCCGCCCCGGCCGGCTTCCGCGTGCTGCTCGCCGACCCCTACGTCCCCGCGGCCGAGGCGGACCGGATGGGCGTCGAACTGGTCGGCCCCGACGAGCTGTTCCGGCGCAGCGACATCGTCACCGTGCACGCCCCCGACCTGCCCGAGACCCACCACCTCGTCGACGCGCGGCGCCTGGCGCTGCTCCGCGACGGCGCCGCGGTCGTCAACACCGCGCGCGGCCGGCTGGTCGACACCGAGGCGCTGACCCGCGAGTGCGAGGCCGGGCGCCTCGACGCCTACCTGGACGTCACCGAACCCGAGCCGCTGCCGGCCGGCCACGCCCTGCACCGGCTGCCCAACGTCCTGCTGACCCCGCACATCGCGGGCTGCCAGGGCACCGAGGTGCGGCGCCTGGGCGCCTACGCGGTCGACGAGGTCGAGCGGTGGGCGCGCGGGGAACCGCTGCTCGGCGCGGTCCTGGCCGACGACCTGGCCCGGATCGCCTGACCGCGCCGGAGCGTCCGGACGGCCGCCGCGGCGGGCCCGCGGGGCCGCCGGCGCATTCGAACCCGTTTCCGGACGGGCCTTCCCGACCCGCGTGCGCACACGCATACTGACCCGACGCGCAGCGCGCACCCGACAGCCGCGGGGGGAGCAGTGTGATATCCGAACCGGAACTGACCGGCGGGCTCGTAGACCTGCCCGGTCCCGCGGGCCCACGCGACCTCGGTGGCGAGCCGCCCCCGGACGACGACCTGCTGGCCACCGCCGGCCGCGAGCCGGCACCCCGGCGCCGGATACCGAAGCACTGGCTGTGGGCGTGCGGCGGCGCGCTCGCCGCGTCCGCGGTGTGGGCCGGCGCGCTCGCCGCCTGGGACCCGGCCGACCGCACCCCGGACCTCCACGGCTACCACCTGTCGCCCAACCCCTGTTCGGGCAGCGCCCTCCGCCCGCTCTTCGACGCCACGCCCCGCCACGGCTTCTCCCCCGACCCCGCCGACACCCTGTGGGGCAGCGCCCTGGACCGCACCCGCTGCTCGGCCGAGAACCTCGTCGGCGACGACGACGGCGGCAGCCCCTACGACTACCGCGCCACGCTCTCCGTCGAGCTGCACAAGAAGACCGACCCGCGGCCGGAGTTCGAGGACCAGCACCGCAGCACCCTGCCGTCGGTCACCCGGATCGACCCGGTGCGCGGCCTCGGCGACGAGGCCTACCTGCTGCACCTCGGCTCCGGCAGGCTCCGACTCGACGTCCTGCACGGCGGAGCGGTGATCTCGCTGTCCTTCTCCATCAGCCCCGACCCCCCGCAGGTCATGCCCCACCCCGACGGCAGCGACGTGCCCGCGATGCAGGACCCCGGCCCGTACGGACCCCAGATGGCCGCGGCCGTCCGCAACGTCATGGCCGACATGGCGTCGCGCCCCGCGGCCACCGGTCCGGCCGCCTCGCAGCCGTAGCCGCGCGGGCGCCGCCGGCCGGCGGGCTACGCCCTGGGCCGCAGGTCACCGCGGCGCAGGGAACGCGGCAGGCCGAACCGGGACAGGATCCCGGTGTCGATGAAGCGGGTCATCGCCGCGACCCGGTCCCCGCGCAGCGTCAGCACCAGCACGCCGTGCGCGTGCAGGATCGGCGTGCGCGGGTCCTGCAGGTACGCGCCGAACGCCGGCTGGCCGTTGGCCCGCGTGGGCACCAGCACGTAACTGCGCCGGTCCCGCAGCGCGATCGTGGACAGGAAGTGCCCGACGGCCGCATGCCCCTGGTACTCCAGCGGCAGTGGCGGCATCGTCAACCACACGTCGTCCGTCAGCAGTTCCAGCAGCGCGTCCACGTCACCGCGCTCGAAGGCCCGCGCGAAGCCCTCCACGATCCGCCGCTCGTCCGGCGAGTCCGGCAGCGGCGCCTGCTCCCGGTCCGCGTCCGGCATCTCGGCCGCGAGCGTCACCCGGGCCCGCTTCAACGCGCTGGCCACCGCGTTCTCGGTGGTCTCCAGCATCTCCGCGACCTCCGCCGCACGGAACCCCAGCACGTCGCGCAGCACCAGCACCGCCCGCTGCCGGGGCGGCAGTTCCTGCAGCGCCACCAGGAACGCCAGCGACACCGACTCCCGCATCTCGTACCGCGCCTCGGGTCCCGGCGCCCCGTCGGGCAGCTCCTCCAGCAGCACATCCGGGTACGGCTCCAGCCAGGTCGGTTCGCCGCGCCGTCGGGTCGGTTCTGGCAACGGGACCTCCACATGCAGGGCTGCCCGGTCGTGCGGCCTGCGGGCACTGTCCCGCAGCGCGTTCAGGCAGCGGTTGGTCGCGATCCGGTACAGCCAGGCCCGCACCGACGCCCGCCCCTCGTACCCGGCGAGCCCGCGCCACGCCGCCAGCAGCGTCTCCTGCAGCAGGTCCTCGGCGTCCTGCACCGAGCCGAGGATGCGGTAGCAGTGCATCTGCAGCTCGTGCCGGTACGGCTCGGTGAGCCGCCGGAACGCCTCTCCGTCCCCCGCGCGGGCCAGCGCCAGCGTCTCTGGGTCCTGCGTCGCGTCCATGCCCGGCACCTCCGTCGCGCGGCCCGACCGGCGGCGGGCCACTGTGTCTCGCACCTATTGAGACACCCGCGCCGCCGAAAAGTGGTCGGTGCACGGCGCCCGGTTTCGGCCAGAACCGGTGTCCCAACGAACGACAGGCGGATCCACCGCGACGCACGCACGCCCGGCCGGGAGGCCCCCCGTGGACAGCACCGCTCCGACCCCCGCAGCCTCAAGCCCTGCCGCCCCGAAGCCTGCGGCCCCGAACTCCACCGCCTCGAAAGGCTCCACCGGACGGCAGTGGTTTCCGACCGGGCGCCAGCGATGGGTGCTCGCGCTGACCTCCCTCGGCTCGTTCATGGTCATCCTCGACATGCTGGTGGTCGCCACCGCGCTCACCGCGATCCAGCGGGACCTGCACGCGTCCATGGCCGACCTCGAGTGGACCGTCAACGCCTACACGCTGAGCTTCGCGGTCCTGCTGATGACCAGCGCCTCGCTCGGCGACCGCTTCGGCCGGCGCCGCGTGTTCGCCGCGGGACTGGCCCTGTTCTCGCTGGCCTCGGCGGGCTGCGCGCTCGCCCCTGACGCCGCCGCGCTCATCGCCGCCCGCGCCGTCCAGGGCGCGGGCGCCGCCATGATCATCCCGGTCGCCCTGGGGCTGCTCAACGCGGCGTTCCCGCACGAGCGGCGCGGCTGGGCGCTCGGCATCTACGGCAGCGTCACCGGCCTCGCGGCCCTGCTCGGACCGGTCCTCGGCGGCGCGCTCACCCAGGGCCTCGCCTGGCAGTGGATCTTCTGGCTGAACGTGCCCCTGGGCCTGGGCGCGATCCCCTTCGTGCTGCGCCGCATCACCGAGGGCTTCGGGCAGGGCACCTCGGTCGACCTGCGCGGGCTGCTGCTCTTCACCCTCGCCGCCGTCGGCCTGGTCTGGGGCCTGGTCCGCTCCGACACGGCCGGCTGGGGCAGCGCCGAGGTCGCCGGCACGCTCGCGGTCGGCGCCGTCCTGGCCGTCTGCTTCGTCGCCTGGCAGGCCCGGGCCCGCACGCCGATGCTGCCCCTGCGGCTGTTCCGCTCGCGGGCGTTCTCGGCCGGCAACACCGTCATCTTCCTGCTCAACGCCTCGATGACCGGCGCCGTCTTCTTCATGACGCAGTACCAGCAAGTGGCCCTGCTCCACGGCCCCTTGGCGGCCGGACTGCGGATGCTGCCGTGGGGTGTGGCACCGTTCCTCATCGCACCGCGGGCAGGCGCCCTCGCCGACCGGGTGGGGGAACGCCCGCTGATCACCGCGGGCATGGTCCTGCAGGCCGCGGGAATGGCCGGGGTCGCACTCGCCGCCACCGCGCACGCCTCCTATGCGGCGCTCGTCGCCCCGATGACGCTGGGCGGCATCGGCTTCGCCCTGGCGATCCCCGCGGTCACCAAGGCGGTGGTCAGCACCAGCGCACCCGCCGACATCGGCAAGGCGTCCGGCGCCTACAGCACGATGCGCCAGCTCGGCGGTGCGTTCGGCGTGGCCATCCCGGCGGCCGCGTTCAGCGCCGCCGGTTCGTACGCCTCCCCTGCCGCGTTCAGCGACGGGTTCCGGGCGGCCATGGCCGTCACGGCCGGACTCGCCCTGGTGGGCGCGGCGGCGGCCACCCTGCTGCCGGGCCGGCGGAGTCAGGACGCCGAACCGTCCGCGTCCCGCAGCAGCACCAGCTCGAACTCGGTCATGCCCGCATCCAGCGGGGACGCCATGGACTCCCCGGTCGGGACGAAGCCGAGCCGCCGGTAGAACGCCTGGGCCCGCGGGTTCTTCTCGTGCACCCACAGGTGGAGCCGATCGGCACGCTCCCACGTCCAGGCGACGGCGGTCTCGAAGAGCTTCGCGGCGACACCGGCGCCGCGGAGTTCAGGCCGGACATAGACAGCGTTGATGCTGAGGTAGTCGGGACGCTCCACGACCACGACGGCCATCCCCACCCAGTCACCGGTCGCGTCGTTCCCGCCCCCGTCGGCCGGCCGTACGGCCACGAACTGCTGGGCGCCGACGCCGGAAGCCCGCCGACTCCACTCCTCGTCGGTCATCGCCGACTCCTCGGCGTAGGTCCGGGCGAACGCCACCGGGGCCACCGGGTCCTGCAGCGACTCCAGCCGCAGCTCCCGACTCCTCCGCCACTCGGCCGGCGCCACCGGCCGTATCTCGTACCGCATGAGCCGACGGTACAACGCAGAAAAGCCCGGGTCCTCCGAATAAATCGGAGGACCCGGGCTTTCAATATTTGTTCGGCGGTGTCCTACTCTCCCACAGGGTCCCCCCTGCAGTACCATCGGCGCTGAAAGGCTTAGCTTCCGGGTTCGGAATGTAA
>NZ_JBIRRR010000035.1:0-42023 GCF_044333795.1 Streptomyces sp. NPDC020917 | reverse complement strand
ACGCCCAGGCGTTCCAGCAGCCGCACGACCGCCTGCCCGGTCCGCGCGAACGCCACATCATTCACACACGTCAGAAACAGGGCTACCCGCATCGCATCCCCGCGTTCCGTCCGCGCCCGGCGGCGCCGTCCAGTCGTCGATCACGCATGCGCTCATCCTGCCGTACCGGAGGCCGCCAAGGGAAGGAGACATCCGATGTATTGCGGTGCGGGTCAGGATGGAATCGTGCGGCGTCAGACGGCGGGAGCGGCGAGGGCGACGCGTTCGGCGCCGGTCCCAGGTGTGCCCGCGAGGAGCCTGCGGACCTCGCGCACGGCACTGCGCCCCGCGCGGTTGGCACCGATGGTGCTGGCCGAGGGGCCGTAGCCGAGCAGGTGGATGCGTGGATCCTTGGCGACGCGCGTGCCGTCCATCCGTATGCCGCCGCCTGGTTCGCGCAGCCGCAGCGGGGTGAGGTGGTCGAGTGCGGCGCGGAATCCGGTGGCCCACAGGATCACGTCGGCCGCCAGTTCGCTGCCGTCGGCCCAGGCCACTCCGTGCGGAGTGACCCGGTCGAACATCGGATGCCGCTGGAGGATGCCGCGTGCCTGCGCGTCGCGCACGGACTCGGTCGCGGCCAGCCCGGTCACGCTCACCACGCTCTGCGGGGGCAGCCCCTGCCGGACCCGCTCGTCGACCTGCGCCACGACCGACCTGCCCCAGTCCTCGGTGAACGGCTTGTCCTGGAAGACCGGCGGGCGGCGGGTGACCCAGGTGGTCCGGGCCACGTCCGCGATCTCGATCAGGAGTTGGACGGCCGAGGTGCCGCCGCCCACCACGATCACGTGCTTCCCGGCGAACTCGGCGGAGCCGCGGTACCCGGCGGTGTGCAACTGCCGTCCCAGGAAGGTCTCCTGGCCCGGGTAGTGCGGGATGAAGGGGCGGTCCCAGGTGCCTGTGGCGTTGAGCAGGGCACGCGCGGCCCACGTCCCGGCGTCGGTCTCCACCAGCAGTCGGCCGCCGGAGCCCTCGCGGACGGCGGCGACGTCCACCGGCCGCCGCACCCGCAGGCCGAACGTCTCCTCGTACCGGGCGAAGTAGGCCCCGACCACCTCGGCGGACGGGCGCTCGGGATCGCCGCCCTCCAGGGGGAGTCCCGGGAGGTCGTGCACGCCGTGCGCCTTGCCGTATGTCAGCGAGGGCCACCGGTACTGCCAGGCGCCGCCCGCCGCGGGGGAGTGGTCCAGCACGACGAAGTCCGGTCCCGCGCGCAGTCCCGCCCGCCGCAGGAAGTACGCGGCCGAGAGCCCCGCCTGTCCCGCGCCGATCACCACGGCTTCCACGGCCCGCGCCGTCCCTGACTCTTCCATGCCCCTACCAACCACCCACCCCACGCAATGCTTCCCCTCGCCCCCCTCGCCGCGGCCGAGGGCCACGCCCGCATCCGCCCCCAGGCGCGCGGCGCGTCCCTTCGTGGCCGGCCACGTGCCCCAAGAGTGTTGAACGTGTTCAAAACTGCTGCCACCATGGCACTGGCCCACCATCCGGGAAGCCGAAGGGGGAGGACTGCCGTCATGACGAGTTCGCTTCTGATGCCGCGCCGCCGGGTCGGCACGCGCACGACCCGCAGCGGCGCCGCCGCGGGAGGCACGGCGCCGACGCCGATACTCGACTGGCGCCACCCGGCCGTCGCTGCGTTCGTCGGGCGGATCGACGCGGCGCCCGGCGCGCAGGCCGCTCCGCACGCCGACCACCGGATCGCCCAACTGCACCGGGCCCACCGCGTGATCGCCGCGTATGTGCGGCCGGTGTACTCGGTGCAGGACGAGAGGCCGGTGTCGGAGGTGCTGCGCCGCCGTCGCGGTTCGTGCAGCCAGCGGCTGGCGGTGCTGGAGTGCGTGGCGCGGGCGTCCGGGGTCGCGACGCGGGTGCGCGGCCTCCTGGTCGACGGGCGGTTCTGGTACCCGCGCTTCCCGCGGCTCCGTTTCGTCGTCCCGCGCCACGTCGTGCTCGCCTGGCCGGAGTTCCGCGTCGACGGCCCGTCGCCGGACGGGGGTGGGACCGCCGCGTGGCTGACGGCCTCGGAACTCTTCGCAGACCTCCACGAGTCGGGCGCCGGCAGTGCCGGTGGCTTCACCAACGCGGGCGCGGAGACGCTCTTCGAGGCGGTGTCCAGGACCGCGGTCGACTGGGACGGGGTGACGGTCTGCCCGGCCGCCGGCCCTGGCTGCGACCTTTCGGCGTACGTGGTGGCGGACCTGGGGCACCACGACTCGCGGGACGCGCTCTTCGACCGGCACGGTCAGAGCCTGTGCGGGACGGCGCGGCTGATCGCCGAGCCCGTTCTCGGGCGGCGCGCGGCGGGTGCCCAGGGGGCGGCGGCGCTATGACGCGGGCGGGGGCGCCGGGAGGGGACCGCTGCGCAGGCGGGTGATCTGGGCGGCGGTGAGGTCGACCGTACGGCGCATGTGGGTGAGGAGGAGCGCCAGATGCTCCTCGTCGTAGTCGTCGAACATCTGCCACCAGGCGCCGCTCAGCTCGTTCCAGACCTGGCCGAAGGCCGCCATGCGCTCGGGCACGGTGGTGACCAGGACCCGCCGACGGTCCTCCGGGTCGCGCGTGCGGGTGGCGTAGCCCGCGCGTTCCAGGCGGTCCACCAGACGCGTGGCCGCGCCCGTGCTCAGACCGGTCAGCTCGCCGATCCGGCCGATGGTGACCGGGTCCGCCTCCATGCTGAGCAGGTTGAGGCACTGCACGTCGGTCGGGTGCAGGCCGAAGTGGTCCGCGAGCGCCTGGTTGAACAGCGCGTAGGCGGCGGTGTAGTGCCGCGCGGCCAGTGACAGCTCCGCGAGCAGGTCCGCCCGGCGGCCCGGCTCCGGCCCGGAGCGCGACATGGTCCCTCCAGCAACGTCCTCGCGGTGTTCCCCCACCCCCGAAGCTTGCCACGCCTTGCTCTCCCCGCCCTCCGCCCTCCACCGGCCGCGGGGCCGTTCCCCGGCGGGCCGGACCGTCCGCGCAGGGCCGGCGTCAGACCTCCGCGGAGCGGAACGCTGCGGCGTGGTCCGCCGCCCACGCGGCGAACGGGCGCGGCGACCGCCCGGTCAGCCGCTCCAGCGTCCCGGTGAGCCGCACCGGGACCCCGTCCCCGGCGAGCCAGAACTCCAGCAGCGCGGCCGCGTACTCCGCGGGCATGTACGCCGCGACCTCCGCCTTCCACGCGTCGTGCCCGATCGCCTCCACCCCGATGGGCCGCCCGCTCGCCCGCTCAACGACGGCGAGCTGCTCGGTGAAGGTCAGGGACTGCGGGCCGGTGAGGTGGTGGACGCCGCCCCGCGCCTCGGCGCGGGTCAGCACGGCGAACGCCGCCTCCGCGAGGTCCGCCTCGTGCACGGGATCGGTGTGGGCGCCGGGCACCGGCAGCCGTACGGTCCCGGTCGCCGCGATCGAACGCGCCCAGTACAGGGCGTTGGTGGCGAAGCTGCCCGGCCGCAGCACGGTCAGGTCCGGCCCGGCGGCCGCGAGGGCGTCCTCGGCGACGGCATGGGTGCGGGCCAGCGGGCTCTTCAGGTCCGCCGGCCCGTCCGTCACCGAGCTCGACGACAGCAGCACCACGTGCTCGACACCCGCGGCCCGCGCCGCCGCGCCGAACTCCTCGGCGTGCGACGGCTCCGCGTACAGGAAGACCGAGCGCACCCCGTCGAGAGCCGGGCCGAACTGCGCCGGCCGCGCCAGGCTCAGAGGCACGGCCGGAACGCCGCGCGGCAGGTCGAGGGCGCCGGGATCGCGCGACCCGGCCCGCACGTCATGGCCCGCGTGATGCAGCAGGCCGGTGAGACCCCGGGCGACGCGGCCGCGGGCACCGGTGATCAGGACGGTCATGGGAACCTCCGTGGTCCGACCGGACGTCGGTGAGCCCGGACGTCCGGCATGATGTCTGCGTCACGCAATGTCTGCGTAACACAGATAAATATTCGAGAGCCGGCTCGGGCCTGTCAAACGGATGGGGTGAGGGTGCCTGTGGTCCGGGCCGGACGCGCGGTCAGACGTCCCGCGTCGCGGGCTCGTGCGGCGTGCCCGGCGCGTCCCCTGTCTGCGAGGGGAGTGACGCGCCGGATGTGCGCGAGGCCCCGGCTTCGCGCCGGACCTGCCCTTCGCGCCGGGCCCCGGACCCGCCCGCCCCCGCCGGCATCCGCGGCTCGGACGCCCAGCGCCGGAGCCGGGCGACCCGCTCGGCGGCCTCCTCGAGCCGGCCGACCGGCAGATCGCCGTCGGCCACGGCGCGGGCCGCCGCCGCGTGGATGGCGTCGCGGACGCCCGGGCCGCTGCCGGGGCCGAGCCGCACCAGGTCGACGCCGGCGATCCACGCCAGCACCGCCGCGCCGGGCACGCCCCACTCCTCGACGATCGCCGGCGCGTCCAGCGCGTCGCTCATCACCACGCCGCCGTAGCCGAGTTCACCGCGCAGCGTGCCGCCGACCGCGGACCGGCTGAGCGCGGCCGGGAGCCCGTCGCGGCCGGGAGCGGTGTGGCCGACGGTGATCGCGCGGACCCCGGCGGCCGCGCCCTCGGCGAACGGCTCCAGGCTGCCCACGCCGGTGAACGGCCCGAGTGCGGCCGCCACGCCGTGCGTCTGCAGGTCGGCGACGAAGGCGCGCGTCGCGTCGGCGGCCGGCCCGGGCCGCACCCCGAGGTGCAGGTTGGCGCCCGCGCTGACCAGTTCGGCCGCGGCGGCGCTTCCGTTCGGGGCGCTTCCGTCCGGCGCGGACGGCGGGCCCGGGTGGGCGGCGAGCGCGTCGGGCGCGGCCGTGCGGAGCGCATCGGCGGTCCGGCGCGCGGCGGCACCCTCGGCCGGTACGGCCACCCCTGGCGTGCCGCGTTCCAGGCCGCGCAGGATCCACTCGGGGAGCGGGCCACCCGGACAGCCGACGGAGGGCAGCAGGCAGGAGTCGACCAGCACGGCGAGCCGGTGCGGCGCGTTCACGGCGGTTGTCCCCCTTACGGGCGCGGCAGTTGGGGCTGGTGTGCCGGGTCTGCCGAATGGTACAGACCAATCCTGCGGCCCGGCAATGACCCCTGGCCCGGGGCCCGCACATCCCGTCCGCGGGTCCCCGGCGGAGCCGGCGCGGGCTGCGGGCGGCCGCCCGTCCGCCGGGGGCCGCCGCCCCCGGCGCGGGCCGGCAGGCGACCATGGAGGCATGGCCGACACCTTCAGCACCGAGGTCATCGATGTCGACACCGGCTCGACCGAGACCGTGCACGATCTGACCGCCGCCTGCACGGCGTTCCTGCGCGCGGCGGCGCGGGGCCGGGACGGGCTGCTCAACGTCTTCGTCCCGCATGCCACCGCGGGGATCGCCGTCATCGAGACCGGCGCCGGCAGCGACGACGACCTGCTCGCCGTCCTGCGTGACCTGCTGCCCGCCGACGACCGCTGGCAGCACCGGCACGGCAGCCGCGGCCACGGCCGGGACCATGTGCTCCCCGCGCTCGTCCCGCCGCACGCCACGCTCCCGGTGATCGGCGGCCGCCTCGAACTGGGCACCTGGCAGTCGGTGGTGCTGGTGGACACCAACCGGGACAACCACCACCGCAACGTCCGGCTCAGCTTCCTCGGCTGACGGCGGCGCAGGACCGGGCCGACTGGTCCAGCCCACCGTCCGGCGCGTCCGGCCCGTCCGGCCCGCCCGTCCGGCCCCGCGGCCCGGCGTGAGGCACGGGATCACGCCGGACGGCGGGACTCACATGCCCAGGACCTCCGCCAGGTCGTAGCTCACCGGCTCCTCGAGCTGCGCGTACGTGCAGGACGACGGCTCGCGGTCCGGCCGCCACCGGCGGAACTGCGCGGTGTGCCGGAAGCGGTCGCCCTGCATGTGGTCGTAGGCGACCTCCAGGACGCGCTCGGGCCGCAGCGGGATCCACGACAGGTCCTTCTTGCCGGTCCACCGGCTCGGGCCGCCGGGCAGCCGGTCCGCGGCCTGCGCCTCCTCGCTGGCCCACTGCTCCCACGGATGGCCTTCGACCGAGTCCATCCGCAGCGGCTCCAGCTCCTCCATCAGCGCCTTGCGCCGGGCCATCGGGAAGGACGCGCTGACCCCCACGTGCTGCAGCCGCCCGGCCGCGTCGTACAGGCCCAGCAGCAGCGAGCCGACGACCGGTCCCGACTTGTGCCGGCGCAGGCCCGCCACCACGCAGTCGGCGGTGCGCTCGTGCTTGACCTTCACCATCACCCGCTCGCCCGGCAGGTAGGGCAGGTCCTGGGGCTTGGCCACGACCCCGTCCAGGCCCGCACCCTCGAACTGCTCGAACCAGCGCGCGGCCACCTCGGCGTCCGTCGAAACGGGGGTGAGGAAGACCGGTGCCGACGCGCCGGCCAGCGCCTGGGCGAGCGCCTGCCGCCGGTCCAACTGCGGCAGTTCCCGTACCGCCGTGTCGTCCAGGGCCAGTAGGTCGAACGCGACGAACGACGCGGGGGTCACCTCCGCCAGATGACGTACCCGCGAGTCTGCCGGGTGGATCCGCTCCAGCAGCGCATCGAAGTCCAGCCGCCCGCCGCGGATGATCACGATCTCGCCGTCGAGCACGCAGCGCTCCGGCAACTGCTCCCGCAGCGCTGTGACGACCTCGGGGAAGTACCTGGTCAGCGGCTTGCCCGAGCGGCTGCCCAGCTCCACTTCATCCCCGTCGCGGAACACGATGCAGCGGAAGCCGTCCCACTTCGGCTCGTAGAGCATGCCGGGCGGAATCTTCTTGGCAGCCTTGGCCAGCATGGGCTGCACCGGGGGCATGACGGGAAGCTCCATGGGGGTGATTGTGCTCGCACCGGCCGGTCCGCGCCCGCCAGGGGGCGGCACCCGGCGGCAGCCCCTAGCGTGGACGCATGGCAGAGACGCTGGAGCTGACGGTCGGTGGGCGCACCGTCAAGGTGTCCAACCCGCAGAAGGTGTACTTCCCGCAGACCGGCTACACCAAGGGCGACGTGGCCCGCTACTACGGCGTCGTGGGCGACGGCATCCTGCGGGTGCTGCGGGACCGGCCCACCACCATGCAGCGCTTCCCCGACGGCGTGGACGGCGAGTCCTTCTTCCAGAAGCGCGCGCCCAAGAACCTCCCGGACTGGATCCCGACCGGCCGGATCGCCTTCCCCAGCGGCCGCTACGCCGACGAGATGTGCCCCACCGAGCCGGCCGCGGTGCTGTGGGCGGCGAACCTGGGCTGCCTGACCTTCCACCCCTGGCCGGTGCGCCGCGGCGACACCGAGCACCCGGACGAGCTGCGCATCGACCTCGACCCGCAGCCCGGCACGGACTACGCCGACGCGGTCCGCGCCGCGCTGGAACTGCGCGACGTGCTCGAAGGGCTCGGCCTGCGGGGCTGGCCCAAGACCTCGGGCGGGCGCGGCATCCACGTCTTCGTGCCGATCCTCCCGGAGTGGACCTTCGTCCAGGTGCGGCGCTCGGCCATCGCCGTCGCCCGCGAGCTGGAGCGGCGCGCCCCGGACCGGATCACCACGGCCTGGTGGAAGGAGGAGCGCGGCGCGAAGATCTTCGTGGACTACAACCAGACCGCCCGCGACCGCACCATCGCCAGTGCCTACTCGGTGCGGCCCTTTCCGCATGCCCCCGTCTCGGCCCCGCTGCGCTGGGACGAGGTCGAGAGCGCGGTGCCCGCCGACTTCGACATCACCACCATGCCCGGCCGCTACGCCGAGGTGGGCGACGTGCACGCCGACATGGACGACCACGCCTTCCGCCTCGACGCCGCGCTGGAACTGGCCAACCGGGACGAGAGCGAGCACGGCCTCGGCGACCTGCCCTACCCGCCGGAGCACCCGAAGATGGCCGGCGAGCCGAAGCGGGTCCAGCCGAGCAGGGCGAAGAAGGAGTCCTGAGGCCGCCCACCGGCGAACCGTGCCCGGGCGGCGGCCCCTTGCCGGCCGAAGGCCGGCCGGAGCACCGGCGGGACCGACGGCTGAACCGCCCGCCGAGGAACCAGCCGACCGCCCGCCGAAGTCCCAGCCGGATCGCCCGCCGAAGGACCGGCTCAGTCGAAGGACTCCACGAACTCCTCGCCGGGGCCGAGTTCGGGCCGGTCGCGCAACTCGACGCGGTCGCCGAACCGTTCCAGCTCCAGCACGGTGACCGTGTTGGTGCCCGGGACCACCAGCGGCCCGGGCACGTACAGCGTGACCTGCGGGCCGATCTCCCAGTAGCGGCCCAGCAGCGTGCCGTTGATCCACGCGAAGCCCTTGGCGAAACCCGGGAAGGCCAGGAAGGTGTCGGCGGGCTCGTTGACGGTGAAGCGGGCGGTGGCGAACCCGGCGGTGCCCGCGGGTGCGGCCGCCGCGGGCGCGCGGAGCACCTCCTCGGGCGTCCACTCGTCCAGGGGCAGGCCGTGCATGGTCCAGCTGTGCACCAGACGGCGCTCCACCTGGACGCCGCCGAGGATGCCCTTGCCCTGGCCCAGCAGCGGGCCGTAGTTGATCCGGCCCTGGTTCTCCACCAGCACTTCGAGCCGCGCCCGGGCGCCGGCGCCCGGGACGGTCAGCGATCCGGTCTCGCGGTCCAGCACGCCCGCGGCGGCGCCGTCGAGGAAGACCTGGGCACGGTCGTGCAGCCCGGTGACGGTCAGCGTCTGCGCGCCGGACGGAAGCAGCGGCTCGGCCCGGTAGAGGACCAGGCCGGACGCCTGGCCGAGGTCGTCGAAGCCGAGCGGGTGCGGGGAGGCCACCGCACGCTCGGCCAGCGCGGACAGGCCCGGCAGGAGTCCCGCGCCCGGCTCGGGGCGCAGCACCCGCGGCGGCAGCGGCGGCCGCAGGTCGGGCAGCGGGCGCGGCTCGGCGCCGGTCAGCGCGCGCAACCGGTCCCGGACGGCGTGGAACTTCGGGCTGGGGGCGCCGTGTTCGGTGATCGGCGCGTCCGAGTCGTAGCTGGTGACCGTCGGCTGCAGGGCGGTGCCGTCGTGGTTGGCGCCCGCCCACAGGCCGAAGTTGGTGCCGCCGTGCGCCATGTAGATGCTCACCGAGCCGCCCGCGGCCATGATCTCGCCGAGGGTGTCCGCGGCGCCCTCGGCCGACCTGACGTGGTGCGGCTCGCCCCAGTGGTCGAACCAGCCGTTCCAGAACTCGGCGCACACGAAGGGCTCCCCGTCGCGCCGCTCGCGCAGCAGGGCGGCGGCCTCCGCGGCGCGCGAGCCGAAGGTGGCCGTCGCCAGGTGCCCGGGGACCGTCCCGGCGTCCAGCATCAGGTCGGTGGGCCCGTCCGCGGTGTAGAGCAGTTCGGTGACGCCCCGGTCCGCCAGCGCGTCGCGCACCCACGGCAGGTAGGCGCGGTCGTCGCCGTAGCTGCCGTACTCGTTCTCCACCTGCACGGCCGCGACCGGCCCGCCGTAGCACGCCTGAAGCCGCGCCAGCCGGGGGATCAGCACGTCGAACCAGCGGGCCACCTCGTCCAGGTACGGCCGGTAGGAGGACCGCAGCCGCATGCCGGGCGTACCGGTCAGCCACGCGGGCAGGCCGCCGTTGTCCCACTCGGCGCAGATGTACGGGCCCGGGCGCACGATCACGTCGAGCCCGGCCTCCTGGGCGAGGACGACGAAGCGCTCGACGTCGCACCAGCCGTCGAACCGGGGCAGGCCGCGGGTGCGCTCGTGGAAGTTCCACGGGATGTACGTGTCCACGGTGTTGAGGCCGAGCGCGGCCAGGCGCGCGAGCCGGTCCGCCCACTGGTCCGGGTGCACCCGGAAGTAGTGCAGCGAGCCGGAGAGGATGCGGTGCGGCCGGCCGTCGCGCAGCAACTCGCCCTGCGGGTACGTCAGCAGAGGCGTGTCCCGGTGCGCGGCGAGCGGGGGAGTGATGGCGGCGGGGCCGGCCGGCAGGGGCCCGGGCCCTGCGGCGCCGGCGGCGTCGCGGATGCCGGGTGTGCCCGCCGGGTCGTCCAGGCCGACCACGACACCCCGGAATGATATCGATACCTTCTCGCCGGTCGACGGCTTCATGTGTGCGGCCTCCGCCTTCGTCGCGCCCTCAGCTAAGGCGTGGGGGAACTGTCGCACATCATGTTATCGATGCCAAGTGGCGATCAATCAGGCGAGCCGCACCGGTCCCGACCCCTCCTTCAGTCCCCTTATGGCAGGTGGGAGCGCTATCATCTGGGCAGGGATGAGCCGGAAGGGACCCATGGACAAGCACAGTACGCGCGAAGCCGGGCGTCCGCCGGGCATGACCGACGTCGCCCGGGTCGCGGGCGTGTCGGCCCAGACCGTGTCCCGGGCCCTGGCCGGCCACCCGAACGTGCAGGAGAAGACCCGCGCCAAGGTGCTGGCCGCCGTCGAGCAGCTGGGCTACCGCAAGAACAACGCGGCCCGCGTGCTGTCCTCCGGGCGCAGCCGCACCATCGGCGTGGTCACCCTGCAGACCAGCTTCTACTCGCGCACCGCGCTCACCCACGGCATCGAACGCGCCGCCCAGGAGGCCGGATACGCGGTGAGCGCGGCCACCACCGCCTCGCTCGACACCTCCGCCATCGAGTCGGCCATGCTGCGGCTGGCGGACCAGCACGTGGAGGGCATGATCCTGGCGGTGCCGCTGATCCATGTCAGCCGGCAGATCGAGCAGCTCACCGGTGCGGTGCCGACCGTGACCGTGGACGGCTCGCGCACCTCGGCCACCGAGGTGGTGGCGGTCGACCAGTCGCTGGCCGCCCGGCTGGCCACCCGCCACCTGCTCGACCTCGGGCACGAGACGGTGTGGCACGTGGCCGGTCCGCGCGCCTGGCTGGACGCCTCCAGCCGGTCGCAGGGCTGGCGGGCGGTGCTGGAGGCCGAGGGCCGGACGGTGCCGCCGGAGCTGGAGGGCGACTGGTCGCCGGAGTCCGGCTACCGCAACGGCCTGATCCTGGGCCGCATCCCGGACGTCACCGCGGTGTTCGTGGCCAGCGACGAGATGGCCTTCGGGGTCATCCGCGCCCTGCACGAGCTGGGCCGCAAGGTCCCTGAGGACATCTCCGTGGTGGGCGTCGACGACATCGCGCTCGCCGAGTACTGCTCGCCGTCGCTGACCACCGTCGCCCAGCCCTTCGCCGAGATGGGGGCGCTGGCCGTCGGGCACCTCATGCGCCACATGGCCGACCCCGGCGCGGCCCTGGAGCCCGCCTCCGTCGAGCCGGCGCTCGTCGTCCGGGCCAGCACCGCGCCCGCCCGCCGGGGCTGACCGGGCGCCCCGCGCGGGGCCAGGGCCGGTGCCGCGGAAGGCCGCGGCACCGGCCCTGATCCGTTTTTGTCTTCCGCTAACAGGCGCCCAACAGAGCATGTCCGACTCTGGTGTTATCGATGCCATCCTTGCTACCGTCTGCCTCACTTCAGCGCTCCACGGCTCTACTACGGAAGCTCACAGGTGGTAGGTATGACCCCGCGCTTGCCCTGGACACCGCATCGCAGACGCCGCTCCCGACCAGGGACCGCGGCCTCGGCGACGGTGCTCACCTCTCTCGCCCTGCTGGCCCTCGGCGTCGCACCGGCCCACGCGAGCCCGGCGCTCGCCGCGGCCGCCGCCGACGCGGGGACGCCCGTCGATCCGGCCCAGTACAGCCTGGTCCAGGCCGACTCGGAGTCGCCGCCCTACCCGGCGCCGCCGGCCCTGGACGGCACCGCAGCCGCCGCGTTCGACAACGACACCTCCACCCAGTGGACCGTCGCCTACGACGTGGTGAACGGGGCCGGCGTCGCCAGGACGCCGATGCCGCACTGGCTCACCGTCGACGTCGGCGGCTCGTTCACGCTGACCGGCCTCGACTACTCGGTGAAGAACCAGTCCAACGGCCCGGTCAAGGACTACAAGGTCTTCGTCACCGACAGCGCGGCCGTCGCCCGCGACCCGAAGGCCGACTGGGGCGCGCCCGCCGCGACCGGCTCCTTCCACCAGCCGGCGAGCAGCACCGAGGTGCAGACCGCGGTCTTCGACCACCCGGTCACCGGCCGCTACGTGAAGTTCGAGGCCGACAGCGCCGTCAACGGCAGCGACAACGCCTCCGCCTCCGAGATCCGGGTCCGCGCCACCGGCGACACCACGCCCGCGCCCGTCGACCCGCCGCCCCCGGCGAACCCGGCGACGCCCGTGGAACTGCGCCGCGGCGCCCTGACCGTCCAGGTGGCCAAGGAGTTCCCGCAGGTCATCTCCTACGCGATGGACGGCGGCACGCTCGGCGGACAGCCGTCGGTGCTCGACACCTTCGCGATCAACGGCGTCAACCACACGGCGACGACCACGATGTCGGCCAGCGGCGCCACCGCCACCTACACCTCGACGTTCGCCGACCTGCCGGACCTGTCGATCACCTCGACGATCACGGTGACCGGCGCGAAGACCGTGGTGTTCGCGGTGACGAAGATCTCGGGGAGCGCGGCGCACACCGTCGACCAGCTCGCCGTGCCCGGCCAGTCGCTGGTCTCGGTCGACACCTCGGACCCGCACGCGACCCTGGCCCGCACCAAGATCGCGACCGACTCGACCACCACCGCCGACCAGTTCCTCGCGGTGACCGCCGCCACCAAGCCGGACTCCGCGGCGGTCGGCACCCCCTACGGATTCGTCAGCAACTCCGGGCTGTCCGCCGGGCTGATGACGGACGCCACCGAGGACTCCGCGCAGGACAGCAACACCAACAACAACACCCGCCTGATGTCGCGGATCACCGACGCCGGCGGCGGTGCCCGCCGGGCCGAACTGACGGCCGGCACCTACACCTACGCCGCCAAGGGCGCCACCGACGCGCGGGTCGCCACCTACGCGCTGCCCCGCACCACCGTGGTGCTGGCCGGCGACGCCAACCACGACGGGCAGGTGACCTGGCAGGACGGCGCGATCGCCTACCGCGACGCCATGACGCACCCGCTCGGCGCGGACCGCGTGCCCGAACGCGTCGTGCAGCACATCCCGTTCAACTTCGCGAGCGAGGCCACCAACCCGTTCCTGAAGACGCTCGACAACGTCAAGCGGATCTCGCTGGCCACCGACGACCTCGGCCAGTGGGTGCTGGAGAAGGGCTACGCCAACGAGGGCCACGACTCCGGGCACCCCGACTACGGCGGCGACTACAACACCCGGGCCGGCGGCCTCACCGACCTCAACCGGCTGGCGTCCGTCGGCGCGCAGTACAACTCCGACATCGCCGTGCACGTCAACGTCACCGAGGCGTACCCGCAGGCCAAGAACTTCAGCTCCGGCCTGATCAAGGGCCAGGTCAACGGCTGGGACTGGCTCAACCAGTCGTACCACATCGACCAGCGCACGGACCTGGGCACCGGGGCCGTCCTCGACCGCTTCCGGGAACTGCGCAAGGAGGCGCCCGGGATCAGGACCGTCTACATCGACGCCTACTACTCCAGCGGCTGGCTCGCCGACGAACTCGCCCGCCAGCTGCACGCGATGGGCTTCGAGGTCGCCAGCGAGTGGGCGTACAAGTTCGAGGGCAACTCGATCTGGTCGCACTGGGCCAGCGACAAGGGCTACGGCGGGCCCACCAACAAGGGCATCAACTCCAACATCGTCCGGTTCATCGCCAACTCCGACCGCGACGTGTGGAACGTCGACCCGCTGCTCGGCGGCTCCTCCATCAAGGAGTTCGAGGGCTGGACCGGGCAGGACGACTGGAACGCCTTCTACGGCAACATCTGGACCAACAACCTGCCGACCAAGTTCCTGCAGCACTACCAGGTCATGAACTGGGACTTCGGCAAGTCCGCCGACCTGACCGGCGGCGTGCGGGTGGTCAGCGACGGCGGCGTCCGGCAGGTCACCATGGGCGGCGCGCTGGTCCTCAAGGGCGACAGCTACCTGCTGCCCTGGGGTGAGGCCGAGGGCGGCGACGGCACCTCGTCGCCGAGCAGCGCCGACAAGATGTACTACTTCAGCGCCTCCGGCGGCAGCCACACCTTCGACCTGACCGGGCAGTTCGCCGGGTACCGGCACTTCACCCTGTACCAGCTCACCGACCAGGGCCGGGTCAAGGCCGCCGACATCACGCCCGACCACGGCACGGTCACCCTCGACGGCACCAAGAACCAGCCCTACGTGCTGGTGCCGCAGGGCGCCCAGGCCCCGCACACCGACGTCCGGTTCGGGCAGGACAGCGGGCTGGCCGACCCCGGCTTCAACGCCGGCAACCTGGACGCCTGGCACCCGACCGGCGGGGCCACCACCGCCCGCACCGGCACCGGCGACCAGGTCGCCCGGCTCGGCACCGCGCAGTCCGGCATCTCCCAGCGGGTGACCGGCCTCGTCGCCGGCAAGCGCTACGCGTTCAGCGCCGACGTCGAGATCGCCGCCGGCCAGCGCCGGGCCACCACGGTGAGCGTCACCGGCGCCGGCCGGACCGACCGCAACACCTTCGACACCACCCCGGCCGCCAACAAGGTCGCCGCCGACGCCAAGCAGGGCACCTACGCCCAGCGCGCCTCGGTGTCCTTCACCGCGCCGCCCGGCGGCACGGTCAGCGTCGCCGTCTCCGCGGCGCCGGGCGCGGCCGCCGTCACGCTGGACGACCTGCGCCTGATGGCCGACACCACCGCGCCGCTGCCGGCGCCCGCCGCCGGTGCGACGGTCATCGCCGCGGACGACTTCGAGGGCAACCAGCCTGGCTGGGGCCCGTTCGTCAAGGGCGACGCGGGCGGCATCACCGACCCGCGGACCAGCATCAGCGAACTGCACGCCCCCTACAGCCAGAAGGAGTGGAAGAACACCTACTCGCCGTACAACTCCGGCACCCTCAACGGCAAGGCGGTGGACGACGTCCTGGACGGCAGCCACTCGCTCAAGGCCCACGAGGAGAACACCGGGCTGGTCTACCGGACGGTGCCGGCCAGCGTGCCCTTCGTCGCCGGCCACCGGTACGCGGTGTCGTTCCGCTACCAGACCAACGTCGACGGGCAGTGGGCCTGGGTCACCGGCGCGGACACCGTCGGCGGCGGCAAGGTCGCCTCGAAGGACGTGACCCGCGACGTGCTGGCGCCCGCGCTGGACACCGCCACCTACACCAAGGAGATCACCGCCGGCTGCGGCGACACCTGGGTGGGACTGCGCAAGCTCGGCGGCGCGGCGGGCACCGACTTCGTGCTCGACGACTTCAAGGTCACCGACCTCGGCCCGGCGAGCCAGGGTCCGGCCTGCGCGAGCGTCACCACCCCGACCGGTGCCGAGCTGAGCCCGGGCGTGCCGAGCGCGTACGTCACCACGTTCACCAACAGCGAGCTGACCGACGCCACCGACGTGCGGGTCGCCTTCGACGGCCTGCCGCAGGGCTGGACCGCCGCGGTCGCCCAGCAGGGCGGCAACGCCTTCGCGAAGGTCGCGCCGGGCGCCTCGGTGAGCACCACCTGGCTGCTGACCGCACCGGCCGGCGCCGCGGGCACCTCGGCGACGTGGCAGGCCACCGCCTCGTACACCAACGGCGGTGCCACGAAGTCGGTGTCGGCGGACGCCAAGGCCACGGTCGCCACCCGCGCGGTGCTCTCGCCGAGCACCATGACGGCGACCGCCGACTCGGAGAACCTCTCCTCGGGAGCGGCCGAGGGCCCGGTCGGCAACGTGCTCGACGGTGACCCGGGCACCATCTGGCACACCGACTACACCGATGCGGACGCGCCCTACCCGCACTGGGTGACGCTCAAGCTGAACGGTCCGGCCGACATCGACGGCTTCGGCTACCTCGACCGGCAGAGCGGCGGCACCAACGGCCGTGTCGCCGGTTACCAGGTGGCGGTCTCCGACGACGGGACGACGTGGCGGAACGTGGCCCAGGGCACCCTCGTCGACTCGCCGCAGATGCAGCAGATCGACTTCACGTCCACGCGCGCCTCGTACGTGCGCTTCACCGCGCTCAACGCGCTGAACGGGCAGCCGTTCGCGGCCGCCGCGGAGATGCGCGTGTACGGCTCGTACGCGGACACCCCGGTCGGCTACCCGCCGCAGTAGCCGACCGGCGGACACACGCGGCCCCGGGCGAGGTGCCTCCCGCCCGGGGCCGCGTGCGTGTTCCGCGGGTTCAGTGCGCCATCGGCAGCACGGTCCTGGCGCCGGTGCCGGCCAGCAGGTCGACCGGCACCAGCTCGTCGGTGTCGTCGTCGATCACCGACACGCGCACCGCGGGGCTCGCCGTGGTGTCGATGCTGGCCGCCAGGTCCAGCGCGAACAGCACGTTCACCGGCCGGGCACCGCGGCCCGGCGCCTCGTACACCCCGGCGAACCGCAGCAGCCGCCAGCCCTCGTCGTCCCAGTGGTCCAGCAGCGCCGACCGGACGATGGGCGAGGCGGCCTGCCAGGCCAGGGACTGCTCCAGCAGTTCCACCGAGGCGACCACCGGCACCGGGCCGCCGTCCGCGCCGGCCAGCGGGTTGCCGAACACCCTGATCCGCAGCCGGCGCAGCGGCAGCAGCCACAGGTGGTCCAGGTCCGCCGACACCGCGCACAGCAGCACGGCGGCGGCCGCCACGAAGGCCACGGACCAGCCGGGCCGCCGGCCCACCTCGGTCCACCAGGTGCCGGAGGCGGTCGCCGCCACCGCACCGCCCAGCAGCACCAGGCCCGCGCGGGCGAAGGAGCGCACGCCGATGGGCCCTTCGGCCTTGGCGCTGCACCCGCAGGACGACTCCGGCGCCGTCGCCCTGGCATAGCCGAGGTAGGCGACGAACCCGGCGCCCAGCGCCGCGGTGGCCGCGCCGGGCGCCACCGTGCCGGGCACGGCCAGCAGGGCGGCGGCGACGGCCAGTTCGGCCGCGCCCACCGCGCGCAGCGCCAGCCCGGCCCGCCGGCCGTCGTTGAGGACCCGCACCAGCACGGTGTTGGCGGCGAGTTGGGCGGTGCGCCGGCCGAAGAGCTTGCTCGCGCCGGTCACCGCCAGCAGCACGCCGCACACCAGCGGGGCGAGGTCGGAGACGATCGGGATCATCGCACCCCCTCAGTGGCCGACGGTGACGCGGGCGATGTCGATCGAGTCGTCGTCGGGCCGCCAGGCACCCAGGATCTGGGCGGACTGGCCGATCCGCACCCGCGACAGGTCGGAGGTCAGGGCCCCGCCGAGATACGAGGCGGTGGTGGTGTCGCCGACGATCCGGCCGACCACGGCGTGCTCCTGGGCGCCGTGGGTGAGGTGCAGCCGGTCCTTGGCGATGCCCTTGACGGTGCAGTAGAGGTTGACGATGTTGACCCACACCGCGTCGGCGGCGATCGTGCCGTCGGGCATGTCCACGCCGCGGGCGTACAGGCCGTCGCCGACCTTGATGTCCGCGGCGGTGGTCGGGCGCAGCTTCCAGACGCTGGTGGCGTTGGTGAGCTGGATCAGGTGACGGTCCCCGTAGGAGCCGGCGACCTCCAGCACGCTGCCGTTGATCTGGCTGATCCGGCCCTCGGCGAACGCCGACTTGGCGATCGCCGGGTCCAGCGGGGGCATCGGCGCGGCGAATGCGGCGTCGGCGTCGAGGCCGCCCAGCGCGGAGGCGCCGACGATGGTGGCGCCGCCGAGCGCGGCCGTGGTGAGGAAGCGCCGGCGGTCCAGGCCGCGGCGGTCCGGGGTGTCGTTGCTCATGTCGGTCCTGCTCCTTCCTGGTGGGTGCCGGCGGTCACTCGTAGATGTAGACGGGCAGCTTGCCCGAGCTGAGGTTCCCGATCGCTGAGAAGGCGGCGGGGGTCAGGTCGATGACGCGGTTGGTGCGGCAGGCGCCGTTGCAGCAGGTGGCCTCGCCGCAGAAGCTCTTGGTGCGCGGGCCGCAGTCGGAGACGGTGACGCACACGGTGGCGCCCGAGCACTGGTGCTTGACGTTCATCACCGAACCGCAGCCGCGGCGCGCCATGTTCTCGCCGCACAGGTCGGGACGGGTGATGTCCCAGCACGCCTGGGACGCGTTGGGCCAGGCGGCCTGGTGGGCGTTGGACTGGCAGGTGCCGCAGGCGCCGCCGCCGGCGCTGCCGCACGGGCCCCAGGCCCCGCCGCAGCAGAACCAGGTCGTCTCACCGGCCCACAGGCTGGTCGATCCGCAAGCCATGTCGAACTCCTTCACTGGCACAGGAATGACCTGTGCATGACAAAGAGGAAACGGCACAGCTCCGTCGTGGAGTGGGGGGCCGCGACGGACCGGAAAAGGGAACTCCAACTGCGCCGTACGTGTCGGATGAGTCGGCAGTGCAGGTGGAACATCAGCCATGATGCGCGTTTCTACGCGCGTCCGCCAGAGGGAAGAACGGGTCCGCGGCATACGCGTGGGGCGGCGTGCGGCTACCGTGGCGCCCGCTGGCCGTCCGGCGCGGACCGCCCCACCGCCTCCACCAGCGGCAGCACCCGGGACGCCACCCGCTCGCGCAGCGCGATCTCGGTCCGGGTCCTGACGACGCCCGGCAACTGGATCAGCCGCTGGATGATGTCCTCGAGGTGGGCGTTGTCCCGGGACACGACCCGGGTCAGCAGATCGCCGCCGCCGGTGATCGAGTACGCCTCGATGATCTCCGGCACCGCGGCGAGCGCCTGCCCCACCGCGTCCAGATGCCCCTGGGTGACCTCGATGCGGACGAACGCCAGCACCGGGTGGCCGAGCGCGGCGGGCGAGATCCGCGGGCCGGCCGTCGTCGTCACCCCGTCCCGTTCCATCCGGTCCAGCCGCGCCTGAAGGGTGCCGCGGGCGACGCCGAGGATGCGGGCGTACTCGCGGACGCTGGTGCGCGGCTGCTCCAGCAGCAGCCGCAGGATCCGCGCGTCCAGGGCGTCGACGGGCATGGGCCACTGGTCCCTTCATGGTCGAGAATCCGGCGTGCTCACCGTACCAATGGCCCAGTCTCGGGCGAACGGTTTGAGCCACCACCGCAACAGGTGCTTTCCTGGTGGTGACGATGGCGTTGCGGGTCCCCGCAACGCCTTTGTCATGCCCGGCGGGCGTCGCCCGCCGCGGACACCGATACCGACCGGACAGGGGTGGGACCGCACAGGTGAAGAGGATGTTCGTCGCACCGGACCCCGGCCGCGCCCGGCTGCGCTTCGCGGCCCGGGCCCTGCTGGGCATCTCGGCGGCCGTCGCCGCCATCGTGCTCGCCGGGCTCCCGGCGCCCGCCGCCTGCGGCGGCGGCCTGGCCGCGCTGCTCGCCTTCTTCACCGTCGCCGACCCGACCGTGCGGCGGCAGGCGGTCACCACCGCCCTGCTGCCGGCCGCGGGCCTCCCGGTGCTCGCGGTCGCCGCCTGCCTCCACCCGCACCCGCTGCTCCGCGACGCGGCGTTCGTCGCCGTGGTGGGCGCCGGCGTCTACGCCCGGCGCTGGGGGCCGCGCGGCCACGCGCTCGGCGTCTTCGCCTTCATGATGTTCTTCGTCGCCCAGTTCCTGCACGCCGTCCCCGCCGACCTGCCGGAACTCGTCGCGGCCCTCGCCCTCGGCCTGGGCTGCGCGGCGGCCGTCCGCTTCGGGCTGTGGTGCTACGAGCGCGGCGGCACGCCGCCGCCCGCCGTGGACCTGCCGCAGCCGCGCGGGCTGCGCCGCCCCACCACCCGCCAGGCCGTGCAGGCGGCGACGGCCGCCGCGGCGGCGCTCGCCCTCGGCGAGGCCGTGTCCGCCGACCGCTGGTACTGGGCGGTGGCCACCACCTGGTGGATCTTCGTCAACACCGCCTCGCGCGGCGAGACGCTGGTGCGCGGCTTCCGCCGGGTGCTGGGCACCGCCACCGGGATCGCCGCCGGCTTCGCGCTGGCCGTCCCGCTGCACGGCGCGACCGCCCCCTCGCTGCTCCTGGTCGCCGTCTGCGTCTTCGGCATCTTCTACAGCGCCCCGGTCTCCTACAGCTGGATGACGTTCTTCGTGACGGTCATGGCCGGATCGCTGTACGGGCTGCTGGGCGTGCTGCACCCCGGGCTGCTGGTGCTGCGGATGGAGGAGACGGGCGCGGGCGCGGTCGCCGCCGCGCTGGCCGTGCTGCTGGTGCTGCCGGTGACCACGCACGCCGCCACCGACGCCTGGATCCAGCGCGCCCTGCACACCGTGCGGGAGGCGGCCGCGAACCTGGACGACGCGCACGGCGCCGGGGTGGCCGCGCGCGCCGCCGAACTCGACGTGGTGCTCGGCCGGGTCCGTGCCTCGGTCGCGCCGCTGGTCCACCCGCTCAGCCCGCTGCGCGCCCGCCGGCACCGGGCCCGGCGGGTGCTGGAGTTGCTCGACGCCTGCGCCCACCAGGTGCGCGGCCTCGCCGAGGTCGCCGCCCACCCCGGCGCCGGCCAGGACGAGCGGCTGCGGGCCGCCTGCCGCCGCGTGGAGCACGCGGTGCTGCGGCTGGTCCCACCGACCGGTGACCGTGCGGCGACGGAGCTGCCGCCCGGCGCCCAACTGCCGGGCCGGACCGGCCCGCTGACCGCGACCGGGCGGGAGCCGGTGAGCGGATGGCAGCCGGAGAGTGCGCGACGTATCCCGAACGCACCGCGGCGTGCGAGCGAAACGCGGGCTGCCGCCGCACCGCCGGCCGCACCGCTGGCCGCTGCGGGGACGCGGGCTGCCGCCGCACCGACGGCCGCGGCGGGGGAGCGGGTCGCCGCCGCACCGTCGGCCGTGGCTGGGGCGCGAGTTGTCGCCGGGACGCGGGCGGCCGCCGAACCGCGGGCCGTGACCGGGACGCGGGCTGCCGCGGCGCCGACAAGCTGCCCGTGGGCCGACCGCGCGCTGGCCCACCTGCACGGCCTGGAGACCGCACTCGCCGACCTGGCGGCTCCGCTGCACGCCGCGCCCGGCCGCGTTCTGGCGACTGCCTGAGGCGCGGAGCCGTAGGGAAGGTGCCGCAGCTGGCCGCGTTCTGGCGGTCGCTGTGGCGCGGAGTCGTAGGGAAGGCGTCGCGCATGGCCGCGTTCTCGCCGCACGCGGCCCCGAGTGGGTTCTGGCGACTGCCTGAGGCGGGGAGCGCAGGGAAGGCACCGCGCCCGGCGGCGTACTGGCCGCCTCCTCACGCGGAGCCCCCGCACCGTTCTCCCCGCGGCCCGGACACGGGATCCCCGCACCGTTCTCCCCGCGGCCCGGACACGGGACCCCGCATCGCTCAGGCCGCCGCCTGGGGCGCGCGGCCGCCGCCGGGCGTAACTCCCCCCATACGGGTGCCGGTCGGGCGTCACGCGGGCCGTGGCCGCCGCCGAACCGCCGGCGGCAGGACCCGGGGGCGACGTAACGGACGTCACGTACTACTCTCAGCCGCCGTAAAGACATCAGGCGGAAGAGGTACGGCAGTGGCCGGGCACGCTTATATCGGGTCGTTCACGTCGGCGGGAGGCCGTGGCCTCACCGCGGCCGGCGTGGATCCGAAAACGGGAGCGCTCACCGCGCTCGGGGACACGGCCGAGGTGCCCAACCCCTCCTTCCTCACCCTGTCCGCGGACGGGCGCACGCTCTACACCGTGAGCGAGACCGAACCCGAGGGCGCCGCCGCCGCGTTCTCCCTCGCCGACCCGGCCGCGCCCGCGCTGCTCGGCGCACCCGTGCCGGTGCGCGGCGGCGCCCCCACCCACCTGGCCGTCCACCGGGGCCACCTGCTCACCGCCAACTACGCGGCGCCCGGCAGCGTCACGGTGCTGTCGCTGCTCGACGACGGCGCCCTCGGCGAGGTCCGCTCGGTGCTGGAGCACGAGGGCGACGGGCCGAACCGCGACCGGCAGGAGGCGCCGCACGCGCACGCTGTGCTGCCCGACCCGACGGGACGCTGGGCGGTCAGCGTGGACCTGGGCACCGACTCGGTGCGGGTGTGCGAACTGGACGCCGAAAGCGGCGAGTTGGAGATCGAGCGGGAGCTGGGCCTGCGCTCCGGTATCGGCCCGCGCCACCTCACCTTCCACCCGGGCGGGGCGCACGCGTACGTGATGAACGAGCTGGACTCGGTGGTCACCGTGTGCCGCTTCGACGCGGAGAAGGGCAGCCTGCGGCCGCTCGCCGAGGTGTGCGTGCTGCCCGACGGCAGCGCGGGCGAGAACTACCCGTCCGAACTGGTGGTCTCGGCCGACGGCCGGTTCGCCTGGGCCGCCAACCGCGGCCACAACAGCATCGCCGTGCTCGCCATCGACGAGAGCGGGGAACGGCTCGAACTCGTCGACACCGTCAGCTGCGGCGGCGACTGGCCCAGGCACCTCACCCTCGACCCGTCCGGCACCCGGCTGTACGCGGCCAACGAGCGCTCGGGCGACGTCACCTGGTTCGACGTCGACCCGGCGACCGGCATCCCCAAGCAGGCCGGCTCCCTGGCGCTGCCCGCGGTGTCCTGCGTCGTCTTCGCCTGAACACGGACGCGGGCGGCCTCCCTTCTGGGAGACCGCCCGCGTTTGCGTGTGCGCCAGGGGCCGCCGCGACGGCCCCTGGTTGCCGTCCGTTGGCTACGGCCGGGCCTGCACGCCCTGCGGCGTCTGCAGGGCGATGCCCAGGACCGTGGCGTACTGCGTGACGACCAGCTTGCCGACCGCCGGGTAGGGGCCGAGCGCGTCCGCGCCGGAGCAGCCGGCCTCGGCGGCCGCGGTGTGCAGCAGCTGGGGGGCGATCTCCGGGCCGATCAGGCAGGGCGCCAGGGCCAGCGTGCCGGAGCCCGACGTGCGCAGCTGCTCCGCGGCACGCGCGATGGCGCCGTCCTCGTCCAGTGCGGCGGCCAGCACCGGAACGGCCAGCCGGGCGGCCAGCAGCAGGCCGGTGACGCCGGCGGCCTGGGCGGCCTCCTCGCCGCCGACCGTGGCCAGGATGATGCCGTCGGCCGCGGTGGCGACGGTGAACAGCCGGGCGCGGTCTGCGCGCGCCAGACCCGCCTCCGACAGCCGCACGTGCAGCGCCTCGGCGAGCAGCGGGTGCGGGCCGAGCACGTCGGTCAGTTCGACCTGCGCCTTGCTGTCCGCGATGGCCTGGCGGACGCGCCGCAGCACCGACGCCTCGGGGCCGGCCAGCAGGGGCACCACCACGGCGGAGACGTCGTCGCCGGGCTTCTCGGCCGCCACCCGGTCCAGCACGCTGCGCAGCGACGGGAACTCCGCGCCGTCGGCGTCGGTGTCCTCGCCGTCGACGAACGCGATCCGCGGGTCGAGGCCGGACAGTTCGGAGCGGGCGAGGCTCACGACCTCCTCGGCGAGGCTGAGCGCCGCGGCGGTCGGTGTGCCGGGTACCGCCAGGACCAGAACCGGCGCGCCTTCGGGCGCGGCCAGCGCCTCCGGTCGGCGGTGTCGTCCGGGCTGGCGCGGACGCGGCATGCGTACGGGGAGGCCGGAGGAGGGGCCTGGTGCAGTGCTCATGGCGTCGCATGCTAACGCGTTGCGCGGCCTCGATGTTCGGGCGGGTACGAGGAAGGCCACGGCTGTCCGGAACTGTCCGATTCCCCCGGCCCGCGCCGGACACGTTCGGTCAGCAACCGAGTCTGACCTGTACACATGCGCTGCCGCCGGGCCTGCCGGCGCGCGTGGGACGCCCGCGTCCGGCGGGCCCGCGGAAGGTGCGCGGTGCCCGGTGGGCGGGCGTGACGGGCGTGGCGGGCGGCGCCACTTGAGGTCCCCGCGAGATCCCCGGGGACCCCGCGAGCGTTCAGCGAACGGTCTCCGGAGCCGGCCGGCCGCCGGCCGCGGTATCCGTCCCGGTGAGTGTCAGCAGGACGCCGTCGGCGGGCAGGGCCAGCGCCGAACGGTGCAGGGCCGACGCGATGAGCACCGCGCCGTCCAGCGGATCGCCGGCCGCGGCGTGCAGGTCCGCCTCGGGCAGCAGCCACTCGGCCTGGTCGCGGAGCGGGTCCAGAAGCGGTTCGCCCATCCCGAACAGCCCGCCGGCCAGGGCCACGTCCACCGGGCCGGGGCCCGGGCGGACCGCGGCCGCGGCCTCCAGGATGTGGGTGGCCGCCCGCCGCAGGATCTCCGACGCCACCGGGTCCTCGGCGGCGCAGCGCGCCACGTCGGGCGCGAACGAGGCCAGCACCGCGGGCCGGTCGGGCCGCGGGTACAGCCGGCCGGGCAGCGACGCCGCCGGCCCGAACCGCTCCTCGGCCAGCGCCAGCAGCGCCGTGGAACCGCCCGCCCGGCCGTCGTGGGCGCGCATCGCGGCGTCCAGGCCCTCGCGGCCGATCCAGGCGCCGCCGCCGGCGTCGCCGAGCAGATGGCCCCAGCCGTCCGCGCGCCGCCAGCGGGTGCCGTCGGCGGACACGCCCAGCGCGATCATCCCGGTGCCGGCCGCCACCACGACACCGGACCGCAGCCCGAGGGCGCCCGCGTAGGCGGTCACCGCGTCGCCGGCCAGCGCCAGCCGCCGCACGCCGAACGCGTCGGCGAACGCCCCGGGCAGCCGTGCCCGCAGGTCGTCGCCGAGGGTGGCCATGCCGGCCGCGCCCACGCACGCGGCGTCGATCCGTGCCGCGCCGGCCTCCCGCATCAACTGCTCGGCCAGCGGCGCCACGAGGCCGAGCAGGCTCGTGGCGTCGATGCCGCGGTCACCCGTGACCGCCGGGCGCGGCGCCGAGGCGCGGGTGCCCGACCCGGTCGGACCGGCGGCCGGGGCGAGCTCGACGCGCAGCCCTGAACCGCCGGAGTCGACGCCGAGCACCCACGCGGAGTCGGAGTCCGGCACCCTCAGCCGAGCCCGCGCGAGTCCTGCTTGAGCGCGGTGTCCACGGTCAGCGCCGAGGCGACCACCATGCTCAGCAGCGGGTCGGCGAGCTGCCGGTGGATCTGCAGCACGTAGTTGTCGGCCGTGGTGAACATCGTCTTCGCGAGGCCCTCCCACGTCTTGGTGATGCGGCCGATCTCCTGCTCCGTGTGGTCCACGATGGCGAAGTTCCAGGCGCGCCAGTTCTCGGCCTTGATCGCGCCGATCTTCTGCCCGTTGTACATGAACGCGAAGTTGATCTTGCCGAAGGCGTTCTGCTGCACGATCTCGCCGAGCGGCTCGCCGTTGGCGCGGTGCACCAGCACCTTGGACTTGATGAACTTCGCCGGGCGGGTCAGCACCAGCTGCGGCTGTCCCTGGGCGTCCCGGACCTCGAGCTTGTGGGTGAGGAACTGGTCCACGCTGGAGACGAAGCGCAGCACCTTCTTGGCGGTGCTCTGGCCGATCTCCACGACCGAGCCGAGCGTGCGGCCCTGCTGGTCGAACACGCTGTACTCGTTGACGAGTTCGATCAGCTTGGCCTTCTGGTTCACCACCAGGATCGGCTCGGTGAACAGGGTGCCGCCGCCGAAGCCGCTCGGCGCGACACCGGCCTGCTGCTGGACCTGCCGCTGGATCTTGGACGGGTCCGGAGCGCCGCTGACGTTCAGCTCCCAGGCGTTCCCGCCGCCCTGCTGGGCCTGCTGCGGCACCTGACCCGGGTTGGTGTGCTCGGTCCACTGGGTGCCGTCCCAGTAGCGGAGCAGGTTCGGAGTGCCCTGCGGGTCGGCGTACCAGCCGGCCGGGGTATTCGGATGCGTCGTCACCGGGGAAGCGTACCTAAGCGGTGACCGCTCAGGGGAGCCGCCAGTCCACCGGGTCCGCACCCTGGCGTGTCAGGAGTTCGTTCGTGCGGCTGAAGGGACGGGAGCCGAAGAACCCGCGGTCCGCGGACATGGGGGAGGGGTGCGCCGACTCGATCGCCGGCAGGTCGCCCAGCAGCGGCCGCACGTTGCGCGCGTCACGCCCCCACAGGATCGACACGAGCGGCCGGCCGCGGGCGGCCAGCGCCCTGATCGCCTGCTCGGTGACCTGCTCCCAGCCCTTGCCGCGGTGCGCGCCGGGGCGCCGCGGGGCGGTCGTCAGCGCCCTGTTGAGCAGCAGGACGCCCTGCCGGGTCCACGGGGTCAGATCGCCGTTGGACGGGCGCGGCACGCCCAGGTCGTCGACCAGCTCCCGGTAGATGTTCTCCAGGCTGCCCGGCAGCGGCCGCACGTCGGGGGCCACGGAGAAGCTCAGGCCCACCGCGTGGCCCGGGGTGGGGTACGGGTCCTGGCCGACGATCAGCACCCGCACCTCGTCGAACGGCTGCTGGAACGCGCGCAGCACGTTCGCTCCGGCCGGTAGGTAGGTGCGGCCGGCGGCGATCTCGTCCCGGAGGAAGCTGCCCATGGCCGCGATCCGGTCGGCCACCGGGTCGAGCGCCTTGGCCCAGCCCGGCTCGACGATTTCGTGCAAGGGTCGCGCAGTCACGATCCGTCACTCTACTGGCTCAACGAGGGTGCTGCGGACGGGGATCGGGGATCCGGCCGGAGGCCGGCGGCCCTGGGCGAGGCCGCCGGGGCACGCCCGGAGGACCGCGCATCGACGGTCAGACGACGGCCGCCCGCACGCACAGCACGTCCGGCAGGTGCGCGATGGCCTGCTCCCAGCTGTCGCCCTGGTCGGCGCTGGCGTACACCTCGCCGTTGCGGTTGCCGAAGTACACCCCGCCGGGGTTCGCGTCGTCGGTGCACATGGCGTCGCGCAGCACCACGCCGTACGACGGTGCGTCGGGCAGGCCCGCCGACAGCCCCGTCCAGCTGCCGCCGGCGTCCTCGGTGCGGTAGACCCGGCAGCGGTAGTCCGGCGGCATCCGGAACGCGTCGGCGCTCAGCGGGAAGACGTAGGCCACGTCGCCGCGGTGCTTGTGCGCGGCGACCGCGAAGCCGAAGTCGGCGGGCAGGCCCTCCGCGATGCTCGTCCACTGGGCGCCGCCGTCGTCGCTGCGGTACACCCCGCCGTGGTTCTGCAGGTAGAGCCGGTCCGGGTCCACCGCGTCCTGCGCGACCTTGTGCACGCACTGCCCGAACTCCGGGAAGCGCTGCTCCTCGGGCATGAAGGTGGCCTGCACACCGGAGTTGGACGGCACCCAGCTCGCACCGCCGTCCTTGGAGCGGTACACCCCGCCGGTCGACACGGCGACGGTCACCAGATCCGGGTCACAGGGATGGGTCACGACGGTGTGCACGGCCTGGCCGCCGAACCCGGCCTCCCACTGCGGGCGCTGCGGGTGGTCCCACAGGCTCCGCACCAGGGTGAAGGTCTCGCCGTCGTCCTCGGAGCGGAACAGCGCGCCGGGCTGCGTGCCCGCGTAGACGACGCCCGGTGCGGACGGTCCCGCCGGGTGCAGCTGCCAGACCCGTTCCAGGGAAGTCCCGGTGTCCTCGGGGAACTTCACCGCGGGCCGGGCCGGTTCGTGCCACGTCTCGCCGAGGTCGTCGGAGCGGAACACCGACGGGCCCCAGTGGGAGCTGTCCGCGCCCACCAGCAGGCGCGGGGACGCGTTCCGGGTGTCGATCCCCACCGAGTACACCGCCTGCATCGGGAAGTGCGGCCCGGTGAACTCCCAGCCGCCGCGCCGCCGGCCGAGGAACAACCCCTTCTGCGTACCCACTGCGAGCAGCACGTCGTCCATGACGTCCTCACCTCCGCGTTGCGATGTGCTCGACATCACAAGAGTCTGCACCCACCCACTGACAACGTCCCCCTTGCGGGCATCGCCGCAGGTGACAGCGCGGGGCGGAGGTGAGGAGCCGCGGAGAAGGTCAGGCGACGGGACGCGGGTACGCGCGGGCGTACTGCGGCGGCACCGCGGCGGACGCCGGGGCGCCCAGCTCGTGGGCGGCCTGCAGCGGCCAGGTCGGCTGCCGGAGCAGCGCGCGGCCCAGCATCACCGCGTCGGCCTGGCCGCTGGTGAGGATCGTCTCGGCCTGCCGCGCGTCGGTGATCTCGCCGACCGCGCTCACCGGCAGCTCGGTCTCCGCCTTGACCCGGGCCGCGAACGGCACCTGGTAGCCCGGCCCCAGCGGGATCCGCACCCCGGCCGCGTTGCCGCCGGTGGAGACGTCCAGCAGGTCCACGCCGCGCACCAGCAGCTCCTTGGCGAACCGCACGGTCTCGTCGGCCGTCCAGCCGCCGGCGTCCAGCCAGTCGGTGGCGGAGATCCGGAAGAGCAGCGGGAGTTCGTCGGGCCACACCGCGCGGACCGCGTCGACGGCCTCCAGCGCGAACCGGACGCGGTTCTCGAACGGGCCGCCGTAGCCGTCCGTGCGGTGGTTGCTGTGCGGGGAGAGGAACTCCCCGATCAGGTAGCCGTGCGCGCCGTGCAGCTCGGCGACCTGGAAGCCGGCCCGCAGGGCGCGGCGGGCGGCGGCCGCGAACTGCTCGACGACCTCGGCGATGTCCGCCTCGGACAGCTCGTCCGGCACCGGGTGGCCGTCGGCGAACGGCACGGGGCTGGGGCCGACCGGCTGCCAGCCCTCCTCGCCGCCGAACAGCGGCGCGCCGCCCCGCCACGGCCGGTCGGTCGACGCCTTCCGCCCCGCGTGGGCGAGTTGGATGCCGGGGACCGCGCCCTGCTCCTTGGCGAACCGGGTGATCCGGGAGAACGCCTCCACCTGCCGGTCGTTCCAGATGCCCAGGTCGGCCGGGCTGATCCGCCCCTCGGGGCTGACCGCGGTGGCCTCGGTGAGGATCAGGCCGGCGCCGCCGGCCGCGCGGGCGCCGTAGTGCGTGACGTGCCAGTCGTTCGGCACGCCCTGCTCCGGTCCGGCCGGGGCCGCCGAGTACTGGCACATCGGAGCCATCCAGACGCGGTTGCGGATCGTCACGGACCGCAGGGTCAGGGGCTCGAACAGTGCGCTCACGGCATGCTCCTCGGATCGGGCAGCAGAAATAGGAGGGTTCGGCGCGCCAGGGGCCGCCGGACCGCTTCCTACGATAGGCACCGTAGTACGGCAACTGTCAAACTACGAGAGTCGTCGTAATATGACGTTCATGACCCCCTCGGCCCCCAGCTCCTCGACCGCCACCCGACCGGACGGCGACGCCTCGGCCGCCGGCCGCCACCTGGAGCACCCCGCGACGGAGGACATCCGCCTCGAAGAGGTGCTGCACGCGCTGGCCGACCCGATGCGGCTGACCGTCGTCCGCGAACTGGCCGCGGCCAGCGCCGAGGTGGCCTGCTCCGAAGTGCCGCTGCCGGTCAGCAAGTCCACCACCACGCACCACTTCCGGGTGCTGCGCGAGGCCGGCGTCATCTGCCAGGTCTACCGCGGCACGTCGAAGATGAACGGGCTGCGCCGCGCGGACCTCGACGCGCTGTTCCCCGGGCTGCTGGAGCGGGTGCTGGCGGCGGCGGCCGCACAGGAGGAGCGGCTCTCCGGGAACTGAACCCGGGGGCCGGGTCCGCCGCAGGTCGACCGACTCTGCCGCCGGGCCGGAACCGGACCCGCCGCCGGGCGGCGTCCGCTCAGGCCCTCGCGGCCGGTTCGAGCCCCGGGGTGTCCTCCGGCGGGAGGCCCGCCGACCAGTCCAGCCCGTACCGCCGGAACAACTCCGCGCGCAGCAGCGCCAGCGGCATCGGCGCGCCCGGAAGCAGCAGCGCCACCGTGGAGCCCATCAGCAGGGCGCGCAGCAGCTTGTACTCCTCCTCCGGGTTGTCGGAGCCCCAGCGCTCCACGGTGTCCCGCAGTAGGAAGGCCAGGCGCTGCTGCTCGGGGCACTGGATGAAGCCCTCCTCCTGGAGGATCGAGGCCATGTGCGTCCGCATCAGCGTGGTGCGGGTCCGGGTGAGGTTGAGGATCGCGTCGATGGCGCGGGCCAGCAGCTCGTCGCCGTCCTTCGCCGGCGGCTCGCTCTCCAGGGCGGCGGCGAGCTCCCGGTGCATCAGCCGGTGCACCGCGGACTGCAGCAGCGCGCGTTTTCCGGAGAAGTAGTACGACACCAGTCCGCGTGCCGACCCCGCGCGCTGGGTGATGTCACCCAAGGTCGTGGCCTCGTAACCGCGTTCCTCCACGAGCTCGACCGTGGCCTGCAGGAGGCGTTCGCGCGACCGCTGTCGCATGGCTTCATTGACGGAAGCGCTTCGAGGGGACATGCTTTACTCCTGCGTTGACTGGCTCAGAGCCAATATACTCAGCGCGTCCCTCCGGACCACGGGGTCCGTGAGGGGAATGAACGTCTGCCGGCCCCGGCGACGCGGGGGATCGTCGGGGCCGACAGACGCTCCTCAGCCACCGTTCGGGCAGGTCACGGCGATGCGGCGGCCGTCGGCGCCGGAGCGCGCTCCGCCTCCTCGGCCGGACGCCCCGGGTCTGCACCGGCCCGCACCGCCGATTCCGGTACTCCCCGCCAGAGCCGTTCTCCGCCGCCGCGGAACCGTCATGTAAGCGCGTGCAGTCCGGGGCCGAACGCGATGATCACCGGCACCGCGGGCACCAGCAGCGCGCACGCGGTCACCCGCAGACGGCGGGCCAGCGGCAGCCGGGGCGCGGCGTCCAGCAGCCGGTGCACCCGGCCCTGGAGCGCGCCGTCCGGGCCCGCGCCCGGGCCGAACGCCCCGCGCTCCTCGTTGAGTTCGACGAGCGCCAGGGCGGTCGTCAGCCGGCCGAAGCGGCGCGAGGCGGTGTCGTCCGCGGCCAGTTCGACCAGGTGGTGCACCTGGTCGCGGAAGGCATCGAAGACCGGCACCTGGGGGAAGCCGCCGGCCAGCGCCCCCGCGCAGTTCAGCAGGACGTCGTGGCGGGCGCGCGCGTGGCCCTGCTCGTGCGCCAGCACCGCGTCCAACTGGCGGCCCTTGAGTCGCTGCAACGCGCCCGTGGTGATGACCAGTTGGCCCTGCGCGCCGGACAGCCACCAGGCGTCGGGACGGGCGTCCTCCAGGACCACGAGGCGCTCCTCGGGCGGCACCGACTCGCCCGGCAACCGGGGCGCGCGGACCCGCAGTTCGGTGTGCCGCCGTTGGCGCCTGGCGCGGGCCGCACGCACCTCGCGGGTGAGCATGGCGGCCGTCCACACCCCGCCGAGCGCCAGGGCCGCGGCGAGCCAGCCGGCCCAGTGGCCGTAGTCCGACAGCCCGTAGGCCTCCACGACGCCGCTGGGCGCGAACGCGAAGACGTTGCCGCGGACCTCCGCCCAGGCCGCCGATCCGGCGAGTGCCATGGCCAGCACGCAGCACAGCAGTACGGCGGCGACCACGCACTGCCAGACCCACAGGGCCAGCACCGGTTCGCGCTCCGGCCAGTCGGCACGGGAGAGCAGGCGCGGCGCCGTCGCCGCCGCGAGTGCGCCGAGGACCAGCAGCACGATCGCGACCGTCATGTGATCAGCCTAGGGACGGCGGCCACGTCCGGGTACGGCGCCCGACGGGATGTGACGCATCACTCACAGGATGTGTCGGCAGGTCGCGCGGGACCGATCCTGACGCGGGCCCGCCTGCACCGCGAGGCCGGTCGTGCGGGCGCGCTTCCCGCCGGAGCGGCATCGGGGGAGGGGCCCGCGCGGCTGACGGGCGCGCGGGACGCACGCGATGTACGGGAGCACGGGACGCAATGGACGCACCGGCGTCGCGTCCGGCCGAAGGCGTGACGTCGCCCGGGAGGAACAGAGTCGGTCCGCGGGCCGTCCCCGGGACCGCGACGGCGGGCCGCGGGGGCCGGGGCGTCACATCAGAAGGAGCATCGCGACCATGCCGAGGGCCATCGAGACCCGGCAGGCCACCGCGACCTCGGGTGACTGCCGCAGGCGCAGGGCGGAGGCGGCGCCGGGTATCGCGCCGGCCGGCCCGCCGGGAAGTGCCGCCCGGCGCACCGCCGTTCCGCGGGCCGGCGTCCTCCGGACCGCCTCGTCCATGGCGGCCGGACCGTGGACCGCGGTCATGTGCGCGGGCGCGGCCACCACGCGGGTGCCGGCCACCAGCACGTACCCCGCGAAGTACAGCAGCAGCACTCCGGTGAGCAGCGGGCTGCCCGCGCCGTGGTGGCCCGCGTGGTCGCCGTGGGCGGCACCCGGGCGGGACATCGCCAGCGCCATGTAGACCATGGCGGCCGAGCAGACGGTGTGGTGGAGGCGATGGGTGCGCCGCCGGGCCACCGAGTGCACGGCGGCGCCCGCGAACACCACGGCCAGCACCGGCGCCACCCACGGCCCCGGGTCGAGGACGGACAGCGGCACGGCCATGACGGCCATCCCGGCACCGGTCAGCGCCTCGTCCCTGGCCGCGCCGCGCAGCAGGCAGGACACGGCCGCGGCGAGGCTCAGGGCCACCAGCAGCCAGGACACCAGCGGTGGTCCGTGCATCGCCGTCCCCCGATCATGTCGCGCCCCTCCCTGCCGCGCGGCCGTGCCGCTCCTTGCCGTCCCCGCATCTGCCGTCCGCCCCCCGGCCGGGCGGCAGACGCGGTCCGGCCGTGGTGCGGCCCGCACGGTCGTCCGCCTGAGTCGTGCCCATCTCCGAGGGCGCACACGCCTGCGCACGGGGGTACCCGGGGGAGTGCGGCGGCCGGGCTTGCGCGCCCCGCGCACTCCGGCCGCGCCCGCGTTCCCCGCGCGGGGCGAGGGACCGGCACGACACGGCGACCCGCCCGCCGGACCGCGCCGACGTCCCCCGGCGCCCGCCGCGTGTCGGGGGTCAACTCCCCCTGGGACGCCGGGGTCAGCGCGCCCTCGGACGCGGGCGTCAACTCCCCCCTCGCGCGCGGGCGTCAGCGCGCCCGCTGGGTGACCGCCACACACACCAGCACCGCCAGCGCGGCCGGCAGCGTCGCCGCGCCCAGGTGCTCGCCCAGCAGCACCGAGGACCACACCAGGGTCAGGACGGGCTGCGCCAGCTGCAGTTGGCTGGCCTTCGCCACGCCGATGCGGGCCATGCCCCGGTACCAGACCAGCATCCCCAGGAACTGCGACACCACCGAGACCCAGAGCAGCCCGCCGACCGACTGCCCGGTCAGGTGCGCCGGTTCCAGCGAGACGGCGACCGCCGCGGCGGGCAGCGACAGCGGCAGCGCCCCGACCAGCGCCCAGCCGATCACCTGCCAGCCGGGCATCACCGACGCCAGGCGCCCGCCCTCCACATAGCCGGCCGCGCACGCCAGCAGCGAGCCGAACAGGTACAGGTCGGCGCCGGTCGGCGCGCCGCCGCTCTGACCGAGGGCGAAGGCGACGACCACCGCGGCGCCCGCGAGAGCCGCGCCCCAGAAGGTGCGCGAGGGGCGCACTCCGGTGCGCAGCGAGCCGAGGGCAGCGGTGCACAGGGGGAGCGCGCCGACCACGACCGCGGCGTGCGAGGTGCCGGTGGACACCAGGGCGAGGGTGGTCAGCAGCGGGAAGCCGACGACGACACCGCCGACCACGACCGCCAGGCCCGGCCAGTGCGCCCGGTCCGGCACCGGCGCCCGCCCGGCGGCCAGGAACGCGCCGGCGACCGCGGCCGCGAGCACCGCCCGCACCGTCACCGTCGACCAGGGGCCGAACCCGGTGAGCGCGTAGTGGGTGGACGGGAAGGTCAGGGAGAACGCCGCGACCCCGAGGAGGGCGAGTGCGGTGCCGCCGAGCGCTATCGGGGCGGTGGGAGTAGCGCTATTCTCAGCTGTCATGAACAACGATAGCAGTGCGGCTGTTGTCGCCGACGCCCTGCGCGGGGAGCTGCACCGCTTCTCTCCCGGCGAGAAGCTGCCGTCGAGCCGGGCGCTCGTCGACCGGTTCGGCGTCAGCCCGGTGACGGTGTCGCGGGCGCTCGCCGGCCTCGCCGCGGAAGGGCTGGTCGTCACCCGCCCCGGAGCCGGCACGTTCCGCGCGGCCGCGCGCGAGCCGAAGGGCCCGGCGGCGGACACGTCGTGGCAGCAGGTCGCCCTCACCGCCGAGGACCCGGACGCCGCGCCGCGGGTGGTGGACGCCGCGCCCGTGATCGCCTGCCTGGCCCCGGCCCCCGACGGCGTCATCGCCTTCCACAGCGGCTACCTGCACCCCTCGCTGCGTCCCGAGCAGGCGCTCGGCGGGGCCCTGGCGCGGGCCGCCCGCCGTCCCGGCGCGTGGGACCGGCCGCCCGTCGAAGGGCTCGCGGCGCTGCGCAGCTGGTTCGCCCGCGAGACCGGCGTCGGGCCGGCGCAGGTGCTCGTGACCGCGGGCGGGCAGGCGGCGCTCGCCACCGCCCTGCACGCCCTCGCGCCGCCCGGCGGCGCCGTCCTGGTGGAGTCGCCGACGTATCCCGGGGCGCTCGCCGCGGCCCGCGCTGCGGGCCTGCGGCCGGTGCCGGTCCCGGTGGACGGCGAGGGGGTCCGCCCGGACCTGCTGGCCGACGCCTTCGCCGCCAGCGGCGCCCGCGCGTTCCTGTGCCAGCCGCTGTTCCACAACCCGACCGCGGTGGTGCTCTCCGACGCCCGGCGCCGCCAGGTGCGCGAGATCGCCCACGCCGCGGGCGCGTTCGTCATCGAGGACGACTTCGCCCGGCGGCTGGGCCACGGCGGGCCGCTGCCGCCGCCGATGGTCGCCGACGACCCGTACGGCGCCGTGGTCCATGTCGCGTCGCTGACCAAGCCGACCTCGCCGAGCCTGCGGATCGGCGCGCTCGTCGCCCGCGGGCCGGTGCTGGAGCGGCTCCGCGCCATCCAGGTCGTCGACAGCTTCTTCGTGCCCCGCCCACTGCAGGAGGCCACGCTGGAACTCGTCGGGGCGCCGGCGTGGCCGCGCCATCTGCGCGCGGTGGCCGCGGGGCTGCGCGAGCGGCGCGACGCGATGATCGCGGCCCTGCGCGAGCATCTGCCCGCGCTCGCCCCGGCCGCCACCCCGCAGGGCGGCTACCACCTGTGGCTGCCGCTGCCCGACGGCACCGACGAGACCGCGCTGACCGCCGCCGCCCTGCGCCGCGGGCTGGCCGTCGCCGCCGGACGCCCGTACTTCCCCGCCGAGGCGCCCGCGCCCTTCGTCCGGGTGACCTTCGCGGACACTTCGGGCGCCGAGGAGGTCACCGAGGGGGTCCGCCGCCTGGCCGCGGCGCTCGGCGACTGCCGCTGAGCCGGGCGGTGAGAGCGGACCGGGGCCAGGGCAGGGCCTGCCCTCGGGAGGGGCCTGGACGGCCTCGGGCCACGCCCGGCCCCTTCGGTAGCCTGACCGCCATGGACATCGCCGCTCAGCCCACGTTCCGCGCCGCCACCGCCGACGACGTGCCCGCGCTCGTCGCGCTGATCGAGTCCGCCTACCGCGGCGACGACAGCAGGACCGGGTGGACCACCGAGGCCGACATCCTGGAAGGGCAGCGCACCGATCCCGCCGGTGTGCTCGCCGTCATAGAGAAGCCCGGCAGCCAGCTGGTCGCGGTGGAGAGCGCGGGCGAGCTGGTGGCCTGCTGCCAGCTGGAGCACCGCGGCGAGCACGCCTACTTCGGGATGTTCGCGGTACGCCCGACCCTGCAGGGTGCCGGGCTCGGCAAGCTGATCATCGCCGAGGCCGAGCGGTTCGCCCGCGACGAGTGGGGGGTGTCCGAGATGCACATGACGGTCATCTCGGTCCGCGAGGACCTCATCGCCTGGTACGTGCGCCGCGGCTACGCGCGCACCGGCGAGACCAGCCCGTTCCCCTACGGCAACGAGCGGTTCGGGCTGCCCACCCGCGACGACCTGGAGTTCGAGCTGCTCACCAAGCGGCTCGGCTGAACCCGGGGCGCGCCGCCGCGGGCCGGCACCGCGCCCGCACGCGAGCGGCGCGGGGCGGGTCCGGGTCAGGGCCGCGGATCAGGCGGCCGGCTCCTCGGGCAGGTCGGTGGCCGCGCCGTCCAGGCCGAGCGCCCGCACCAGCGCCCAGTCCCGCGCGGAGTTGACGCTCCACGCCATCACGTCGATCCCCGCCGCGTGGCAGCGGCGCACGGTGTCCAGGTTGAGCTGCGTGAGGTCCAGGCTGACCAGGCGCGCGCCGACCGCCTGGGCACGCGGCACGATGTGCGGCCCGAGGTCGCTCGCGACCAGCACCGTGCGGACCCCCGGCAGCAGCGTGTGGATCTCGGCGAGCGCCTCGTCGTGGAACGACAGCACGCTGACGCGGTCCTGCACGCCGCGCTCGCGCAGCACACCGGCCAGCACGCGGGCGGCGGCCACGTCCTTGATCTCGGCCTGCAGCGGCCGGTCCACCGCGTCCAGGACCTCCTCGAAGACCGGCACGCGCTCGCCCCGTCCCGCGTCCAGGGCGCGGATCTCCTCCAGGGTCAGGTCCCGGATCATCCCGCTGCCGTCGGTGGTGCGGTCCACGTCCGCGTCGTGCATGACGATCAGCGCGCCGTCCTTGCTGAGGTGCAGGTCCAGCTCGATCTGGTCCATGCCGGCCTGCTCGGCGCGGCGGAACGAGCGCAGCGTGTTCTCCGGCTCCACGCCCATGACGCCGCGGTGACCGACGGTGAGGAAGCTCATGTCCCGCACCCTAGCGAGAGCCGGCGACGCCGGGCCGAACGCGCCGTGACGCGCCGGCGTCGCGTGCCGCTCCGGCCGCTGCGGGTCCGTTCGCTCGCCCTACCCGCTACCCGGGGATTGTGCGCGTTTTCCTCGCCCGTTCCGGGGAACTCGCAGGAAAAATACCGGCTGCACCCCCATGTTGCCGCATGATCTCCGTCGGCTCCCCTTGATCGATGCCGGTGGGCGCGGCTACGGTGGGCGGGACGACAAGTTCTTTTGTGGAGGAGGGGTCATGAGTGAAATTCTTTTGCCGACGACGCGCGGTGAGGGCGGGACGTCCGGCGAGGGAGTCACCAGCCACCCTCAGTGGGCGGTGCTGAAGCAGGCCGTCGAAGCCATCCGGCCGTGGCAGCGCAAGGACGGCTCGATCGACTTCGAGGCCGAGAACGCGCCCAGCCGCGAGGACGCCGCCAAGACCCTGGGCCGCGTCGTCGACGCGGTCGAGCAGCTGTCCGGCGAACTGCCGCACGACGCGGCCTACCACGAGGCCCTGGTGGCGGACCTGCACCGCTGGGCCGACGGCGGCTTCGGCGTCCCCGACTTCCTGGACTCGCTGCTGGCCTTCCAGCCCGCGCAGGACCGCCGCGACGGTCTGCAGCACCTCGTCGTCTTCCCGATGTACACGCAGAACGGCAACCCGGACCGCAACCTCGAAGCCGTGGTCTTCGACGTGGTGTGGCCGGACTGGCTCGCCGAGCTGGAGCGCACCCGCTACGACAACCCGCTCTTCGTGCCGATCACCTTCGCGGACTTCACCCCGGGCTACGACACCAACTCCGCCGTGCTGTTCCCGGAGACCGTGGCGGTCCGCGAGGCTCCCGAGCGCTGGACGTGGGGCGCGATCTTCTGCGACCGCGAGGCCGCCCGGTTCCGCCGGGTGAGCGCCGCCGCCGTCGAGACCCTCGGGCTGGAGCTGCCCGAGGAGGCCGCCCGCCTGGTCGAGGACCAGGAGCTGGCCCAGCAGACCTTCGTGCTGTGGGACATGATCCACGACCGCACCCACAGCCACGGCGACCTGCCGTTCGACCCGTTCATGATCAAGCAGCGGGCGCCGTTCTGGATGTACGGCCTGGAGGAGCTGCGCTGCGACCTGACGAGCTTCAAGGAGGCCGTCAAGCTGCAGGCCGAGGGCCACCCGATGGGCCTGGGCGTGCAGTACGCCATCCTCTTCGACCGCCTGTTCCGCTTCCCGGTCACCGGCGAGCGGGTGCGCAACTACGACGGGCTCGGCGGACAGCTGCTCTTCGCGTACCTGCACAAGCACGACGCCGTACGCTGGACGGACAACACCCTGCACATCGACTGGGAGCGCGCACCGCAGGTCACCAACCAGCTCTGCGCCGAGATCGAGACGCTCTACCGGGACGGCATCGACCGCCCCAAGCTCGTGCACTGGTTCGCCGCCTACGAACTGGTCGCGACGTACCTCTCCCCGCATCCCGGCTCGGTCTGGGCCAAGGGTCCCGACGCCCTGGATCTGTCGCTCCCGCCGCGCAAGCTGGTGGACGACGTGCTTGCGGACGAGTTTCCGCTCAGCATGTTCTACGAGGCCCTTGCGAAGAAGCTCCGTGAGGTGATCGCCTCGACCAAGGGCATCACCGGCGACAGCGCGCTGCGAGGCGTCGCATGACCGGTGCGGGCGAGGAGGCGGAGATGACGACGGACACCTACGCGGGCGGGCTCGACGGCGCCGTGATCGCGGTGGCGGGCGCCGGTGGACCGGCCGGGCGCGCGGTACTGCAGCGGCTCGCACGGGCCGGCGGGCACGTGATCGCGGCCGACGCCGACCCGGGACGGCTCGCCGAGTCGGTCGACGCGGCGCGCTACGACGCGGGCGGCGCGGACATCACCGGCGAGATCGTGGACCTGCTGGATCTGGAGGCCACCCAGGACTGGGCCGGCCGCATCGAGAAGGACCACGGCCGGGTGGACGGCCTGGTGCACCTGGTCGGCGGCTGGCGCGGCTCCGCGTCCTTCCCGGAGACCGAGCTGTCGGACTGGGACGCGCTGCACGACCTGCTGATCCGCACCGTCCAGAACACCTCGCTGGCGTTCCACGACGGCCTGATGCGCAGCCCCGGCGGCCGGTACGTGCTGATCAGCGCGGCCGGCGCCAGCGCGCCCACCGCGGGCAACGCGGCGTACGCCGCCGCCAAGGCGGCCGCCGAGGCGTGGACGCTCGCCCTCGGCGACTCGTTCCGCAAGCTCGGCCCGGACGACGGCCCCACCGCGGCGGCCACCGTCCTGGTGATCAAGGCACTGGTGCACGATGAGCTGCGGGCCCAGCGCCCCAACGCCAAATTCGCCGGCTTCACCGACGTCCACGACCTCGCCCAGGCGATCGCCGACGTGTGGAACGCAAGCCCCAAGGAAGTGAACGGGACCCGACAGTGGCTGACGCCCCGACCGTGACCGACCCGACCGACCCGGACACCCCGGACGTGACCGGACAGCCCGCCACCGACGCCGTGCGGCGCCACGACCCGCAGGTGCGCGGGTTCGCCAGTGACAACTACGCGGGCGTGCACCCCGAGGTGCTCGCCGCGCTCGCCCTCGCCAACGGCGGCCACCAGGTCGCCTACGGCGAGGACGTGTACACCGGGCACCTGCAGGACGTCTTCCGCGCGCACTTCGGCCCCACCGCGGAGGCGTTCCCCGTCTTCAACGGCACCGGGGCCAACGTGACGGCGCTGCAGGCCGTCACCGAGCGCTGGGGCGCGGTGATCACCGCCGAGTCCGCGCACATCAACGTGGACGAGTGCGGCGCGCCCGAGCGGGTCGGCGGCCTCAAGCTGCTCACCGTCCCCACCGAGGACGGCAAGCTCACGCCGGAGCTGATCGACCGGCAGGCGTACGGCTTCGACGACGAGCACCGCGCCCAGCCGCAGGTCGTCTCGCTCACCCAGACCACCGAACTGGGCACCTGCTACACGCCCGAGGAGATCCGGGCGATCTGCGACCACGCGCACCAGCTGGGCATGACCGTGCACATGGACGGCTCCCGCATCGCGAACGCGGCGGCCACCCTCGGCGTGCCGCTGGCGGCGTTCACCACCGACGCCGGGGTCGACCTGCTGTCCTTCGGCGGCACCAAGAACGGCCTGCTGCTCGGCGAGTGCGTGGTGGTGCTCAGCCCCGAGCGGGTCCGCTCGATCCGCTACCTGCGCAAGATGTCGATGCAGCTGGCGTCCAAGATGCGGTTCGTCTCGGTCCAGTTCGAGGCGCTGCTCGCCGGCGACCTGTGGCTGCGCAGCGCCGCACACGCCAACGCCATGGCCCGCCGCCTGGAGCAGGCGGTACGGGACGTGGACGGGGTGACCGTGCTGCGGCCGGTGCAGTCCAACGCGGTCTTCGCGATGCTGCCGCGGGAGGTCAGCGAGCGGCTGCAGAAGCGCTACCGCTTCTACTTCTGGAACGAGGCGACCGGCGAGGTGCGGTGGATGTGCGCCTTCGACACCACCGAGGCCGACGTGGACGGCTTCGCCGCCGCCATCGCGGAGGAGATGGCCGGCTGAGCCGCACCCGCTCCTCTCGCATGAATATGCATTGAAGCGTAAATGTATTGCCGACCGGGTCGGTGGCTGCCTAGGCTCCTCGTCATGGAGCCGATCCCCGTGGCCGCCGACCCGGCCGCCTATCTCGCGGCCGACGAGGCCATCGACCATCAGCACCCGCTGATCCGGGAGACCGCGGCGCGGCTGCGGTCCGCTGCCTCCGAACCGCATGACTATGCGAAGGCGGCGTACGAGTTCGTCCGCGACGCCGTGCCGCACTCCGCCGACGCCGGCGACCCGCGGGTCACCTGGCGCGCCTCGGACGTGCTGGAGCAGCGCACCGGCATCTGCCACGCCAAGTCCCACGCCCTGGCCGCCCTGCTGCGGGCCGGGGGCATCCCGGCCGGGCTGTGCTACCAGCGGCTCACCGAGGACGACGGGACCCAGCCGGTCCTGCACGGGCTCAACGCGGTGCTGCTGCCCGGCCGCACGCGCTGGGCGCGGATCGACGCCCGCGGCAACATCCCCGGCCTCGTCGACGCCGCCTTCTCGCTGGACGAGGAGCGACTGGCCTGGCCGGTGCGGCCGCACCTCGGAGAGGCCGAGTCCCCGCTGGTGTACGCCGCGCCCGCAGCGGAGGTGCTGGCCGCGCTCCGGGCGGCCCCCGACCGCGCCCGCCTGGACCTGCCGAGCGAACTTCCGTCCTGATCGCCGCCGCGCGCGGGAATCACGGCGGCCGCCGCGACGCTGCAAGGCTGAGGGGAACGATCGGAGCAGCGACGTCGAGCAGGAGGACAGGAGTGCGGGCCACGGACGGCGGGCAGCGGCTGACGGCCGCGGAACTCGACGGGCCGCTGGGCGAGCGGGCGACCCTCGTCCAGTTCTCCAGCGCGTTCTGCGCCCCCTGCCGGGCCACCCGGCGGGTCCTCGACGACGTCGCGGGGATGGTCGAGGGCGTGCGGCACGTCGAGATCGACGCCGAGGCGCACCTGGACCTCGTCCGCCGGCTGGGCATCCTCAAGACCCCGACCGTGCTGGTGCTCGACGCGGACGGGGCGGTGGTGCGCAGGGCATCGGGCCAGCCGCGCCGCGCGGACGTCATCGCGGCCCTCGGCGCCGCGGTCCGGTCCGCGTGAACCGCCGCGCGCGGCACGCCGGTTCGTCCCCGAGTGCACCCCTGCCGCGCCCATGGGACCTGCCCGGACGCCCCAGGGATCGCCGCAGGTACGGCCGTCCGGCAGGCGATGTGACGGACCTTCCATCTGCCGGGGCCGCCTTGACGGGGTGCGCCTCGAATCGTCACTCTGACGTGATGGCCCGTGATCTCCTTCCGCGCATCCACGCCGGCGCTCACGTCACGCGGCCCGAGGGCGCGTGGCGGCGTCCACGCTGCTGAGCCCGCCGTGCCCGCGAGCCGCAGGACGCAGGACCCGCCCGATGCAGAAGGACACCCGGTGACCGCCACGACCGACATCACCCCCGACGACCAGGTGCCGGACCGGCCCCACGGTCCGGCTCCCGCCCTGCCCCGCCAGGCCCGGAGCGCCGGCCGCACGGCGCAGCCGGGCACGGACGGGGGAGCGGCCTTCCAGGCCGACGTCTTCCGTGCGGTGTTCCGGCGCCACGCCGCGGGGGTCGCGGTCGTCACCGTCTCAGGACCCCACGGCCCGGTCGGCTTCACCGCCACCTCGCTCACCTCGGTGGCCGTCGAGCCCCCGCTGCTGTCCTTCGGCATCAGCCTCGGATCCTCGTGCTGGCCGGCGGTGGCCGAGGCGTCGTTCGTCGGCGTCCACGTCCTCGGCGAGCACCAGCAGTCGCTCGCCGCGCTGTTCGCCCGCAGCGGCGCCGACCGCTTCGGCCCCGCCACCGCATGGTCCCCGGGGCCGCACGGTGTGCCGCTGCTCGACGGGGTCGCCGCCTGGCTGGTGGGCCGGATCGCCGGCCGCGTGCCGGCCGGCGACCACCGCATCGTCGTCGCCGAGGCCGTGGCCGGCGACCCGCACGGCCCCGGCGGGCCGCTGTTGTACCACCAGGGCGGGTTCCACCACCTCCCCGGCTGACCGTCCGGGCGCCCGCCGACCGCCTGTGGGGGCGTGTCGCGCGGGTCGGCCACCTCACAGTGCGGCACGCTTGCGGCTCTGCTCCCGCCGCTGTCTACTGGCGAGTAATATTTCGGTCGAGGACGTTGCTGCGTCCCCGCCGGGGACGGCCGCCGCAGGCGCCTATGCTGCCATTCCGGGTGGATTCCGCGGCGTGCGGTGGGCCCGGTCCGGTCCGGGGCAGTGGACGAAGACGTGCAGAACGAAGCAGCAGGACGAGCAGTAGGAGTGCTGGCGTGAGCTTGAGGATCGTTGTGGCTGTGAAGTATGTGCCGGATGCGACGGGTGATCGGCACTTCGCTGAGGATCTGACGACGGA
>NZ_JBIRRR010000034.1:0-44594 GCF_044333795.1 Streptomyces sp. NPDC020917 | reverse complement strand
GGCGGGGGGGGCGCCGCGCCCCGCGGGCCAACCCCCCCCGCGCCCCGCCCGCCCCCGGCCGCCACCCCCCCCCCGGGGGGGGGGCCGCCCCCCCCCCCCCCCCCGCCCCGGGGGGGGGGGGGCGGGGGCCCCCCCCCGCCGAGGTGGGGCCGGTGTCCGGCCCACCCCGCACTCTCCCGCTCTCATCGAGGAAGCCGGTCATGGCAAGCCCCTCAGCCCGTGCCCAGCGCCGTACCGCGGCGCTGCTCCTGGCACCGTTTCTCGTCCTGTTCAGCGCCGTCACCCTCGCCCCGCTGCTCTACGCGGGCTGGATGAGCCTGTTCACCACCCGCACCTCCGGCCTGGGCTTCGGCGGCACCAGGAAGGTCTTCGCCGGCCTGGACAACTACACCCACGCCTTGTCGGATCCGGCATTCCGCAACGGGTTCCTCACCATCGCCGCCTACGTCGCCGTCTACATCCCGGTGATGATCGGCGGCGCGCTCGTCCTCGCCCTGCTGCTGGACTCCGCGCTGGTCAAGGCACGCGCCTTCTTCCAGCTGGCCCTGTTCCTCCCGCACGCGGTGCCCGGACTGATCGCGGCGCTGATCTGGGTCTACCTCTACACCCCGGGGCTGAGCCCGGTGATCGGCCCGCTCGGCTCCGTGGGCCTCCACGTCAGCTTCCTGTCGGCGGACAACGCCGTGTTCTCCGCCGCGAACATCGCCGTCTGGGAGTGGATCGGCTACAACATGGTCATCTTCTACGCCGCCCTCAAGGCGGTGCCGGCCGAGACCCTGGACGCCGCGAGGATCGACGGTGCCGGCGGTGTCCGAACGGCCCTGTCGATCAAGCTGCCGATGATCCGCCCCTCCATCGCGCTGGCCGTGCTGTTCACCGTCATCGGATCGATCCAGCTCTTCACCGAGCCCCGGGTCATCTACAGCGCCTCCAGCGCCATCGGCAGCAGCTGGACACCCAACATGTACGTCCAGACCGCCGCGTTCACCCGCAACGACTTCGGGCTGGCGGCTGCCGCCTCGCTGCTCATCGCGCTGGCCGCGGCGGTCATGTCGTTCCTCGTCACCCGATTCGCGCGCAGCAGGAGCCAGCCGTGACCAAGCCCCTCACCCTCGGTGCCCCGGCGCCTGCCGCAGCCTCGGGCCGGACGAGCGGCCGCGTGCCGGGCCCGCCGAGCAGGCCCGCAGGAAGGCGTCCTTCGGCTCTGCTGTCCAAGACGGGCGTGACCGCGATGCTGGGTCTCGCCGCCCTCTACACCCTCCTGCCGATGCTCTGGCTGGTCCTGTCGGCGACCAAGAGCCGCCAGGACCTGTTCGCCACCAACGGCTTCGCACCGGGCAGGCACTTCGCGCTCCTGGACAACCTCGGCCACCTGTTCCAGGTCGACGACGGCATCTACCTGCGCTGGATCGTCAACACCGTCCTGTACGCCGGCGCCGGGGCGCTGCTGGCCACGGTCTTCAGCGTGGCCGCCGGGTACGCGTTCGACAAACTGGCCTTCCCCGTCAAGGAGAAGCTCTTCGCCTTCGTCCTGCTGGGCGTGATGGTGCCGGGCACGGCACTGGCGATCCCGCTGTACCTGATCGCCGCGAAGGTCGGGTTGGTGAACACCTTCTGGGGCGTGTTCCTGCCCGGCCTCGTCTTCCCGTTCGGCGTCTACCTGGCCCGGGTGTTCAGCGCCGCCTACGTCCCCGACGAAGTCCTCGAGGCCGCCCGGATCGACGGCGCCGGCGAGTTCAGGGCCTTCTGCCGGATCGCGTTCCCCATGCTCGCACCGGCCTTCGTGACCATTTTCCTCTTCCAGTTCACCCAGATCTGGAACAGCTTCTTCCTGCCCCTGGTGATGCTGTCCGACAAGAACCTCTTCCCGGTCAACCTCGGCCTGTACGTCTGGTACTCGTCCGCGCTCTCCCAGGGCCACCCGCAGGACTACCTGCTGGCAGTGGTGGGGTCGCTGGTCTCCGTCGCACCGCTCGTCCTTCTCTTCCTGATGCTCCAGCGGTTCTGGAAGTCCGGCATGACCGCCGGCGCCATCAAGTAGGCCACGTCATGAGGATCCCCATGCCTTCCACTCCCTCCCGCCCGCGCGCCTTGTTCGCGATGGGCCGCCGGCACCGCGACGCCCTCTTCCCGGGGACCGCGGTCCAGCGGCTGACGCGCCACGTGGACATCGATCCGGAACTCGTCGCCGAGGACTTCGACCGCGTTCCGGACCTGGCGGCCGTCGAGGTCCTGATCACCTCCTGGGGCTGCCCCCCGCTCGACGACGCCGTGCTGGCCCGCATGCCGGCGCTCAAAGCCGTCGTGCACGCCGCGGGCAGTGTCAAACACCATGTGACGGACGCGTGCTGGGACCGCGGACTGCTCGTCTCCACGGCGGCCGCGGCCAACGCCGTGCCCGTCGCCGAGTACACGGTCGCCGCCGTCCTCTTCGCCAACAAGCGGGTCCTGGCGATCGGCGACGCCTACCGCGAGCACCGAGCCGCCCTGGACTGGTCGGCGCGCTTCCCCGGCCTCGGCAACTACCGCAGGACGATCGGCGTGGTGGGCGCGTCCCTGGTGGGGCGCAGGGTGCTGGAGCTGCTGCGCCCCTTCGACTTCGACCTCCTGGTGGCCGACCCGCACCTCGACGCCGGCAGTGCCCGCTCGCTGGGGGCCCGGCTCGTCGACCTCGACGAACTGATAGCCCTGGGCGACGTCGTCTCCCTGCACGCCCCCGCACTGCCGGAGACCCACCACCTGATGGACGCCCGCAGGCTCGCGCTCCTGCGGGACGGCACCACCCTCATCAACACCGGACGCGGCTCGCTGATCGACCACGACGCACTGACCGCCGAGGCCGCGTCAGGCCGCATCCACGCCGTCATCGACGTCACGGACCCCGAGGTGCTGCCCGCGGCCTCGCCGCTCTACTCGTTGCCCAACGTGCTCCTCACCCCGCACATCGCCGGCTCGCTCGGCGGAGAGCTCATGCGCATCACCGAAAGCGCCCTGGACGAGATCGAACGCTACTGCGGGGGCCAGGAGTTCGCCCATCCCGTGGCCCGTGCGGCCCTGGCCATCTCAGCCTGAGGCCACCTCGGCGGGCCCTACCGCAAGGGCCCGCTCCCCCATCCGCGCCACACTCGGAGTCGGTGCCCTAGGTCAGCGAGGGGTGAGGAGGCAGAACTCGTTGCCTTCCGGGTCGGCCAGGACCGTCCAGGCGATCGCGGACTGATCGATATCAGGACTGGTGGCACCCAGAGCGCGCAGTCGGGCTTCTTCCGCGGCGAGGTCGTCACCGGGGTAGGGGCGGATGTCGAGGTGGACGCGGTTCCACACGCGCTTGGCGTCGGGGGTGCGGAGGAACTCCAGGTAGGGGCCCACGCCTTGGGCGGAGCGCATGGTCGCGTGGTCGTCGGTGACGTCGTGCAGCGTCCAGTCCATCGCCTCGCCCCAGAACCGGGCCATCCCTCGAGGGTCGGAGCAGTCGACGACCACCGCGGCGATCGGCCCGGTGTCCTGGTAGACCGGACGGGGATCCAGGACGCAGAACTCGTTGCCTTCCGGGTCGGCCATGACGGTCCAGGGGACGTCGCCCTGCCCCACGTCGGCGAACGTCGCGCCGAGGTCCTTCAACCGCGCGACCACCTCCGCTTGATGGGCGGTCGAGGTGGTGGCCAGATCGAGGTGCACGCGGTTCTTGACCGTTTTGGGTTCCGGGTGGGCGATGATGTCGATGCAGACGGCGACGGGGTCGGGATAGGTGAAACCGGCGGGTTCGAGGTTGGTCACGCCGGGTCCCTCGCTGTCGACACCCCACCCGAGTGCCTCCGCCCAGAACCGGCCGAGCGCGGCGTCGTCCTGGGCCTTCATGTTGATCTGCACGAGTCGCGTTGCCATGCCCCAGATCCTAGGAGTCCCGCCGGCCCGCGCCGTCACGATCCGCAAAGGTGCTCGACGAGGGACCGGGTCCCTCGCGTGACCTCCTGGCACACCTCGGTCACCTGGCCGGCGGCCCTCGCTTCCGCGGCGCGAGCACGAGCACCCCGTACGGCTCCCAGAGCGAGGCGGGAGATATTTCTGGACAATAGGGTACCTAGTACGTTCGCCGGTGTCGGAGCTGGTAGCCGATCCAGTGCCACGAGAGCCAGTAGCCCTTGCGCCCTGCCAGTAGCCCCGCCGCCCTGTGGGACCGCGGGACCTGGCGCACCATCGTCCGTCGGCGGCAGGGGACGCGGGGAAGTGCGGCGGAGGAGGGCATGGTCTTCAGAGGGGCGGCCGCGGCCGCCGTCTATGTGCCGGACGAGCAGTCCGGGCAGCTTCGCCTGAGCGAGACGGTGGAGGAGAAGCCGGGTGATGGCGCCGGCTTCCCGGACAGCTATCCGGCGTCCGGCCGTTCAGCAGTGGCCGAGGCATTCCGCACGGGTCAGCTGGTGTGGGCCGCCCCCGCGCAGGCGGCTGATCCCGCGGTCGTCGGGGCGCGGACCACTGGCGCGGCCGCCCCGGCGGCCACCGCGCCGGGGGCGGGAGGCGAGTGGCTGGGAGCGGTGCCGCTGGCTGCCGGTGAGACGGTCCTGGGATGCCTGGCCGTCAGGGCGGCGGGCAAAGACGGCGCCGACGTCGAGCGGCGCGACTTTCTCGAGCTGTACGCCGACCAGGTCTCGGCGCGGATGGAAACGGAGGGTGCCTTCGGCGACACCGGCACCGTCATCGTCCCCGAGCCGAGCGCTCGGCCGGACGGCTCCTGGCTGGGCCTCGGACGCATGGGGTCGTTCACCCTGTCGCCGGCCACGGGGCGCATCGAGGCGGACCGGCAGGCACTGGACCTCCTGGGCCTGCAGGAGGAGCACTTCGACGGGCGCGTGGAGACCCTGCTGGCCCAGACCGTGCTGGAGGATCTTCCCGCGCTGATGTCGGTTCTCGAGCCGAGCGTGAGCCGGCCCGGTGGCCAGGACCTGGACTTCCGGGTGCGGCGGCCGAGCGGTGGGCTGCGCGTGCTGCGGCTGCGTTTCCGGGTGCTGACCGACGCCGGGGGGAGGCCGTGCCGGCTGCTGGGCGTGATCGCGGAGGCGTCGCATCTGCGGCCGGCCAGGGCCGAGGTGTCCCGGTTCCAGAGGCTCTCCGTCGCCCTCGCGGCGTCGGCGACGGTCCGCGACGTCAGCCATGCCGTGGTGACCGCTCTGCGGGACCCTCTGGGAGCCGACACCATGGTCCTCGCCGAGGTGCACGCCGGACGGCTGGTGGTCACCGAGATGGAACCCCAAGGGCCCGCGGTGTGGGGCACGTGGCGCTCGCAGTGGCACTCGGAGTGGCCCGAGACGTCGCCGGATGACCTGCCCACGCTGCAGGGCGTGCTGACCCAGGGCCGCACCCGGCTGTGGGCCTCCACCACCGGCCTGGAGCCCGGCCTCGCCGAGGCAGGCCCGGGAGGGCTCGCGGTCCTGCCGCTCCCGGCCGACGGCCGGATGGCCGGTGTGTGCCTGCTGGGCTGGGACGAGCCGCACGAGTTCAGACCCGGGGAACGCGCGCTGCTGACCTCCGCCGCGGGACTGGTCGGGCATGCGCTGGCCCGCGCCCGTTCCCACGACGCCGAGAACGAGTTCACCTCGATCCTGCAGCGCAGCCTGCTGCCCCGCGCCCTCCCGGCCCTGCCGGGCGGCACGGCGGTCGCCCGGTATCTGCCGGCGACGACGGGGCTCGCCGTGGGCGGTGACTGGTACGACGTGATCCCGGTGTCCGACAGGTCCATCGCCCTGGTCATCGGCGACGTGCAGGGCCACAGCGCGGAGGCCGCCACGATCATGGGCCAGATCCGTACCGGGATCCGCGCCTACGCCGTGGAGGGGCACCCGCCGGACGTGGTGATGTCCCACGCCAACCGCCTGCTCATCGGTCTGGACAGCGAGGCCTTCGCCACCTGCTGCTACGTCGCCCTCGACGTCGAGGACGGCGACGCCTGGGTGGTGCGGGCCGGCCACCCGCAGCCGGTGCTCCGGGCGCCGGACGGCGGCACTCTGGAGGTCGAAGCCGAGGGAGGCCCGCCACTCGGCGTGATCGCGGACGCCGACTTCCCGCTGACCAATGTCAGCATGACCCCGGGGAGCGTCCTGGCGCTCTTCACGGACGGTCTGGTCGAGTCCTCGAAGCTCCACCTGGAGGAGGGCGTGCAGCGGGTGCGCCGGGTGCTGGCGACCGCCGATCCGGCCGCCCCCGACCGGACGGCCGACGAACTGATCGGAACCACCGAGCGGCGCGAGGACGACGTGGCCCTTCTGCTGCTGCGCTACGACGGCCTGCCCGTCCGGCCGCGGCGGGCGAGCTGGTCGGTGTGGCGGTTGCCGGACGCCGTGATGCACGCCCGCCGTTTCACCGCCCGTACGCTGCGGTCCTGGCGCGAGACGCGGGAGACGGACGCGATCCTGCTGGTCGTCTCGGAACTGGTCACCAACGCCATGACGCACACCAGCGGTGAGGTCCACCTGAACCTCACCCTTGCCGGGGAACGGATGCGCGTCGCGGTCAGCGACTCCTCGCCCCGCGCCCCCGTCAAGCCCACGGGGATCGACTGGGAGGCCACCGGTGGCCGCGGCATCATCCTGGTGGAGGCCGTCTGCGCCGCCTGGGGCTCGGTGCCGGTCAGCGGCGGCAAACAGGTGTGGGGCGAGATCGACCTCGCACCCCACCGGGCCTCCGCCGAGACACGCCGGGAAGCGTCATGGCGATGAGGCACCGAGGGAGCCGCGGGCTGGTCGCCGCCCTGGTGGCGAGCCTGGTCGTGGTGTTCGCCCCGCACGGCACGGCCGCGGTGGCCCACCGGGGGACCGCGGCCGAGGGAGGTCTCACCATCGGCGTGCTGCTGCCCGACACGCACACCCCTCGCTGGACGAAGTCCGACAAGCCGCTGATCGAACAACGCATCAAGCAGCTGTGCGGCACCTGCACCGTGCGGTACGCCAACGCCTCGGCCGACGTCGCCATCCAGCAGTCGCAGGTGAACTCCATGATCGCCAACGGTGTGCGGGCGCTGATCCTGGCTCCGGTCGAGAGCAAGGCCCTGGCCGTCTCGGTGAGGCAGGCCCACCGGAGCCACGTACCGGTGGTGTCCTACGACCGACTCGCCGACGGACCGCTGTCGGCCTACTCGGGCTACGACTCCGTGGCGATCGGACGGCTCCAGGCCCAGGGACTCCTGGCGGCTCTCGGGCACGGCACGCGACTCCCCCGGATCGTCATGATGAACGGCGAGCCCAGCGATCCGAACGCCAAGGCCCTGCGGAAGGGCGCGCTGTCGGTGTTCCAGGGCAAGGCGCGGATCGTCGCCGCGTACAACACCACCGGGTGGATCCCGCAGAACGCGTTCACCAACACGCTCGCCGCGGTCGCCAAGCTGGGCCCGCACGGGTTCGACGGCGTCTACTCGGCCAACGACGGTCTCGCGACCGGCATCGTCACCGCGCTGAAGGCCGAGAACGTCACGCCGCAGCCCCCCGTCACCGGCCAGGACGCCGACCTCGCCGCGGTGCGGCGCGTCATCACCGGCGAGCAGGCCGTCACGGTCCACAAGTCCTTCCCCGCCGAGGCCGACGCGGCCGCCGAGATGGCCCTGGCCCTGGCCCGCGGCACGTCGCTCGACGGCATCGCCAAGCAGCGGATCAGCAACGACACCACCAAGGACATACCCGCCTATCTGGGCACCCCGGTCGCCGTGAACCGGGGCAACGTCAAGCACACCGTCGTCGACGCGGGTGTCTACACGGTCCAGCAGATATGTCCACCGAAGTTGCTGTCCGCCTGCCGGGACGCCGGACTCACCGGCTGAACCGGCGGGTGCGCCGCGTACGGACGGTGGCACGACCAGGCGACGACATGCGCGTCGGTGACCGGCGGGAGGTGATTCGTGTGTCAAGGGCACCCGTGCTGGCTCTGCACGGAATCTGCAAGCGTTTCGGGGCCGTCCAGGCGCTCACCGACATCGAGCTGGAGATCCACGCCGGCGAGGTCGTCGCGCTCGTCGGCGACAACGGCGCGGGCAAGTCCACGCTCCTCAAGGCGATCACCGGAGTGGGACCCGCCGACGCCGGCGTCATCGAGTGGCGAGGGCGGCCGGTACGGATCCAGCGCCCCCGCGACGCCCAGGAGCTGGGCATCGCCGGCGTGTACCAGGACCTCGCGCTGTGCGAGAACCTCGACGTGGTGGGGAACCTCTTCCTGGGCCACGAGATCACCCGGGCGGGCGTCCTGGACGAGATCGCGATGGAACGCCGGGCCCTGGACCTGGAACCGCTGGCGATCCTGGCCAAGCACCCGCCCAACGTGCGGGTCCCCGTCGCCACGCTCTCGGCAGGGCAGCGCCAGTCGGTGGCCATCGGCCGCGCCATCCTCAGCCGTCCCGAACTGCTCGTCCTCGACGAGCCCACCGCCGCCCTGGGGATCGAGCAGACCGCGCAGTTCCTCGACCTGATCGACCGCCTGCGGGACCGCGGCACCGCGATCATGCTGATCAGCCACAACCTCGGTGACGTCAAGGCCGTCGCCGACCAGGCCGCGGTGCTGCGGCACGGTCGCAACAACGGTTTCTTCGACGTGCCGTCCACGACGCAGGAGCAGATCGTCTCCTCCATCACCGGCGCCACCGACAACGCCGTGACGCAGCGCGCGACCAAGCCTTGGGAGGACATGCTGTGAAAGGCGCGGACGCCGCCGGGGGCGCCGGAGACACCAAGCCTGCCGGCCACTCGGCCTCATCCGCCCGGGCCGCCGTCCGGCCGGACGGCGGCCCGGGCGAGCCCGGCCGACCGGGTCTGCCGGGCTACCTCCGCTCCGTCGGCGACCGGCTGCGCAGCGGCAGGCTCGGCGTCCTCCCGGTCGTCGTCTCGCTGCTGGTGACGTGGATCGTCTTCCAGAGCCTGAACCACAACTTCCTGTCCCCGCGGAACCTGTCGGACATCTGCGTGGACATCGTCGGCCCCGGCCTGATCGCCGTGGGCATCGTGTTCGTGCTGCTCCTGGGGGAGGTGGACCTGTCGGTGGGTTCCGTCAGCGGACTCACGGCGGCGATCTTCGCGGTGATGTACGTCAACCACGGCGTGCCCGAATGGCTCGCCATCGTGTCGGCCCTGCTCGCCGGGGCCGCCATCGGAACCCTCCAGGGGCTCCTCTTCGCCCGCGTCGGCGTCCCTGCCTTCGTCGTCACCCTGGCGGGGCTGCTGGCCTGGAACGGCCTGATGCTCTACGTGCTGGGAGCCAGCGGAACCATCGACGTCGGCGACCGGGGCCTGGTCGCGGATCTCAGCGATCGCTACTTCCACAGCGCGGTGCTCGCCTACGGCCTGGCGGCGCTGAGTACGGGCACCTTCTTCGTCATGGCCTACCGGGACAACCGCGCGCGCCGCAGCGCCGGGATGTCCGTCCTGCCGATGTGGGAGATCGTCGAACGCACCGCGGGCGTCGCGGTCCCCTCGTTCGGGGCCGCATGGATCCTGGAGGACTTCCGCGGCGTGCCACTGGCCCTCCTGGTCTTCCTCGTGTTCGTCGTCGGCCTCGACTTCGTCCTGCGGCGCACCACCTACGGCAGGGGGATCTTCGCCATCGGCGGAGACGTCGAAGCCGCCCGCCGCTCGGGTATCAACGTGGTCTGGACACGCGTCTCCGCCTTCGCGATGTCCGGGACACTCGCCGCGGTCGGCGGCCTGTTCCTGACATCACGGGTCGCCTCGGTGGGACAGACCTCCGGCTCCACCACCCTGCTGATCAACGCCATCGCCGCTGCCGTCATCGGCGGGGTCAGCCTCTTCGGCGGGCACGGCACCACCTGGTCCGCGCTGCTGGGCATCCTGGTCATCCAGTCCATCGCCTCCGGCATGGTCCTGATCGGCGTGCAGACGGCCGTGCAGTACATGGTCACCGGCGGCGTTCTGCTGGGCGCCGTCATCCTCGACTCCCTCTCACGCCGCTCCCAGCAGATCCACGGCCGCGCCTGACATCCCGGCTCCCCCGCACACCTCGACAAGGAATGCGGATAAAATCCCCCATAATGGGCTAACGAGCCGGGCGGCTTCGGCCTGGCGAGGACCCTTGGCGGCGGAGGTGACCCATGAACGCATGGACGGCCTGGACGACACAAGGAATCCTCAGCGGGACGGGCGGGGTCGACACCGTGGAGATCGGCCCCATCCACGGCGACCTCACCCTTCACACCACCTGGGTCGACGGCAAGGCCGCACTGGCCGTGCAGTACACCGGCGCGACCGACTGGTTCACGGTCACGGGCAGCCCCGTACCCGCCGCGACCGAGCGGCACGCCCGCGACATCCACCAGCGCATGGTGGAAGCCGCCAAGGCCGGTGGAGCCGCCACCGCCCCCCACCACGACCTCTCCGAGGCCCCTCGTCCGGTTCTCGACGCCGGAACGGAATGAACCGAAGCCGGGCCCCGCGGGACACGCGGTGTATTCGGGCCCGGCCGGGCCGGGCGCTCCGCGCATGGATTCGAACGAAGAATCGAACTAGCCTGGATCCGTGAGCGAGGGCATGGGCGGGCAGGACGACCTGCCGCAGGCGGACGGGCCGCTGGTGCGGGTGAGGCTCCATGACGGCCAGCGCCTCCACGCCGTCGTGAAGGGCCGGCGGCGCGAGGCCGACGGATCGTGGTGGTACGACCTCCAGATCCACCTGCCCTCCGCCAGCGACACCCGGGGCCGCCTGACCGACGTGCCCGTGCCGGTCGACTTCCGCGCGCCGGCCGGACGTTGCGAGCCGATCGAGGGCCAGCCGTACGACCAGGTGCCCACCGAGCGGGCCGCTGTCTCCCCGGCCTGGAAGATCGAGGAACGCGTCTACTTCACCGACGACATCGGCCCCGCCCGGATCGTCCACCGCGGGAACTGCCGGGCCACCCGCGACCGCGCCCGGCCCGCCACCCCCGAGCAGGCCCGCGCCGCACTGGCGCGCGGCGACTCCGCGGCGTGCCAGGTGTGCCGCCCCGACCGGCCCCTGCGCACCGCGGCATAGCCCCCTAACCGGAGCCCAACCCGCGGATCCGCAGGTCAACGCCTCTTATCCGGGTGCGATTCGAGGTCGGCCGTGGCAGGCTCCAGCTATGTCGATCGTTGACGTGTCTGCGGACGTTTCCCTCGCGTACGAGAGCTTCGGCGACCCCGGGGATCCTCCTGTCCTTCTGGTCATGGGTTTCGGGGCGCAGATGCTCGCCTGGCACGAGGACTTCTGCCGGATGCTGGCAGACCGCGGTCGCCACGTGATCCGGTACGACAACCGTGACTGCGGGCTGTCCACGAAGTTCGACCGTCACCCCGTCGACATGGGGGAGTTCATTGCCGCCGTGAGCTCGGGTGACCTTCCCACCGCCCTCGCGATGGTCCCCTACCGGCTTCTCGACATGGCCGGCGACGGCTTCGGCCTGCTCACCGCGCTGGGCATCGAACGCGCCCACGTGGTCGGTGCCTCCATGGGAGGAATGATCGCTCAGACGATGGCCCTCTCCTCCCCGGAGCGCGTGCTGACTCTGACGTCGATGATGTCCTCGACCGGCGAGAGGGAATACGGCCGGTCCAGCCCCGAGGCCCAGGCGGTGCTGTTCGGTCCGAAGCCCGCCGACCGCGAGGGGTACGTCGCGGCGGCGGAGAGGGAACTGGTGTGGGCCTCCAGGCGATACGGTGACGCCGCCGTGCTGCGCGAGTTGGCCGCCGCCAGTTACGACCGCGCCTACTACCCCGCCGGTATCGCGCGGCAGCTCGGCGCGATGATCCTCAGCGGATCACGCGCGGACGCACTGCGCGGACTGCGGGTGCCGACGCTGGTGATCCACGGGCTGGACGACACGCTGATCGGCCCCAGCGGCGGGAAGCGCACCGCGGACCTGGTGCCTGACGCCGAGCTCCTGCTGATTCCCGACATGGGCCACGACCGCCCGCGCGAACTCTGGCCCACACTCGTCGACGCCCTGGTGGCCCACACCGGTTGAGCGGGCACAGGGGACGGCCCTCAGCGCGCCTCGATCATGACTTTCCGGCCGGTGAGGCGGTGCACGGCGTCGACGTGCAGGCCGGCCGCGTCCAGCAGGCGGGTGTAGTCGGCGAGATGGCGTTCGCGGCCGGGCAGGACGGAGAGCATGTACAGCGACATCTGCCCCATGGCCCGGGCTTCCTGTCCGGTGCCCGGGGTCTCGTCGGCGAGTTCGACGACGAGCAGCCTGCCGTGGCGGGGCATCGAGAACCGGCAGGTGCGCAGGATGGTGACGCACTGCTGGTCGTCCCAGTCGTGGAGGATCTCCCGCATCAGGTAGAGGTCGCCCTCGGGCGGCAGGCTCTTGAAGAAGTCGCCGGAGGTGACGGTGGCGCGGTCGGCGACGCCGGCCTCGGCGAGGTGGGTGCGGGCCGCCGCGGCGGCGGACGGGCGGTCGACGAGGATGCCGCGCAGGTGCCGGTGGGCGTGGAGGAGGGCGGCGAGGAGCGCGCCGTTGCCGCCGCCGACGTCCACCAGCGTGTCGGCCTTGGCAAAGCGGCCGGTGGCGAGGAGCGCGTCGAGTTCGAGGTGCAGGTCGGCTGCCTGGGTGCGGTCGAACAGGGCGCGGAGGTCGGGGTGGGCTTCGAGGTGGGAGAAGAGGTCGCTTCCGTGGACGCGGTCGAAGGCCGGAACGCCCGAGCGCACGGTGTCGAGGAGTCCCTGCCAGGCCGGGCTCATCAAGCGGTGTGCCATCAGGGCGCTGGCCAGGGCACTTCCCGGGGCGTCGGTGGTCAGCGCGCGTCCGAGCCGGCCCAGCGCGAAGGCGTCCTCGTCGGGGCCGGAGAAGATCTCGTACGGGACGAGGGCGGTCATCAACTGCCGCAGGCGGGCCGGGTCCGTTGCGGAGCGGCGGGCCGGGTCCGTTGCGGAGCGGCGGGCCAGCTCCGCCGCCGGCAGGGGGCCGGCCGCCAGCATGTCGGGGAGGCCCAGTTCGGCGACTGCGCACAGGGCCTGGGTGACGAGCTGGCCGTAGAGGAGGTGGCGCACTTCGGCGGCCGCGGCGCGCTCGCGGGGTTGCATCAGAGGTCGCTCCCTGGGGAGTGGTGGCGTTGGGCCTGGGCGTAGAGCGTGCGCATGAGCGGGTCGGTCGTGCCTCCGCTGTCGTAGTGCTCCGCGAACCGGCGGCGGTAATGGGCGAACCAGCGCGGGTCCTGGTGGAGGAAGAGGACGTCGTGGCTTGCCATGCGGCGGACGACGAGCAGCGGGATCGGTGCCCGGGAGACGCGGAAGTCGGCGTTCCGCGCTGAGCGTTCGTCGCAGGCAGGATGGAACTGCCCGATCATCAGCCCGCGTTCGACCGCGCCGCTCTTCAGCGCGGCGTGGGCCCGGTCCAGCGCGGCCCACCCGCTCGCGCCAAGGTCCGGCAGGATGATCACCCGGCTCTCCAGTGAGGGCCCGTCGGTGTCAGGGACCGGGAAGGCGTTCAGCCGGTGCAGGAGCATTGCGGTGAGTTCTGCGGTGTCGGCGCCGGTGACCTCGTAGTGGAAGTCGTAGCGCACCTGCGCGCCTTTCATCGCCGCGGGGACGAAGGGGCAGATCGGGCCCTTGCGGCGCAGGTTGCGGTGCGGGCGGCCGATGTAGTCGTGCAACCATGCGACGACGACCGGCAGTTCGGTCCGGGCTCGGTCGCCGTAGCCGTGCGGTGGCCAGACGGTGACGTCGTCGTGGGGCTCGACAGGTGCGGGCGCGAGTTCCGGCTCGGCCGGGTGGACCCCCGTCATGGTTCTCCTTGTTCGCCGCTGGGTTGGGTTCCGCGGGGCCGGGGTCAGGCCACGGGCGCCTCGATGACACCGCCACGGTGCAGGCAGCGGACGTAGTGGTCGAGGAGTGCCGTGTCGACCGGTGGGCACGTCTGCTGCCACTGCGGCCAGATCTGCCGGGTGCGGGCCTGGTCCAGGCGGGGGAAGACCGAGTCCAGGAACAGTTCCTTGATGCTGATGTCGGCCTGGTTGGCGCGCGTGGCGAAGAGCGGCGCGAACGGGCCGATGGGCGCGTCGGGGCAGTCGTGGACGAAGTCCAGCAGCAGGTCCACCCAGGTTCGGAAGGGGCGCTCCTCGATGGCGTGCCCTGCGGCCCGCAGGCGGTCGACCATGTCGGCGAGCAGGGCCGGGCGGGGGTTGGTCAGATGGAAGACTCCCCCGACGTGGGGGTAGGTGCTCGCCAGGCCGACGATGGCGTCGGCGACGAAGTCGACGGGAACCATGTCCAGGGGCAGCCGGATGTCGGGGGCGACGCCGAGCCGGGTGATCGCGTCGAGGAAGGCGCACAGCGCGGTGTCGGTGTTCCACGCTCCCGTGCGGCTGTGCCCGGTGATCTCGTACGGGCGGTGCACCGTCACCGGCAGTCCGGCCGCCGCGGCGTTCTGGAGCAGGCGCTCGGCGACCCACTTCGACTCGCTGTAGCCCATGCTGATCAGCTCGGGGTGGCTGAGCGGTGTGGTTTCGGTGAAGCACCGTACGCCGGCGGCGCCGCTGCCGGCGAGGACGGCGATGCTGGACACGTAGTGCAGCGGGATGTGCCGGGCCGAGGCCAGACCGACCAGTTGCCTCACCGCGCCCACGTTCGCGTCGCGCAGGGCGCTGTAGGGGTAGACGAAGTTGACGTGGGCGGCGTTGTGAAGGATGAGGTCCACGGTGTCCGCGAGGCTCTGCCGGCAGTCGGGCGAGAGCCCCAGCCCGGTGTGCTCCAGATCGGCGGCGTACGCCTTGACCCGTCCGGAGCCAGGCCGTGTGAGTCCGTGCCGCGACAGATTGGCGTGGATGCGGTCAAGGGCGTGCGCGGAGTCGTCCGCGCGCACCAGGCAGTGGACGACGGCGTCGGTGTGCCGCACCAGGCTGTCCAGGAGGAACCCCCCGAGGAAGCCGGTCGCGCCGGTGAGCAGGACATGGCGCAGTGGCCCGTGGCCGCTTCGCTGCCCGGACGGTGCGGGCAGGTCCAGGTCCAGTGCGGCCTCCGCTTCGAAGTCGACGCTCTCGGCGCCCGCGGCCGCCGTGCCCGTCCCGCGGACGAGATCGGCGAGTGCGGCCTGGTGTGCGGCAAGGGTGCGGTCGGCGAGCAGGCTGCGCAGCAGCACCTGGAAGCGGTCGGCCGGCAGGCCCAGCGCGGCGAGCGTGCGGTTGACGAGGTGGGCGGCGAGGAGCGAGTTCCCGCCCGCCGCGAAGAAGTCGGTGGCGTCGGACACCGGGACGCCGAGGCAGTCCGACCAGATCCGGCGGACCGGGTCCTCGTCACGGTCGGAGCCGCCGCCCGGGCCGGGCGGGCAGTCCGGCTGCTGACCGCCCTGATCGGTTGCGGGCAGGGCCTCGCGCAGTGCGGCGTAGTCGATCTTGCCGTTGTCGGTGAGCGGGAGCCGGTCCACGGGCATGAGCAGCGAGGGGACGCTGTGCGCGGGGAGCCGCTCGGCCAGGAACAGCGACACCTGCTCCGGCAGGACCGGCTGCTCCGGGCGCGCCGAGGTGACGAACGCGTTCAGCCGCATGGTGAAGTCGTCGCTCCCCCGCACCACTACCGCCGCCTCGGCGACGTCCGGGTGCGTGCGCAACTGGGCCTCCAGAGCGTCGAGTTCGATACGGACGCCGCGGATCTTGACCTGGCGGTCCACCCGGCCGAGGTATTCGAGCGTGCCGTCCTCGTTCCACCGGGCCCGGTCGCCGCTGCGGTAGAGGCGAGCGCTGCCGGTCTCGCCCAGCTCCACGGTGACGAACGCCCTGCGGGTCTCGGCCTCGCGGCCCAGGTAGCCCAGGGCAAGACCGTCACCGCCGATGTAGAGCTCGCCCTCCTCACCGGGGGATGCCGGGGTGCCGTCCTCCCGCATCACGTGGCATTGGCTGCGGGCCACCGGCAGTCCGATCGGGACGGACGTGGCGTCCCTGGCCAGGGCGCGGACGTCGTGGGTGGTGACCATGATGCCGCCCTCGGTCGGCCCGTAGCCGTTCATCAGGCAGTCCGGCGGCCCCGCTTCGAGGACGGCGCGCGCCAGTCCGGCCGCCATCGCCTCGCCTCCGGTCAGGACCAGTTCGAGCCCGGCGAACATCCCCGGCCGGAAGCGGACGGCGTGGTGGAACAGGCTCATCGGCATGAAGCCGTGGGTGATCTGCTCGCGACGCATGAGGGTGTTCAACGCGGTGGGGTCGAGCAGTTCGTTCCGGCCGGCCACCACGAGGCACCCGCCGTTCAGGAGCGTCGCCCACACCTCCAGCAGGGAGGCGTCGAAGGACAGCCCGACCGTCTGCAGGCCGCGCTTGCCGGGTCCCGCGCACCACGGGGCGTCATCGAGGGCGAGCCGCACCACGGCCTGGTGCGGCAGCACCACACCCTTGGGCTTGCCGGTCGTGCCCGAGGTGAACAGGATGTAGGCGGCCTGGTCCGCTCGCCTCGTCCGAGCGGCCGCCTCGGCGGCCGAGACCCCGTTGCCCGGCCGGTCCGCCACCTGCTCGAAGGGCAGCAGAGCCACCGGCAGCGTCCCGGCGACCGCCTGATGCCCCGGCAGCACCACGACGAGCCCGGCACCGGACTGGACGAGCATGTCGCTCATCCGCGCGGAGGGATGGTGGGAGTCGACCGGAACGGCGACGGCGCCGGCCCGCAACACCCCCGCGAGCGCGACCGTCGACTGCCAGGACCGGGTGCCGAGCACGCCCACCGGGTCCCCCGGGCGCACACCGCGCTCCGCGAGGGCTTCGGCCACGGCGGCCGATCGCTCGTCGACTTCCCGGTAGGACACCTCCACCGCCGCGTCCCTGACCGCGGGCGCGTCCGGAGTGCGGGCGGCCTGCCGCGCGAAGAGCTCGGGCAGCGACAGATAGCCCTCGCCCAGTGTCTCCGGTCGGACCGGTTCTGCAATCGTCACAGTGTTCCCCATTGATGTGTCGTCGGTCGGCCGTCGTCGCCAGCTGGCGCTCCGCGCCGGATCCTCAGTCGGTCCGCTTCCAGGCGATCCAGGCAACGCGCATGATCCCGCCGCGCACGGCGGCCGTCGTCCCGCGCACCGTCTCGCAGGTGGCCCGGTACAGGTCGTCACCGCCGAGCCTTCTGGCCTCCGCCTCGCGAGAGGCGAGACGGGAGGCGCCGGCGTCGAGGGTGCGCACGAAGTCCTCGGACTGGATCGTCACGCTCAGGGGTTCCCAGAGCCCCTCGGCAGCGTTGAGCAGATCGCCCACTCGCGGCATCGTCCCCGGCTGCGAGTTGTCGAGCACCTCGGCCTCGAACTGCCGGTGCACGTCGGGGGCCCCGTTCGGGCCGGCGACGCACACCTCCGCGGCGAAGCGGCCGCCGGGGGCCGTCAGCGCGTGGACGCGTCGGAACATCTCCCGCAGGGCCGCGAAGGCGCCCGTGAGCTCCGGAGGAGCGCCGGCCAGCACGTTCTCCAGTGACTGCACCGCCACCACGGCGTCGAAACCACCGGTCTCCAGCGGAAGGTCCCAGAAGTCCACGTGCAGGACGCTGATGGCGGGATCGCCCATGGACTTGATGTGGCGGGCCTGCGCGAAGGACGTCGTCACCCCGAGCGCGTTCCCGGCCTTCCGCCTGCGTACGGCGAAATCCAGCAGCCCGCCGTATCCGCAGCCGATGTCCAGCACCCGTCCTCCCGGCCCGAGTTCGGCCAGGTCCGCGATCAGCTCCAGTTTCCGGGTCTGGGCCCGGTCCAGATCATCGCCGTCATCGCCGTCGACTCCCTGCCACAGCCCGCTGCTGATGGTCAGCCGCGCGTCGGACCATGTGCGGACGAATTCCGGACTGCTCTCGTAGAAGTCGACACTCGCGTCGTCGGACACGGCCAATCACCATTCCCCGGAGGAGTTCTCGGTGCTGTGCTGCGAGGGGCCGCACAGGTGGTCTCGGTTCGGTGGCACAGGGCGAGGTGTGCCCGCGCGCAGGACGGCGGGCACACCATCACCCGGGCATTCCCGGTACTCGGAAGGTCCCGGTCAGTGCGAGAAGACGAAGGTGCCCACGGCTTCCTCGAGGTCGCGGCCCGCTTCCTGGCAGCTGCCCGGGTGCGTGGTCATGACCGTGCTGGACTCCAGCACCGTGTCGCCCTCATAGGCACCCGACACCACCGTGCCGATGGCCTTGGTCAACGACTCGCCGGCCGAGTGGTCGTCGATGGCCAGGTGCCCGACGATGAGGCTCGTCTGCCCGTCGGCCCACATGATCCGCTGGGTGTACCTGGCGCTGGCGATGTCGCTGGAGGTGCAGCTCGCGGTCTCCTGCCCCACCTCGTGCCAGGCGCCGTCGCCGGTGCGCGCGGGCCGGTCCTGACCGTTGTTGCAGTCGCTCAGGACCCCGTTCACCGACCAGTGGATCGTCTGCGGGTCAGGCGACAGGGCGTTGTCGAGCCGGGCGGCGGCGTTCCCCTTGCACATGACGTCGACGACCGGACCGTCGGAGCCGGACGCGGTGTCGGCGAGCGCCGGTCCTGACGCGAACAGCAGGGCGGTACCGGTGGCCGTGACCAGCGTGCGCACACGGCCTGAGCGGGTCTTCCTGGGGCTGCGGGGCATGGACGAGGACCGCATGAGGCGGCTCCTTTCACAGGGGGCAGAAGAAGCGGGGCTTGGAGCGGAGCCGTCGTTCAGAGCATTCGGATCACCGACGGGCCGCCTCCGAGCCGCAGTAAACCCGCTGCCTTTGGCATAGGCTCCCGACATGCGGCCAAGGTCACCCGGTTGCACGAAAACGCCGTGACCAGGGCTCTTGCGTGGCAACCGGCACACCGAACGCCGCGGTCGGCGGCGCGGCGGACCGCTCAAGATGCCCCTGCCCGGGCGCCCGCGTCAGGGCAGCCGGCGAAGGGCGTCGGGGCGGAGGAACTCCCCGGAGGGCCGCCTGGCGTACTCCGGTCTCCACGCCTCGCGGTACTCCGGGTCGTCGGCGAACGGCAGCGCCAGGGCCCGGACGGCTTGGCAGGGCCACTCCTCGGCGCGGTAGTAGAGCCGCAGGGGCGGGAGTTGGGAGCAGGTGGCGCAGCCGGTGAACCGCAGCGCCCGCTGCTCCGCCCGGCCACCGGCCGTCTCGATGTACGGGGCGGACATCGCCGAGGGCTCGTGCGCCATGAGGTGGCCGAAGCCGGTCTCGTCCACCCGCGTCAGCAGGAAGCCGAGCAGTTCCTCCACCCACGGCGCGTGACGGCCCACCCCACAATGATCCAGCCCCCGGGGCCCGTGGCGCAACGGCCCGGGGGAACGGCCGGGGGAACGGCCGGTCCCCGTGCAGGTACGGCGATGGCCCCGCTGGGGACCTCGTCCGGCCGCCGCGCGACCGGAGCCGGAACCGCTCCTACGAATCCGCGTGGGCGCGCGCGTCCTCGTAGACGATGCGGCCAACCTCCTGGCCGACATACGGGCGTGGTCTGCCCGGAGGAAGGACGGGGGCGAGGGTGTGGAAGACGCGGTGGAGGGCCTCGCCCTCGTAGTCAGCGAGACGCTCGGTGGCCTGCAACCACACGGAGCCCGTGGGCAGTTCCACCACCTCGCAGAACGCGCCGGTGGCGCGCAGCTTCCCGGCCCCACCGAGCCGGGCCGCGATCTCGGGCCCGCACACCGTCACCCACGGATAGGCCCGCAGCACCTCCCGGCTCTGCGCGACGCCCGCGGCCGCGTCGCGTGCCAGCCGCATCTCCAGCATGGTGCCGTTCCAGGCGGTCCCTTCGTCTCCGACTCCGCCGTACGTGACCGGGACCTCCTGCACCAGCGCCCACGCGAATTCCCTGGCGTCCTCCTCGGCCAGCCGGGCGATCCGGTTCCGGGGACCTTCCGGGAAGGACCCGAACTCGCAACTGGCCTGGAACCACTCGCTGTTTTCGTCAACGGTCCGCAGCAGAACCGAGGCCCGGTCCGCATGGCGTGAATACCCCTCGGAGTCCAGCTCGAGGAGGTCCAGCCGCGCACCGGCAGGGAACTTGGCCAGCCCTTTCAGGAACGCTTCCCACCCGCGCTCCGACCAGGCACGCCGGCTGGACACCCGCCCCGCCGCGGTCCCGAACCGCGTCAAGGACGCCCACATGCTTCCCGGATTTCCCCACGGCCTGCCCCGCAACTCCGGTGTGGACCCGGGCAGGGCCACCTCGCCGTCCCTCAACCCCTCCATCACATCGGCCAGCAGCCCCGTCGTGGCGGCTTCGAACCAGCGGCGTGCCAGCCCCGGCAGCGCGGACTGCTCCACGTGCCCGTTGATCTCCACACTCGTCACGGGACCTCCGGCGTCGTCGCAGGGCTCCGGGGCACGACCTCATGTCGTGCCCCGGAGGAGCTTGCACAATGTCAGCCAACCTATCGCACGCGCGTCATGCCAGCGGGACGACAGGAATGGTTATGGGCCCGGGAAGTCCAGGCAGTTTGAACGGATTGTGCGCAGGATCGGGAATCTTGATGTTCTCGTGCCACCAGTCCCTGAACTGATTCCACTTCGATTCCGGCTGCTCCTGCGGCTGCTCTTGCGGCTGAGGGGCAGGCACCGTTTTGGGCTGGGGCGGAGTCGTCCTTCGGTAGAGCACGATCCCGGTGGGAGGCGGCGAGGCGTGCGGTGCGGAATAGACGGTGTCAATCCCTGCCGTGCGAGCGACCGGAACGGGACCGACGGGCGGCAGGTCCCACCCGAGTTGGGCGTTGTCACCCCGCTCGGTCATCTTGGAGATGTACAGGGCGATCTGCGGGTAGGCCTCGCTCTCCGAGTCTTCGGCTTTGACTTCCCAGACGTACACCACGCCGTTCTTTGCGTGAAGCATGATGTCGGGGTAGCCGCAGACTTTGTCATTGCCCTCGTTCTTCAGGCTTGCACCCTTGACGCAGTTGAACATCTGCCGGGTCGTGAAAGTCCCACCACCCGCCTGCTCGAATTCCGGTGTTCTCTTGATGTTTGCGATCGTTGCGACGATGGCAGCCTTGTGCTCGGCGTTGTAGTCGAGCATCTGCTTCACGAAAGCCTGCTTGGCCATCTTGGCGGCGTACTTCGCCACGGCAGCAGCGAATTGCCGCAGGCACTCATCGAAGCAGTCGTCCGGTCGATGGCCGTCGAGTTCGATGTTCGATGTCGGGTTGCCGCCGCCGAAGGCGTAGCGGTTGCCGGTCAACGGGTCCGTCGACAGGTTCATGTCGGCCAGGGCGCCGTCGTACATGTCCCTGGTGGTGAAGGTGTTCAGGCCGGGATCGTAGTCCCGGAATCCCATGTCGTAGGTCCCGGAGGCCTGGTCCCAGCGCTTGGCGTTGAAGCGGTAGGCGTTGTACGGCTCCTTGGTGGGATCCACCGTGTCGGGCTTGTCGATCCCGGTGAATTCGGAGGTGTCGTTGCTGCCGTAGGCGGTATAGCCGTACGTGGCCGTGGTCTGGCCGGAGGAATCGGTCAGCGTTTCGACGTCGGAGTGGCTGTTGTAGCCGTAGTAGGCGTCGGAGGTGGTGCCGTCGGTGTTGTGGGTGACCTGGGAGAGGAGTTCGCCCCATGGCGAGTACTGGTAGGACTTCGACAACTGGCCGGCCACGGTCTCGTCCAGGACCTGGTCCGAAAGACCCAGGTAGGTGAAGTCGGTGGTCTTTCCGTTCACCGTCTTCGATGTGGTGCGGTCCAGCGGGTCGTATGTGTACGACGACGTCGTGGAGGTGCCGCCGGCGCCGAGCTTGGTGTTCTTGGTGACGTGGTCGAAGCCGTCGTACGTGTTGCGCTCGACGACGGTTCCGCCACCGGTGATGGTGTCCAGGCGACCGTACGGGTCATAGTTGTAGGCCGCCGTGGTGCCACCCGAGGCCGAGGACAGCAGCCGGTTGCGATCGTAGGTGTACGTGGTGGCGGTGCCCGCGACGGACTGGGAGATGACGTTGGCGTTGGCGTCGTGGACGTACGTCTCGGTCTCCGCGCCGTTACCCGACTTCACCGCCTTCGACAGGCGATCCACCGGGTCGTAGGTGTAGTCGGTGGTGGAGTTCAGATACGCCGTGTGGTTGTCGGCGTTCTGTTTGCTCGCCACGTCCTTGGCCTTGTTCCCGTTCGGGTCCCAGCTCAGGGTGTGGTCGTCGACCAGGGTGCCGCTGGAGGTCTTCTCGGTCTGGGTGTGGACCTCGCCCGAGGGCCAGTAGGTGTAGTCGACCGTGTTGCCGTTGGCCTTGGTCTGCCGCAGTTGCTGTGCGCGGTCGGTGTAGGTGTAGGACGTGACCTTCGGCGACGCGTCCGTGGCGGAGTCGCCCACCTTCACCGTCTGGACCAGTTCTCGCAGGTCGTAGGTGTAGGTGGAGTACTGGCCGGGTTGGTCGACGGTGTCCGGCTGCCCGTCCGGGTCGTAGGTGTAGGCGGTGTGGGTCTTCTCCGCCCCGCCTGCGGACTCGGTGACCTTGGCGATCTGGTCCAGGCCGTTGTAGTCGATGCCGTAGGTGTCGACCGCGGTGCCGGGCGAGGCGTCGACGATCTTGGCGAGGTTGCCGTTGGGATCGTAGGAGTAGGTGAAGTCGTGCTTCTCGTTGTCGGGGTCGGCGCTGTTGTTCCGCACCGCCTTGACCGCGTCCGCCACCACGGTGCCGCCAGCGTTCTGCGCCAGGGACACCGAGGACGCGTTGCCCTGCTTGAAGGCGGCCGATCCGAGCGAAACCCAGGTGCCGGTGTTCCGGGTCTGGTCGATCGAGGTGGTTGTGGTGGTGCCGTCGTCGTGGTGCAGGGTGTAGACGGCTGCCGTGGACGCGCCGGTCACTTGCGGGTACTTGGCGTAGAGGGTGTAGGTGCCGTCCTGGGGGATGTTCAGTTGCCAGGAGAAGGCGTCCGTCCCTGCGCCGGCTGCGTGGGTGCGGTAGTCGTACCCCTGGTGGTCGCCGCCGGTCGACGAGTCGGCCCAGGTTCCGGTGGTGGTGGTGTTCTGGGTGTCGGAGTTGTCGACCAGCTCGGTCGCCAGACCCACCGGGACGCCGTCGTCGCTGCGCGAGGCGAGCGAGCCGTCGGGATAGTAGCCCCAGCTCATCGTCCGGCTGGAGGCACCGGGGGTGGCGGTGAGGGTGCCGTTGGCGGCGACGCTGACGCTGCCGGCCGCGTACAGACTGCGCGTGGTCTGCAGACCCAAGTCGTTGTGGTCGTAGGCGGTGGTGATGTCCCACGGGTCCGTGGAGGTCTTGGCCTGCCCGTCGTCCCAGTAGGTGTAGGTCGTGTCGTTCCGGACGGTCTGCCCGTTGGAGGGCGGTGCCGATGTCCTGCTGACCCGCCCGGCGTCGTCGTAGTAGGTGTAGGTGGAGACGGGCTTGTTGTAGGTCGGGTCCGCCGGATCGTAGGGCTGGATCGTCTCCTTGGGCCGGTTCAGCTCGTCGTACGACGTCTGGGAGACGAAGGCCGTGGTACTGCCCGCGGCGTTGGCCCGCGGGGAGATCGCCTTGGTCTGGTTGCCGACCTGGTCGTACTCGAGGCTCGTCGTCCGGTACGTCGGGGCGCCCGCTGCGCCCTGGTAGGGGGACTGGACCTGAACGGCCTTGCCGCGCTCGTCGTACGACGTCGTGGTGGTGTTGTTCTCCTCGTCGGTCGCCGTGGTCTGCAGGCCGTCCTTGTCGTACCCGGTCTTGCTGACCTTCCCGGCGGCATCGGTGGCCTGGTAGGGCCGGTGGTCGAGGTCGTAGTCGGTCTTGCTGGTGTAGTCGGTGGTGTCGGCCGTGGCGTTCTTGATCGGGTCGATCACCTTCGTGGCGTTGCCGACGTCGTCGTACTGGTACGACAGCTTGTCGCCGTTGGCGTTGACGACATCGGTGAGTTCGCCGATGGCGTCGTAGGTGTTGGTGGTGGCGTAGTCCGTGGCATCCGTCGTGGTCAGGGTGCCTTTGGGCTCGGTGGTGGTCTTCAGCTGGCCGACGGCGTCATAGGTGTAGGTCGTGGTGCGGTCCGGGTCGCCGACGTGGTCCTTGGGCGCGGTCGCGGACTTGATCTCGTCGGCCTCGTCGTAAACGGCCGTGGAGACAGCCCCGTTGGGCGCGATGGCCTGGGTGACGTTGTCGTTGGCGTCGTAGACCGGTGCGGGGGTGGTGATGTAGACGCCGCCCGCCTGGTCCTTGGGGATCTTCTTGACCAGCGGCCGGCCGTAGACGTCGTAGGTCTGCGTCGTGGTGTGCCCGAGTTGATCGGTGACCGACAGCACCTGGCCGAGCTGGTCGTACGCCGTCGTGACGGGCTTGTTGTAGGGGGCCGGACCGGTGGTGGTCTCCGGGTAGCCGTTGGGGTCGAAACCGCTGAAGACGGTGGTGTGCTGGTTGGCGTCGGTGGCCGTCTTCAGCTGACCGTAGGCGTCGTAGGTGTAGCTGGTGGTGTAGTCCCCGTCCGTGGCGGTGGAGACGCCCTTGGGGTCGGTGACCGAGGTGAGGTTGCCGAAGGAGTCGTAACCGAAGAGCCACTCGCGGCCCTCCGGAGAGGTCTTGGTGTGCAGGTCCGCGCTGTAGCCGTCGAGGCGCGTCTGGTAGGTGTAGACCGTCGCGGGCCAGCCGTTCTTGACCGCCTCGGCGTCCTGCATGGTCAGCGGGTAACCGGTCTTCGCGTCGTACGTCCACTTCGTCGTGGCGCCGTTGTCCTCGACCAACTGGCTGACGTTGTTGTCGGCGTCCCAACTGAGCTTGGTGATCTGGCTCTTGGCGTTGGTCGTCTGCACCGGGCGGCCGAAATCGTCCGTCACAAAGGTGGCGTCTTGTTGCAGTGCATCGGTGACGGTGGTGTCCGTGAATGCGTTGTTGCCCGCATCCGCCCCGTAGACGAAAGATGTGCCGTTGGCGAGCCGGTCGCTGATGGTCTTGGTCCACCAGTGGTACTTCGGGTCGTCACCCGACTTCGGCTCGTTGTAGGCGAGTTGGGTGGCGTGGCCGCGGGGGTCGGTGATCGTGACCAGCTTGACGTTCTTGGTGCCCTGCGTGGCGTCGTAGGTGAAGGCGAAGACCTTCGGCCGCGCGGAGCCGGCGCCGTCGGTGAGCTGGGCCATCAGGCCCTTGTCGGTGTAGAGGAAGGTGACCTTGCGGGCGGGGTTGGTGCCGTCGCCGAGCGCGGTCATCGACGCGAGGTGGTCGATGATCTTCGGATTGGTGAGGTTCGAGCCCTGCTGGACGGTGCCGGCGTCGTCGACGTACGAGTACGCGTCGCCCTTGTTGTAGTAGGTGAGGGTGAGGGTCTGCCGGCCGGTCGGGTCGGTGATGTACTGCAGGAACTTCACCGGCTTGTTGTTGGACTTGCGCGTGGCGTAGGTGAACGTCTCGGTGTTCCCGTTCTTGTCGACGATCGACGTCGTGTAGCCGTCGCAGTCGTAGAAGAACCGGGTGCCGTCGGGGCCGGTCATCGACCAGGCGTCCGGGGTGTCGTCCTTGTCCTTGCCCGGCGTGCAGTCCACTCCGCCCTTCGGAGCGAGCAGATAGTGCACGCCCGCCGGAGCCTTGAAGCTCCCGTCGGACTGCTGGGTGAACACCGACGAGGTGCCGTCGCCGTCGATCAGCGTGACCGTGGTCGGATTCGGGTTCGGGTGGAAGTCCAGTGCCGCACCCAGGCGAATCGGCGCGGAGGCTTGCGGGGACCAGCCCGGGCCCATCACGGTGTCGGAGGTGTCCAGGGAGTTGTAGGCGAACCGCGCGAACGTCCCCAGGCCACGACCGGGGTTGGTGAACGCGTTGTACGACCAGACCGCGTTGCCCGAGGCGAGGTTGTTCATCACCGTCGAGCCGGCGCCGGTGTTCTTGCCCGCGTAGGAGTAGAACTTCTCCAGGCCGATGGTGTCGGAGGTCGGGTCCTCGATCGTCTCCGCCTGGGTCAGGCCCGCGACGCCGCCGGCGGAGTTCCACGTGCTGGTCGTCTTGTTGTAGGCGTCCCAGGTCAGCGTGTACGCGGTACGCGCGTTGGTCGGATTACCGGAGTCGGCGTTGGTGGGGGCCTTGACCTGCGCGTGGAGGGTGGCGGTCTCGCCCGGGGACAGGTCCTGCGGCAGCGCGGTCTGGATCTGGTTGCCGCCGTTGGTCACGTCCGTGCCGTCCGGCAGCGTCCACCGGTAGGAGAGGACCTCGCTGGCCGCCGGCCACACCGCGTTGGTGGTGTTGGTGACGCTGACGTCGACGTTGTACGTGGTGCCCGGCGTCATCCGCGCCGGCGTGGTCGGCGCGTAGTACGTCGAGTCGGTCGTGGCGTCGACATAGGTCACGTCGAGTTGCGGGCGCAGTTGCGGTTCGGCGGTTTCCGAGGACGCGAAGATCGTGCGTTCCTGTGCTCCGCTGGTGGTCGACTCGTTGGCGGCCTTCAGCAGGATCCCGTGGTTCGAGGTAGGACTGTTGATCCAGCCCTGGGTCAGCGATGTGGCGTCCCACCAGTGCCGCACCGGGTCGTTGGTGATCGACGCGACGGTGTCGGAGACCGTTCCGGAGAAGTCGCCACCGGCCGCCGTCCAGGGGGTGGTCGAGTTCGCGTTGTTCCAGGTTGCGGTGGCCTCGTCGAAGTCCCGGTTCAGCGCGTGGAGTTCGTAGGTGGCCTTCCCGCCGCCGGTGTTCGTGGTGATCGTCGACCAGGCCTGGAACTGGGCGTTGATCACCCGTGCCGTGGAGGGCAGGGAGGTGGTGGGGAACTTCAGTGCGGCGCGGGTCGTGCCGTAGGTGCCGGAGTTGTTGCCCACTGACAGCCACTGCTGGTTCACCCCGTCGGAGGCGATGGTGTCGTGCGCCGTGGTGGGCTGCAGCGAGGACAGTGTGGTGTCGGTCTGTCCGGCCTGGATGATCTGGGTGGTCTGCCCGGCTTTTGGCAGCTCCGCCAGCTGGACGGGGCCGCCGATGACCTGTCCGCCCTTGGTCTTCACCGCGACTTCGTAGTACACGGCGTGGAACGGGTCGGTGGCATCCGCGGGTGTGGGGATCGCGGTGGTGTCCGTGAACGAGGTCGTGCCCGATGCCACCGGGGCGACGAGGGTGGCCGCGGACGGGGTGAAGCCCTGGAACACCGAGCGGTGCACCTGGTACTCCGCCAGGTCGTTGGCCGGGTCGCCGGTGGTGTTGCTGTAGGCCGGCCACGACAGCTCCGCGCCGGTCGCGTGGATCACAGTCGGCACCTTCACCGCCACACCCGGCGTGCCGTAGGTGATCGTCAGCTTCGGGTAGGTCGCGGTCTCACCTCCGTACCCGAACTCCGACGCCTCGTACAGCGGTCCGCCCTGGCCCAGCGTCGACTCGTCGGCCGCCTGCAGCACGAACCCGTAGTTCGCGGTGCCGTTCACCCACTTCTGCACCGTGTCGGTGACGGCGAAGTTCTGCCACTTGTCGTACGAGCCCGCCGCCTTCGTCAGCGTCGTGCCCGGCTCCACCAGCCGCACCGCGTCCGCGATCACCGCCGTCGTCGCCGACGCCGGCCCGTCACCCAGCACGATCTTCCCGGCGGTACCGGCCGCGAACGGCAGCGCGGTCCCGTTGTTCAGCGACCGCCACACCCCTCCGGTGCCGGCCGACTGGTCGATGGTGCCGTTGTACGTGCCGCCGTTGTACGTCACCGTGTACGGCGCGTTCGTCGCCCGGTCCGACGCCGGGATCGAGTGCACGTCCACGCGGTACGAACCGGCCGCGGGAACCGTCGGCTGCCAGGTGTACGTGTCCCCCGCGACCGCGTCCTTGTTGTACGCGTAGTCGCCGTTGACCGCGTACTGCGTGTACGCCGTGTTGCCCGAATACGGCCACGACCCCTTCGCCGCGGTGCCGGCGTCACCGTCGTCCAACTGGATCGTGGTGCCCGACAGTTCACCCGACAGGCCGCTCGCGCTGCTCCACGTCGCGTTCGTGGCGTTCCACGACTTGGTGGCGCGGTGCGCCTCGATCACCACACTGCTGGTGTTCGAGGTGTGCACCTGGTTGTAGTACACGCCCAACTGCGCCGAGGTGATCTTCGTGTTCGCCGGGATGCCCGTCACCGGGAAGTACAGCATCGACCGCAACGTGCCCGACGCGGTCGTGCCCACCCCCAGCTGCCACGTGCCGTTCAGGTTCGTCGTCGGCTGCGTCGAGTCGATCATCACGTCCTGGGACGTGGACGGGGTCGGCGCCAGCACGATCGTCGGGTCCACCGACACCGGGAACCGGCGCCCGGGCGCCGACAACCACTTCGCGTCCGGTGTGAGCGTGATCTGCCAGGTCGAACCGTGGCGGACCAGCTTCTGCGCCACCGCGCCGTGGGTCAGATCGGTCACCGGAGAGTCGCTGTTCGCGGGCGCCTGGAACATCACCGCGGCCGGGATCACCACCCGCGCACGGCCCGTCTCGTCCCCGCCGTACAGCGCGATCGACCCGTCCGCCTGCTGCTTCGGCGTCAGCCCCTGCGTGTCCAGGTCGAACGTGAACGACACCGGGCTCGCGGGGCGTTGCGCAAGGACCAGGTTCTCCTTCACCGCCCCGCGACCCACCGTGTAGGTCGCGTCGACTCCCGGCAGCAGCCCGGAGTAGGTGACCACATCACCTTTCGCGGCAGGCTTCGCCGAGGGCGAGGCACCCTCCAGACGCAGCGCCACCGCGTGCGAGGCGTCCGCCTCGAACCGCACCAACTGCCCGCCGCTGCCTCCGAAGTAGGACTTCGCGAGGTTCGCGGTGTTCGCCAGCCGGTAGTCCTTGCGCGGCGACGTGCCGACCGCGGTGTCGATGGCCTTCCAGTCCGACCCGGCCTGGTACGACGTCGGCACCGCCGACACCTCGGCCTGCGTCGTACCGTCCGACATCGCCCAGAACCGCGACGACGACGTCCGCCGCGCCGTCAACTCCCGTGTCCGGCGGGCCGGGGCCGCCTTCTTGCCCGCGGGCAGCTTCTGCCGGTCCGCGATCGCCCCCGCGGGGCCGTTCACCGGATCCGGCACATGATGCTCGTGCGACATCCCCGGCGGCGCCGCCCCCGAGCCCCCCTTCGCCGGCTCGGCAGCCACCGCAGGGACATATAAGAACGAAGTCAGCAATCCTCCGCCTGCGGCAGCTGTCGCAAGCCGTCTGAACCACCGTGCCCGCATAACCAGTCTCCCCAACTCGGCCAGCAAAAAGGGCAGCCGGAACCAGGCCATCCGAAACGGAACGCGCATCGGTCAGGACCGATGGCGCAAACGCGCCGCATGGCCGGGAAGCACCCGTGGTGGTGCCATGAGTGCTCGACCGATCGCGAATTCAAGGATTTTTACCTGCCCGTGGTCAACCTCCCGCACACCCCACCCGAACAACTGCCAAAACAAACAAAGGAGTCATATCGAGTCACCGATCACGGGTGACTTCTCCCGATTTGCTGGGCATTAATGCCATCCCACGTGATCACAGGCAACGAGCGAAGTATTGCTCAATCTTGACTCTCGTTCGGACATTAGGCACGGAACGAAACGCTCCACATTCCCGAGCGAGCAAGTATTCGGAAAGCGGAATACTCACTTCCCCAGGTCGGGGTGTCGAAAATCAATGCCACCGGGTATAAACGAGCGGGCAGCTCCAGCAGCGGCTCCACGGGAAAGGAATGTCCGTGAACATCCCGGAAACCAGGCAATCGACGGAAAGCGAACGGCCTGCCGCGGACCCGCACGACGCTCCTGACGGCTCGTCCAGCGAGGCCCTCGCCGTGCGAACGGGGCCGCGGTCGGCCCGGGTCTTCCTCGGCGGCGTGATCGCTGTGGTCGCCTGTGTGGCCGCGGGCATCGTCTGGCTCGTACTCCCGCATGGCGGCGCCCGCTCCGGCAACCACACCGGCGGGGCCCGCCCCACCGTCCCCGTCGGCTACACCGTCAGCGGCAGCGGCAGCGCCCGCATCACCTACACCCGACCCGACGGCACCAGCCGCACGTTCACCGCGCACCTGCCCTGGCAGCAGACCACCGCGGTGACCGCCGGCCGCCCCGCCGCCGTCACCATCGTCCTCGGCCCCGACGGCGGCCGCGCCACCTGCGCCCTCACCGTCCACGGCACCGCCGTCCAACACGCGACCGCCTACGGCACCTACGGCCGCGCCACCTGCACCAACACCGCCAACTGAGCCGCGCAGCACTCGTCCTGTCGACCAGGCCCGACCGCACCGGTGGTGTAACCACCGCGTCTGCGTGCAGCTCAGGCCCGGAGCAACCGCCCGGCACTGGCCTTGTCCTGCGTCAGCCCCGTCGCGGGACGTGGTCCAGGTTCGGTCCGAACAGGTGGGTCAGGCTGCTCCCCAGGAGCGGGGCGATGGCGGTGGCGTAGCTCTCGGCCATGTGGCTCGCGTCCCGGTAGACCACGGTGTTGCCGACGACGACGGGGCACCGGCCGTTCACGCAGAACCACGCCTGGGGGTCGATGACGCTCACGCCGGCCTGACGTGCCGCCGCCAGGTTGGTCCGGTGCACGTTGGGTTCCGGGCTGTCCTGGGACTCCGCCTGGGTGCAGCGGCCAAGGTCGTCCGAGTGGTTGGCGGCGCAGTCCACCGCGTCACCGTGGGGCCAGGGGGTGTCCAGCAGGGCGACCACCTCGGTGCCGCCCTTCTTCAGTGCCCGGTAGGTGGTCGTGAAGCCGTTCAGCCATTGGGCGTTCACGTCGGCCTGGGGCTTCCACGTGCTCACCACGTCGGAGGAACTGGTGATCACCACGGCGGGGTGCGCGGCCTCGATCTTCGCGACGGCCTTGTCCCGCCAGGTGTCGCATGCGGTGTAGCGGGTGTTCTGGAACTTCTCGGTGACCCAGGCGACCTTGCAGGATGCCTTGGCCAGGGTGATGAGCTTCCAGCGGTGCTGAATTGCCAGCTCCTCCATCGCCGGGAACCACTGCGCCGCGTGGGAGTCGCCGTAGAGCGCGACGACCGTGGAGCTGGACCTGTCACCGAACTCGCAGTCGGCGGGGACCGTGTCGCTGGCGTAGGAAGCCATGCATCCGTCGCGGTAGATGGCCGACTTGGTGGTGTCCACGGACCTCAGTCCCTGGACCAGGTTGGCCGGGAGGGCATGGTCCGGGTGCGCCAGCAGCTTGTGGAGGGCCGCGAGGGGGTTCTTGGCGGAGGCCACGGTGCGGGCCACAGAAGCCGCGATCCCGCTCGAGGCGAGAGGGGGCGGGAACTGCGCCGCCGCCAGGGCGATCGCAGCCGCGCCCGAGGAGAGCCCGAGCCCGAGCCCCAGTCCGCGGGCAGCGCTCCGCTTGAACACGCGGTTGAACCGGACCGGGTTCTCCACCAGGCGCAGTGTCAGCCAAGCCAGGAGCAGGCCCAGCGCCGCGGCACCGAGCCGCACCTCGCCGATGCGCAGGCCGCCGCGAACCGCGTGCGGCAGGATCACCATCAGCGGCCAGTGCCACAAGTACCAGCTGTAGGAGAGGCCGCCGATCCAGACCGCCGGCCGCAGCCCGAGGACGGCCCCGGCGCCGAACCGGCCGCAGGCGGCTCCGCCGGCCAGCACCGCGACGGCCCCGAGCACGGGCACCACCGCGTACCAGCCAGGGAAACGCGTCGACGAGTCGTACACCAGGGCGGCGTAGGCGATCGCTGCCAGACCGGCCCAACTGAGCGGTGCCGCCACGAAGGTGGGAATGCGGTCCAGCCGGTCGGCGCCGAGGGCCAGCAGCGCGCCAAGGCCCAGCTCCCAGGCGCGGGTCTGCGTCCCGAAGTACGCCCAGGGGGAGTTGCCCGCCGTCAGCGAGATGTCCACCGCGAAGGACAGCGCGCACAGCAGTACCAGCGGAAGGGCCACCAGGCTGCGGCGCCGCAGCAGCCGCCAGCTCCCGAACAGCAGGACCGGCCAGACCAGATAGAACTGCTCTTCCACGGCCAGGGACCAGAAATGCTGGAACGGGGACGGGGGCGCGGTCGCGTTGAGGTAGTCGGCGCCGTTCGCGGCCAGGCGGAAGTTGACGAAGGAGAAGGCGCTGGCGACGGCGTCGCCGGTGTAGTCGACGAATCGGACCTTGGACAGCCACAGCCACGCACCCACCAGGGTGCACACGCCCACCAGCGTGGAAGCGGGCAGCAGGCGCAGCGCCCGCCTGGCGTAGAAGCGCCCGACGGCGATGCGTCCGGTGGAGATCATCTCGCGGTGGATCTGCGAGGTGATGAGGAAGCCGGAGATCACGAAGAACACGTCCACGCCGACGTATCCGCCCGCCAGATGGCGGACGCCGGCGTGGGAGAAGACCACGAGCAGGACCGCGGCCGCGCGCAGTCCCTGGATGTCCAGGCGCATGCCGTGACGCGCGGACCCGTGGGTCGTCCCCGCGGACGGTCCGGCGTCCGGCCTGTTCGTCGGTGCTGGTGCGAGACGGTCGTGCGCCACCTGGTCCCCTCGGGGATAGCGGAGGGCGGGCCGGAGGTGAGGCCACCGCAGGCAGCGCGGACCGGTCACTTGACGCCTGAAACCCGTGGCCGCCCAGGGCCGTGCACGCACTCGTACGCGGTCGCCGCAGCAGGCCCGGGCGGCAGGCGCCGGCCCGGAGACAACAGTCGAAACGTAACCGAAGGCATTTCCTGGGAGGGCCGCTCAGGGCGATGTTCGCGAGCTGGTTCCCCGGCATTCACGGCACGGTCCGCATCCGGCCCCGTCCCCGAGACCGCACCGAGATGCTCCGCGGAGGCCGCCCCTTGTCAGGCGAGCTGCGCCTTCGCCGGGACGCGCGGCGCGAACAGGGTCAGCGCCGAGGTGAGCGCGATGGCGGCGGCGCCGACGATCAGGCAGCTGATGAACCCGTGGCCGATGTCGTGGGCCGTTCCCAGCAGGGGGCCGACGACCGCGACACCGATGGCAGAACCCACCTGCCGCGAGGTGTTGAACACCGAGGACGCGGCACCGTGCAGGCTCGGCTCGACCACGGCGATGGACTGCGCGGTCATCGTCGATACGAGCACCCCGGAGAACAGTCCCGCAGGAAGGAGAGCGACGACGAGGGGCCACAAGGACGCCGCGGTGCTCGCCCAGGCCACGGCGAGGAACGTGACGCCGAGGGCCACCTGGCCGAGGCCGAGAACGGTACGGCGTCCCAGGCGTTGCGCCATGGGGGCGGCGCAGAGCGTTCCGACCGAGATCAGCCCGGTGAGGGGCAGGAACAGCAGGCCGCTGGCGATGGCGCTGAGGCCGCGGGCCTGCTGGAGCATCAGGCTCATCGCGAAGAGCAATCCGTAGAACGCGAAGTTGAACAGTGCCCCCTGCGCGGCGGTGGCGGTGAACACGCGGTCGGCGTAGATGCCGAGCGGCAGGAGCGGTGCCCGGGCCGTCCGCTCCACGATCACGAAGCTCAGGCCGCCGACGCCCGCCAGTGTGATCGCGACCAGGACGGCCGGGCTGCCCCAGCCCTGGGAGGGCCCTTCGATCAGCGCGAACACCAGGCCGCCGATGAGGAGGGTCGCCGCGGCCATGCCGGGGAAGTCGAGGCGACGGTCACGGCGGGGCACGTTCGGCATCGAGCGCAGGCTCCACACGAGGGCGGGGATGCCGATCACCACGTTGACCGCGAACACCGCTCGCCAGCCGGCGACCGAGACCAGAACTCCGCCCAGCAGCGGGCCGGCGGCCATCCCCAGTCCGCCGGCCGCGGCCCAGCGTCCCACCAGGCGGTGCCTGGCCTGCTCGTCGACGGCGGCCGCGGTGGCGAGCACCAGGGCGCTGGGGAGCAGCAACGCCGACCCGACGCCTTGGATCAGCCGCGCGAGGTTGAGGACAGGCATGGATCCGGCGACGGCACACACCGCCGAGGACGCGGTGAAGACGAACAGGCCGGTGACGAAGCTTCTCCTGGCACCGAGGATGTCCGTGATCGCGCCGGCTCCGAGCATGACCGCCGCGAAGGACAGCGTGTAGGCGTTGACGGCCCATTCCAGTTCCGGCCGCGAGGCGTGGAGGTGTGAACCCAGCTGGGAAAGCGCGAGGTTCACGATCGTGCCGTCGACGAAGACCATGAAGGCCGCGATCAGCGCGAGCGTCACGAGACCACGCCTATGTTCGATAGTCATGGAACTAACGTACCTCGTAGTTCGAGACTCATGGAACAAAGGAGGCTATGCTGGGGGCAAGGAGGTGCAGGAGATGGCGAGCCAGGAAGCCGCACAACCCGCAGCCAGTGCGACCACCCTCGACGTGACCACGGTGCTGCGGGCGCTCTCCGACCCCGTGCGGCTTGAGCTGGTGCGTCAACTACGCGCTTCGGACGCGCCGATCGCCTGCGGCACCTTCGATGTGGCCGTCGCAAAGAACACCCTCAGCCACCATTTCAAGACCTTGCGCGAGGCGGGCGTGATCGTCACGCACCGCAAGGGGACCCAAGCTCTCAACACCCTGCAGGAAGACGAACTCGACGCAGCCTTCCCGGGTCTTCTGGACGCGATCCTGCCTCGCCGGGTTCGTCGGGCCTCGACGACGACCACAACTGCCCCGCCGACCCGTAGGACTTCGGCGGCGCGGTGACGCGGTGCCGCGGTGACGGCGCCGTGCCGCTCCATCTGACAGCGTCACGGCGGAATGGCTGATACCTCTGCCAACCACACGGTACGGGCTTGTTGCTGTGCGCACACCCGGGGCACCATCGAGGCCGACGACCGGGGGGACTCGTCCAGAGGGGATCGGGGCTCCCGGCGATCAGCAGGGGGGATCCTCATGAACGCTCCCGCACGCCTGGCTGCCGCCTGTGCCGCACTGGCGGTGGCCACGATCGGGTTCGCCGGCCAGGCGTCGGCCAGCCCGGATCCGGGAGGCGCCACCACCGCCCGGGCGGTCGGCGCACCCGTCACGCCGGCGGTGGCTCTGACCGTCAACTGTTCGACGACGGGCGCCAAGGGCGGTGCCACGGTCTCGAACTGGAACAACGGCCCCGACGACAAGCTCACCGTCCAGATGGGCGTCTACGACACCGCGGCGGACGGCCACAACGCGGCCATCAGGTTCATGACCAAGGGATACAACGGGGTCTGGCACTACTACGCCTGGCATCACGACACCGCGGGCAGCGGCACGGCCTACTACGTGAACACGACCGTGCAGGACACCAAGAACGGGATTTGGGGGGTGGGCGTCCAGGTCGCCGCGATGAACGGCAGCAGCACGATCGTCCACTCCTGCCAGGACACATGGTCCGTTGACTAGACACCGCCTGTGCGGTGAGCACGGGACTCCGGGCGCCGCCAGCCGCTGATGTCGGGGGCCGCGGGCGCCCCGCCGGGACTTCCGGCGGGGCGCCTGCAGCCGTCATGCCACCAGAACCCGCCTCGCCTGCTCACACGGCCGGGCCGGTCTGCGATCGGGGTTCGGGGGGCAGGGCCTCAGCAGTCCGCCCACCCACCAGTCGTGCGGCTTGCCGTCGTTGGCTACGCCGCGATTGCGCAGTGTTCCTTCGAGGGTGAAGCCGAGTTTCTCGGCGACGGCACGCGAGCCGGTGTTCCCGGCCATGGCCCACCACTCGATGCGGTGGACGTCGAGGGTGGCCCAGCCCCAGTCGCAGAGGGCCCGGGCGGCCTCCACCGAGTACCCGCGTCCGCGCTGTTCCCTGACCGCCCAGTAACCGAGCTCCCAGACGCCGCGGCTGACGAGGGTCAGGCAGTACGAGCCGACCAGGGCGCCGGTGTCCTTGCGGAACGCCCCGAGGGTGTAGTCCCTGTCCTCGGCCCACTGAGCGGGCAGCTTCTCGCCGACGAGCTGCTCCGCGTCCGCACGCCGGTACGGCACCGGAACCGGCGTGTAGAACTGGATGTCCTCGTCCTGGCAGGCTTCGTACACCGCGTCCACGTCGGCAGGTGTGAAGGCCCGCAGCACCAGACGGTCGGTCTCAAGAGTCACCGGATCCATCGCGGCAGTATGACCGCCCTCGACGAGCGGCGACCAGCGAATATCCCGCTCCAGCAGGGTGCGGTGCCCGCCCGGTTCAGCCTGCCAGTTGCTGCAGCCAACGCCCGCTGAACGGTGACGTCCAGGGCTACCGGGGGATGGTGGAAGGCAAGCACCGTACCCAACGGCGTCCGGGTAATAGGGACGACCACTGCTACATTTCCTGCTCCCACCAGCCACGCGTGTCGACGTCCGCGGCATCCGCCAGCGCCTCCAGTTCCGCGATCTCCTCGTCCGCGAGCTCGATGCCGCCAGCTCGGATCAACCCGTCGACGTAACCCGCCTTCGTGACCCCGATGATCGGGGTGGTTCCCTTGGCGATGGCCCAGGCGGTCGCGACATCGGCGGCGGACGCACCGCGGTCCTCGCCGATGGCCCCCATCCGGTCCGTCAGCGCCTGGAGTTGGGGCAGGATGCCGTTGTACACCGCAGCCCGGCTGCTCCCCTCCGGCAACGGATTCGCCGGGCTGTACCTGCCGGTCAGCGCTCCCTGCTCAAGGACCATGTAGGAGAAGAACCGCACGTCGAGCTCGCGGCAGTACGCGAGGATGCCCGCGCGCTCGGAGCCGCGGTACAGGAGGCTGAGGTGGTTCTGGACCGCCTCCACGCGGAAGCCGGCCTCGCCGAGGATCTGATCGGCACGAGCGATCTCCTCCATGTTGTGGTTCGAGACGCCGACATGCTTGATCTTGCCGCTCTCCAGCAGCGGGATCAGCGGCGGCGTCCATCGTGCGACATCGGAGGGATTGTGGATCCAGAAGAGATCCACATGGTCCGTGCCCAATCGGTCGAGGCTCTGCTCCAGCATGTCCGCGACCGGATCGTCGCCGTCGCCCGCGATCTGCGGGGTGAACTTCGTCGACAGCTGGTACTCGCTGCGGTCATAGCCCTTCAGTGCCTGGGCGAGGACGGACTCCGAGCGGCCCGTGCCGTACACCGCGGCGGTGTCCCACAAGGTGAACCCGTTCGCCTGCGCCTTCTCGACGACCTCTCGCAGGCCGGACTCGCTCAGCCGGCTGCCGAAATAGCCGTCGCCCGCCTTTCCACTGTCTCCCCAGGCCCATGTGCCCAACGCCACCGCCGGCACCGTCAGTGCCTTGCTCGTCATGTCCTACCTCCGCTGTTTTGTTCTCGGATCGTCCCGGGACGTTCGATCCCCAGGAGACCGCGATCGCCGCCACCGGAGAAGGTCGCGCTTATGGGGGGTACAAGCTCAACCCCCTTCGCGCCGTGACCAGTGGCTAGCATGAATGGCATGCACCAATCGTCCGGATACCGCGGGGAAATCCGGGACTTCCTTGCCGGCCGGCGCGCCAGGATCACCCCGGCGCAGGCAGGACTGCCCACCAGCACCCGTCGCAGGGTCCCCGGGCTGCGGCGCGAGGAGGTCGCCGTCCTCGCCGGCGTGAGCACGGAGTGGTACACGCGGCTGGAGAAGGGGCACATCGGCGGCGTGTCCGAGGACGTCCTTGCCGCGGTCGCCCGTGCCCTGCGCCTGGACGACGACGAACGCTCCTACCTGTTCGACCTGGCCCGGTCATCGCGGCACGAGAGCCGCACGCCGTCACGACGCAGGGACGTCGAGGTCCCGCCCCGGGTCCAGTGGCTGCTCGACTCCATGACGACGTCCTCGGCGTTCGTACGCAACGGCCGCACGGACGTCGTCGCCGGCAACGCCCTGGCCCGCGCCCTGCTCGCGCCGATGTTCGACAGCGCCACCACCGACGAGCGCGGCCGCCCCAACCTCGCCCGCTACATCTTCCTCGACCCTGGCGCGCAGGACTTCTTCGTCGACTGGGACGCCGCCGGCGGCGCCACCGCCGCCCTGCTGCGCGCCGAGGTCGGGCGCGAGCCCCGCGATCGGGCACTGCGCGAACTCGTCGGCGAACTGTCCACCCTCAGCCCGGAGTTCCGCAGCCGCTGGGCCGCGCACGACGTCCTGATGCGCCACGACGGCGTCAAACGGCTCCAGCACCCCGACGTCGGCCACCTGGAACTGACCTTCCAGTCCCTCGACCTGCCCCTGCCGGACCGGGCCGTGCATGACCTGATCATCTACACCGCCGAACCCGGCACCGCGTCCGAAGACCGGCTCCAACTCCTCGCCATCTGGTCGACCACGCAATCCCGGCCGCCGCAGCCCACCCGCCTTTGTCCTCAGCCCGGGCCGCTCTGATCCGTCGGTACGGGCGGACTGCGGCAACGCTCGAGCACCGTCACAGGGGCGGGGCTGGGGATGGTGTCGGGACGCGGCCTTCGGCCAGGACGTCGAAGCGCATCGTTGTGCCGGGCGGGTTGAGGGACGGGGTGCGGCGGCGCGAGCGCCACAGGAGAGGGCGGCCGAGGACGTCGCGGGCGAAGTGGTAACGGCGTTCCAGGACAACACCGATGGACGGCAGGGTGGTCGGCTCGATCTCGTGGACGATCTCGGTCGCGCCCTGGCGCACCCGCAGCAGTTCGGCGGTGGGCGCGGGCAGCAACTCGGGCCGGGTGCAGGACAGATCCGCCATCCTGCGCTGGACGAAGCGGCGCCGCGGGACGCCGTCGGCTCCCGGCAGGTCGTCGCTCTCGTACGGGTGCCAGTACGCGGTCTGACCGCGGCCAGGCACGTACGTGAACCACTGGCGCTCGCCGGGTTCGCCGCCCCGGTCGGGCAGCGCGAAGGTCGGGTTCGCGGCCTCTTCGGCAGGGGTGCGTTCGGGGCTCGCAAGGGTGTGCCCGGCGACCTGCTGTTCGACGGCCCACAGGACGTCGCTGTACTCGTCCAGGCCGAGCAGGACGTGCTCGATGACCGGTCCTTCCAAGGGCATCAGGGTGCGCAGCCAGACGACCAGGGAGCTGCCGTCGAGGCCGGTGGTGCGGAACAGCGACCAGCCGGCGGGCGGCGCCAGCGGGTACGTGCGCCCGAACCCGTCGGTGACGGTGGGCTGGTGGACGGTGAGCAGGTGCTCGGCCTGGGCGGGGACGGGGAAGACGAACCAGTCGTCGCTGTGCGAGGCGATGAGGTCGATCAGCAGGGTGGTGGCGAAGTGGCTGGTGTCGGGCGGGTATCCGCCGATGTCGACGGCCGCGTCCTCGATCTCCCACCAGCGGGGCAGCGGCGCGCCCGGGTACTGGAGCTGGGTCGGGTAGCAGGTGATCGCCTGGGACACCCTGTCCGCGGTGGCCGCGGCTCCGCCCGCGGGCGGGGAGGTCTCGGCGTCGGCGGCGAACCAGTCGACCCGGCCACCCCGGTGGCGGTGCAGCCGCAACTGCCCGCCGACGGCGGGGTCGCCGACCGGGAATCCGGCTTCGTAGACCAGCTCGTCACTCTGCCAGTGGTCTGCCGGCCGCACGGCGGGGATGCCGAGCCCAGTGAAATCCTTCGTCCACGTCCCAGTCGTCGTTGATCGTCGCGATCGACGCGTCCACCTTCTTGACGCCGCGCAGGACCCGGCCGACTTCGGGCGTGCAGCACTCCGAGCAGCTGAACTGCACGACCCGGCCGCCTGGTTGGTCTCCGAGCACGTGACAGCACGAGAGCAGCACGTCGGGGCGCTTGCCGTCGGGCACGCCCTCGGTGCGGGCGGCGATGCCCAGGGTGCCCGTGCCCACTTCCCGGTCCGGCTGGCCGGGCGCGGAGGTGTACCCGCGGACCGAACTGCCGCCGGCCACCCGCTTGCCGTGGGAGTCCGGCTCGCTCTTCTTCATTTCGACGACATGCGTCGTGACCCCGTCGATCAGCGGGGGGACGACCTGTCTGATCGGCGGCAGCCCCGAGCCCGGTTGCGCCAGGGCGATCACCCAGATGGCGAGCTCCCCGGTGGGGTGGCCCGTCGCATCCACGTTCCCGCCCAGGCCGACCCCGTACACCCTCTCGTCCAGGTGAGGAGGTACACCGTTCTCTGCCGTTTGATCCGCAACGTCTCGTCGTCGCCGGGCACCGCACCTCCCGCTGGTCAGCAAGGTGCACCCAGGGTAATTGACGGCCTTTGTCCGCTTCCCTGCCTCGCCGGGGGAATCACCCGTTGGTGATATCGCTGGATCAGGTTCCGTCCTTGGCTGACGGCTCGGGTTCGCGGTTCTCCTGCGCCTTCGGTTTGGTGATGTTGTTCTTCTCTCCGAACATCGCCTGGGACAGCCGTACGCGCAGGCGCGTGAGGTGCGTCGCCGAGGGGGCGCCGGGGGGCGCCGTGTCCTCGTCGCGGGCGAGGGAGGACAGGGTGAGCGGGGGCGGCTGCTCGTGGGCGGTCAACCGGTGGACCTTCTCCTGGGACAGCAGGGAGTGGACCTCGATGTACTCGCCGTGCGGCAGCAGCTTGATGATGCCGGTCTCCCGTCCGTGCAGGACGCGGTCGCGGTCGCGCCGCTGGAGGCCGAGCGCGATGCGTTTGGTGACGAAGTAGGCCACTGGCGGTACGACGAAGACCGCGATGCGGGCGGCCCAGGTGACGGCGTTGACGGACACATGGAAGTGCGTGGCGATGATGTCGTTGCTGGCGGCGACGAACAGCACGAAGTACAGGGTGATCCAGGCGACCCCGAGTCCGGTGCGCACGGGGCGGTTGCGGGGACGTTCGAGGAGGTGGTGGTCGGACCGGTCGCCGTTGATCCATGCCTCGAAGAACGGGTAGACGCCGATGGCGGCGAGTACGAGGCCGAAGGTGACCAGGGGGATGAGGACGTCGAGGACCAGGGTGTGTCCCCACAGGCGGATCTCCCAGCCGGGCATGATGCGTTCCAGGCCGTCGGCGAACCCCATGTACCAGTCGGGTTGGGACCCGGACGAGACGTGATCCGGGCGGTAGGGCCCGTACTGCCAGATCGGGTTGATCTGGGCGACGGCCGAGATGACGGCGATGACCGCGGAGACGAGGAGGAAGTAGCCGCCGGACTTCGCGGCACGCCGCCACAGCAGGGGCATGCCGACGGTGTTCCGGTCGCTGCGCCCGGGACCGGGAAACTGGGCGTGCTGGTGGTGGAAGAGCAGGATGAGGTGCACCAGCAGCAGCGCCGTCATCATCCCGGGGATCACCAGGAGGTGGATGGAGTTGAAGCGCGGCACGTAGTCCCGGCCGGGGAACTCACCGCCGAACAGGAACATCGACAGGTACGTACCGACCACCGGCGTCGACAGGATGCCGCCCTGCACGACCCTGGTGCCGGTCCCTGACAGCAGGTCGTCTGGGAGGTCGTAGCCGGTCAGCCCCTCGAAGAGGGCCAGCGGGAGCAGCCCGAACCCGGTGATCCAGATGATCTCGCGGGGCTTGCGGAACGCCCCGGAGAAGAAGGTCCGCATCATGTGGGCGAGGATGCCGGCGACCAGGATCAGCGCGGCCCAGTGGTGCATCTGCCGGATCAGCAGACCGCCGCGCACATCGAGGCTGATGTGCAGGGCGGACGCGTACGCCTGGGACATCCGGACGCCCTGCAGGGGGGCGTAGCCGCCGCGGTAGACGACGGTGTCCATCGACGGGTGGAAGAACAGCGTCAGGTACAGGCCGGTGACCACCAGCAGGATCAGGCTGTACAGGCAGATCTCGCCGAGCAGGAACGACCAGTGGTCGGGGAACGTCCTGCGCATGGTGTTCCTGGCCCACCGGTACAGGCCTCCCCGGTTGTCCATCCAGTCGGCGAACCGCATCCCGGAGGCCGGAGCGAAGGAGGTTCTCCGGACACCTTCGGATGAGCTTCCCCTGGCGGGTTGCCCGGGAGGCGGCGCACTGGCCGGGTCAGGCACGGTCTGCTCCCGAATGCAGCAGCGAAGGGCGGCGACCGGCCACATGGTGACCGTGTGGTCCATGTGAGACGGGTGTTTAGTATGCCTGATTTGAGCTATCTCGTAGCGCAGGACTGTGCAGCCACGCCGCGAGGCGGCCTTGTTCCTCCATGAGGCCGAACGTCGGCGTCCCGTTCCCGCAGGGGCTCACGTACGGCGTGAGGAAGGAAGCGTCATGTCCCGATTCCGTGTACTGATCGTCGGCGCCGGGTTCGCCGGATACGAAGCCGCCCGCGCCCTGCTCCGGCACCGCGGGCTGCGCGGACACGTCGAAGTCGCCCTGATCAATCCCACGGACTACTTCCTGTACCTGCCGCTGCTGCCGCAGGTCTCCTCCGGGGTCCTGGACCCCCGCCGGGTCGCCGTGTCGCTGCCCGGCACTCTGCCGCAGGCCCGGCTCGTACTCGGCGAGGCCCACGGGGTCGACCTGGACCGGCGCACGGTCTCCTACACCGGCCCCGAGGGCGACACGGGCAGCATGTCGTACGACCGGCTGGTGCTCACCGTGGGCAGCGTCAACCGGCTGCTGCCGATCCCGGGGATCGCCGAGCACGCGCACGGCTACCGCGGCATGCCCGAGGCCCTGTACCTGCGCGACCACATCACCCGGCAGATCGAACTGGCCGGCGCCACGGACGACCCCCGCGAGTGCGTCGCCCGGTGCACGTACGTCGTCGTCGGCGCGGGCTACACCGGCACCGAGGTGGCTGCCCAGGGCAAGCTCTTCACCGACTCGCTGGTCAGGCGGCACCGCGTACTGCGGTACGTGGACCAGCCGCGATGGCTGCTGCTGGACATCGCCGAACGCGTACTGCCGGAGCTCGACCCGCACCTGTCGCGGACCGCCGACCGGGTGCTGCGCCGGCGCGGCGTGGAGGTGCGTACCGGCCAGACCGTGCAGGAGGCCACCGCTGACGGCGTGGTGCTGAGCACCGGCGAGGAGGTCGCCACCCGCAGCCTCATCTGGTGCGTCGGGGTTCGGCCGGACCCGCTGGTCGACAGGGTGGGCCTGACCACCGTCAAGGGCCGCCTGGTGGTCGACCCGGACCTGACAGTCCCGGGTCACCCCGAGGTCTACGCGGCCGGGGACGCCGCCGCGGTGCCGGACGCGACCCGCCCCGGGTCCTACACCCCGATGACCGCCCAGCACGCGACCCGCCAGGGCAGGACCCTCGCCCGGAACATCGCGGCGTCCCTCGGCTACGGCACTGCCCGCCCCTACAAGCACCACGACCTCGGCTTCGTCGTGGATCTCGGCGGGTCGCAGGCCGCAGCCAACCCCCTGGGCGTGCCGCTGTCCGGCATCGCCGCCGGCGCCGTCACCCGCGGCTACCACCTGTGGGCCATGCCCGCGAACCGCGCCCGGGTCGCCGCCGAGTGGTTTCTGGACGCGGTGCTGCCCAAGCAGGCGGTGCAGCTCGGCATGGTGCGGTCGACCGCGGTACCCCTGGACACCGAGTCGCCGGAACTGCCGCGGACGCTGCCGACCAGGGGACCGCAGGGAAATTGAGGCGCCGCGGGGGCGCGTACGCCCTGCAACCGGACCGCCCGTACGGCCGCGAGTGATGAGCCCCCGGCCGCGCCGACGGGAAGCAGCTGACGTCCACGCGGACCTGGATGCCGCCCAGCATGGCCTGACCTGTTGCGGAGCTTGACGGGCCGGCACCGAAGGCGATCACCAGGGCCACGTGTCGCTGTCTCCGGCCCGGGCCATCAGGCGTTTGTGTGTGATGACAGGTGGTGGGGAAGGTCTGTGAGCCGTTCGATGCGGAGCACCGTGTCGCCTGCTGTCGGCGATGGTCCACCGGTGACGAAGTCGACGCCGCGGTCCAGCCAGATGCCGACGAGCCCGGCCAGGGCGGCCGCCTCCACATCGCTTTCCAGCATGTCGCCCACGTTGACCGCCTGTGTGGGGTCCGTCCGCATCCATCGGCAGGCAGCGGCGTACGCAGCGGGCTTGGCCGCACCGAGCTCGGTCGGGGTCAGGACGGCTTCGAAGTATCCGAGGAGGCCGAAGCGGGCGAGTTTGGCGCGCTGCTGCTCGGGGTCCCCGTTGGTGAGAACAGCCAGACGCGGTCCTCCGGGAAGCCGTTTCAGGGCCTCCAAAGCGGGATGGACATCGGGATAGCACTGCCAGGACTCCTCGAACGCCGCGAGGTAGCGTTCGGTCATCCAGGCATCCAGAAGGTCGGGGCTGTCGGGAACAGGCTCGCAGAGCATCGGCAGGAAGGAACGGATCCTGCGTCGGTGGTGCTCGGCGAAGGAGCACTGACCGGCCAGGTATTCCCGCATGTGGCGGGCCTCCAGCGTCCACCACAACGCCGCCAGTTCCTCCGGTGGAGCCGTCGCGTTCGGCGCAGCCTGGACGATCCGGCCGATCGCGTCGAGGACCGCGCTTCGGTGATCGACCAGGGTTCCGTCCAGATCAAAGAAGATCACACCTGTCACACGGTGATCATCTCGTGTGCCCGTCCCTGACGCCAGAGGCTCACGGGCTGGGGGCTGAAGCCCGCGGATGAGTGACCAGTTAGGGTCAGTGCCATGTCTGCCGTCGCTGAGCCCGCACCTGCTCATACCTTGCGCCCTGCGACCCGCGCCGACCTGCCTGCGGTGCTGGCTCTGCTCGCTGACGAGGAGCAGGTCGTGGACCCGGCGGCGGTTGTGGTGACGGAGGCCTACGAGCGCGCCTTCGTGGCCATTGACACGGACCCGCGCAACGAAATGCTGGTCCTGGTGGACGACGACGGCACGGTGGTCGGGTGCCTGCAGGCGACGTACATCCCGGGACTCGGCAAGGGCGGCGGCGAGCGTGCTCTGGTCGAGGCGGTGCGGATCCGCGCGGACCGGCGTGGGGCTGGGCTCGGCCGGACCTTGATGGAGCACGCGATCACGAGGGCACGCGCGCGGGGCTGCGCACTGGTGCAGCTGACCAGCAACAAGCAGCGTGAGGACGCGCACCGTTTCTATGCTGCGCTGGGCTTCGCACGTAGCCACGAAGGGTTCAAGTTCGCGCTTTAGAGGAGCTAACACAATGCTCGGATGCGTCTGAAGACGATGATGCAGCAGGCGAGCTTGAGGAAGGCCTCGTGGATGTCGTCGCGGACTT
>NZ_JBIRRR010000033.1:0-48804 GCF_044333795.1 Streptomyces sp. NPDC020917 | reverse complement strand
CCCCGTGTAGGCATCGAGCCAAAGGGCCCGCCGGTGTCTAGAGAGAGAACGCGCGCAGTGAGCGCAGCGAGCGAGCACGATCGACCGGCAGACACGGGGTCTAAGGGCCCGGCGGCGAGAGGCCGGCAAAAAAGGGCCAGGACGTTCACTTTTCGAGCTACCCGCACCGATCACGTTCAGCCGATCCGTTCACGTGACGAGCTACCTCCACCCCTCACGTTCAGCCGGTCCGTTCACGGTGCGAGCTACCCGCACCGATCACCTTCAGCCGATCCGTTCACGTGACGAGCTACCTCCACCCACCCACCCCACCTCACCCCCACCCCCCATAGCGGACGCGTTCCGTCCTGATCGGGTGACAGGGTGGTGGTCATGGAGCGAAGGCAGGTGGAGGGCGTCGACTGGAACCGGGTGCTGCGGGAGCAGTGGGAGTTCCAGTGGGACGGGCTGGTCCGGCCGCGGCTGGAGGGGCTCACGGACGACGAGTACTTCTGGTCCCCGGTGCCCGAGGCATGGAGCGTGCGGCCGCGCGGTACGTCGACGGCGCCGCTGCAGCTGGGTGCGGGCGAGTTCACGTGGGACTACGGCCATCCGGCACCGGATCCCGCTCCCTTCACCACCATCGCCTGGCGGCTCGGGCATGTCGTCAGCGGCGTGCTCGCCGTACGGAACGCGTCGCACTTCGGGGCGCCGGCCGCCTCGCACGACACCTGGCGGTACGCGGGCACCGCGGCCGGGGCGCTGGAGCAGCTGACGGCCCAGGCCGACGTGTGGCTGGCCGGGGTCCGCGCGCTGGGTGACGGCGGGCTGCGGGTTCCGGTCGGCGCGAAGGAGCCGTACCCGCAGGCTCCCATGGCCGACCTCGTGCTGCACATCCACCGCGAACTGATCCACCATCTGTCCGAGGTCTGCCTCCTGCGCGACCTCTACCTGCACACGCACCGCACCGCGAACGGAGCCTTCCGATGAGCCGCCACTTCCAGGTCACCTTCGACGCCCACGACCCGCGGGCGCTGTCGTCCTTCTGGCGGGACGTCCTGGGATACGTCCATCCCGGCCCGCCCGGTGTCGACGTGCCCGAGGGCGGGGACCCGCTGGCGGCCTGGGACGAGTTCCTGGAGCGGGTCGGGGTGCCCGAGGAGCAGCGCAACAGCCGGTCGGCGATCGAGGATCCGGACGGGCACGGCCCGCGGGTGTTCTTCCAGCAGGTGCCCGAGGGCAAGACCGCCAAGAACCGCGTCCACCTCGACGTCCGGGCGGCTCCGGGGCTCGCGGGCGACACGCGCATGGCGGCGCTGGAGGCCGAGTGCGACCGGCTCGTCGCGCTGGGGGCGGCACGGGTGCGGCGCCACGAGCCCGAGCCTCCGCTGAGCGCCGGCTTCATCGTGATGACGGACCCGGAGGGGAACGAGTTCTGCCTGGACTGACGGGTGGGCCTTGCGGCGCGGCGGGCCTCGTGGCGACGGCCGCCGCGCCGAGCGGTCCTTCGCTCCGCTACCAGGTCGGGTTCGCCGGATCCAGGACCGGCGGCAGCGCCTTGTCGTGCGGCGTGATGACGTAGGCGACGCCGCCGGAGCCGTAACCGGTCGAGCCGTCGGCCCGTGTCCAGTACGTGCGCAGCCAGATGTTCTCCAACTGGGCGCGGGCGTACACGTGGCGGACCTGCGCGTCGGACGCCGAGAACGGGTCGTCGACGATGAAGTCGCCGTTCGCGGTGAAGCCGATGACGACCATCAGGTGGCCGGCGGTGCCGTAGCCGGAGCCGGTCAGCTCGCCGTTGTCGAAGGCCACGGAGATGGCCACCGGGATGCCGGCCGCGACCAGTTGCTCCAGGTCGTCGGCGCTGGGCAGCTGCACGATCTCGGCGTCGAGTCCGAAGTGCGCGGCGTAGCCCGCGTTGAACGGCCAGTTGCCGGTGCCCTGGTAGCGGTAGTCGTAGGTCTCGCGGGCGGCGTAGTCGACGCTGGGGTCGGCGAAGGTAGGGTCCACCCAGGTCAGGTCGGCGGCGGTCGGTCCCGCGCCCCAGAACTCGTCGATCATCTCGTTGGAGGTCGGGCTGCACCAGGCGTCACCGCCACCGCCGTACTTCTTGTACTCGCCAGCGTGGATCTGCTGCGAGTAGCGGGGCACGGCCAGTTCGACGCCCTCGGCGCCGCCGGGCGGGCTGGCCGGCACCGACGTGCGGGCGGGGACGAGCGAGGCGAACGCGGCGAGCTGCCAAAGCCGCGGGGTGGCGGTGGTGCCGGTGAGGCGGTACAGCGTCGCCCGCAACTGGTAGGCCTGGACGGTGTGTCCGGCCGACGCGTTGAACGTGTCTGTGTCGACCTGCCCGTAGGGGGCGGCGCTCGGACTCACCGACGTCCGTGCGATGTCGGTGTCGAGGGCGGCCCAGTGGCCCATGTCCAGCCACCCGGTGCGCACGCCGTCCTCCATCGTGGCGTTCACCTCGACCTTGAGCCATGTGCCCGCGGGCGTCTGGGCGTTCCATGACGGGACGATCTCGGTGGCGCCGAACGCGACGGCGTGGACCGGCGAGGTCCAGGTGGCGTAGTCGTAGGTCTTCGTGGTGTGCAGGTACGCGTCCTTGTACTTGAGGGTGCCGACGGCCGCGGAGACGTCGATCCCCATGCGGTCGCCTGCGAGTTGCTCGACCCCGTCGGCGGTGCCCGCGGCGAAGTCGGCCTGGGTGGTCCACTTGTGGAAGTCGACGCGGCTTCCCGACGGCGACGCGGACGGCGCGGGCGAGGCGGACGCCGCATGCGCCGCGCCGGCGGCGAGCGCGCCGATGGACAGGACGAGCGCGGCGGCGGCCCGGGCCAGGCGGCCGGGCCGGTGCAGCGGGGACATCGCGGTGCGCGCACTCATGCACGAGCCTCCACGGACGCGGGTGGGCGGAGCGGGGCTGGGCGGAGCAGTGGCGGGACCGTCCGGGGGTGCCGGTTGGTGCCGCCGATGGCGATCGCTTCTGCCGAGGCAGGGTGCCAGTGCGGCGTGAGCACGTCAATACCGCACGGACAAGGGGCGCATGACGGTGTGTCGGTGCCGTCCGCCAGGAGGGCGCGGTCACCTGGGTCAGGTGGCGCGCACGTCGTCACCAACGGCCCGGGAATCAGCGGGAGGTGGGCCCTGTCCGCCGCCCGGCGCTCCGCCCCCCACCGGGGCGCCGGGCACTCCGTCCGGCCCGGCCCGGCGGAACGGCGCGGCGGATCAGGCGAGTTCCTGGATGCGGACCAGGTTGCCGGCGGGGTCGCGGAACGCGCAGTCCCGGATGCCGTAGGGCTGCTCGGTGGGCTCCTGGACGACCTCGGCGTCCGCGGCCCGCACCTGTGCGAAGGTCGCGTCGAGGTCCTTGGCGGCGAGCAGGATCCATCCGTAGGTGCCCTTGGCCATCATCTCGGTGATCATGCGCCGCTCGTCCTCGGTGATCCCCGGGTCGGCGGCCGGCGGGGCCAGCAGGAGGGACGTGCTGGGCTGGCCGGCCGGGCCGACCGTGATCCAGCGCATCTTGCCGGACCCCACGTCGGTGCGGACCTCGAAGCCGAGGACGTCGCGGTAGAAGGCCACGGAGGCGTCGGGGTCGTCGTGCGGGAGAACGCTGGTGTGAATCGTGATGTCCATGGCTCTCACGCTAGCTGCGGCTCGGGGACCTGCGCTTCTCGATTCCTGACCGGCCCGGCCGCCGGCCCGGCGCCGCCGTCCGGCAGGACCGCGGGCCCCCGCGCGGCGCCTGGCGCCGCCCGCCGCGCGTAGGCGTCGGGCGGTATGCCGGCCCACGCGGTGAAGAGGGTGCGGAACGCGTCCGGGGACGGGCACCCGACGGCGCGGTGCACGTCGGCGGGGGCGGCGCCGCCGTGCAGCAGCACCGTCGCGCGCTCGACCCGGCGGGCCAGGAGATAAGCGTGCGGGGCCTCGCCGTAGGCCAGCCGGAACTGCCGGCTGAGATGCGCCGCCGTCACACCGGCGGCGTGGGCCAGCGCCTCGACGTCGAGGGGAACGGCGTACTCCCGGTCGATCCGGTCACGGACGCGGCGCAGCCGCGCGAGATCCTTTAGATGCTGGGCGAACACGAGCGCGCGCCTGTACGCGGGGTGGCACACCGGAGGGTCCTTCCTCGAGGCGGGCGGGTCAGTTCTCGGAGCCGGGGGTCTCCCACGCGAAGCCGTCCGGGTCGGTGAAGGGCCCGGACGCGCCGCCGATGGAGATGCGGTGCGAGCCGCTGCCTTCGGGGGAGACGCCGGCGTCCTTGGCCAGCCCCTTCCGCCCGTACAACCCGAGTCCCACCGGGCTGTCGGGAAGCGCGAACTCGACGTACTTGCGGCCGAAGCTCCGCGCCACGGACAGCCCGCGCTCGACGTAGAACTTCTTGCTGGCCAGGACGTCCTCGGCGCCCAGCAGCAGCACCAGCTGGTCGAACTCCCTGGTGGCCGGGCCGGTGTCCTTCTTCGCGGAGGTGGCGACCTTCCAGATCGCCCCGTCCGGCGCCTGCACGACGCCGCCGTAGCCCCAGAGGGACTTCGAGACGGGCTTGAGCGTGGTGGCGCCCGCGCCGACCGCGGCGTCGACGAAGGCGTCGACGGTGGCCGGACGGGACACGACCAGCGACAGGGTGAAGCCGCGGAAGCCGTCGGTCGGGGCCTGCGAGGCGCGCAGGCGCACCTGCTTGTCGAGGCCGAGGGCGGAGCCGTAGAAGTCGGCGACGGCGGCGGGGTCGGGTACTTCGAGGGTGACGGAGTCGATGCTGTTCATGACGTTCACGCTAGTCAGCGCTTGTGCGCGGGGGCTTCTCGAATCCTGACCGGTCCCGAACCGGTCCTGCGCCGGTGCTGCGCCGGACCTGCACTGGTGCCGGCGGGGGCCGGCGCCACCGGTCGGCGGACGTCAGGTGAGGGCGCGCAGTGCCGCCGCGGTGTCGGCGACGCAGTCGACGAAGCTCGGCGGGGCCCCGGCGTCCCGGCCCTCGTTCCCGTCCTGGGCCGCGTCGCCGTCCTGGGCCGCGATCCAGCGGGCGAACGCGACGTGGAAGACGGTCACCGCGGAGTGCGCGGCCAGGCTGGCGGCGGGCTCGGCGACGCCCCGCTCGTGCAGCGCCTTCGCCGTCGACTCGGTCATCGCCGCCAGCTTGAGCAGCTCGCGCTCCTGCAGGCTCGGATGGGCCGCGACGATCCGGGAACGGCGGACCGCGTGCTCCCGGCGCTGCTCCAGCAGCCCGCCGCCCGCGACGATGCCGGTCAGCGCCGCCTCGAGCGGCGACATGTCGTCAGGAGCGGCCAGGATCGCGTCGTGCGCGGTGCGCTCCAGGGTCGCGGAACCGTCGAAGAGGACCTCGCGCTTGTCGGTGAAATGCCGGAAGAAGGTGCGCTCGGTGACGCCGGCGCTCTCGGCGATGTCGCCCGCGGTGGTCTGTTCGAAGCCGCGCTCGGCGAAGAGGTCCATCGCGGCGCGGATCATCCGCCCCCGCGCATCCGGCTCCCAGCGACCCATGCGGACGAGTGTAGCGATGGCAGTCGCTGACATCATCATGTACGGTTGATGTCAGTTACTGTCATACGTGGAAGGACTCCCGTCATGCACGTCTTCGTCACCGGAGCCTCCGGCTGGATCGGCTCGGCGGTCACCGACGAACTCCTCGCCCACGGCCACAAGGTCGTCGGCCTCGCCCGCTCCGACGAGGCGGCCGCCGCGCTCGAGGCCAAGGGCGCCGCCGCCCACCGCGGCGACCTCGACGACGTCGAGGGCCTGGCCACCGCGGCCGCGGCCGCCGAAGGCGTCATCCACCTCGCCTTCAAGCACGACTTCACCGACTACGCGGGCGCCGGGCGCAGCGAGCACGGCGCCGTGCAGCGCATGCTGGAGGTCCTGGAGGGCAGCGGGCGGCCGTTCCTGCTCGCCTCCGGGCTGGCGTCGGGCGTCACCGGGCGCCCGATCACCGAGGACGACCCCTCGCCGTTCCACGGCGCCGACTCCATGCGCGGCGGCAGCGAGAACCTCGCCCTGTCGTACGCCGAACGGGGAGTGCGGCCGGTCGCACTGCGCTTCTCCCCGACCGTGCACGGCATGGGCGACCACGGCTTCACCGCACGGCTCGCGCAGGTCGCGAAGGAGCACGGGACGGCCGGGTACATCGGCGACGGCTCGACGCGCTGGGCCGCCGTGCACCGCACCGACGCCGCGCGGCTGGTGCGGCTCGCCCTGGAGGAGGCGCCGGCCGGGTCGCGGGTGCACGCCGTCAGCGAGACCGGCATCCCCTCCCGGGACATCGCGGCCGCCCTCGGCGCGTACCTCGGAGTGCCGGTCTCCTCGGTCGCGCCGGAGGACGCCGAGGCGCACTTCGGCTGGATCGGGCGGTTCTTCGGCATGGACGTCAGCGCGTCGAACGACGCCACCCGGGCCCTGCTCGACTGGACGCCGACCGGTCCCACGCTCCTGGAGGACATCGCCGCCGGGGCGTACGCCGTGCAGGGCTGAGCACCGGCACGCCCGGCCCGGGCCGGCGGGCTCGTGGGTCCCGGCCGGGCGGCGCGGGCCGTGGGAGGATCGCGGCGTCCCCGTCCGATCCCGGCCCAGGGAGCCCGCGTTGACCGTGCGCCGTGTCGTTCCGAACATCCCGACAGACACCTGGGAGGAGAGCCGGCAGTTCTACGGCCGGCTCGGCTTCGAGGAGGTCATGAACCACGGCTGGATCATGACGCTCGCCTCCACCGCCGTCCCGGGTGCCCAGGTCAGCCTGATGACCGCGGACAGGACCGCGCCCGTCACGCCCGACATGAGCGTGGAGGTGGACGACGTCGACGCGGTGTACGCGGCCGTGCGGGAGAGCGGCGCGGAGATCGTGTACGCGCTGCACGACGAGGAGTGGGGCGTGCGCCGGTTCTTCGTCCGCGACCCCAGCGGCCGGGTGGTCAACGTCCTGAGCCACCGGTGACGCGGGATCACCCGGCCGCCCGTCAGTTGCCGCTGCTCCGCTGTCCGTCCCCGCTGCCCCGGTAGGCCGCGGCCGCGGCCTCGGCGAACGAGCGGATCAGCGGATTGGTGTCGCCCTCGTTCCACGCGGCCACCACCCGGCTCGGCGGCATGTCGGCGAGCGGCACCACGGTGAGCCCGCGCGGCGGGCGGTGGTCCAGGAGCGTCATCCCGACGGTGCCGTTCCACAGCACCGCCTGCCGGCACTCCTGGACGGCCCGCACCACCGGGCCCTCGCGCGGCTCACCGCCGTTCCAGTACGCCTGCCAGTGCGGGTCGGTGCCGGGCGGGAAACGGAACCAGCGGCGGTCGGCGAGGTCGGCGAGCCGCAGGCAGGTGCGGCCGGCCAGCGGATCGTCGGCCCGCAGCAGCGCGCCCACCGGATCGGCCCGCAACTCCCGCACGGTCAGGCCGGTCTCGTCGAACGGCCCGCGGGTCAGGGCGACATCGACGAGCCCGGCGTGCAACCCGCAGGTGGGATCGGTCAGATCGGTCTCGCGGATGCGGACCTCGACGTGCGGGTGCCGCCGGCGGTAGGCGGCGGCGAGCCGGGCCACGTCCGGGTCGGCGCTGTCGCCCAGAAGCCCCACGGTGAGGGTCGCGGTGCCCGCCGCGGCCGCCACCTTGACCCGCAGCCGGTCCGCCTGGTCGAGGAGGCTGCGCGCCTCGGCGAGCAGCACCGCGCCGACCGCGGTGAGCTGCACCCCGGCGGGCGAGCGGTCGAACAGCGCGGCGCCGGCCTCGGCCTCCAGGTTCCTGATCGCCCGGCTCAGCGGCGGCTGGCTCATGTGCAGCCGCGCCGCGGCCCGGCCGAAGTGGAGCTCCTCGGCGACGGCCACGAAGTAGCGCAGCGTCCGCAACTCCATGCGGCCACGATACCCGCCGGGTATCGGCGCTGCCCAAAGGGTCTTGGACACCGCGACGCCGGGCCGGTGGAATCGGCGGTATGAGCGTCGCCTACTGGATCGTCGCCGGACTGCTCGCCCTGTTCTCCCTCTACGCGGGCGGGCTCAAGGCGGTGCGCAGCCGCGAGCAGCTGCTGCCGATGATGGGCTGGGTGGACAGCACGCCGATGCCGGCGGTGCGGGCCATCGGCGCCGTCGAACTGCTCGGCGCCGCCGGGCTCGTCCTCCCGCCGCTCAACGGCGTCGCGCCGGGCCTCGCCCTGGCCGCGGCCGTCGGCTTCGCGGTGCTGCAGATCGGCGCCACCGCGCTGCACCTCTCCCGCGGTGAACGCGCGATCGCCCTCAACGCCGCCGTCTTCACCGCCGCCGTCGCCAGCGCCTGGCTGGCGACGACCTGGCCGTGAACGCCCGCCCGCGCGGCGGGAGTTGTCGTACGTCGTGGCAGACCGGAGCTCGGCTCCCGGCGTGACGACCGGGCCCGGACCCTCAGCACGCGTCTAGCGCGTGGTGAAGGCGCCGCCGTTGACGTGGAGCGTCTGGCCGGTGATGTGGCGGGCGCCGGGGGAGGCGAGGAAGTACGCCGTCGCCGCGATGTCGTCCACCGTGCCCGGACGCTTGTCGTGGGTCTCGTCCACCAGCGTGCGATGGCGCTCGTCGGTCATGCCGCCCTGGAAGAAGTTCGTGCCGGCGATGTATCCCGCGGAGATGACGTTGCAGGTCACGCCGCGCGGGGCGAGGTCGGCGGACAGCGCGGCGTTCCAGGCCGCCAGCGCGGCCTTCGCCGCGCCGTACGACCCGCCGCGGCGCTCGGCGCCGATCGAGCCGACGCTGATCACGCAGCCGTCCCCGGTGAAGCGGTCCTGGACGGCGGACGTGGTGAGCACCGCCGTGAGCAGGTTCTGCGCGAGGGCTGCCTGCCACTGGGCGAGCACCCGGTCCAGCGCCGATCCGCCGCCGGGTCCGGCGCTCGCCAGCCCGCCGGCCGCGTTGACCAGGACCTGGAGCGACTCCAGCTGCTCGGCGAGGGCGCCGGCCTGCGCCGGGTCGGAGGCGTCGCACACGACGCCCCGCACCCCCAGCTCCTTGGCGGTCCGCTCGACGGTGTCCTGGTGGCGGCCGGTGACGACGACGTCGGCGCCGTCGGCGGCGAACCGTTCGGCCACCGCGCGGCCGATGCCGCTGGTGCCTCCGGTGACGAGCACGGTGCGGGACAAGGCTCCTCCGTTCACTGCGGCCTGCAGAGCCGGTGTACGTTTAGATCTAAACATAACAGCCGGCGAGGAGGGCAGCGCATGACCGAGGAGGGCGCGGGAGAGGCCGCACCGCCCAGCGGCGATGCCCCCGGCGGGACGCCGGGCGGCACTCCGGCCGCCGAGATCGCCGCCGCATGGCAGCGGGAGCGCCCGGGCACCCCGACCGCGTCCATCGAGATCGTCACGCCCATCTGGCGCCTGGCCAAGCTCTTCGCCGACGACCGCAACCGGGTCCTGCGCGAGGCCGGCATCGACGCGGCCACCCTCGACCTGCTGTCCGTCCTCCGCCGCGCCGGCCCGCCCTACACGCTCAGCACCCGGGCACTCGCCGACCGCACGCTGGTGACGGCCGGCGCGATCTCCCAGCGCGTGGCCCGCGCCGAGCGCGAGGGGCTGGTTGCGCGCGGGCCGGGGACGACCGGCCGCCGCACCGTCCTGGTCCGGCTCACCCCGGCCGGCCACGCCCTCATCGAGCGGTCCGTCGACGCGGTCCTCGGCCGCGAGGCCGCCCTCGTCGCCGGCCTGCCGCCCACCGAACGGGCCACTCTCATCGCCCTGCTGGACACGCTCATCACGGACGTCCGGGCGCGCATCGAACCCTGACCGGCGCCGGGGCGGCGCGGTGCAACCGGCCGGGCAGGCCGCCGCGGCACGCCCGGCCGGAACCCTGGGCCCGTGTGGCAGGGCCCGCAGGCCGATCCGATAGTGGGGGAGCGGGGGCGACCGTCGAACGCGCGGAGGAGCCATGGACCGCTACCCCCCGATCGCCGACCACGGCCTGGTCGGCGATCTGCAGAGCGCCGCGCTGGTCTCCTCGCAGGGGGTCGTGGACTGGTTCGCGGCCCCCCGCTTCGACTCGCCGAGCGTCTTCGCCGCGCTGCTCGACCACGACCGCGGCGGGTACTTCCGGCTCGGCCCGGACCGCGCGGACCAGGTGTGCAGGCAGCTCTACCTGCCCGACACCGCGGTGCTGGTGACCCGGTTCATGTCGCCGGAGGGCGTGGGTGAGGTGGTCGACTTCATGCCGCCCGACCCGTCCGGCACCGTCAGCGACCGGCACACGCTCTTCCGGTTGGTGCGCGCGGTGCGGGGCAGCGTCGAGTTCACCTTGGAGTGCCGCCCCCGCTTCGACTACGCCCGCGCCGCGCACGAGGTCGAGGTCGGAGAGGACGGCGCGCTCTTCCACGCCCCTGGCATCGACGCCCACCTGCAGGCCACCTTCCCGCTGGAGCGCGACGGCGACGACGTGCGCGGGACCGTGCGGCTGGAGGCCGGCGAGTCCGGCGGAGCCGTGTTCACGGTGTGCACGCCCGGCGGGGATCCGCCGCCCGCCCCCACCCTGGACTCGGTGGCCGAGGAACTGGCCGGGGTCATCGACTTCTGGCAGCGCTGGCTGCGCCAGTCCCGGTACCGCGGCCGCTGGCCCGAGTTGGTGCACCGCTCGGTGATCACCCTCAAGCTGCTGACGTACGCGCCGACCGGCGCGCTGGTCGCCGCGGCGACCACCGGCCTGCCCGAGCAGGTGGGCGGTGAGCGCAACTGGGACTACCGGTTCACGTGGGTGCGCGACGGGTCGCTGTCGGTGGGGGCCATGCTCGCCCTCGGGTTCGAGGAGGAGGCCACCGCGTTCGTGCACTGGCTGGTGGCGCGGCTGCGCGAGCGCGCGGGCAAGGAGGACGAGCCGCTGCAGACCATGTACCGGATCGACGGCAGCCCCGACCTGCCGGAGGAGGTCCTCGACCACTTCGAGGGCTACCGCGGCTCGGCGCCCGTGCGCATCGGCAACGGCGCGGCCGACCAGCTCCAGCTGGACATCTACGGGGAGGCCGTCTACGCGCTGTCCCAGGGCCGGGCGATCGGGCAGCAGGCCACCTATCAGGGCTGGAGGGCCTTCGCCAGGACTCTGGACTGGCTCGCGGACCACTGGGACCGGCCGGACGAGGGCATCTGGGAGACCCGCGGCGGGCGGCAGGACTTCACCTACAGCAGGGTGATGTCCTGGACGGCCTTCGACCACGGCCTGAGCCTGGCCGAGACGTTCCGCAGGCCCGCCGACGTGGAGAAGTGGCGTGCCGCCCGGGACGCCATCTACGAGCAGGTCGTGGACCGGGGCTGGAGCGAGAAGGAGCGCGCGTTCGTCCAGCACTACGACGGCGACGTGCTGGACGCCTCGCTGCTGCTGATGCCCATGGTCGGCTTCGTCACCGCCCGGGACCCGCTGTGGCTGTCCACCCTCGACGCCATGGACCGCCGGCTCGTCTCCGACAGCCTGGTCTACCGCTACGACCCGTCGGCCTCACCCGATGGCCTGCGCGGCACGGAGGGCACCTTCAGCCTGTGCACGTTCCTGTACGTCGACGCGCTGGCGCGTGCGGGACGGCTGGTCCAGGCCCGGTACACCTTCGAGAAGATGCTCACCTACGCCAACCATGTCGGGCTGTTCGCCGAGGAGATCGGCCCCAGCGGCGAGCAACTCGGCAACTTCCCCCAGGCGTTCACCCACCTCGCGCTCATCATGGCCGCGACCACCCTGGACAAGGCGCTCGACGCGGAGCAGGGCCGGGTCCGCTGACCGCTCCCCTCCGGCCGCCGTCGCGGCGTCCCCCATTACCGCCGGATTGTCCCTATATTTCCCCCATGAGGGTTCTTGGTGACAGAGACGTGCGGTGGCAGGACAGGGTGCGTCAGGATCCGGTGCTGGTCGCACCGTTGCTGCTGACCGTGCTCCTGGCGGTCCTCTCGTCGCTGACCCCGCACAACATCCCGTTCACCCGGCTGCTGCCGACGGCGCCCGCGCTCGCGGCGGCCCTGTGGACGGTGGTGCCGACCCTGGTCCTGGGCGTCATCTGCCTGGTGGGCGTCGCGGTCTACGCCGCCATGTCCTCGGACCACTCCATCCTGTTCACCGCCGCCGCCATCGGCGCCGTCACCGTGACCGCCGCGTACGCCAGCCATCTGCGGCTGCAGCGCGAGACGGCCCTCACCGGCATCCGAGCCGTCGCCGACACCACGCAGAAGGTGCTGCTGCGGCCCATTCCGGGGCGGGTCGGCCCGCTGGAGACCGGCAGCCTCTATCTGGCCGCGACGCCGCACGCCCGCGTCGGCGGGGACTTCTACGCGCTGGCCGACACCCGGCACGGCATCCGCGTCATCATCGGCGACGTCCGCGGCAAGGGGCTGCCCGCGCTCGCCGTGGCGGCGGCCGTGCTCGGCTCGTTCCGGGAGGCGGCCTACGAGGCGGCGGACCTCGCGCAGCTGGCCACCCGGCTGGAGACCACGCTGCTGCGGGACGACGCCGCCTCGCTGGCGCAGGGCGACCCGGCCGAACTCTTCGCCACCGCCGCACTCGTGGAGATCCCCCGCGACGGCAGCCACGCCGCGTTCCTGACGTGCGGCCATCCGCCGCCGCTGGTCGGGCGGCGGGACGGCGTCGAACTCCTCGCCACCGACGACCCCGCGCCGCCGCTGAACCTCGGCGGGCTGCTCACCGCCACCAGCACCCCGCGGCGGTTCGCGTTCCGGCCCGGCGAGCAACTGCTGCTCTATACCGACGGCGTCACCGAGACCCGCGACGCGACCGGGGCGTTCTTCCCGCTCGCCACCTGGGCCCGGGACCATCTGGCCGCGCCGCCCCGCCAGGTCCTGGCGGGCCTGCACCGCGCCCTGCTCAAGCACAGCGGCAACAACCTCAACGACGACATCGCCGCCATCGCCATCGTCAGGACGGCCTGAGCCGGCACCGCCGCCGGTCACTCATCCGGCCGGTCACGCCGTGGCGGTTCCGCCCTCCCACCCCGGGATCGTCGGCAGCACCGTCTCGGCGAGGTGGAGCAGTACACCGTCGTCGGGCACCTCGCCGTCCGCCCGCCACAGGGCCAGTTCGAAGGAGCCGCCGCTGTCCTCGCTGTCGCGGGCCACGACCAGCGTGCGCTCCGGGACGCCGGGGCCGTTGTCGCTGTCGCCCCCGTCGAGCCGGAACCGGATGCTGATGGTGTGGTCCGCGTACAGCACCGCGGGGCGGCCCAGCACGGTCCTCGGACGTGCCCCGTCCCCCAGCAGCGCCGCGGTCTCCGTCACCGGGAGGCGGTCGTAGCTGGCCGAGAGGGTCGCCGTGTAGGTGTCCAGTTCCACCCGCGCCGAGGGGGTCGCGAACCGCGTGCCGGAGGCGAGTTCGAGGGAGCCGCCGTGGGAACTCGCGGCCTTCGCCGCCTCCGCGGGCGTGCCGAGCAGATCGGGGAGGTCGGGGCGGTTCAGTGCGGTGCACAGCTGCGTCCCGGAGACCTGCCCGTGCGCGTTCCCCGGCTCCTGGTCCGGTTCCGGGCACGTGGCGGGCGCCGGGGTGCCGTCCGAGGACGACGATGCCTGCACCTTCCAGAGGCCGATGCCGAGTGCCGGCACCAGGATCAGGGCCGTCGCCACCTGCTTCCACGCGCTCACGGCCTTCGCGGGCGCGCCGATTTCGTCTGTCATTTCCCCCCACCTGTGGTGATCCCCCGATATGCGCCCGGCGACCCTAGCCGGTGATCACCCGGCCGACAAGGGGATTCGCGCCGGTGGCGCGTCGTGCCCCGGCGGGCGGGCGCGCCGCCTCGGATCTGGCGTGTTCGAATTCTGTTCGAGTACGGTGGCGGGGACGCGGGAGGTGGTCGGTGGCAGCGGTGGAACAGGCCGGAGCGGCGGGCGCGCACGTGCTGCACGTGCGGTGCCGGCCCGGGACGGGGGAGCGGGAGTACCGAACGCTGCTGGGGCTGATCCGCGGCATCTCGCCGGTGCTCCAGGTCCTCCCGCCGTCCGCGGCGCTGGTCGACGTGGCCGGGGCCCTGCGCTACTGGGACGCCTCGCCGTACGACCTGGCGCAGCGGATCCGGGTCCGCGCCCTGGCGCACCTGGACGTGGACGTGCGGATCGGGGCGGGGCCCAACTGGACGGTCGCCGCGACCGCCTCCAAGGGCCCGCTGCCGGTCACCGTCGTCACCCCGGAGCAGGTGCGCGGTTTCCTCGATCCGCTGCCGGTCGCGATGGTGCACGGCATCGGGCCGGTCCAGGAACGCCGACTCACCTCGTTCGGGCTGCGTACCGTCGGCGCGCTGGCCGCCGTCCCCGAGTCCACGGTCCAGCGGATCCTCGGCGGACGCGCCGGGCGCCTGCTGCGGGACCGGGCCCGCGGCATCGACCCGCGCCCGGTGACGCCCACCGGCCTGCCCGGCGCCACCGGCGAGCGCCGCCTGTTCGACGCCGACACCCTCGACCCGGGGGCGATCCGCGCCGCGCTGCTGGAGACCGCCGTCGTCCTCGGGGACCGGCTGCGTGGGCGCCGCCAGATCGCGGCCGGGCTGACCCTCGAGGTCGCCTTCTCGGGCGGGTCCACCGTCAGCCGCACCAGGCAACTGCCGGAGCCCTCCCACCACACCGACGACCTGCGCGGCGCCCTGTACCGGATGGTCGACGCCCTGCACCTGCAGCGGGCCCGCGTCCGCGGGATCACCGTCACCGCGGAGGGCCTGCGCCCGGCGGGCACCGCGGGCGGGCAGATCAGTCTGGAGCGGGTGCGGGAGAACCGGCTGCGCGCCGAGCCGGTCATGGACGAGGTCAACGCCAGGTTCGGCGCCGGCGCGGTCCGCCCCGCCACCCTCGCCTGGCGCAAGGCCGGTTGACCACGGCAGCCGCCGGGCCCGGACCCCGCTCCGGGCCGCCGGGCGGGCGAGCGGCCGCCGGATGCGACATGCGTGCCGTCACCAACGACCCCCCTGTTCGAGCCGCACAGACATCGCATAAGGTAAGGCTCACCTAACGCGTCAATGATCAACCCGACCTCAGGGAGTCCCGCCATGTCCCTTCGGCGCCGCGCCTCAGCCGCCGTCGCTGTCACCATCGCCGCCGCGCTGAGCCTCGCGGCCTGCGGTGCGTCCGACGACAGCGGGAAGGGGGGCTCGGGCAGTTCCGGGGCCAAGGACTCCAAGTCGGTCGCGCAGGGCGGCAAGGACTTCGGCGACGCCGCCGCCAAGACCGCCGCCCTCAGCACGGACGCCGAGCCGGGGCAGTGGCCGCGCACCGTCAGGACGGCCATGGGCGACACCGTCATCAAGTCCCAGCCCAAGCGGGTCGTCGTCCTGGACGTCGGCGAGTTGGACAACGTGGTGTCGCTCGGCGTCAAGCCGGTCGGCCTCGCCGTCACCGAGGGCTCCCCGAAGCTGCCGTCCTACCTGAAGGGCGAGGCCGGCGATCCGGCGAACGTCGGCACCATCAACAGCCTCAACCTGGAGGCCATCAACAACCTCAAGCCCGACCTGATCCTGGGCAGCCAGCTGCGCGCCGCCGGCTCCTACGACGAGCTGTCCAAGATCGCGCCGACGGTCTTCTCCATCCGCCCCGGCTTCACGTGGAAGGAGAACTACCTGCTGAACGCCGCCGCGCTGGACAAGACCGCGCAGGCCAAGGCGAACCTCTCCGCCTACCAGGCGCGGGCCAAGGCCCTGGGCGACAAGCTCGGCGCCCACAAGCCGACCGTGTCGATGGTCCGCTACATGCCCGAGGGCAAGATCCGCCTCTACGCCAACGACTCGTTCATCGGCACCATCCTCAAGGACGTCGGCATCCCGCGGCCCAAGAACCAGGACATCAGCGACCTGGCCGCCGAGGTCAGCGCCGAGAACATCGACCAGGCCGACGCCGACTACATCTTCACCGGCGTCTACGGCGACCCCAAGGCCACCGACAAGTCCAAGGCCCAGGGCAACCCGCTGTGGAAGAACCTCAAGGCGGTCAAGGACGGCCACGCGCACGACGTCCCCGACGAGACCTGGTACCTCGGGCTCGGCGTCACCGCCGCCGACTCGGTCCTCGACGACCTGACGACGTACCTGACGGCCTGACGGCCCGGCGCCGTGGAAGCAGGGGAACGAAGGAGAGTGAACGCGGCGGATGGCGCGACCCACCCGTAGCCGCATCGCCTGGCTGATCGGATGCGCGGTGCTGCTCGCGCTCGCCGTCCTGCTCAGCCTGGCGGTGGGCAGCCGGCAGATCGCCCCGAGCGTGGTGATCCAGGCCCTGCTGCACGGCGGGACCAGCAACGACGCAGAGGTGGTGCGGTCGCTGCGCGTGCCGCGGACCATCATCGGCGTGCTCGCCGGCGCCGCCCTCGCGGTCGCCGGCACCGTCATGCAGGGCATCACCCGCAACCCGATCGCCGAACCGGGCATCCTCGGCGTCAGCCAGGGGGCCTCGGCCGGAGTGGTGTGCGCCATCGCCTTCTTCGGCGTGCACACCCTCACCGGCTACGTCTGGTTCGCCTTCGCCGGCGCCGCGCTGGCCGCCGTCGCCGTCCAACTGGTCGCCGCCGGCGGCCACCGGGGCGCCTCCCCGGTCAAACTGGCGCTGGCCGGCGCCGCGATGAACGCCTTCCTCGCCTCCGTGGTCTCCGGCATCGCCACCACCAACGCCCACGCCCTGGACGAGTTCCGGTTCTGGCAGGTCGGGTCGATCAGCGGCCGCGGCACCGACGTCATCGCCCGGATCTGGCCGTTCGTCCTCGCCGGGCTGCTGCTCGCCGGGCTGCTCGCCAAGGGCCTGGACGCGCTGGCCCTCGGCGACGACGCCGCGCGCGGACTCGGCCACGACGTGGCCCGGCTGCGGGTGCTCGGGGCCGTGGGCGCGACCGTGCTCACCGGGGCGGCCGTGGCCGCGGTCGGCCCGATCGCCTTCACCGGCCTCGCGGTTCCGCACATCGCCCGCGCGCTGGTCGGCGCCGCACACCGCTGGGTGCTGCCGGTCGCCGCGCTGCTGGGACCGGTGATGATCCTGCTGTCCGACGTGATCGGCCGGATCGTCTTCCCGCCCTCCGAGGTGCCGGTGGCGGTGATGACGGCGCTGCTCGGCGTGCCGTTCCTGATCGCGCTCGTGCGGCGCAGGACGGTGGTCGCCTCGTGAACCGCGCCTCCACCGGCGGCACTTCCACCGCCACCGCGCTCAGCGCCCGCGCCGGGGTGCGCCCGGCCGGCTACGCCGTCGTGCGCGCCGGCCGGGCCAGCTTCCTGGTCCACCGCAGGGCCGTGGCCGTCGCGGCGCTGCTCGCCGTGCTGCTGGCCGCCGCCGTCGTGCTCTCCCTGTGCGTGGGGGAGACCTTCACCTCGCCCGTGCAGGTGCTCAACGTCCTGTTCGGGCGGCCCAGCCCCGACGAGTTCGTCGTCGGCACGCTGCGGCTGCCCCGGCTGGTTGTCGGCCTGCTCGCCGGAGCCGCGTTCGGCATCGCAGGGGCGCTCGTCCAGACCGTCGCCCGCAACCCGCTGGCCAGCCCCGACGTCATCGGCGTCACCCACGGCGCCGGCGCCGCCACCGTCGCCGCCATGAGCTTCGGGCTGGTCGCGCACACCACGCTGCCGTACGTGTCGGTGGCCGGCGGGCTCGGCGCGGCCCTGCTGGTGTACGCCTTCGCCTGGCGGGGAGGGCTGCAGGCGTCCCGCTTCGTGCTGATCGGCATCGGCGTGTCGATCGCCCTCGGCTCGCTGACCCAGCTCTTCCTCACCAAGGGCGACTACCTCGTGGCCCAGCAGGCCAAGGTCTGGCTGACCGGATCGCTCAACAGCCGCGGTTACGACCAGGCCGCGCCGCTGGCCCTGGTCATGCTGGTGGCGGTGCCCGCCGCCCTGTGGGCGGCCCGGGCGCAGCGCGGCGCGTCCTTCGACGACGACACCGCGACCGCCCTCGGCATCCGGCTGGACCGGGTGCGGCTCGGCCTCACCCTGCTCGGCGTCGTCCTGTGCTCCGTCGCCACCGGCGCGACCGGACCGGTCGACTTCGTGGCGCTGCTGGCCCCCCAGATCGCCCGCCGCCTGACCCGTACCGCGCAGATCCCGCTGCTGTCCTCGGCGCTGACCGGCGCCCTGGTCGTCGTGGTCGCGGACCTGCTGGCCCGCCGCCTGTTCTCGCCCGTCGAACTCCCCGTCGGCGTGCTCACCGCAGCGGTGGGCGCCCCCTATCTGATGTGGCTGATCGCCCGCACCCGCAGCCGTTCCGGAGGCAGCACCGCATGAGCACCCCCAGCCGACTCACCGCGCAGGCGCTCACCCTCGCCTACGAGGACCGGACGGTCGTCGACGGCCTCGACCTGGAGATCCCCGACGGCCAGGTCACCGTGATCGTCGGCCCCAACGCCTGCGGCAAGTCCACGCTGCTGCGCGCGCTGGGCCGGCTGCTCAAGCCGCGGAGCGGCACCGTGCTGCTGGACGGCGCCGAACTCTCCGGCATCCCCGGCCGGCAGATCGCCCGCACCATCGGCGTGCTGCCGCAGAGCCCCACGCCGCCGGACGGCATCACCGTCGCGGACCTGGTCGCCCGCGGCCGCCAGCCGCACCAGAAGTGGTGGCAGCAGTGGTCCGAGGCCGACGAACGGGCCGTCGCGGAGGCGTTGGAGCACACCAACACCGCCGACCTCGCCGACCGCCCGGTGGACGAGCTGTCCGGCGGCCAGCGCCAGCGGGTGTGGATCGCCATGGCCCTGGCCCAGGACACCGACCTCTTGCTGCTGGACGAGCCGACCACCTACCTCGACATCGCCCACCAGGTCGAGGTGCTCGACCTGGTCCGGCGCCTCAACCACGGCCGGGGCCGCACGGTCGTGGCCGTCCTCCACGACCTCAACCAGGCCGCCCGGTACGCCGATCACCTGATCGCCATGAGGGCCGGCCGGATCGTCGCCCAGGGCCGCCCGGCCGACGTGGTCACCGCCGACCTGGTCCGCGAGGTCTTCGGCCTCACCTCGGTCGTCGTCGCCGACCCCGTCACCGGCAGCCCCCTGGTCGTGCCCGGCATCCCCTGGCAGCCCACGTCCGCGGACTGACTCACCGCCACAGCGTCGCCACGGCGGCGGCCACCACGACCGGAGCCGCCGCGTAGGCCGGGAGCTGAACCTGGAACAGCGGCTGCACCAGGGCGGTCATCACGAGGAGCAGCCGCTCCGAGCGCCGCCGCCGCGGTTGCCGCCCGGACAGAGCGGAACGAACTCGTCCGTAGTACCTGCCGATTCCCCGATCCGGTGAACTCACTGATGACACCTTCCTCCGCTGAACTCCGCCGCGCCTTCGGCGCCGTCGGGACCATTGCCGTCAAGGCCGGTCCTGTTCTCCGATGACACCATCACGGTCCCGTTTCCACAGGGCTCACAAGGGGGGCTCACGAATTGCGGGGGCCGCTCACCACGGGCCCCCGTCGCTATGCTGGACGCATGCTCGGGTGAGGGGAGCGTGGTGGGCGTGGCAGTGGGTGGGGCGGAACGCCGCGAGAACGAGCGCCTCCAGCAGATCATCACGGAAGCCGGTATCAGCCACAAGCGGATCGCCTTCCGGCTCAACTCACTGTGCAAGGAACAGGGACTGCCCGGTGAGTACACCCATACTTCCGTGGCGAATTGGTGCCGCCGCGGTATGCGCCCCAGGCCGCCGGTTCCCCAACTCCTGTGCACGGTCGTCGCGGAAGGGCTGGGGCGGCCGGTTGACCTCGCGGAAATCGGCATGGACTGGTACGGGCGGACGAACCCCGATGTGGGGCTCGCATTTCCCCGGGACCAGCGGGAAGCGCTCACGGAAGCGCAGTCGTATTGGAGTACGTTGAACCGCCGTGATTTTCTGACGTCCGCTCCGTTCGCGGTCTCGGCCTTCACCGAACCGGTGACCAGGTGGCTGGTGAGCCCCACCGAGGCGCTGACGACGGGAGCCGGGCGCGTTTCCGTCGGTGCCGCGCACATCGCGGAGTTACGGGAGGCGGCCGACTCCGCGCGCGTCTGGGACTCCCGCTTCGGCGGCTCCGGTCTGAAGTCGCGCTCCCTGACGGCGTTCCTGTACGAGCGGGTGACGCCCTTGCTGCGCGGGCGGTACGCGGCGGACGTGGGGCAGCAACTCTTCTCCGTGACCGCCGAGATGGCCCGGCTCGCGGGATGGACCGCCTTCGACGCCGGCCGCCACCACGCCGCGCAGCGGCACTACATCCAGGCCCTGCGCCTGGCGAAGGCCGCCGGCGACACCAGCCTCGGCTCCTACGTGCTGACCACGATGGCGATGCAGTCGCTGATGCGGGGCTTCACCTCCCAGGCCATCGACATGGCCCAGGGCGCCTACGAGCGCGTCCCGTCGGCCGACCCGCGGGTGCGGGGATTCGCCAAGCTCATCGAGGCCCGGGCGCACGCCCGCGACGGCGACGCCCGGTCGGCCTCCGCCTGCCTTTCCCGCTCCGAGGAACTCCAGCAGCGCGGTGAGGACGCCGGATCCGGAATCACCTGGATCGATTTCTTCACCCGGCAGAGGATCATCACCGATGCCGCCGAGATCTTCCGGGACCTCGGAAACCCCCGGGCCACCCTCGCCTGGCACGCCATGGGAGGAATGCCCACCGACGCCTTCGCGCGCTCCCACGCGATCCGGCTCTCCGTCCTGGCGAGCGCGTACGCCCAGCAGGGCGACCTCGAACACAGCCTCCAATTGGGCAGGAAGTCGCTGCGGATCTTCACGCGGCTCCAGACCGTGCGCGGAATCGACTACATCCGGATCTACACGCAATCGCTCGAACCGTGGCGCCGAGAGAACTCCGTCGTGCAGTACATGGGCGAAGTGCGGGCCGCCGCGGCGGAATTCCGGGCCGCCTAGCGCGGAATCGGCCGGAACGCCCATCGGGCCGACGATCGGAGGAACGATGAAACGTCGCAATTTCCTGTCGGGTTGCACGGCGGCCACGGCGGCCACGGCGTCCGGCGCGGCCGCCGCCGCACGGCCGCCCGCCGCCCGCGCCCACGAACCGGGCACCTCCCCCGGGGGCCCTGACTTCCCGGCAGGCACCGCCCGCCTGGGCGCGCGCGTCGGGCGCAGGGAGGTGGCGGAACTGCGCCGGGCCGCCCGCGACGCCCGCCGGGCCGACTCCCGCTCCGGCGGCGGCAGCGCCCCGGCCCGGTCCGCCGCGCGTCTCCTCGTCTCCACCGCGGCACCGCTGCTCGGCGGGTCCTGCACCCCGGCCGTGGAACGGGAGTTGTACAGCGCCACCGCCGAACTGGCACGCCTGGCCGGGTGGGCGGCGTTCGACACCGGCCGGCACGACCTCGCGCGCGGGTACTTCCGGCAGGCCCTGCACCTGGCCGGGGCCGGCGGGGACACCCAGCTCACCGCCTACGTCCTGGCCTGCATGAGCCTGCAGGCCACTCTCACCGGCCGGCCCGGTGAAGCGGTCGACCTCGCGGCCGCGGCGGCCAGGACCGGTGCGCACTCGCCGCGGCTGCGGGGCTTCGCCCACCTCGTCCAGGCGCGCGCCCATGCCCGGGACCGCGCCCCGCGTGCGGCGGGCGCCTGCCTGGCCGGCGCCGAGGTGCTGCTCGAGAGTGCCGAGGCCCGCGGCAGCCAGGACGACCCGGAGTGGCTCGACTTCTTCACCCGCCCACGGCTGGCCGCCGACGCCGCCGAGATCCACCGGGACCTCGGCAACCCGCGCGGCTGCTTCCGCTGGCACGCCGAAGCGGACGCCATGGCGCCGGGCGACTTCACGCGATCGGTCGGCATGCGCCTGTCGGTGGTCGCGACCGCCCACCTCCAGGCGGGAGACCTCGACCGGGCGCTGGCGCTCGGCCGCCGGTCGGCGGACATGCTCCAGGACGTCGCGTCGCACCGCGCACACGGCTACCTCGGCGCGTTCACCGCGTCGCTCGGACCCTGGCGCCGTGAGCCGGCCGTGCGCGCGTTCACGGCAAACCTGCACCCGGACGCCGCCGGCGGGGGCCGCCGGACGTCGTGACCGGCGGCGGTGAAGGCGCGGAGGTGCCGGAGCCCGCGCGGCTCAGTTGCGGCGGTAGTTGGGGCCGCCGATCAGGAAGAGCAGCAGGCCGACGGTGAAGGCGATCACGCCCAGGCTGAAACCGATGGTCTCCAGTGCCCGCATCCTGGGACTCCTCTCGGTGGCGGGGCGGGCGCCGCACGGGGCGGCGGCCCGACGGGGCGGGAGCGCGGGGTCGTACCGGCTCCGGCCAGATCCAACGTCGCACGGCACGCCGGTCCGCGCCCGCCGGCGTCCCGATTGCTGGACGATCGGTCCCAGCAGGCGGGCGGCTGCCCCGGTCACGGGGGCCGCCCGGCGGCCCGCTTGCGGCGGCTGGTCATAATGGGCCGATGCGCGAACGCCTCGTCCTGCTCGACGCCCCCTCGAACCTCGGCCTGCGCCCGCCCGCCGAAGGTGCGGTACCGGGCTGCTACAAACTCGCCGGGGCGCTGCGCGAGCAGCGGCTCCTGGCGCGGCTCGGCGCCGCGGAGGGCGGTGTCGTCGTGCCGCCCCGCTACGACCGCGGGGAGTGGAAGCCGGGCGACGGGGTCTTCAACGCCGCCGCCATCGCCGCCTACACCCGCAAGCTCGCCGACCGCATCGAGGGCCACGTCCGGGACCGGGAGTTCCCCGTCGTCCTCGGCGGCGACTGCTCCATCCAGCTCGGCGCCTCGCTCGCGCTGCGCCGCCGCGGACGGTACGGGCTCGCCGTGATCGACGGGTCGGCCGACTTCCGGCACCCGGGCAACTCCGCGTACGTCGGCGCCGCGGGAGGCGAGGAACTCGCCCTGGCCACCGGCCGAGGCCAGGCCGACCTGACCGACCTGGAGGGCCTGCGCCCCTACCTGCGGGAGAGCGACGTCCAGGTCTTCGGCATCCGGGACTACGACGAGGAGCGGGCCGAGCTGACCGCGTCCGGCATAGCCAGCACCACGGTGGGGGAGATCCGCGAGCGCGGCGCCGAGAAGGCGGCCGAAGCGGCCCTGCGCACGCTGGCCGCACCCGGGCTCGACGGCTTCTGGGTGCACCTGGACGCGGACGTGCTGGACCCCTCCGTGATGCCCGCCGTGGACAGCCCCGACGACGGCGGCCTGCTGCCCGGCGAACTCGCGCCGCTGCTGCGCGCGCTGGTCGGCTCCGAGCGCTGCGTCGGCCTCAACATCACGATCTACGACCCCGACCTCGACCCGGAGGGCACCTACGCGGCGCTGCTCGCCGACCTGGTCGTCACCGCCTTTCACCAGGGCTGACGCCACCGCCGGCCCCCGCCCGGCCCGCCCCGGCGAAGTGGCGTCAAGGAATCCTTGACGCCCGTCGGGTGTAAAGGCATGCTTGACGTGTGACCGAGCCCTCGCCGTCGCTGACGGACCTCACCGCATCGCTTGCCGACCGGGCCTCCACCCTCTCCCGGGCCCTGGGCAGCCCGCTCGCGCCGCCCGCCTACCTCGACCTGGTCGGCCAGGCCAGGGACATGGACGGCGTGGCGGAGCAGGTGCTCAGGCTGTGCGTCCAGCAGGCCCGGGACGCGGGGCACACCTGGCAGGAGATCGGGGACCTGCTCGGGGTCACCCGCCAGGCCGCGTTCCAGCGGTTCGGCAAACCCATCGACCCCCGCACGGGAGAACCCATGGACAAGACAGTGCACATGGCGGACGCGGCGGAACGGGCCGTCGCCGTCGTCACGGCCGTTCTGGAGGACCGGATGGACGACGCGCGCCCGTCGTTCAACGACGAGGTGCGCGCGGCGTTCACCGACAAGGTGCGCGGCGACGCGCTGGCCTCGATCGCCGGCCTGGTCGGCGCGTTCGAGGGCTACGGCGAGCAGGAGCCCTTCGTCCGGCGCATCGGCGACCACACGGTGGTCGACGTCCCGTTGCGGTACGAGGCCGGCGACATGAAGGCGCGGGTCACCTTCGACACGGATGAGAAGGTCGCGGGGGTCTTCATCCTGCCCAACGAGACTCCCTGAGCCGCCGGCCCGCGTAGCCCGGCCTCACCTGTCATCGGCCTCAGGCGCGCTGTTGCGGTGCCGCGCCCACAGCGGGAAGCCGAGCCAGCACATCGCGAACCACACCACCATCACCCCGACGACCCACAGGCTCGTGGTGTCGGTCGCCGCCACCCGCACCACCAGCAGCAGCGAGCAGACCATGGTGCACAGCAGCAGGAACAGGCCGAGTGCCATCAGCCGGGAGGCGAAGGCGACCGTCTCGGGCTTCAGGCGGTGACCGGTCAGCAGCCGGTGCACGGCCACCGGTCCGACCAGCGCGCCGGTGGTGGCCGCGCCCAGCACCACGCTCGCCACGTACAGATGCCGCTCGCCGGCCGTGAGTTGGCCGAACCGCTGCTGGAAGACGACGGTGAGCAGGAAGCCGAACAGGATCTGCACGCCGGTCTGGGCGACCCTCAGTTCCTGCAGCAGGTCGCCCCACCGGCGGTCCGCGCGCTCCTCCGTCGTCTCGTCGCGGCCGAGGTCGACTTCCGGATGTTCCATAGTGCGCTCCCTTCCCCGCCGGGGCGCAAAGCACGCATACGGGTCACTCCTTCACCGAGCCCGCGTTGGAGCCGCGGACGAAGTAGCGCTGGAAGCAGAAGAACAGCACCGCCACCGGCACGGTGGACAGCAGCGCGGCCGCCAGCTTCAGCGGGTACTGCGTCCCGCCGCCGAGCCCGCCCGACACGAAGTGCGCCAGCCCGGTGGTCAGCGTGTCGAAGCGGCTGGACTGGGTGGACACCAGGAAGTGCGTGAACTCGTTCCACGAGCCCTGGAAGCACAGCACCGTCAGCGAGATCAGCGGGGCGCGGGACATCGGCAGCACCACCGACCAGAAGGTCCGCAGCACCCCGGCCCCGTCGATGCGCGCGGCCTCCTCGATCTCGCGGGGGACGGACTCGAAGAACTGCTTCATGATGAAGACGCCGCCCGCGTCGACCAGCAGCGGCACGATCATGCCGCCGTAGCTGTCGAACATCCCGAAGCTCTTCAGCACCAGGAACTTCGGGATCAGCAGCACGACCGGCGGGACCGACATCGCGGACAGCAGGAACACGAAGAGCGTCCGGCGGCCGGCGAACGGCAGCCGCGCCAGCGCGTAGCCGGCCATGGAGTCGAACAGCACCCTGCCGGCCGTGACGACCACGGTGACGAGGGCGGAGTTGCCGAGCCAGCGCAGGAACGGCACGCTCTCGGCGCTGCCGGACATCCCGAACAGCCGCCGGTAGGCGGTCGCGGTCGGATGGGACGTGAGCAGCGACATGGGGTGGGCGGCCGCGTCCGGTTCCGTCTTGAAGCTGGTCGCCAGCTGGATCAGGAACGGCAGCAGGTAGAGCAGCGCGAAGGCGCACAGGGCCAGATACCCCGCGAGCCGCGCCGGCCGGGGGAAGCGCCGCAGGACCGGCCGCTCGCCCGTGCCCCGTTCGACGGGCCTCCCGGCGCCGGGCAGTTCGTCAGCCACGGGCCCGCACCCCCTTTCGTGTGTGCCTGGTGCCGCGCTCCCGCAGCACCCACCGCTGCAGCCCGGCCAGTGGCAGGATGATCGCCAGCAGCAGGAACGCGATCGCCGCGCCGTGACCGAAGTCGGCGTTGTCGAAGCCGGACGAGTACGACAGGTACGCCGGGGTGAGCGTGGTGTTGCCCGGCGCGCCCTTGCCCATCACGTACACCTGGTCGAAGACCTGCCAGGTGGCGATCAGGCCGAGCGTGAGCACCAGGAACAGCACCGGCCGCAGCGCGGGCAGCGTGACGTGCCGCAGCAGCTGGCGCCGGTTCACCCCGTCCAGTGCGGCGGCCTCCTCCAGGGTGCGGGGGATGCCCTGCAGCGCGGCGAGGAAGATCAGCATGAAGGTGCCGGACGTGGTCCACACCGACAGCAGGATCAGCGTGCACATCGCGACGGACGGTCCGGAGAACCAGTCGGCCCACGACAGTCCGAGCGCGCCGTGCCGGGCGAGCGGCCCGCCCGGATGGTCCTGGTCGGTGATCCCGAGGTTGCCCAGCACCAGCCACACGACGCCGCGCGGATCGGCGAACCAGTTCGGTCCCTTGACGCCCACCCAGGACAGCATCCGGTTGACCGAGCCGCTGCCCTGGAACAGGAACAGGAACACCGTGGACACCGCGATGGAGCTGGTCACCGACGGGAAGTAGAAGACGGTCCGGGCCGCACCGCGGCCGCGCAGCAGCCGCTGGTTCACCGCGATCGCCAGTCCCAGCGCCAGCACGGTCTGCAGCGGCACGGTCAGCAGCACGTAGTACGCGGTGTTGCGCAGCGAGGTGGCGAACAGCGTGCGGGTCAGCCCGTCGGTGCCGATCAGGTCGCGGTAGTTGCGCAGGCCCACGAAGTCGACGTTCCCGGTGAACGGGTTGGACTGCCCGTCCCAGTGCAGCAGGCTCACCCACAGCGCCATGAGGATGGGCAGCGCCATGAACAGGCCCAGCACCAGGACCATCGGCGTCACGAACAGCCAGCCCCACGCGCCCTGGCGTATCCGGTCCCGCACCGGCCGGCGGCGGGTGGCCGCCGCCGGCCGGTGCGATCCGGCTGCCGCCGGCGTGCCCAGCAGTGCGCTATCGGGCATTGGCCAGCACCTGGCCGCCGTTGCGCTGCAGGGCGCCGAGGATCTGCGCCGGCGACGTGCTGCGCAACGACTGCAGATCGGTGTTGAACTGGGTCAGCACCTGGTTGAACCCGGCGATGGTGACCGGCCGTTGGGCGTAGTCGATGCCCTCCACCCACGCCTTGGCGTCCGGGTACTTCTGCGCGTACGAAGCCAGCGCGTCGGTCCGGGACGGCATCACACCGAACGCGTCGCCGAAGGCGAGCTGCTGCTTGGCCGACGTCAGGTAGCGGACCAGGTCCACGGCGGCCTTCTGGTGGCCGCTCTTGGCCGCCACGCCCCAGCAGTTGCTGAACACCAGCGTGCCCTTGCCGGCCGGCCCCGCGGGCAGCGGCACCACGGTGTAGTCGACGCTCGGGAAGTCGGCCTTCATCGCGCCGGACAGCCAGTTGCCCTCGATGGTCATGGCCGCCTTCTTCTTGCCGAGCGCCTCACCGCCCCAGCCCGCGTCGACGTCCGAGGCGTACTTCAACGACCCCTTGGCCATCATCGACTTGACGAAGTCAAGGGCCTGCTTGTTGGCGGCGCTGTCGGCGGTCATCGTTGTCTGGTCGCCGTTGGTGATCCAGCCGCCGGCCTCCTTCATCAGGGCGCCGAGCCGCTGGTAGTCGGGCGTGGTGACGAGCCCGGTCACCCCGCCCTTGGTCAGCTTGGCCGCGTCCTTCGCCAACTGGTCCCAGGTCGTGGGGTAGTCGGCGGCGGTCAGCCCGGCCTGCTTCCACAGGGTCTTGTTGATCGCGAGGCCCAGTGTCGAGCTGTCCTTCGGCAGGCAGACGAGCTTGCCGTTGTAGGAGAAGGAGTCGCGCAGCGTGCTGGAGAAGGCCGAGGCGTCGGAGATCTGGTCGCCGTAGGCGTAAAGCGAGCCGCCCTTGGCGTAGTTGGCGAACTGGTCGGAGTTGACGTAGAAGACGTCCGGCGGCTTGTTGCCCGCGAACGCCTGGCCGAGCTGCTGGTTGATGTCGCTGGCCAGCTGCACCGTGACCTTGTTCCCGGTCTGCTTGGCCCAGGCGGCCGTGGCCTCCTTGACCGCGGCGGTCTCCGCGTCGCCCGAGGTGGCGATCATGACGGACAGGCTCTGCGGGCCGCTCGACGACTGCTTGGGCGCCGACGAGTCGAACCCGCTGTTCGACGAGCAGCCGGTCACGGCGAGCAGGACGGCGGCGCAGGCCGCCGTCGCTGCACCGAGCGTACGGGAAGTGGGCATGCGGGATCTCCTGACGTGTGCGGGGCGCGGGCAGGTGACTGTGCGGGGGGAGTGGGGAGAAGAGGACAACGAATGTGGGGAGGAGCGAGACAGGGAAGGGGGGGAGGAAGCGAGGCAGGGAAGGGGGAGGGAAGCGCGTCGTCAGGCGCTCAGATGCTGTCGCGCACGATGAGGTGCGGCGCGAGCAGGACGTGCTCGGCCGGCCGCCGGACGTCGTTCAGCCGGTCGAGCAGCAGGCGCATGCACTCCCGGCCGACGGCCTCGATCGGCTGGGCGAGGCTGGACAGCGTCGGCCAGAGCATGGTGGCCACCGGTGAGTCGTCGAAGCCGACCACCGCCACGTCCGAACCGGGTGTCCGGCCGCGCCGGTGCAGCGCCTGGTAGCAGCCCACCGCCAGCGCGTCGCTCGCCGCGATCACCGCCGTCGCACCGGCCTCCAGCAGCCGGTCGGCGGCCTCGGTGGCCGGGGCGAGATCGCCCGGGCTCTCCGCCCGCCGGTTCCTGATCGGCAGGCCGAGCTCGCGCATCGCGTCGTGCCAGCCCTTGGCGCGGTCGTCACCGGCGCCGGAGCCCTTGGGCCAGCCCAGGAAGGCGATGTCGCGGTGGCCGAGGGAGGCCAGGTGGCGCACGGCGGCCGCGGTGCCGGCCGCACCGTCGATGTCCACCCAGTCGCCGACGTCCCGTCCCGTCCAGGTCCGGCCGAACGCGACGAACGGCACGTCCTTCTTGTGCAGCCACGCCTGCCGCCGGTCGCCCCGGTCGGTGCCGCTCAGCACGAACGCGTCCGCGCCCTGCTCGTCCAGGAGTTGCTGGTAGCGGTCCAGCTCCTCGTCGGGCGGCGCCGAGAACAGCACCACGCGGTAGCCCGCCTGGTCGGCCGCGTCGGAGATGGCGTGCAGGAACTCGTCGAGCACCGGGCTCGTCACCCGGCCGGTGCTCGGCCGGATCCCGTAGCCGATCAGCCTGCTGGCCCGGGTGCGCAGCGCCTGGGCGGCGCGGTGCGGCCGGTAGTTCAGCTCCTCGATCGCCCGCCGCACCCGCTCCAGGGTCTGCGGGCGCAGCAGTTCGGGGGAGTTGATCGCGTTGGAGACGGTCTGCCGGGCCACTCCGGCGCGGGTGGCGACCATCTCCAGCGTCACCGTGGGTCCCGCCTTGGGCGGCACGGAAGGGCTTGCGGGCACAGGCACGTCCTGGATTCTGGGGCTCTTTCGGGTTTCCGTCCATCGTCAGGCCGGTCACTCCTCCTTGGAGCGTTCCAAAAACTGCTGTCGCCGGTCTTGCCAGCGGGCATGATTTCTTGGAACGCTCCAAATACGGCTTCAATGGCAGAGAGGATCGGCCCCGTGGACGCACCTGTCAAGGCTCACGACGACTCCGGCGAGGGGGAGTCGGCGCCGGGACTGCAACCGTTCCTCCACGACGCCTGCGTCTCGGCCGCCGCCCCCAGCCTCTGCGTCTCCGGCCCGGACGGGGCGCTGCGCGGCGGTGCCGACGGCTTCTACCACGGCGACCGCCGGGTGCTGTCCCGCCTGGAGGCGGTCGTCGAGGAGGTGCCGGCGGTGCCCGTCGGCTCCGCGACGCTTCCCGACGGGGACGTGGTGTTCCGCTCCGTGCTGCGCGGGCTCGCCGAGCAGACGCCGGACCCGGCCGTGGTCCTGGAACGGCACCGGACGGTGGCGCCGGGCCGGCTCACCGAGCGGTACACGGTGCGCAACGCCGGCGGCCTGACCGCGCGGTTGCGGCTGACCCTGCGTGCCGCCGCGGACCTGGCCACGATGGAGCAGGTCAAGTCCGGCCAGGACGTGGCACATCGCGATCCGGAGCAGGTCGCCCCGGGCGGTGCCCGCTGGACCGACGGCGCGATCACCGCGACGCTGGCCCTGTCCCCGCCGCCGGACGGCGAACTCCCGCAGTCCGGGAAGACGGTGGCCGTGACCTACGCCATCGAGCTGCCACCCGGAGCCAGTTGGCAGGCCGTGCTGCAGTGCACCGCCGAGCATCGCGACGGTGACCTGTTCCCCGCACCCGCACCCGGCACGCGCTGGTGGAGCCGGCCCGAGGTGACCGGCCCCGACCGCCGCCTGGCGCACTGGATCGCCGCCTCCGACCGCGATCTGCACGGTCTCGTGCTGCGCGACCCGCTGGACCACCAGGACGTGTTCCTCGCCGCGGGTGCCCCCTGGTTCCTGACCCTGTTCGGCCGCGACGCCCTGTGGGCTGCCCGCATGCTGCTCCCGCTCGGCACCGACGTCGCCGCCGGCACCCTGCGCACCCTCGCCCGGCGGCAGGGCCGGGACAGCGTGCCCGAGACCGAGGAGCAGCCCGGGAAGATCCTGCACGAGGTGCGCCGCCACGACCCGGGTGCGGGCAGCACGTTCGGGCTGCCGCCGTCGTACTACGGCACCGCGGACGCCACGCCGCTGTGGCTGATCCTGCTGCACGACGCATGGCGCTGGGGCCTGCCCGGCAGCGAGGTCGAGGCGCTGCTGCCGCACGCCGAGGCCGCGCTGGACTGGCTGGAGCGCTATGCCGACGCGGACGGCGACGGCTTCCTGGAGTACGCCGACGGCACCGGGCGCGGACTGTCCAACCAGGGATGGAAGGACTCCTCCGACGGCATCCGCTTCCGTGACGGCCGGACGGCCGCCGCGCCGATCGCGCTGAGCGAGGTGCAGGCCTACGCCCACGAGGCGGCGCAGAAGGCGGCATCGCTGCTCGACGCGTTCGGCCGGCCGGGCGGTGACCGGCGGCGCCGGTGGGCGGCGGAGCTGCGGGACCGCTTCCGCGACAGCTTCTGGACCGAGGACGGCGCGGGCCCCTATCCCGCCGTCGCCCTCGACGGGGACAAGCGGCGGGTGGACTCGGTCGCCTCCAACATGGGCCACCTGCTCGGGACCGGGCTGCTCGACGCTGACGAGGCGGCACACGTGGCGCGGCGGCTGACCGGCACGGTCGAGGACACGGGCGCCGACGCGGACTCCGGCCTGGACTCCGGCTTCGGCCTGCGCACCCTGGACGCGTCGGCGGCCGGTTTCAACGCCCTCGGCTACCACACCGGTTCGGTGTGGCCGCACGACACGGCGATCGCGATCAACGGCCTGGCCCGCGAGGGGTTCGCCGACGGTGCGGCCCGGCTGGCCGCCGGACTGGTGGGCGCCGCGGAGCAGTTCGGCTACCGGCTGCCCGAACTCTACGCCGGGTACGCGCGCGTGGAGCAGCCGCGCCCCGCGCCGTACCCGGCCTCGTGCCGGCCCCAGGCGTGGGCCGCCGCGGCCCCGGTGCTCGTCCTGCAGTCCCTCTTCGGCCTGGAACCCGACGCCCCGGCGCAGCGGTTGCGCCACGCCGCCCGCGTTCCGGCAGGGTACGAGGGCCTGCGCGTACGCGGACTGCGGGTGGCGGGGCGGACGTTCGACGTCACCGCCGGATCGGACGGCGCCGTCGAGGTGCACGGGCTCGACGACTGGACCCTGGTGACCGGGGAGGGCGGCTGAGCGGATCGCTCAACTCGTCGCGGGCGGCTGCTTGTAGGGGCTGACGGCCTCGGTGGTGGCCGCCATCGCCTCGGTGCTCTGATCGTAGGTGCGCTGGGCGATCGCGATGTAGAGCAGGTCGAGGACGGCCATCTGGGCGTGCCTGCTGAGGATCGAGTTGTGCCCCGGCGCGTCGTTCCGCACGCTGCTGGCCAGCACCAGGTCGACGCGGCGGGCCAGCGGGGACTCGGAGTCGTTGGTCAGCGCCACGGTGACGGCGCCGCGGGACGCCGCCTCGGCGGCCAGGTCGATGACCTCGCGGGTGCGCCCGCTGTGCGAGATGGCCAGCATCACGTCGTGCGGCCCCAGCAGCGCGGCGCCGGTCAGCGCCACCTGGGTGTCGCTCCAGCACCACGCCGGCACCCCGATCCGGAAGATCCGGTGCTGGAACTCGGTGCCCATCCCGGCGCTGCCGCCCATGCCGCACACCTCGACCCGGCGCGCCCGGGCGATCGCGGAGGCGGCCTCCTCCACCGCGGACAGGTCCAGCCGGGACAGCGTCTCACCGACCGAGTGGCGCACGGCCGCCGAGATGGCCTCGGCGACCTGCCCCAGCTCGTCGTTCTCGGAGATCTGCCGGCCCATGTTGGCCTGCCACGTCTCGCTCTCCGAGCGGCCGGTGTCGGCGGCCAGCGCGATCCGCAGGGCGGAGTAGCCGGGCAGGCCGAGCGTGCGGCAGAAGCGCGTGATGCTCCCGGTGGAGACCCGGCAGGCGTCCGCGAGGTCGAGGATGGTCATCCGGGCGACGGCGGCGGGGTCGTCGAGGATCAGCGCGGCCGTGGCGCGCTGGGCCTCCGGCAGGCCGGGCATCAGCTCGCGGATCCGCTCGACGACCCGGTCGTCGGAAAGCTCGGCGGCAGAGCGCATGGGGGGACCCTCTCACTGGGGGGAGCAAACAATTATTCTTCACGGCCTCCCCGATGGGTGTCAACGTTGTGCGCATGCCATTGACGAGTCCGGTGAACAGCGGGCACAGTCCTCCCCGCGAAGAATAATTTTTCTCCGGACACATGTGATCGGGCAGCACCACCCACCTTCCGAACCTGGAGTGCACACCCATGACATCCCACGAGGACCTCCGCCGTCCCCGGCCCGCCGGCCGGTCCCTCGGCAGAGTCACCACCGCGATCGCCACGCTGCTGACGTGCGCGGGGATGACCGCGACCGCTCTCGCCGGTCCCGCCGCCGCGGACGACACCGCCCCCGCGGCCACCACGGCGGCCGCGGCCCCGGCGCTGATCCCCGCCCTGCAGAACTGGGCCCCGGGCAGCGGCTCCCTGCACCTCGGCCCGGACTTCCGGATCGACACCGACGCCACCGGTGAGGCCACCGCCCGCCTCCTGGCCGACAACCTGTACGACGTCCTCGGCCGCCACGTGCCGGTGGTCGGCGGCCCCGCGAAGCCCGGTGACATCGTGCTGCGCACCGACCCGAGCCGCACCGAACTGGGCACCGAGGGCTACCAGTTGACGGTGGGCACGGAGGCGCAGATCACGGGTGCCGGCGCGGCCGGCCTCTTCTACGGCACCCGCACCGTGCTGCAGATGCTCAGCGGTGGCGACCTGCCCGCGGGCACCACCACGGACGTGCCCGCCTCGCGCGAGCGGGCGGTCGGCGTGTGCGCCTGCTACACGTACAACACCGACGCCTGGTTCACCCGCCTGATCAAGGACATGGCGTACCTGAAGCTCAACACCCTGCATGTGGAGCTGAAGGTCAAGAACGACGAGTACCCGGCCGTCAACACCTTCTCGTACTACACCAAGCCCGAGATCCGCCGGATGGTCGCGCTCGCGACGAAGTACCACATCACCGTCATCCCGGAGATCAACTCGCCCGGGCACGTGGACCCCTACGTCGCGCCGTACCCGGACCTGCAGCTGAAGAACACCGCGGGCACGCCCGACCCGACGCGGCTGGACATCACCAACCCCGCCGCCTTCTCGTTCTTCACGCAGCTGATCGACAACGACCTCAGCGTCTTCCCCGGCCCGTACTTCCACATGGGCGCGGACGAGTACATGATCAACTCGGCGTACTCCAACTACCCGCAGCTGCTGGCCTACGCGCGCCAGAAGTTCGGCGCGAACGCCACCCCGCAGGACGCGTACATCGACTTCATCAACCGCGTCGACGCCTACGTGCGCTCCAAGGGCAAGACGCTGCGCATCTGGAACGACGGCCTGACCGGCGCCAACACCGTCGCGCTCAACAAGGACATCATCATCGAGCACTGGCTGCCGGAGAAGCAGACCACCCAGCAGCTCCTGAACGCCGGCTACCAGGTGATGAACGCCACCGACGCCTGGTACTACGTGCGTGGCAGCTACCAGCCCGACGCGCAGCGCCTGTACAACTCCGGCTGGACCCCGCTGACCTTCGCCGACGGCACCGTCACCGACCCGGCCTCGCGCGTCACCGGCGCCGAGTACATGGTCTGGCCCGACAACTACGGCAAGGAGAACGAGAACACCACGCAGCAGCGGATGTTCGTCTCCCTGCGGGCCTTCGCGCAGGGCGCCTGGGGCAGCCCGCGGCCGACCGCCGACTACACCGGCTTCACCGCACTGGCCAACACCCTCGGCCACGCCCCCGGTTGGGGACCGCAGTGGGTGCAGCCGCTGCCCGCCGGCACCTTCCAGGTGCGCAGCACCGGCGGCGCGCTGACCGCCCCGGCCACCGCAGGATCCCCGCTGGCCATCGACCCGAACGCGCCCGCGGACACCAGCACCTGGCAGCTCCAGCCGACCACCGACGGCTACTACCACCTGATCGCCGCAGGCAGCGGCCTGTGCGCCGACGTCAGCCGCGGCCAGACGAACAACATGCGCGTCGTCGAGCAGGCCGGCGCCGCCGCCACCGCCGAGACGTGCGGCACCTCCGAGAGCCAGAAGTGGCAGCTGGAGCCGGTGCCCGGCGGCTACCGCCTCGTCGACGCGATCACCCAGCAGGCGCTCGACGCCACGGACCCGGCCGCGGTCGTGCAGCAGCCCCGGGACGTCGCCGTCCACGACGTCTGGCGGTTCTCCGCCGCGGGAGGCGCCGCGTGATCAGCCGCAGGGACCTCATCGCCACCGGCGCCGCGGCCGCCGCCGCGCTCGCCACCACGGGCCTCGCCGGCACCGCGCGGGCCGCCGACGGCGGCACGCCGTCCGCCGGCACCTTCGGGGACACCGCCGGCACCGCCGCGGCCGGCGGCCGGATCAAGCCCGCGTCGATCCTGCCCGTCGACCCGGGGGACACCCCCGAGCGCATCATCGCCAAGGCCGCGGCCATCGTGCCGCGCCCGCCCCAGGTGACCTGGCAGGAGCGGAAGGTCACCGGGTTCACCCACTTCGGCATGAACACCTTCACCGACCGCGAGTGGGGCTCGGGCTGCGAGGACGAGGCGACGTTCGCGCCGTCCGCGGTCGACATCGACCAGTGGATGCAGGCGTACCGCGCCGCGGGCATGCGGCAGGTCATGCTCACCGCCAAGCACCACGACGGCTTCGTCGTCTACCCGACGCGCTACACCAACCACTCGGTGCTGGCCAGCCCCTGGTGGTACCGCGGCGCACCCGACGCCACGGCCACCGCGGCGCGGGCGCGGGCCGCCGCCGCCCGCGGCGACGACTACGCCGCGTACTGGAAGATCCGCGCCGAGGGCAACGTCAACCCCGACGGCGACATCCTCGGCACCTACCTGCGCGCCGCGCGCAAGGCCGGGCTGAAGGTCGGCGTCTACCTGTCGCCGGCCGACGGCGCGGAACTCCCGCACGCCTGGCACCGCACGTTCGTTGAGCAGATCGTCGCCAAGCACGACGCGGGAAAGTCGCTGAGCACCGAGGAGCAGGCGACCTACGACGACCGCGACCGCAGCCCGTCCGGCATGGGCCGGTACGGCAGCGGCAGCGCCGTCACCGCGCGGACCATCCCCACCCTCGTCGAGGGCGACGACCGCGCGGACGCGGTGGCAGGCGGGGAGCTGCCGGTCTTCCAGGTCACGGCGGACGACTACAACGCCTACTACCTCAACCAGCTCTACGAGCTGTTCACCCAGTACGGCCCGATCGACGAGCTGTGGCTGGACGGCGCCAACCCCTGGACGTCCAGCGGCGTCAGCGAGGCGTACGACTTCACCACGTGGTTCGCGCTGATCAAGGCGCTGTCCCCGGACACGGTGACCTTCGCCGGGCCGCAGGGCACCCGCTGGGTCGGCAACGAGGGCGGCACCGCGCGCCTCACCGAGTGGAGCGTCACCCCCGCGATCGCCGACCCCGCCACAGCCCACGGCGAGGGGCTGCTGCCGCACGGCGCCCAGGTCACCGACATCGGCTCGGACGCGGCGATCACCGCACCCGGCGTGAAGTACCTGCAGTGGTTCGCCGCCGAGGCGGACGTGTCGATCCGGCCCGGCTGGTTCTGGCACGCCCGCGAACGGCCCAAGACCGCCGAGCAGTTGGTGGCCCTGTACGGCACGTCCGTGGGACGCAACGCGGTGCTGCTGCTGAACGTCCCGCCGAACACCTCCGGCCGGGTCGACGACGCCGACGTGACCCAGCTGACCCGGTTCGGCGCGGCCATCGCCGCCACCTACGGGCACAACCAGCTGGCCGGTGCCGTGCCGGCCGCGCTCGCCCGCACCCTGTCCGACGAGCGGCTCGGGTCGTCCTGGTCGCCGCCGGGCGACCAGACCACGGGCGCGGTCGAACTGCGGCTGGCGGACGGGGTGGCGTTCGACCAGATCTGGCTCGGCGAGGACATCCAGCGCGGCCAGCACGTCCAGCAGTTCACCGTCGAGGCCGGCGACGGCACGACGTGGACGACGCTGGCCACCGGCACCACCATCGGGTACTCGCGCATCCTCACCGTCCCCCTCCAGACCGGCGTCCGCGCGCTGCGCGTCACCATCACGCAGTCCCGGGCCACCCCCTACCTGTCCACCCTCGGCCTCTACCGCACCACCCCTCCGCCGCCCGCCTCCTGACGGCGGTGCACCCAGGCAGGGCCCGGACCACCCGGTCCGGGCCCTGCCGCCTGCCGCGGCGCCGGGTAAATCGGTTTGCCCGGCCGGCACCGGTCGGCCAGGGTTCGTGCATGGCGGAGACCACGGACAGCCAAACGACCGGCACGGAGGCCACCGAAGCCGAACTCCCGCGGCTTCTACCGGAGATCGCGGCCTACTACGCGGCCGGCAACGAGGACGCACGGCTGCGCACGGGCGAGGGGCGGCTGGAGTTCTGGCGCACCCAGGACGTGCTGCGCCGGCTGCTGCCCGGGCCGCCCGCCCGGATCCTCGACGTCGGGGGAGGCAGCGGGGTGCACGCGCAGTGGCTGGCGCAGGCCGGACACGCCGTCGAACTCGTCGACCCGGTGCCCTTGCACGTCGAGCAGGCGGGCCGGCTGTCCGGCGTCACCGCCAGGCTGGGCGACGCCAGAGCGCTGGACGCGCCCGACGCGTCCGCCGACGCCGTCCTGCTCCTCGGTCCCCTCTACCACCTGATCGAACGGGCCGACCGGGTCCGCGCGCTCGCCGAGGCGCGCCGCGTCGTCCGCCCGGGCGGCCCGGTGATCGCCGCGACCATCAACCGCTTCGCCGGAATGAACGACACGCTCCGCCGGGCCCTCTACTTCGACCCCGAGCGGCAGCAGGCCGCCGACGCGATACTCCGCGACGGGCTCCAGCACATCCACCACCCCAAGCGCGAGTTCACCACGGCCTACTTCCACCAACCACCCGAAGTGCCGGCGGAGTTCCTGGACGCGGGCCTGGCGCCGTTCGGCCAGTACGGCGTCGAGGGCACCGCCTGGCTCATGGACGGCATCCACACCTGGCTGGACGACCCCGACCAGCGCGAGGCGGTCCTGCACGCCATGCGCCTGGCGGAGTCCGACCCCTCCCTCCTCGGCGTCAGCGGCCACCTGCTGACCGCCGGCCGCCGCCCCCAGGACTCCTGACCCGCAATCCCGCCGTGCCCTCGCCGGGCAGCGCGGCGCCAGTCGGTGAACGGCAATCGGGCGGTCAGCCACCGCCCACCGGCTGCGGTCGACCTGTACGACGCGCCCGGGCAGATCGGCGTGCTTCCCGGCTCGACGGCCGGGACGAGGGCCGAACCCTTTACGGGGAGTGCCGCTGCCGGCTGCCGGCTGCCCGCGTTTGCGTCGCCGATCGGCGGCAAAGCGACGGTAAGGAACGGAAGTTGGGGAGGCAACGTCATGTCCGCAGCAGCGATCCTGAGCGTCGTCGTCGCCGTACTCGTCGTGGCCGCCGCCGTCGTGGCCCTGACCGTGATGCGGGGCGGCACGGGCCTCGGCGGCGTCCGGCTCAAGCACCGGTTCGGGCCGGAGTACGAGCGGGCGCTCGCGCACCACGACGGCGACGAGAAGGCGACCCGGCACGAACTGTCACAACGGGTCAAGCGGTACGCCAGGTTGGAGATCAGGCCGCTCGCGGCCCAGGACGCCGAACGGTTCGAGGCCCGCTGGGCCGCGCTGAAGGCGCAGTTCGTCGACAGCCCCACCGAGGCCGTGGCCGAGGCCGACGGGCTCATCGGCCGGCTCGCCGAGCGACGCGGATTCCCCGGCCAGGAGTCGCCGGAGCACAACGACGCCCTGTCCGTGCACCATCCGCACCAGCTTCACGGCTACCGCCAGGCGCACGCGCTGACCGGCGAGCCCGGGACGGCCGGACCCAAGGCCACCGAGGAGCTGCGCCAGGCGCTCGTCGCGGCCCGCGAGATGTTCGAGGCGCTGCTGGGCGGCCCGCCCGCGCCCGCCGCCGGACCGGCTCCCGAGGAGATCCCCGCGGCCGCGTCCCGGCCCGCGCCGGCCGCCGGCGAGAACGCACACGCCGACGCGCTCGCCCCGGCGACCGCGCACGCCGGAACCGCGGACGAGCCGAAGCCCAAGGCCGCAGCCGGCGGAAAGCTCCGCCGATCGCCCCTCGGCCACCGTCTGGCCGCCCTCACCGGAAGCGCCGCGCGCGAGGACGGGACCGGCAGCGCGCACTGATCCCCGAGGAGCGCGCGGAGCCTGAAGCGGAGCCCGACGCACCTTTGGACGCGAGGAGTTGACCACGGTGAATCTGCACCGACCGAGTGAGTCGCACCTGGCCACCGGGGCCTCCGGAGGCGGCACCCGGCCCGGCACGAGCGGCCCGAAGGACGGTACGCCGTCGAAGGCAAGCCCGTCGCCCGAAACGGGCGGCGCCCCGGCCACCGCCGCACCCGCACCCGCCCCCGAAACCGCGCCGCGCCCGAGCCGGACGCCACCGCGCCCGCCGTCGCCGCCGGAACCGCCGGCCGGCCCCGGGCAGGCCGCACCCGCACCCGCACCCGCACCCGCGCCCTCCGCCCCTCCGGCGACGCACGACGGCGCCCCGGCCCGCCACCACTCCGCGCCGGCGCCGGGCCGGACCCCGGCCGTCGACGGGGAGCGGCTCGGCCGCCGGATGGACCGCGCGGTCAGCGGCTTCGTGGACGACCCGCGGCGCGCCGTGCGGGACGCGGACGCGGTCCTCGACGACGCAGCCGCGCTCGTCGAGCAGCGCCGCGAGGAGCTGCGGCAGTGCTGGGACGGGGAGGGCGACGGGACGGCCGACACCGAGGAACTGCGCCTGGCGCTGGCCCGCTACCGCGACCTGACCCGCGGCCTCATCGCCCTGACCGCCGCCTCCTGACAGCCCGCGCACCGCACCGCACCGCACCGCACCGCCGCGTCGTGTCGCATCACGCCACCGGCGCCTGCTTCGGCCGCGGCGCGATCACGGACCCCACCAGGAGCCCGGTGGCGATGGCGGTGACGATCGTGATCATCTTGGTGAGGTCGTGGAAGCCCTGGATGGGGTAACCGCCGGCGAGGGCCGTCAGGCCGCGCAGGCCGAGGGAGCCGACGGTGAGGGTGAAGAAGCCGGGCAGCAGCAGCACGATCCGCGGCGGCAGCGACGGGCGCCTGCCGAGCCAGGTCGCGGCGGCGCCGAGGGCCACGGCCGCGGCGAACGTGCCGCCGACCTCCCCGATGAGTTTGGTGGCCGCGGTCTGCACGCCGACCGTGAGGTAGACCAGCAGCAGCAGGCGGCCCAGCAGCCGGAGCGGGATGGCGAACGCCAGGACGGTGCCGACGGTGAAGACGATCCACGCCAGGAACAGCGCCCAGCGCGGCAGGTCGGAAGTGGCGGCCACGTCGAACAGGTCATGGCGCGAGCGCCCGGTGACGACGAGGCCCAGCAGGATGCCCAGGTACAGCTGGACGAGCAGGAACACCGCGTACACCAGGCGGATCGCTCCGGTCGTCAGGAAGCCGGCGGCCAGTTCCCCGGTGGCGGCGCTGAGGTAGTCACCGGGCACGAAGTAGAACAGGGCGGGCAGCATCAGCAGCACCGGCCCGCCGTGCGCGTGGGTGCGGGCGAACACCTCCAGCGTGACGAGGGAGACGACGGTCGCGGCGACGAGCGGCAGCACCGGCGCCAGCCGTCCCACCCGTTCGGCGAGAATCGCCAGCGCGGCGGTGACCGTCCCGAGGACCGCGGTGGCCCCGACCTCGTACCAGGTGCTCTGCATCAGCGGCGCGAAGCCGAGGGCGAACAGCACGATGCCCAGCAGCCGCAGCCACCACGGATAGGGCTGCCGGGCGGTGGTGATCGCCGCCAGGCGCCGCCGTGCCTCGGCGGCGCCGACGCGGCCCTCGGACATCTCCGCGAGCAGCGGCTTGAGCGCGATCACCTGGTCCATCCGGAACGCCTCGGGGAAGCCCCGGACGCTGATGGTGCTCAGCTCGCCGTGGGAGGCGGCCGTCACGGTGGCACCGTCGGGCACCACCACCAGGTTCGCCCGCACCCCGAGGCCCCCGGCCGCCGCGATCACCGACCGGTGGACCTCCTCGGCGCCCTCACCGCTGGTGTCGAGCAGCAGCCGGGTCAACTCGCCAAGGAGGGCCACCTCCTGCCGGTGCGCCTCCCGTTCCGTGTCCACGCCCGTCTCCGCCCGATCTCATCGCTTCGCGCGCGCGAAGGACCTCAGGACCCCAGCCTCGACCTGGACTGCCCGCGCCGTGGGGCGTGCGGGTGCGGTCGAACCGGAGTCGTCGGGTGATCCGGTCGCCGCGGCCACCGACGGCCCTCGGTCCCGCTCCAACTTTGCGGGGTCATGCCGCGCAGCACTACTCGCGGCGATCCGTCAGTACATCGAGGATTCCGAGGGGGACTCATGGCGCCTCCGCGCGTGTGACATCGAGGCACGGCCGGGCCCCGTCGTGTCAGCATCGGCCGGCGAGGGAAGGGTCGCACGCCGGGGCACCCGAACGGGGGCGCTCCGACCGGGGCGCCCGTGACCGTGCTGCCCGGACGCGGGACGTCGAGCCGAGCGTGCGGGCCTGCGGAATTCCGTTGCCGCCGGACGGCCCGGGCCTCAGACTGTGCCGGTGCTGATCCGACGTGAAGTCCGTGCCGACGTCCCCGCCGTCCGCGCGATCACCGCTGCCGCCTTCGCCGAGCCCGACGGTCCCGAACCGGTCGAAGCTGCCTTGCTGGACAACCTGCGCGCCTGCGACGCGTGGCTTCCGGAGCTGTCGCTCGTCGCGGTCGGCGCAGCGGGGGAGGTGACCGGGCACGTGGTCTGCACCCGGGCGCGGATCGGCGGCGCCCCGGTCCTGGGGCTCGGCCCGATCAGCGTGCACCCGGACCACCAGGGGCACGGCGCCGGATCTGCGCTGGTGCACGCCGTCCTCGGCGCGGCCGACGCGCTCGGCGAGCCCCTCGTCGGTCTGCTCGGCTCGCCTGCCTACTACGGCCGTTTCGGCTTCCGTAGCGGCACGGAGGCAGGGGTCCTCCCGCCGGATCCCGGCTGGGGCGACTACTTCCAGGTTCGCGCGCTGACCGCCTACCGGCCGAGCCTTCGGGGCACCTTCGTCTACGCGGAGCCGTTCGACGACGTGTGACGGGCGGTGAGCCGAAGGGTGCGGCGGCGCGGTGCCGCCCGCCCCGCCCGGGGGTCAGGCCCCGGCGAGGGAGCGGCGCCAGCGCTCGAAGCGCGCGTAGCGGTTGAGCACGTCACGCAGGTGGCTGTCGGGAGCGGCGAACAGCGACCGGACGATGCTCGCTGGGTCCACCAGCGGAGTCGGGTTCTCGTCGATCTCGTCGAGCTCCTCCAGCGCGTCCTGCTCGTGGCCTTCCAGGGTGGCGCGGGGCACGGTGAGCAGCGGCTGGCCGCCGGCCGCCCCGCCCGGCGGGGGAGGGGCCTGGCGATCGCACCGCCAGGCGGCACCGCAGTGGTTTTTCTGCAAGGCGCCGAAGAAGAACGTCAGCAAGGCCCAGTTCACGGCGCAGCACAAGAACTTGCCGCGCACCGCGAAGACGGCGACCCGCACCATGGCCGACGACGCGGACAACCGCGCGCTGCTGCTGCTCGGCGGCGGGGGCCGTCCGCACGCCGGGCCGACTCCGAGCCACCCGGTGAGCCCGCCGTCCAACGGATCGGGCAAGGGCCGCCCCGGCGCTGACCTGGCGCCGGTGCGGCCTTGATGTGGTGGCGGCGCCAGGCCGCGAGCGGCCGGCGCGGATGACGCTCCGGCAGCGCGGCCCTCCGGGGGTCTCCGGATGCCACGCTGCCGGTACGGGGGGCCTCCCGCGGGCGAGGGAGGCCCCCTGTTTCGTGCTTCGGCGGGCGGTTCAGGCGGCGTTGAGGGCGGTGTCGTCGATGACGAAGTCCGTGGTGCCGCCGTTGCCGTCGGTCTCGGTGCCGGTGAACTTCAGGGTGACGGTCTGGCCGGCGTAGGCGCTCAGGTCGTGGCTGTGCTGCACGTAGCCGGTGGCGTGGTCGAGGTTGGAGTAGGTGTGCAGCGTGGCCAGCACGCTGCCCGTGCTGCTCAGCACCTGGACCTTGAGGGTGTCCGGGGTCGCGGTCGTGGTGTTCTCCGTGGTGTCCACGTGCAGCCAGTAGCTGAGCGACGCGGTGCAGCCGGCCGGGAGGGTGACGCTCTGCGCGACGGTGTCGGTGTCGGCCGTGCTGTTGCCGTTCAGCCACGCCTCCCAGCCGCCGGAGTGCGCGGGTTCGTCCGAGCTGGAGGCGGTCACGGGGGCGAAGCCCAGCGAGGACGACTGCGTCCAGGGCGCGGGGTTGCTGCCGTTCTCGAACCCGGGGTCGCCGAGGAGCTGGCCCGCGGTGCAGCCGGTGCCGCCGCCGGAGGTGACGGTCAGCGTGTAGGCGGCGGTGTGGCTGCCGGACGCCCCGGTCGCGGTCACGGTGACGGGGTAGCTGCCGGCGGCGGTGCCGGTGCCGGCGGTGACGGTCATCGTCGAGGACGCCCCCGCGGTGACGGACGCCGGGCTGAACGAGGCCGTCGCGCCCGAGGGCAGCCCGCTCGCGGACAGGCTGACGCTCTGCGCGTTCCCCGAGGTGACCGAGGTGCTCACCGTGGCCGACACCGAGGAGCCCGCCGCCGCCGTGCCCGCGGACGGGGACACGCCCACCGAGAAGTCGTCGGCGGGGGCGCCGGCCGCGGCCGGGTTCCAGTAGTCGCCGGCCATGACGACGTAGACGAGCGTCTTGATGCTCTCGCCGTAGTAGCCGTCACCGAACGGGTTGGTCGCGAGCTGCTTCCAGATCGCGTCGGTCCACGCCTGGTCGCCCGCCGCCATGGCCGCGGGCCCGACCGAGTCGCCGGCCTCCTCGGCCTGGTCACCGGTGGAGTACGGCGTGCAGTTCAGCTTGGTGTGCGGATAGACGTTCTGCGGGTTGCCGCCGGCCTCGGCCTTCAGGCACGCGGACTCCTTGGTGGCCAGGGCGTACGCGGTGGCCGCCGTGGTCGTCCCGTTCAGCAGCGCGTCGGTGCCCATGTGCCACGGCACGCGGATGGAGTTGTAGCCGACGATGTTGTCGGGCTGGCTCTCCTGGTAGTTCGCGGGCGCGGGCTTGGGGCTGCTGGTGTTCGCGCCCACCACGAAGTCCGAGAGCAGGCCGGTGCCCGCCGAATAGGCCGCGCTGAACGCGCTGTCGACCGCCTCGGTGCGCTGGACGACCTTGTTCCAGTCGTGTGCGGTGTCGTAGGCGGCGAACGCGCGCAGGTGGTCGAGCATGTGGTCGGACGGCCGGGTGTCGGTGGAGGGTCCGTCGTCCTCGCACTTCAGGTGGCCGTCGGAGGCGACGTCGTGGGCGTAGATGTTCGCCAGCCACGCCTTGGCGTCGGCGGTGTAGCCGCCCCACTGCTTGTCGGCGAGGACGAGCCCGTAGCCGATGTCGAGGTCGCCGTCGGTCGCCGAGTCGGGGGTGCCGCTGTCGGTGTAGTTGCACGTCTTGCCGTCGAGCTGCCACTGCATCAGGCCGTCGGCGTCCTTGTGGTCCTTCACCAGCTGCCACAGGCCGTTGAACTCCGTCTGCGCGTTGGCGTCGTAACCGGCCATCAGCGGCACGATGTTCATGCCGTAGCCCTGGCCCTCGGAGACGGGTCCGTTGTTGGGCGCGTCGCCGTCGCCCTTGGTCGACACGTAGTACTCGTTCGAGGCGCAGCCGTGGACCAGGTAGGTCGCCTTCCACGCGTCGTACTGCTTCTCGACCGCGGCGTCCCGGGCGGACTGGGACGCCGACGGCAGCACGCCGACCTTGTAGGTTGTGTGGATGGGGAACGGGTGGGCGGCGGTGGCCGCCTGGGCGGGGACCGCGGCCAGCGCGGTCAGGGGCAGGGCGAGCAGGGCGGAGACGGCGGCCGAGGCGAGCAGCCGCGTTCGTCGCGCAGGAGAACGCATCCGGGCTCCCAGCAGTGAGTCGGCGGGTGGGGGTGCGGGCCTCCGCCGGGGAGGCACGACCGTTAGTAAAGCTTCCTAACTCGGCCCACAGAGTTCTCCGCGTCGGCGCTCCGGTCAAGAGGCCCGGCAGAAACGGCTGATGATGGTCGTCGTGGCCGAAGCGCGCAGCCGGCCGGGCCGATGCGCGGGACCGGAACGTGAGCCTCCCACGCCCGCGGCGTGGAGCGGCCGTGGAGCGCCGGGCGGAGCGGTGTGTTCCGCCGCTGCGCGTCGATACGCTTCACCGTCATGTGTACAGCAGCCCACGGATCCCTTCCCGTCTCTGCCCTCACCCCCCTACTGGCCGCCGCCCTGGTCGCCGCCACGAGCGGGTGCTCGTCGAACTCCGGCGGCGGCTCGGGCACGCTCGGCGCGTTGCGGCACATGGGAGCCGCGGAGACCTCCCGGACGACGGTGGCCTACGTCGACTCCCAGCGCGCCAGGGAGCTCAGCAAGCGCGACGCGAAGCGCTTCTCCCGTGTCGGGCAGCCGGGAAGCGCCCTGCTGAACCAGTACGCTGCCGGACCCTGGGGTGCGAGCCTGAACGCCGCCCAGATCGACGTCGCGGTCGACACCAACGTGGCCGGCCACTGGGAAGGCCACTTCGACGCGGACGCGATCATCGCCTCGCTGAAGAAGGGCGGCTTCACCTCGACCCAGCAGAACGGCAAACAGGTGTGGAAGCCCTCCCACGGCTCCGGCCCGGCGCTCGTGGTCTGGGCGAAGGAGATCACCTACAGCGCGACCGCGGGCTCCTTCTCGGCCGCCGACCCCAGCCTGGGCGCCTCGCTCGCCGACCGGCCGGACTACAAGCAGGCCGCCGGCTGCCTCGGCGACGTCTACCGCGCCGACTTCAACACCCCCGACAGCAACGCCGCCGTGCGGCTGTCCGTACTCGGCCAGCAGGCCGACTCCTCGGCGAAGAACACCGAGGTGCTGTGCGCGGTGGTCAAGGACCAGGCGACCGCCGACCGCCTCGCCGCCAAGCTGCGCGCGGTCGTGACCAGCAAGGCACCGAAGTACGACGGCACCAAGGTCACCGTGGGCAAGGGCGACCACCCCGTGGTCCGGGCGTCCGTGCCCGACAGCTCCTCCCAGCAGGCCGGCCGCCTGCTCGTTTCCGATGTCGACCTGTTCATGGCCGTCGGGGCCGTGTGACCCGGCCCGGCACCCCCGCGGACCCGTACAGCCGGGCCGCAGGCGCGGTGCTCGGCTCGGCGGTCGGCGACGCACTGGGCGCCCCTTTCGAGTTCGGCCCGGCCGGAGCGTGCACCACCCGCTTTCCGGTACCCGGGGCCGGCGGCGAGATGTGCGGGGGAGGAGGCTGGGACCCCGGCGAGGCCACCGACGACACCCAGATGGCCGTCCTCGTCGGTGAATCCCTGCTCGAACGCGGCGGGTTGGACCTCCCCGACATCTTCGCCCGGTTCCGCCGCTGGGCGGCGGCCGACCCGAAGGACATCGGCCTGCAGACCGAGGACGTCCTCACCGGCGGGCTGCCCTGGGACCGTGCCGCGGACGCCCACTTCGCCACCAACATGCGGGCCGCGGGGAACGGTTCGCTGATGCGCGCCGCCACCTCGGCCGTGTACTTCGCCGGTGCCGGCCGGCAGCCCACCATGGACGCGGCCCGCCGGATCGCCGCCCTCACCCACGGCGACCGCGCGGCATGGGAGGGGACCGCCGTCCTCCACGAGTTGGTGCGGCGGGCCGTGCTCGGCGACGACCCGCTCGACGCGCTGCCCGGCATCCTCGACCACGTGCACCCCGAACACCGCGCGCGGTACGTGGCCGTCCTGGCGGAGGACTGGACGCCGGACCAGGCGACGGAGTTCAACGGCGCGGTGTGGCCGTGCCTCGGGTCGGCCGTCTGGGCGCTGCGCACCACCGGAGGGTACGAGGAAGCGGTACGGGCCGCCGTCGGCCTCGGGGGTGACACCGACACGGTGGCGGCCGTCACTGGCGGGCTCGCCGGCGCCCGTTACGGAGCGGACGCGATCCCGGAACGCTGGGCCGCCGCCGTCCACGTGCCGATGCCGGGCTCCGGCGGGCGCGAGCCGCGCCGCACCGAACTGGTCGCGCTGGCGCACCGGCTCGCCGCCGAGGGTCCGTCCGGGCCCGCAGGCCCCTGATCCCGCGGCTCGCGGCTCGCGGCTCGCGGCTCGCGGCTCGCGGCGGGACCCTAGCGAACCGCGGCCAGTGCCACTGGAAAATGCCAGAACTCCCCTCGATTGATGGAACGTTGGGTAGCGTCTCCGTCACTCGAGCGGCCAAGCGCGGCTCAACCGGGCGTGTCCGCAAGGGGGTTGTGTGTCCGGCATCGACGAATGCCTGCTGGAGGCGATGAGGCTGCCCGGCGCCCGGGGCGCGGCCCTGGTCGAATGGGTGAGCGGCCTCGCCCTCGGTGTCGTCGGGGAAGCGCCGGGCGACGACCACGAGGCGATGGCCGCCGAGGCCGCCGAGTTCGCCCGCACCGCCGCCGAACTCCCGGTGTTCAGCGGCCCGCAGGAGCCGGCAGGCCCCGGAACCGGCACACCGGACGATGACGGGCGGGCGCCCGTCGAGGACGTCATCGTCGTCGCCCGCGGCGGCTACCACCTGCTGCGCTTCCTCGAAGCCCCCTACGAGGGCGGCGTGTTCCTGCACCTGTGGCTCGACCGCGACCAGGCCAACCTCGCCCTGTCCCTGATGCGCATGCGCGACCTCTCCGAACGGCTGGTCCTCGATTGAGCGCACAGGTCCCGCCGATGCTGGTCCGCCTTGCCGAACGCCGCGCCACCGGCGCCCTGCTGCGGGACACTGGCGCCCTCTACCTCGCCGACGGCGTCGTCGTCCACGCGGAGTCGCCGGCCGCACCCGGTATCGACGTCCTGCTCACCGCGGACGGCCGGCTGCCGCAGGAGCAGTGGCGCGAGGCGATGGACGCGGCGGGACCGGGCTGCCGGATCGCCGGCTACCTGGTCGACCACGGACGCCTGTCCGGCGGCGAGTTGGAGATCCGGCACCTGAGCGCGCTGTACGACGCCGCCTACTTCGTCCTGGCCCCCGACGGCGGGCCCTCCCGGTTCCGGCACGGCGCCGTGCACTGGTTCGGCCGGGTACGTCCGGTCGGTGTCGCCGACATCGAACGGGAGACCCGGCGCCGCCGCCACTACCTCTCCGGGCTGTGGCCGCACTCCCACCTGGACGCCGCCCCGCCGGTCCGCCGGCGCGGAGCCCGGCTCCCCCCGGTCACCCGGCGCCAGAAGGACGTCCTCGACCTCGCCGACGGCCGGCACACGCCGGCCCGGATCGCCACCCTGCTGGGCCGTCCCGCCTTCCACACGCTCGTCGACATCCGCCGACTGGCCGCCGCCGGGCACCTCGAGACCCGCGTCCCCGCACCCGTCAGGACCGCGACCGGCTCGGCCGGGGGCACCCCGGCGACCGGCGCGGCAGCCGATCCGGCCGCCGCCGGGACCACCGGACCGCCCACTCCCGACCGCACCCCGTTCACGGTGCCGGACATCGCCGACGGCCCCGACGTGGCCGTCCTGCGCCGGCTCCGCGACGCATTGGAGGAGCACCTGTGAATCCGCCCCCCGCCGCCCCCGCGGCACGGTCCGCGCCGTGAGGAGGCGGGGACTGAGACAACGCGCCGAGAGGAGGAAACTGATGGCGCACGAGGCCGAGGTTCGCGAGGAGTTGGCCCGCCTGCGCATCCGCACCGCCGACGTGACGGCGGCCGTGGCGGCCAGCGTCGACGGCCTGGTCCTGGCCGCGGATCCGCCCGTCGCCGACGCCGAGGGCATCGCCGCGCTCACCGCCGCGGCACTGGGCGTCGGACTGCGGCTCGCCGACAGCACCGGACGCGGCGCGTTCCGCGAACTGCTCGTCCACGGCGAGAGCGGATACGTCGCCACCTACGCCGCGGGCCCCACCTGCGTGCTCACCGTGCTGGCCGGACCCCGCGTCAACGTCGGCCGCCTGCACATGGAGGCGCGCCGGGCCGGCGCCCGCGTCGCCGAACTGCTCGACGGCGCCGCCGTACGACAGGAGGACAGCTGACGCCATGACCACCCCCCGCTCGCCGAGGGCGCGCGGCACCGCCGCGCACGCGCGATCCCCCCACACCGCGCACGACACCGAACGAACCGAACCGCCGGGCACCCCGGCACCCGTACAGCAAGGGAGCAAGCGCACCATGGCCAACACCGAAACCGCCCTCAAGGACACGATGACCTCGATCGAGGGCGTCATCGGCGTCGCCCTCGTCGACTACACCAGCGGTATGGCGCTGGGCACGCTCGGCGGCGGCAAGGAACTCGACCTGAACGTCGCCGCGGCGGGCAACACCGACGTCGTCCGCGCCAAGGTCCGCACGATGGAACTGCTGGGTCTGAAGGACGAGATCGAGGACATCCTCATCACCCTGGGCAACCAGTACCACATGATCCGCCTGCTCAAGGGCCGCGGAAAGAACGGCCTGTTCCTCTACGTGGCCCTCGACAAGGGCCGCGCGAACCTCGCGATGGCCCGCCACCAGTTGCGCGGCATCGAGGCCGACCTCGAGATCTGACCTTCGGCCGCCGACCCGCAGTCGGCCCCCGGCCGCGCCGGTCTCCCGCTGCTCTTGCGGCTGGGGGCCGGCGCGCGCGCGTTCGGGCCGGGGTGCGGGCGTGGGCCGTTCGCCGTGCATGGCTTTAGGTGTGGGTGTAGTGGGTGTAGTGGGTGAGGTGGGTGAGTTTGTTGGGGTTGGCGTTGATGTAGATGTTGTTGATGTGGTGGGTGGGGGTGAGGTCGAGGGTGATGG
>NZ_JBIRRR010000032.1:0-53337 GCF_044333795.1 Streptomyces sp. NPDC020917 | reverse complement strand
GGCACGCGCTCCGCGTACCCCACCGAGTCCTGGGTGCAGCTGTTCGCCTGCTCCCGCTACCCCACCACCGGGCTGGACTGCACCGCCCCGTGGTCGCCCGCGGTGCCGGGGGCCCCCGGGCCCGCGGCACGAATCCCACGCTTGTGATCCCACGAAAGGCAGGCCACGTCGTGATGTGGTCCCAGATCCGCAGCCGGCTCCCGCGGGCGATGGTGGCCGTCGGGCTGCTCTCGGCGTTCGCGACCGCCGCCGGCACCGTCGACGCCGCCGCGGCGGCGCGCGCCGCCACCGGCACGGTCGTCGCCCCGAACGCCGCCCCGTCCTCGTGCCCGCACGGGGACTTCTGCGCCTACCAGGGAGTGAACTACACCGGCAAGGAACAGAAGATGGGCCCGTGCGGGGTCTACGAGTTGCAGGGCAGCGGCTGGAGCGGCCCCGGCTCCTGGTACAACAACCAGTCCGACGGCATCAAGGCGCGCATGGCGAACAAGTACGGGGTCACCGTCTACGTCACCCCCGGCGCCCCGAGCCACGACGCGAACGGCAACTGGTCGCCCATCTGGTACATCCAGAACTGCTGACGGCCGAGCCGGGCCGGGCCGGCGCGGGCGTACGGGAGCGGGGAGACCTGGCTGGGACCCGGGCGTCGCGGCCCGGGCCGGGGCTCACGTCGCCGGTCGGCGGGGGGAGTTCCGGTCCTGCGTCGGGTCGCGGTCGCCGTCGGGTTGCCCGGCGGTCCAGGAGGCGAGGATGCGCAGTGCGTCGTGGGAGGGGCTGCCGGGTTCGGCGGTCAGGACCATCAGGCGCTGGCCGGAGCCGTCGGGGCTGGTCCAGGTGTCGCAGTCCAGGGTGAGGTCGCCGACGAGGTGGTGCCGGTAGTCCTTGGTGCCGTAACTGGCGGTGTTGACGCGGTGTTCGGCCCACCATGTGCGGAAGTCGGCGTCCTGGACGGACAGTTCACCGACCAGGTGGGCGAGTTCGAGGTCGTCGGGGTCGGCGGCGGCTTCCATGCGCAGCGCGGCGACGGCGTCGCGGGCGTCGTGGTCCCACTGCCGGTGCATGCCGCGGATGAGCGGGTCGGTGAACAGCAGGCGGATGTAGTTGCGCCGCTGCGGCGGGACGTGCGCGAAGTCGGTGTACAGGGCCGCGGCGGCGGCGTTCCACGCCAGGATGTCCATGCGTTTGCCGAGCACGATCGCGGGGGTCTGGGTGAGCTGGTCGAGCAGGCGGGTCATGGCGGGCCGCACCCGCTGCGGGGGCCTGCGGCGGCGGGGCCGGGCGTCGGTCTTCCCGGCGAGTTCGTACAGGTAGCGCTGCTGGTCCTCGTCGAGGCGCAGCGCGCGGGCGAGGGTGGCGAGCACCGATGCGGACGCCTGGACGCGGCCTTGTTCCAGCCGCGTGTAGTAGTCGACGCTGATCGCCGCGATCTGCGCGACCTCCTCGCGGCGCAGGCCCGCGACCTTGCGGTGGCCGTCGGTGCCGGGCAGGCCGAAGTCCGCGGGTGACAGTTGTGCCCGGCGGGCTTTGAGGAACGCGCCGAGCGCTGCGGGATCACGTGCGGGGGCCATGGTCCCCATTGTCCCGCCGGCCCTGCGGATGTGGGGGGGCAGGTTCTTTCCCGGGCAGGATCCTGCGGCTTTTGCGGGCCCGGGCCGGGGGCGATGGTGAAGACGAGCCCGGCACGGTGCCCGGCTCGGCCCCCACCGCACCGGTGCGGACCCCCATCTGGGACAGCAGGATCTGGAGAAAATCCGTGAACAGGCACGACATCACCTTCGACAGTGCGGGCATCCCCCTGGCCGGCCACCTCTACCTCCCCGACGCCGCGGCCGGCGGCCCCCGTCCGGCGATCGTGGTCGGCCACCCCGGCGCGGGCGTCAAGGAGCAGACCGCCGGGGAGTACGCGCGGCGCCTGGCCGAGCAGGGCTTCGTGACGCTGGCCTTCGACGCGGCCTACCAGGGCGGGAGCGGCGGGCAGCCGCGCGGCCTGGAGGATCCCGCCCAGCGCGTGGAGGACCTCAAGGCCGCCGTCTCCTTCCTCACCGCGCGCGGCGAGGTCGACGCGGAGCGCATCGGCGCGCTGGGCGTCTGCGCGTCGGGCGGGTACGTGCTGACCGCCGCGGCGGGCGACCACCGCATCAGGGCCGTCGGCACGGTCAGCGCCGTCGACATCGCCCGGCAGTTCCGCCTGGGCCCGGACGGGACGCAGGACCCGGCGGTCTTCCAGGCCATGCTGGACGCGGCGGCCGGGGCCCGCACCGCGCAGGCCCGCGGCGAGGAGCCGGCCGTCCTCACCCTCTTCCCCGACACCGCCGAGCAGGCCCGCACGCTCGGCGGCGAGCACGGCGCCGAGGGCTTCGCCTATTACCGCACCGAGCGCGCCGCGCATCCCCGCGCGGCGAGCTTCTTCACCTGGACCAGCATCGACAAGATGGCGGCGTTCGACGCGTTCGCCGCCGTCCCGCTGATCGGCCCCCGCCCGCTGCTCATGGTCGCCGGCACCCGCGCCGTCACGTCCTGGATGAGCGTCGACGCCTTCCAGCGCGCCACCGGCCCCAAGGAACTCCACTGGATCGACGGCGCCAGCCATGTCGACCTCTACGACCGCAAGAGTTACGTGGACCCCGCGGTGGAGCGGCTCGCGCTGTTCTTCACCGAGCACCTGGGGCAGGCGGGGTGACGGCGGGGGCGGTGGGCCGCGCTGTGTGCGGCCGGGGGGTGCGGGGCCTATTGCCGCCTGTTCGACGGAAGGGGCCTGCCGTTCTCTAGGTCGCGGTCTTGGCGGCGATCCTGCTGCGCAGCTTGTCGCGCAGGGTCGGCCACTCCGCCGCGAGCACGCTGTAGAAGAGGGAGTCGCGGCGGGTGCCGTCCTGGCGCAGCATGTGGCTGCGCAGCGTCCCTTCGTAGGCGAGTCCGAGGCGCGTCAGGGCCTGCTGGGAGCGCTCGTTGAGGTTGTCGGTGCGCAGGCCGACTCTGGCCAGGTCCAGGTCGTCGAAGGCGTGCCCGAAGATCAGGAGCTTGGACTCGGCGTTGCAGGGGCCGCCCCAGCAGGAACGGTCGAACCAGGTGGCGCCGACCTCGGCGCGGCCCTGCGCCACATCGAGCTCGTACAGGCTCGTGGAACCGATCACCGCCGCGTCGTCGAGGCGTTGGACCGCGAAGGGCCGCCGGGCCGGGTCGGCCAGCATCTGGGTGAGCATCTCCCGCATCTGCGGCAGGGATTCGGGCCGTGGCCGGGGCATCCATCTCCACACTTCCGGATCCGACGCGGAGGGGAAGAGGGCTTCCGCGTGGTCAACGGACAGCGGGACAAGGCGAACCGTGCCGCCGTGCAGGAAGTTGCCGGTCATCACTGCACCGTAGCCTGTGATCTTGACCGGGCAGCCGGCGAACGGCCACCGTCAACTCCCGGATGGGGGTGGCCGCTTCACGCGCCGGGTGCGGAAGTCGCCGGTCCCGGCAGGTCCTTGGGGCCGGGCCCCTCGGATGCATGAAGGAGATCGGGTACGTGGAGAACGACACGCAGCACGCGCCGGCCGGGCCCGAGGTGCGCCGGCGTATCCAGGAGAGCTTCGACCGGCAGGGGCTCATGGCGCACCTAGGTGCGCGGATCACCCACATCGGCCCCGGGCGGGTCCACATCGTGCTGCCGTCGCGTCCCGAGGTGACCCAGCAGCACGGCTTCATCCACGCCGGGGCCACCAGCGCCATCGCGGACACCGCCGGCGGCTACGCGGCGCTCACGGTGTTCCCCGAGGACTGCGATGTCCTCACCGTCGAATACAAGATCAACCTCCTCGCGCCGGCGATCGGCGACCGCATCGAGGCGGTCGGGACCGTCCTGAAGTCCGGACGCACCCTCACCGTCTGCCGGTTGGAGGTCCACGGGGTGCGCGGGGACGGTGAGCGCAAGCTCGTCGCGAACGGCCAGCAGACGCTCATCCGCGTGGACAAGCCGGCCGCGGAGTGAGGTCCCGGCTCGCGCCGGCGTCCGGGGGTGGGGGGTGGCGCCGGGCAGGCGCTTCGAAGTCCGTGCCCGAACCCGCTTGGCCCGCGGCGGGCGTGCCCGGCCCCGGTGGTCGGGACCCTGGCAGGATGCCGGGGTGCGGGTGTTCGGGGTGGTCGGCTGCGTGGGGCTGATGGTTGCTCTGGCGGGGTGCGGTGGCGCGGACCGCGCCGTCCCGGCCGAGCGCGGCACAGGAACGAGTGTGAAGGCGACGGCTTCGGTGGACGCGGACGCGGACGCGGACGCGATCAGTGTTCTGGTGACATTCGTCGGCGGGCCCGCCGACGGCCTGACCGAGCTTCTGCCGCTTGCCCAGGCGGCGGGACAGGTGACGGTCTCGGGCGTGGTCTATGACAGCGACCACGTCCCGCCGGGGGAATTGCAGGACACCGCGCAGGGCCTGGCCCTGGTGATGCGGCCGCTGTGAGCCCGGCGCCGCGGCGCCTGGACGCCGAACGTCACTCGGCAGGCGCGGGCGGGCGGAGGCCGGCGTCCAGCATGCGGATCAGTTCACCGACCCGGCCCCCGCCGCCCGGCGCCGCGGGGAAGCGCTGGAGGACCTGGACGACGGCCGGTGTCGCGCGCTGCACCGCTTGCTGCACGTGTTCGGCACCGGTGTCCGGGTGGTGGGCGGCGGCGAGTTCCGCGGCCCTTGCCGCGTGGCCGCCCGCGCCGAGAATGTGTTTGACCTGGGTGGCCTTGGCCAGCGGGTGCAGGTAGGCGGCGCCTGCCGCCGACATCGCTGCCCGGGCCGCCTCGCGCGCGGCCTCGGTGTCCGCGCTCTGGGCTGCTTTGAGGGCTGCCCACGCGGTGTCCCGCAGGGCCTTCCCCCGCTCGCCGCCACGGGCGAACTCCCAGGCGGCGACGATGGCTTGCCGGGGCCGCGGATCGTCCGGACGGTCGGTCTCGAACACCGCGAGCACCGTTTCCGCGCACGCCGCGGCGAACGCGGTGACCTCCCGCAGGTCCTGCTTGCTCAGGGCGATCTCGTCCGCTTGCGCCGGCATGGCCCCATCCTCGCCCATCGCACAGGGCGGCAACGCCGTTGGCCTCGCCGCGCGGGCCGCCGAGCAGGGCCGGGGCCTGGTCAAGGTCACGACCCCGGCCCGTCGGAGGCGGCGGGTGCGGTGGCGTGCTTGTGGCGGTAGGCGGCGGTGCGGGCCCGGCCGCCGCAGGCGGTGCTGGAGCACCAGCGGCGCCGGCCGGGGCGGCTGGTGTCGACGAAGAGCAGGGCGCACTCGGGGTCGGCACATTCCCGGATGCGGTCGGTGGCGGTGTTGGTGAACAGGTCGATCGCGTCGCGCGCCACGGTGCTCAGGGCGGCCTGCTGGGCGCGGGTGGCGGGCAGGGTGAGCCGGCCGGTGCCGGCGTGCAGGACCGGGATCAGGGGCGGGGGCGCGGCGGCGGCGTTGACGGCGGCCTCGTCCGCGGCGGCCGGCGGGCGGCCGTCGATCAGTGCGCGGGCGATGCGGTGGATCGCCTCGCGCAGCACCCGTGCCGCCTCCAGCCCGGCAGCGCTGATCGCGGGCGGGTCGGCCTGGAGCAGGCCGGACTCGAGGTACCAGCGGGCCAGGTCGGCCGGCTCGCGCAGCCGCTCGTAGCTGCCGCGCCAGCGCTCCCCCACGGTGGCGACGAAGGCCAGACACAGGCGGCCGGAGCGGAAGTTGAACCGCAGCTCCTCGACGGGCACGTCCCGTCCCGCGTCCCCGACGCTGCTTGCCCCAGCCTTCACGTGACGACTATAACTCGTGACATGACCACACGTCACAAGGCACCGGAGTCCCCCTGGACCCGCATCGAGGACTTCCTGCGCGACCTGGGGGCCGACCGCATGCCGCACCCAGGCGGCACCCTGCTGGCCCACCTGGGCCGGGTCGCACGCGCGCTGGCCGCGTGGGGCGCCAGCACCGACGTGCAGACCGCGGGCCTGGCCCACGCCGCCTACGGCACGGACGGCTTCGACGAGTCCCTGCTCGACCTCGCCGAACGCGCCCGGCTCACCGCTGTCATCGGCGAGCGGGCCGAAGCGCTCGTCCACCTCTACGCCGCCTGCGACCGCTCCGCGGTCTACCCGCAACTCGGCAACGGCCGGCCGCTGGTCTTCCGCGACCGCTTCACCGGCGCCGAGCACCCCGTGGCCGACGCGGACCTTTCGGCGCTGATGGAGATCACCGCCGCCAACGAACTCGACCTGGTGGAGCACAACCAGGACCTGGCCGACGCTCACGGCCCCGACCTGTGGCGGCTGTTCGCCCGCTCCCGCGCGTGGCTGTCCGCGCCCGCCCAGGACGCCTGCACCCGGCTGCTGGGCCCCTACGCCGAGGCGGCGCCGCCGTTGCGGATCAGCGGCCTGGACCACCTGGTGCTGACCGTCGCGGACATCGAGCGGACCGTCGACTTCTACCGCCGCGTCCTGGGCATGCAGCCGGTGGTCTTCGGAGACGGCCGCCGCGCGCTGGCCTTCGGCACCAGCAAGATCAACCTCCACCAGGCCGGCCGTGAACTCCTCCCCCACGCCGACCGCCCGACCCCCGGCAGCGCCGACCTGTGCCTGGTCACCGCCCAGCCGCAAGCCCAGATCACCGACCACCTCGCCGCCTGCGGCGTCCACGTCGAGCAGGGCCCGGTACCGCGCACCGGCGCGCTCGGCCCCGTCACCAGCACCTACCTGCGCGACCCCGACGGCAACCTGATCGAGATCAGCACCTACCCGCAGCCCGCGGACGGCTGAGCCCGGCTCGCCCTCCTGGGCCCAACCGGGGTCAACTGCCCGCCCGCGCGGGGGTCATGGGGCGAGCATGCCGCGCAGCAGTTCGGTCAGGCCGCGGCGCAGGGTCGCTTCGTCGGGGGTGGTGGCGTGGTCGGGGCCGGCGGCGCACAGGAACATCAGGCCCTCGCACCAGGCGGCCAGTGACTGGGCGTGGCGGGCGGGGTCGGTGGATCCCAGGGAGGCAAGGAGGGTTTCCAGGGGTTCGCGGAAGCCGCGGCCGGCGGTGTCGTAGAACGCGCGCAGTTCGGGGCGGCGGGTCGCCTCCAGTGCCAACTCGTGCCGGGCGACCAGCAGTTCGCGGCCGCCGGTCAGGGTGCGGTGCAGGGCCAGGGCGAGCGCGCCGGCCGCCTCCTCCAGCCGGTCACCGGTGGCGGCTGAGCCCTGACCGGTGGCGGGCGGGTGGGGCATCTCGTCGGGCGTGAGGACTTGCGCCTCCCGTTCGGCCAGGCGGCGGACCGCCGCGGCGAGCAGGGCGGCACGGGTGCGGGCATGGTTGGACGTCGAGCCCTGCGGCAGTCCGGCCGCCTCGTCGACCGCGCGGTGCGTCAGGCCCCGCATGCCGCGCTCGGCGAGCAGCGCGAGGGCGGTGTCGGCGATCAACTCCGTGCGCGCTGTGCGGGGTTCGCGTGCCGCGCGGGAGCCACCGGCCAGCACGGCCGGTGCGGCAGGCGCGGCAGGCGTCTGATCAGCGGTGTCAGCGGTCATGGAACCCCAACCTACCCCCTCACACTACAGATGTAGTAGCTTGCCGTTTACTACATCTGTAGTTACGGGAGGGATCATGAAGCAGCCCCGTGCCGTCGTGATCGGCGCCGGAGTCGGCGGACTGACGGCCGCGGCCGCCCTGCACCGCGGCGGCTGGCGCGTCACCGTCCTGGAACGCAGCCCCAGCCTGGAACCCGTCGGCGCCGCGATCGCGCTCGCCCCCAACGCCCAGCGCGCCCTGGACGCCATCGAACTCGGCGACGAGGTACGCGCGTTGGCCGCCTGGGAGAGCGACGGCGAGCTGCGCGCGCCCGGCGGCCGGCGGCTGCTGCGGATCGACGGCGCGGCCGCCATCGAGCGGTTCGGCGGCCCGACCGTGCTGCTGCACCGCGCGACCCTCACCGACCTGCTCGCCTCCCGCCTGCCCGCGGGCCGCGTCCGCACCGCGGCCGCCGCGGAACTCGCCGACCCCGGCGCCGCCGGCCGCCCCGCTCTGGTGACCGCCGGCGACCAGGAGTTCGAGGCCGAACTCGTCGTCGCCGCCGACGGCATCCACTCCGCGGCCCGCCGCACCCTGTTCCCCGGCCGGCCCGGGCCCCGCTACGCGGGGTTCACCACCTGGCGCATCATCACCCCCGCCCCGCAGCGGCCGTTCACCCCGCACGAGACCTGGGGCCGCGGGCGCTTCTGGGGCACGCAACCGCTGCGCGACGGCCGCGTCTACGCCTACGGCGCGGCCTTCACCCCACAAGGCGGGCACGCGCCCGACGACGAAAAGGCCGAACTGCTGCGGCTGTTCGGCACCTGGCACCAGCCGATCCCGGAACTGATCGCGGCCGTCGAACCCGCCCAGGTCCTGCGCCACGACGTCTTCCACCAGGCCGAAGCCCTGCCCGCCTACCACCGCGGCCGCACCGCCCTGCTCGGCGACGCCGCCCACGCCATGGCCCCGACCCTGGGACAGGGCGGCAACCAGGCCATCGAGGACGCCGTCGTCCTCGCCCACCACCTGACCGCCACCCGCACCGACGACGGTGACAGCGATGCGGACGTGCCGGGCGCGCTGGCCGCCTACACCCGCGACCGGCTGCCCCGCACCATGGACGTCGTGCGCCGCTCCGCGAGCAGCAGCCGCGCGCCCGCCCTCAAGAGCGCGCCCGCGGTCGCCCTGCGCAACGCCGCGCTCATCGCCGCCGGGCGCCTGGTCCCCGGCCTGCTGCTGCGCGGCTTCGACGGCATCGCCGACTGGAACCCGCCCGCCACGCCGCACGGAGCAGCCCCGCACGCCGGGACCGGGCAGGGCGACGGACACCATGGCGTTCACGGTGACGGGCCGTCATGAACAGCGCAGAAGGGGGGCATCGAGCCGATGTAGCGCCGGGGTCGGCGGCTCCACCTGCGTCTCCAGGTTCGTTCCCTTTGGTGCAGCGGGGGGCTGTACATCATCGACGGGCTGGGTTGCCCCGGTCAAAGTCCTGGCGCACCTCGGTAGCTGAACCCAAGCAACCAAGATCCCCGACAGAGTCAAGCCAGCGGCGTGCCAGCGAGGCGTCGTACGGCTGTTCCGTGGATCGGCGGACCTGGTTCGCTTCGCGGAGAATCGCCCATGCGTCCGCTACCTGGCCCATGTGTTGGAGCTTGTCGGGGTTGATGACGACGCGAATGGCCTGGATCCGGCCGTCGAGGATGTCCAGCGCCCAGGTGCCGAGGATCTTGCCGTCCCGCGCGCGCAGGACCGCGCCAGGCTGGCCGTTGACCTCGCGCGACTCCACGACGACGCCCACCGCGGTGAACAGCGGGACGAGCGCGGCGACCCGGCTGACCACGATGTCGATACCGAATGCGCCCTTGCTCCACAGCGGGGCCTTGCCGCCGCCGTCGCCGACCATGTGCACGTCGGCCGAGAGAACGTCCCTCAGCACCTCGACGTCTCCCCCGCGGAAGGCGTCGAAGAACCGCTCGGCGAGTTGCTCGCACTCGCGCCGGTCGGCTTCAAACCGGGGACGGCCCGCGTCCATATGCCGCCGTGCCCGCACGACCAGCTGACGGCATGCCGCCTCTGATCGGCCCACCGCCGATGCGATCTCCGGGAAGCCGAAGTCGAACACCTCCCGCAGCACGAAGGCAGCCCGCTCCAGCGGGCTGAGCCGCTCGAGCAGCAGCAGGGCCGCCATCGACAACGAGTCGGCCAGCTCAGCCGAGCGCTCCGGGTCCTGGTAAGGATCGGCCAACAACGGCTCGGGAAACCACGACCCGACGTACACCTCCCGTCGTACGCGAGCCGAGCGCAGGACGTCGATCGACACCCGTGTCACCACGGCCGACAGGAAGGCCTTGGCGGAGGCGGGTTGTGTCGGGGAGGACTCCCAGCGCAGCCAGCTCTCCTGAATCGCGTCCTCGGCCTCGCTCACGCTGCCCAGAATCCGGTAGGCAATGGAGAACAGCAGCGGGCGCAACTCCTCGAACTGCTCGGTCCGCGTCATGCCAGCTCCTCCTTGAAGCCCTGCCGCCAGGACGGGTAGCGCAGCTCCCAGCCGAGCTCGCGCTTGGCCTTGGCGTTGGAGAAACCGCGCCCCTCGGTCATCATGAGCACCGCCACCTCGCCGGCGAGCAGCCTCGCCAGCCATGCGGGCACCCGCATCGGTCTCTTCGCCCCCGCGCAGGCGGCCATGTACGGCAGCCAGTCGTTTGCCGGGGCCGGCTCGTCGTCGACGATGTTGAAGACGCCTCGCGCCTTCTGCTCCACGGCCAGGACGGTCGCGCTCGCCGCGTCGTCGAGATGCACCCAGGAGCTGTAACCCGTGGCGCGGCCCACCAGCGGGAACTGCCGCTTGCGGATCAGATCCACCTGGTCGTCGGTGGCGCCCGGCCCGTAGAACCCGCCGTAACGCAGGACCGCCCCATCGGCCTTGAGGACCATCTCCTCGACGTGGCGAACCGCCGCCATTCCCGGCGCGGCGGACGTCCCCAGCATCGGGTCCGTCGGATCTTCCTCGGTCTTCACCCAGCCGCCTTCGCGGATGCCGTTCCCGTTGGCGTAGCTCTGGGCGACGACATGGGGTACGCCCGTCGCTTCGGCGGCGGCCAGCAGGTGATCCGTTCCCTCGGTCCGCAACCGGTTGGTGGTGGCGAACCAGCGGTCCATGTGCTTGATGTCGGGCTTGCCGGCGTGCACCGGGGCGATCGCGGTCATCTGGTGCACGATCACGTCCGGCCGGGCCCGGGCCACCGCCTCATGGACCGAAGCCGCGTCCAGGCCGTCCATGACGGCTCCTGCCGCGCCCAGCCGCTCCAGCAGCGCCAGCTTGGCCGCGCTCGTCGTCGTCGCGGTCACCTGGTGCCCGCGGGCAGCAAGCTGCGGAACCAGCCGTCGCCCCAGCACCCCGGTTCCGCCTGCAACGAAAACCCGCATGACCATCACCTTCCGCTTCGTACGCTTGCCTCTGCCCTCGAGACGAAACAGACCAGCTCCCTGTGACATCCGCGGATTGACATCAGAAGTACTGCGAGGGGCACGGCCTACAGGTTGGTCGCCTCGCCCGCGGTCGGACCCCGCACCTGCGTCCCGGCGTGTTCCGCTTCGCCTGCCGGGTGCACAGCGCAGGACCCGATCCGATGCTCAACGCCACTGCCGAGCATGACGCGGCCCACGTTCTCGCCGTCCTACCGACGTGACAACCTGATCACGGACGGACTGGGCCCGCAGACCAGGAGAGACACAGTCACGGGCCTGACCTTGGCGGAGATACTGGACGCTGCGGCCCACGGGCAGTTCCCGCCGCCGGAGGGGACCACGACCGTGGTGCCGCAGCTCAATCACCGCGATGCCGGGGTCATCGCGTTCACCGCACACTCCGTGGTGTTCACCGACGAGGACCCGCGGTGGGTGCGTGCGACGCTGGCGGCTCTCGACTGCGACGAACTGGCCACCCTGCCGGCCGGACGTGGCCCAAGGCGGTGGGCCGCCGGGTCCTCTCGTGCGCCCCTTGCGGCCGGAGGACAAGAAAGGGATCGGGAGTTGTTGCCCCGGTGACAGGAAATCCCCGGCGCGCGGGGCCCGTTCGCGAATCCCGGACGGGATGATTGCCCCCGTCAATTACCGGCCAGTAGCGTCGTTCGGCGGGAACGGCGGCCGGTCGAGGACGGTCCTCCCCGCACGGTTCCGGCCGGAAGCCGCTGCCGAGTTCCGCTTCGAGCCGACGCGGGCGGCAAGGCGCCGGACAACGCCGGATGGCAGAAAGGACCAGCTCGTGCGCAAGATCTTCAGCGTCGCCAGGAGCAGCCTCGTGACCGGTGCCGCGCTCCTGGCGAGCCTGGGACTGGCCGTCGACTCCGCCTTCGCGTCCGACACGTGGACCGTGACCGGCGGCGGCAACCTCACCGGCGTCTCCACAGACGCGTCCCTCACCGACGGCAGCACCTCGATCGCGATCCCATGCGCCTCGTCCGGCATCATCGTGTCCATGGCGAACGGCACCGGGCTGCCCGGCGCCGGCATCGGGTCCTTCACCAGCCTGACGTGGAGCAGTTGCACCGGTCCCCTCAACCTTGCTCTCACCCTCAGTGCGCAGAGCCTGCCGTGGTCCCTCAACGCCGTCAGCGTCACCCCGTCCGGTGTCTCCGGCACGGTCACCGGGGTCCAGGCCCACATCAGCGGCAACGGCTGCACCGCCGACCTGGGCGGCGCGACCCCTGGCACCACCGCCACGCTGGACATCCTCTACAGCAGCAACGACCTGAGGTTCACCGGGACCGGCGACCTGCACGCATGGAACGTCTCAGGCCTGTGCATCGGCTTGATCAACTCCGGCGACGCGCTCTCGTACACGGCCGACTACCTCCTCAGCCCGGGCACGGCGCACATCACCTCGCCGTGACCGCGACGCCGGGCGCGGTCGTGGTGCGGGCCTGCCGCGCCCGCCGGGAAGCAGGTTGATGCCGTCATCGTCAGCCCGAGCGGCCGGGGTTCGAGGCTCGGCCGTTGTCCGCCGCCCCAGGACGAAGACGACGGATCCGAGGATGACCTCGCCGCCTGGCCCGGCTGACCTCACCCGGGCGGCTGCGGGGTGGCATGCCGATCAGGGAGTGAGGTCCAGGACGCGCACGGGATGCGCCACCCACACGTCGGGGGTCGTGGTCGCCACCACCGCGCCGGTGGGGCGGTCCGGGGTGGGCTGCGCGGCGTGCAGCGTGTGCGCCAGAGCCCAGGTGTCACGGCGAGCAACGGACAACGCTGCGGTCAGGTCCAGGTCCAGCACCGTGATGCCGGGCAGGGCCGCGATGTGCTCGCCGGTTCCCGGCCGGGCCCGATCGGCTTCGACCAGCGCGCACGCGGTGGCGTACAGGCACCAGCCCGGTTCGGCGTGCGCGCGGTGGATCAGCCGGGAGGCCAGAAGGTTGCCCCGGCCGGCCGCTGTCATCGCCGTGTCGTCCAGGACGACGTGCACGGCCCCGTACGGGTGGGTCACCGGCCGGCCGCCTGCCGCAGACGCGCGTCCAGTTCCGCGTCCAGGTCCTTCTCCTCTGCGGCGCCCGGGGCGTACCCGTTCCAGTCGCTCAGCACCTCGCGGGCCCGCTCGGCCTGCTCCGCGCGCTCTTCCGGCGTGAGCACGGTCTCTGCCAGCCGGGCCAAATACGCCCGCAGCGACATTCCCTCCGCCGCGGCCACCGCAGCCAGACGGTTCCGGGCCTCTTCCGGGATACGGACATTCGCATCAGCCATGATCGTGCTCCCTTCCTTTCCGAGGAAGCATACGGGTACGTACCCGTGGTGTCCCGGCACGGGTCCGGACACCCGCAGGCGTCGTCCTTCACCGCCCGGGGCGGGGCGTTGGACGACTCAGACCGGGCCAGGCGCGTTCGGGATGTCCGCCGCAGTGCGAAGCCCTGGGTCCAAGACCCGCTCCTGCCCACTGGTTCAGGAAACGGTCAGATGTCGATCTCGATGTAGTCGATGGTGGTGAACCGCACCTCTTCCAGGGAGCGGGCGCGGCGGCCGCGGTCGCGGAAGTACACCTCGCGCAGGCCCTCGGCGACGATCTGCTGCAGGTCGGCCTCGCTCGCACCGGCGGCCTGGGCGTCGAACAGGCGGGCCGCGAAGTGCGGGGGCAGGCGCTGGGTCAGCAGCCGCGTGCGGTCCTCGTCGGTCGACCCGGGCGCCCCGGAGTAGCCCAGTCGCGCCCGGGTCTCCACGACGATGCCGTCCGAGGTCGCCGCGCGGGTGCGGGCCCGGGCCCGCACCCGCGGCTGCCAGTCCCTGCGGACCTCCCGCTCCAGCCGGGCCGCCAGCTCGCGCCGCGGGCGGCGCAGCGTGCCCTTGAGGTAGCGCTCCACCGTGCGCTGGGAGACCGCGAGCCGGTCCGCGACCGCGCGGGTGGAGCCCTTCTCGCTCCTGACCAGGAACCGCATCTGCGCCCCGGCGGACTTCGGGATCGGGCGGGTCGCGGTGGCCGCGCCCGCCCGTTCCAGGCTGTCCTGCAGCTTGCCCACGCCCTACTCCCCCTCGTCCGCGGTGCCGTCGCCCTTGATGTGCCGGGCCGGGTTGTGGTCCTGCTCCAGCAGTTCCACCGCCCAGTACAGCGGGCGGGTGCCCTCGTGCTTGACCATGCCGGGCGAGACCCCGAGCCGGAACGTGCCCGGTGCCGGCCTGCCGTCACCCCCGTAGGGCAGGACGTCCAGCGGCGACGGGCCCGGCGAGGGGTAGACCGCGCAGTCCGAGAGCACCGCGACCGGCATCAGCGCGTCCGGGGCGAAGTGCAGGGCGCCGGCCGGGGCGGGCCCGGTCTGCGTGGCCAGCGCGGTCCGAACCAGCTTGCGGTGCATGTTCACCCGGGCCGTCGCGATCACGGCCGCGCGGATGTCCGGCCGCCACGTCGGCCGCTCCAGCGCCGGCCACCGCTCGCCCGGCCGGTAGGACACGCCCTGCGGCCGCTCGCGCAGCTTGCCGATCCCGCCCTTGACCGTCGACTTCACCGCCGACAGCACCATCGCCATCGCCGGGTCGACCGCCTTGTGGTGCTCCATGGCGTGAAGGAACTGCTGCGGCGTCAGGTCGGCGGCCACCTTGAGGTCGGCCATCGTGGCCTTGTACGCCTGCGCCAGGTGCTTGTACCAGGGGTCCAGGTAGGGGCCCGCGTCGCGCCGCACGTACGCCTGGACCGGGCGCAGTTCCACCGGCAGCCGGTAGGTCTCGATCAGCTCGGCGGCGTAGGCGACGGTCGCGGTGGCATACCAGGCCGGGCCCTGCGGGCGGCCGCCGTGCGGCGTGAACGGCGACGGCAGCCGCGGGTCGATGTCGATGCCGGACAGGTCCACCAGCCAGCAGCCCGGCACGGTCTTGTCGAACCGCGGCCCGCTCACGTGCTCCGGCGCGCCGAGCCCGACGAGCAGCCGGTTCGCGGCGGCCAGGAACGCGGTGTTGACGTCGACGCCGACCGCGAACGGCAGCGCGCACTCGGCGTCGGTCAGGGCCTGCGGGTCGCGGATCCAGTCGAACGCCTCCTCGTCGAGGACCTCGCTCTCGCCGCGCTGGTGGCCGCGCGGGAACAGGGCCGCCACGACCGGGTGTTCGTCCGGTGCCTCCGGCGGCGCCGGGTCCACCGCCGCGGTGAGCGAGCCGGCCACCGGCCCCGACACCCACCCGCCGGTCGTCTCGTCCCTGATCGCCTGGGTGGGCGGGCGCAGCGCGGTCATCAGCTCCAGGCCCGCCACCGCCGCCGAGCCGCGGGGGGTGAGCACCCGCGCGGCGTACACGCTCAGGACGCGGGCGAGTTCCGCCGGCGGCAGCTCCTGCGCACTCCCCCACGCGCGGGCGTCCAGCGCGCCCCAGGGCAGCACCGCCAGCTGCACGCAGGAGCGCCGGCCGCCCTGCGCGGGGCGGTAGACCCGGGCCCACGGGCCGAAGCCGCGCCGGGTCAACTGCCACCTCGCGCGGGCGATCTGCCGGACCACCGGGTGCCCCTCGGGCAGCCGCATCGAGCGCCGGTCCTCCAACTGCTCCGGCAGGCCCAGCCGCGACGCGGCGGCCGCCGTCAGGACGACCAGCGGATCGGCGTCCTTGCCCGAGCGGTGCAGCCGGCCCGCGCCGAGCCCGGCCTCGGCCAGCGTCCACTCCACCAGCTCCGGCACCGTGGCCGCCGGGCAGTGCAGGACCAGGCCGCCGGCGCAGTACAGCTGCCCGTCACCGTCCAGCACGCCCAGCGGCCCATGCACGAACCGCGGATCGGACACGGCCGCGGCGGGCACCGGTCCCGCGGGCGCCTTCCGCCCGGCGGCCGGCCGACCCGGCGACGCAGACCCTGACCGTGACGCTGACCGTGAGAGTGACGGTGAAGGTGAAGGTGAAGGTGGCGGTGGGGTCCTGGTGGGTGGTGCGGCCGGGGCCGGCACCCGGGCCGGTGCGGCGGGCGCGCCGGTGGGTGCGGGCGGGGGCGCGGCTGCGCTCTGCTGGTGCGGCGGCTGCGGCGACGATTCCGGCTGCGGTTGCGGTGCGGCGGCGGGGGCTGCCGGTGGCTGCGGTGCGGGGAAGCGCACGGCCAGGCCCTCCAGCAGGCGGGCGTAGGCGGCGCGCTGCGGGGGCCGCGGCTCGCGGCGGCCGGTCTCCCAACTGCCCACCGCCTCGCGGCGGGTGGCGACCGCCTTGGCGACCTGCTCCTGGCTCAGGCCCGCGGCCTCCCGCAGTCGCCTGCGTTCGGCCGGCGGCGGCAGGGCCTCCCCGGCCACGACCTGCTCCAGCAGCGCGTCGACCGAGCTGAACAGCTCGTCCTCCGTGGGCATCGCTCACCTCCGGGCACCCACCCTAACCACGATCGCGCATCGAATCACACGCGAAACGCGCACCCGGGGCGGTGCATCCGGCTCGCCCGGCGGCAGACCCCGGCCCCGGCGAACGCGCCCGGGGAACCGCGGGCGGGGGAACGCGCCCAAGCCCCCTGCCGCCGCCACCCGTTGCGCGGACGGCCTCGCGGGCCGGCCCCGCAGCGCCGGCCGCGCGCCGCTGGAGGGCCGGTGGCGGTCAGCGGGGCTGGTCACCGGGACCAGCGGGCGCGGCCCGCAGGTCGGCCCGACCGGGCCGACTGTCGTGAAGATCGCCGGGGCGGGAGGACCCCCGGTCAGGGGCACGGGTGCGGCCGCATATCCTTCCGGCCATGACGAACCGGCGGCGAGGGCTCAGCGAGGCGTTGCGGGCCGTGGACCGGGCCCTGGGAGGGCAGCGCCGCCCGACCCGGATCCAGAAATGGGTCGCCCGGCACCCCATCGGCACCGGCCTTGTGGTGGCCGTCCCGTTCACGCTGTTCCTCCTGCTGCTCTCCCGCGAGGACGAACCGGGCGATCCTGCGTTCGCCGTGCTCTTCGGGCTGATGCTGGGAGCCGTCTTCGGCCTCACGGCCGTCTCGGAGCGGCTGCGGCAGCGCCGGCTCAGGCGCCTGGGACGCTGGGACGGAACCTGAACCGGGCTCCGGCTCCGCCCCGGCAACGGCAACGGCATCACCTGGGTGCAGCCGGCACCGCCGAGGCGAGGAACGCCTGCGGCAGGCCGAGCGGCCGACGCGGCCACGACCGGGACGACGACCACGGCGACGGCCGGTGAACGCGCCGACGAACTTTTGCCACGGCTGGACCGAAGCGGATGAGAGGGCTGACGCACACGCCATGACCGAACTCCCCCACCACGCAGGCGGCGCGGACGCTGCCGGTGATGACGACCGGCGGCGGGCCGGCGACCTCGGGCTGCGTATCGGGCACCGGCCGTCGGGCGCGCACAACGCGATCACCGACGTGCCCGGCGTCCTGGTCGGCCACACCACCGTGCGGGAGGCGCCCGACGTCCACACCGGCGTCACGGCCGTCGTGCCGGCCGGGATCGGTCCGCACGCGCCGCTGCCGGCGGGCCTGTTCACCGGGAACGGCCGGGGCAAGTTCGTCGGCGCCACGCAGGTGGCCGAGTTGGGTGAGATCGAGTCGCCGATCGTGCTCACCTCGACCCTGTCCGCGTTTCGCGCCGCGGACGCGCTGGTGTCGTGGATGCTGGCCGATCCCGCCAACGACGACGTGCTGTCGTTCAACCCGGTCGTCGGCGAGTGCAACGACGGTGCCCTGTCCGACATCCGGCGCCGGCCGGTGACCGAGGCGCACGTGCTGGCCGCCCTGGCGTCCGCGGCGCCGGGTCCGGTGGCCGAGGGCTGCGTGGGTGCCGGCACCGGCATGGTCTCCCTGGGCTACAAGGCCGGGATCGGCACCTCCTCGCGGCAGGTCGAGGCGGCCGGCGCCGCGTTCGCCCTGGGCGTGCTGGTGCTGGCGAACTTCGGCGGGACGCTGCGGATCGCCGGCACGGAGGTGCCCGGCGGGGCGAACGGCGGCGTGCTGCGCGATCACGGCTCGTGCGTGGTGGTCGTGGCCACCGACGCGCCGCTCGACGCCCGGCAGTTGACCAGGGTGGCGCGGCGGGCGGTGTTCGCGATGGCCCGCGTCGGCAGCGCGTTCGGCCACGAGAGCGGCGACTACGCGCTGGCGTTCAGCACCCGCCGCGCTGCGCCGGTGCTCGCCGACCCGGAGCTGTCGCCGCTGTTCGAGGCGACGCTGGACGCCACGGAGGAGGCCGTCCTCAACTCCCTGCTGGCCGCCAGGACCACCCGCGGGCGCGACGGCACGCTGGTGCAGGCCCTGCCGGCGCGGGAGGTGCTGGCCCTCATCGGCCAACACCCCGCCCGCTGACCGATGGTGGCCCGCAGGCGGCGCAGCGGGCGGGTCAGCCCTTGCAGTTGGGGTCGGGGAGTATGACGGGCGCGGCCTCCCGGGTGGTGACGAAAGCACGGAAGCCCGGGGCGCCCGCGACGCACTTGGTGGCGATGTTCGCGAAGTGGTCGGGGAAGTTGGTGACGTTGGCGGGGCTGTCCTCGCCGCGGTGGTCGGCGACGGGCGAATCGCCCGTCCCCCGGCGGTCGCTGGCGCATCCGGCAAGGACGGACACGGCGAAGACAGCCGCCAGTACGGCGGTGGCATACCTCGTCGAGCGGCGCTTCACATCATCCTCATCTCGGCCTGCGCTCAGGAGCGGACGGCATGAAGGACTCACCAGCGGACATGATCGGTTCCGCGGCGGGCCGCATCCGCCCTGCTCCCGGTGCCGGGAGCGCCGCGAGGGTGCTCGTGGGGTTCGGCGCGGCAGCGGGGGGCCGGCCTCGTCCGGGCGGCCCGGGGGCCGTCAGATCCAGCCGCGGCGGGAGGCGATCACGCCTGCCTGGAAGCGGTTGGAGGCGCCGAGCTGTTCGTGCAGGCGGCGGGTGCGGCGCCGCATGGTGCGTACCGACCAGCCCAGTTGGCGGGCGATCGCCTCGTCCTTCAGGCCGCTCACCAGCAAGGTGAGCATCTGCCGATCCTCCTCGCCCAGCGGGTCGGCGGCGGGCGCGTCCAGCGGCAGGGCCTGCCGCCAGCACAGCTCCCAGTAGTCGACGACGGCGTCCAGCAGCGCGGAGGGCCGGATGATGGCCGCGCGGACCTGGGTGAGGTCCAGTGACAGCGGGATCAGCGCGAGCCGGTGGTCGGCGATGGCCACCTTGACCCGCAGGCCCGGCAGCACCCGGGCCTGCTCGCCGCGTTTGACCAGGTCGCGGATGTCGTCCAGGACACCGGGCCACTCCAGGGCCTCGGGCGCGTACACCGCCCGGTAGACCACCCCGCGGGTCATGGCCGCCGCCTCGACGGGGTTGGAGGTCGTCAGCGCGTACGGCGGCCGGTCCAGGGTGCGCACCTCGTGCCGGGCCTGCTGCTGCAGGGTGACGAACCAGCGGCCCAGCGCGTCGCCGCCGGTGGCGATCTCCACCTCCTCGGTCTCGTCCTCGCGGGCCGCGGCGAACATCCGCGACAACTCCGCGGCGGCCACCCGCACATGCTCCAGTTCGCTGGTCCGCGCCCGCACCAGCGCGTCCAGCGCGGTCTGCGGCTCGATCGCGGCGTACCGGCGGGATCTGCCGGCCAGCCGCCCCACCAGGCCGTGTTCGCGCAGCCGGTCCAGCGCCCGGGCCACCCGGTCGGCGGAGCAGCCCAGTTCGGCGGCGATCTGCGCCGGTGAGGCGACCCGCCGGCTGACCGCCGCGTGGTACACGGACGCGTCGAATGGGTCGATACCGGCTGGAGTCAGGTCCTGAGGCACGGATGCATGGTGGCCCATTTGTGCCAATGGCTGCAACGGGCCAGGGGTGATCCGTTGTCCCGCGGTCCGTGGCCGACGTAGGAACTACAGACATGCCAATCAACCCAAGAAGGCCCGTGGCCTTCGCCGTTGCCGCCGTGACAGCCGGCGCGCTGCTCTCCGCGCTGCCGCCGGCCGCCTCCGCGGCGGCCGGCGGCGGGGCCGAGCGCCGGGTCATCGTCGAGCTGTCCGGTACCCCGGCCGCCGACGGTGCTCGCCTGGACTCCGCCGGCGGTGCGGGAAGTTCCCGCATAGCCGCCCGGCGCCAGAGCATCCAAGCGGCCCAGGACACCTTCCTGGCCGGGGTGCGGAACGCGGGCGTGCACGCCGGCTCCGTACGCCGGTTCGGGCTGCTGAGCGACTCGGTGGCCCTGACGGTGCGCGAGGGCGACCTCGCCGCGCTGCAGCGCCAGCCGGGCGTGGCCAAGGTGGTCCCGGACACGCCGGTGCACGCCCTGACCGACGTGAGCGTGCCGCTGATCGGTGCGCCGCAGGTGTGGGCGAAGAAGGGACCCGACGGCACGCCGGTGCGCGGCGACGGCATCACCGTCGCCCTGCTGGACACCGGCGTGGACTACCGGCACCCGGATCTGGGCGGGGGCTTCGGCCCGGGCCACAAGGTGGTGGCCGGCCACGACTTCGTCAACAACGACGACGACCCGATGGACGACAACGGCCACGGCACCCACGTGGCGGGCATCGTCGCCGGCAAGGCCGCCGAGCCCGGCGGCATCACCGGTGTCGCCCCGGACGCGACGCTGACCGCCTACAAGGTCATGGACGACAGCGGCAGCGGCTACACCTCCGACATCATCGCCGGCCTGGAGGCGGCCACCGACCCGGCCAACCCGCACCGCGCGGACGTGGTCAACTTGAGTTTGGGCGGCCCGGGCGACGGCACCGACCCGCTGGGACTTGCGGCCAGCGCCGCGGTACGCGCCGGCGTCGTGGTGGTGGCCGCCGCCGGCAACGACGCCGGCCCCGAGACGGTCGGCACCCCGGCCGCCGCCGACGGCGTCATCGCGGTCGGCGCCTCCACCAGCGGGGTGCGGCTGCCGTCCGCGTCGTACGTCACCGGCGGCACGCGTGAACTGGTGCAGGCCCAGCCGTGGTTGATGTCGGCCAACGGGCCGGCCAAGCCCGTCACCGCCCAGGTCGTCGACCTCGGCACGTCGCAGGACGTGGACTGGGGCGCGGTCGGCGACGTGCGCGGCAAGGCCCTGCTGGTGCAGGACGCCCTCGGGCCCTACTACGACCCGTGGTTCGCAAGCCTGGCGCAGGAGGCCGAGAAGCGCGGCGCGGTCGCGGTGTTCGGCGGCGCGCCCAGCGGCGGGGTGGGCCCGCAGTCCGTGCCCGCCGGCAAGGGCGTGGTGCCCGCGCAGCCCAGTACCGCGCATGTCAGCGCCTCCGGTGACGACACCCGGTTCGACTCCGTGGTCCTGATGGGCCTGGACGAGTTCGCCTACCGGCAGATGGCTGCCAAGGCCGCCGCCGGCCAGGCCACCGTGGAGATCACCGGCAGCGACGTCACCGACCAGATCGCCTCGTTCTCCTCGCGCGGCCCGGTCCCGGGCACCTACGCGCTCAAGCCCGACATGGTCGCGCCCGGCGTGCAGATCAGGTCCACCATGTACGGCGCGTGGGCGCCCGGCGTCTACCGGATGTCGGGCACGTCCATGGCGGCCCCGCACGTGGCCGGCGCGGCGGCGCTGCTGCGTCAGTTGCGCCCGAAGGACACCCCGCAGCAGATCACCTCCGCGCTGGTCGGCTCGGCCAAGCCGCTGGACGGCCCCGGGATCGCCACCCAGGGCGCGGGCCGCCTCGACGTGGCCGCCGCGGCCGCAACCGTGCTGACCGCGTCCCCGCCCACGGTCTCCCTGGGCCTGGCCGACATGGCGCACCGCACCCTGTCGGCCACCCGCACCGTGACCCTGTCCAACCCCGGCCGCAGCACGATCACCGCGGCGGTCTCGGCGACCGGCAGTGCGAGCGTCACCCCGCGGAAGGTGTCGGTCCGCGCCGGCGGCACCGCGACCCTCACCCTGCGCGTGAACACCCCGCGGCCGGACGCCGGCACCGACATCGACGGCCGCGTCCTGGTGCGCCCCGACCGCGGTTCGCCCCTGACCGTCCCCTATCTGCTGGCCGTGCGCCCGCTTACTGTCAGGGTCTCCCCCGACCCCAGCGACGGCCACGCCACCGCCTACGTCTACAGCCCCACCCCGCTGTCGGCGCCGCCGGTACTGACCGTCCAGGCGCCCAAGGGCCGGCCGGTCACCGTCACCGCCGCCTTGGACCACGGGACCTGGTACACCGCGCCGCTGACCGGCACCGCGCCCGGCGTGTACACGGTGTCGGTCGCCGCGACCGCGGCCGGCGGGCAGCAGCTGCTGGGATCCGACGCCTTCGAGGTGACCGCGCCGAACAAGGCCGGCGCCGGATGGCAGCCGGTCGGCCCCAACAGCCAGGGCGGTGACCTGACGATCGCCGGCAGCGCCCCCGACCAGGCCGTGCTCGCCCAGTACGGCCAGTCCGCGCTGTGGTACACCGGCGACAAGGGCTCCTCCTGGAGCCGCCTGGGCCGGATGCCGGTGGCCCAGGGCACCGGCAGCGTGGTGATCGACCCGAACGACGCCGCCCACTGGTGGTACGCCGTCACCGGCGGTGCCCCCGGCCGCAGTTACCTGATGCAGACCCGCGACCACGGCGGCACCTGGCAGGTCCTGCACACCCTGTCCACCGCCATCGACGCCTTCACCGCCGACCAGCAGGCCCGCGCCCTGGTCGCCGTCACCGGCAGCGACCTGGTGCTCAGCACCGACGGCGGCGCGAGCTGGACCACCGTGCCCAGCGGCGTGCCCGCCGAGGTCGCCCACGCCGCGTTCAGCGGCGACGACCTGTACCTGGAGACGTACGGAGCCGGCCTGTGGGTCGTGCCCGGCGTCGCCGGCGGCACGCCCGGCACACCGCGGCAGGTGCTGGACGAGTCCCTGCTGACCGGCCTGGCCGTGGTCGGCGACACCGTCGCGGTCTGGCAGATCGGCAACGGCGTCATGGTCAGCCACGACCACGGCGCGACCTGGTCCACCACCCTGCCGCTGCTCTACAGCGGAGGCGGCGGCCCGATCGCCTCCGGCGGCGACCTGTTCATCGGCGCCGGCAGCGACAACACCAGCTGGGTCAGCCACGACCAGGGCCGCACCTGGCAGAAGCTCCCGCTGCCCTCCTCCCGGGCCCTGATCACCGACTACGACCGGTGGGCCGACGGTTCGGTGACCATGTCCGCGCAGGACGACGGCGTGTACCACAGCGCCGCCGACGGCACCGGCGCCCGCCGCATCGGCGTGCAGGGCCAGACCGTCAACGCCCTTGCGATCAGCGGCGGCAACCTGCTCGCCGGCACCTTCGCCGGCACCTACCGCACCCCCCTGCCGGTGGCCTCCACCGAATGGGGACGCTCCGGCGGCGAGGGCTGCATCGGCTGCCAGGTCCCGCTGCTGGCCACCGCCGGCGACCACGTGGTGTGGCGGGTGGTGAAGCTGGCGATCGGCCAGTTCAACGTCCAGCGCAGCACCGACTCCGGCGCGACCTGGACCACCATGGGCAAGTACGGCGAGAGCCCCGACGCGCTCCTGGTCGACCCCGCCGACCCGAACCGGGTGACCGTCGCCTACCACGTGATGGACCAGCCCGGCCTGTACACCACCGCCGACGGCGGCAAGACCTGGAAGGTCCTGCACCAGACCCGCGTCTACACCGCCCTGGCCGGCGACCCCGCCGACCCGAACCGGCTGTGGCTGGGCGCCGCGGACGGGCTGTTCCGCTCCGACGACGGCGGCGCGACCGTGACCAAGGTCGCCGACGGCCCGGCCACCGCCATCACCCTCGACGGCCCGCGGCTGATCGTCGGCGGTGACGGCATCCGGATCAGCTCCGACGGCGCACGCACCTTCACCGCCGCCGACCTCGGCGCGCTGCCCACCTCGGTGTCCGACGTGCTGCGCGTCGGCAGCGCCCTGTACGCGGCCACCGGCAAGACCTGGCCCAACGGCCTGCTCAAGGGCGGCCGGGGCGTCCTGCGCAGCACCGACAACGGCCGCACCTGGAGCAGCGTGTCAGCCGGGTTGCAGGACCTCGACACCACCCGCCTGGCCGCGGCCCCCGACGGCAGCGCCCTGTACGTGGGCACCGTCGACGGCGGCGTCCACCGCCTGGTACTGCATCCCTGACCACCACCCCGCGTCAGGCATGCCCCTTGTGCCCGGTGCCCCGCACGGACCCGACCGGTTCGCGCGGGGCGCCGGGCGCCGGTGCGTGGCGAGACGAACTCCACACGCGACGTGCAGAGTTGACGTGGCACCGGGAGTGCGGGCCTCAGTGCTGCTGCCACCGGGGTCAGTTCGGGATCGCCCAGGGTGGGCGCCAGGTGCCGGGGGCGTCGTGGCCGGGGGTGACGGCGGCGAGGTGGGCGCGCAGGGTCGCCAGTGCCGGGTGGGGGTTGTCGCGGTGCCACAGCAGCGCGTGCGGGTAGACCGGCGTCGGGTCGGTCACCGGGATGCGGCGCAGGCCGTGGCCGGCGGGCCAGACCAGGCGGGCATGCTCGCCCATGAACGTGGCCAGGGCCGGGGTGTCGGCGACGGTGTCCAGCAGCGCGTCCGAGCCGAAGTTGGGGCCGGTCGCCTCGATGGTCAGGCCGAACTCGGCGACCATGTCGTCGTAGTAGGCCGCCCACTCGGTGCCGGGCACGATGCCCGGCATCCAGATCCGGTGCCCGGCCAGGTCGGCCAGGGTCACCGACCGGGCGCCGGCCAGCACATGGGCGGGCCCGGTCAGCAGTTGCAGCGTCTCGTCCAGCACCCGCGCGCACGCGATGCCCTGGGGCAGCGGCCGGCCGGGCATGGCCACCGCGCGGAAGGACGCGTCGATCGTCCCGGAGCGGATCGCGGCGACGGCGGTGTCGATGTCGACGAGCATCACCACGTCGAGGTCGATGTCGGGATGCGCGCTGTGGAAGCCGCGCATCAGGCCCGATCCCGCGCTCCGCGAGGCGAGCACGTCGACACGCAGCGGCCGCCGCCCGGTGTGCACCGAGGCCGCCGCGCGTTCGGCGACCCGCAGCAGTTCGCGGGCGTGCGGCAGGAACGCCTGCCCGTCGATGGTCAGCTCCGCGCCGCGCGCGGTCCGGGTGAACAACCGCACCCCCAGGCCCCGTTCCAGCCCCGCGATCCGCTTCGACACCGCCTGCTGGGTGACCCCCAGCTCCACGGCCGCCTCCTGGAACTGCCCCGCGTCAGCGGCAGCGACGAACGTCCGCACACCCTCGAGATCCACACCCGCCACCCTACGGCCACAACCACGGGTTGTGGCTGAACGGCCCGTCGCTGGCTTCGCCCGGCCGTAGTGCTCAGGGACGAGCGAGGTGAGTGGCGACCCTCAGGTGAGGTCCAAGGTGACCCGCAGCGCCGCGACGATCCAGTCCATGGTCGGGGCATCGACCGTGCCGAGGAAGTCGCCGGATGTCAGGCGTTTGCCGGTCAGCGAGGTGAGGTCGACGGCGACGGCGGCACCGCGCACGGGATGGGTGAGGGGGATGGTGATGACGGTGTCCGGGGCGCCCTGGGTCTCGTCGATCATCATGCACACGGCGGTGCCGGGCAGGGCGTCCAGGGCGGCGTCGGACTCGACGATGACCACGGCGCGGGCTTGGTGGCCAGAGGGACACGCCAGACCTGGCCACGGGCCAGAGGGGTCATGCGACGTCCTCGCCGAAGATGTCCGCGAGCTCTTCGGTGTCTGCCGCGGTCCGCTTCCCGCGCCAAGCCCGCACAGCGGGGGCCGAGTCCCGCAACTGCTGAGCTCGGAGCGCGTGTTCGACATAGGCCGACAGGTTGCCGCCGGATGCGGCCCGGGGCGTGTTCGACAAGATCGGACGGCAGGCTGTCGACCCTCTGAACTGCCTCAAGTGACCTGACACGGCGGGCAGGTACCGCTGATGCTGGTCACCCGGCACAGCGAGAAGAGGGGGAGGGACCCGATGATCTCCACGGCACCCCGTGATGGTGTGGATCCCCGCGCTGACGATCGCCCTGGTCGCACTGGGCATCGTCATCGGCGTCAGGCGCGGCATGGGCCACGGCGCAGGGCGCGGAGGCGGCTCGGGCGGCGGCGACGTCCTCGACGACGGCACCGGCACGTTTCCCGACACCGCCCACGACGGCCACCACCACGGCGGGCACGGGCACGGGCATGGGGGTGGCTGGTTCGGCGGCGGGCACTCGGGAGACCACGGCGGCTTCGGGGGCGGCGGCCACCACGGCGGCTTCGACGGGGGCGGCGGCCACCACGGCTGAACCACGGCAACACTCCCGGTTGCGGCCGCACGGATGAAGGCCGTTGCGGCGGGGCGGCCGGGCCGGCCGGCGACGCCGTAGGGTGAAGGCCGTGTACGAGACCCGGGTGACCCGCCACATCGACGCACCGCCGGCCGTGATCTACCGCGCCCTGCTGGACGGCGACGCGGTCGCCCAGTGGCGGTTCCCGGACGGGATGACCTGCCAGGTCCACGCGTTCGAGCCCCGCACCGGCGGCGCGTTCCGCGTCTCCCTCACCTACGACGCGCCGGAGGCGGAAGGCAAGTCCGCCGGCCGCACCGACACCTACCGCGGCCACTTCCTGGAACTCGTGCAGGACCACAAGGTCGTCGAGCAGCTGCAGTTCGAGACCGAGGACGCCGACATGGCCGCGCCCATGACCATGACGACCACCCTCACCCCGGCCGCCGGCGGCGGCACGGACGTGACCGTCCACCACCAGGGCGTCCCCGACGCCGTTGCGCCCGCGGACAACGAGACCGGCACCCGCATGGCCCTGGACCGCCTGGCCGCCCTCGCGGTGCGCATGTGACACCCGCTGTCCCGGGCAAGGACCGTCGCCGTGGCGGACAAAGTCGCTGGCGTGGCGGGGGCCGCCCGCGGTGGACTGGGCGGCGTGGCACTTCACGACGACGAGATCCCCGCCGGCCCGGCGCTTGTGCGCTCCCTGCTGCGGGCGCAGCTCCCCCGGTGGGCCGACCTGCCGTTGACGCCGGCGGGCGCCGGCACCGACAACACGATGTACCGGCTGGGCGAGGACCTGCTGGTGCGGCTGCCGCGGACCGCGGGCAACGGCCGGTCCCTGCTCAAGGAGCAGCGCTGGCTTCCCCGCCTGGCCCCGCAGCTGGCCTGCACGATCCCCGACCTGGTCCACGCCGGCACGCCCGCCGCCGGCTTCCCGCTGCCCTGGTCGGTCCACCGCTGGATCGACGGCGCAGAAGCCGGCCCCGGCACCGTCGGCGACTGGGCGGCCTTCGGCACCGAGTTGGCCGCGGTGGTCGGGCAGCTCCACCGCACCGACCTGATGGGCGCGCACCGCGCCGGCGACCTGAGCTGGTACCGCGGCGGCAGCCTGCACGACTGCGACCAGTGGATCACCCGCGCTATGGCCGACTGCCGCACCGCCGCGGGCCCGGCGCTGGACGTCGACCACCTTCAGCAGCTGTGGCGGGCCGCCCTGCGCCTGCCCGACTCCCCAGCGCCCCACGTGTGGCTGCACGGCGACCTGAAACCCACCAACGTCCTCGTGCGCGACGGCCGCCTGCACGCCGTCATCGACTTCGGCGCACTGTCGGTGGGCCTGCCCGACGCCGAGCACGCCCCCGTCTGGGACCTGCCGGCGCAGGCCCGCCACGCCTACTGGGACGCCGTCGCCCTGGACCAGGACACCTGGACACGGGCCCGCGCCTGGGCGATCGCCGTGGGCGTCAGCGGCATCTCCTACTACCAGCACACCTTCCCCGCGTTCGTCGAGGAGTGCCGCAGGCGCCTGCAGGCGATCCTCACCGACGCCGCCACCCGCTGAACCCTCCCCCACCCCCTCCCCCGCGGCCCTGGCCCAGGTCACCAGGGGTTCAGGGGGTGTCGCCCTCCCACTGCCACACGCGCCCGTCGCCCGGCCGCGCCCGGTACCAGGCCCGGCCGCCCGCACCGTAGGCCCCGATCTCCGTCGTCAGCGCCGCACCGTCGGCCAGCTCGCGCCGGCTGCGGCCCGTCACGTCCAGCAGCAGGCCGTCCAACGGCCCGCCCACCAGCTCCACATAGGCGTGGCCGAGCCGCGGGCCGGGGTCGGGATCGTCATGGTCGGCGCCGTACACGCGCCGCAGCATCCACCGGGCATCCATGCCGCCAGCCTCGCAGCCACCACTGACATCCTCCTGCCGGACACCGACGGACGCGCAGGCGCGCGGGCAGGCGCGGGGGCTGGCGGGCAGCCGAGGCGGTGGGCGGACGGGAAGCTCTCGCGTTCCTCAAACGGCAGGACACGCCCGGCCGGACGGCCGGATGCTGGAGACCGGCCGGATACGCGTTGGGGAGGGTGACAAGGTGACCAGGGACTCGACGGCGACCGGGTTCGTGTGGGCGATCGCGGCGATCATCGTGATCGTGGTGGCCGTGCTGATCGCCGCGGTCGCGACCCGGGTGCGCACGCGCCGCGGCCGCGGCGGGCACGGGCCGGGTGGAGTGGGCAGGCCGGGCATGGGCGCGGGGCCGGGCGGGCCGGGCGCGCCGGACGGCGGCGGCGCCACGCCGGGCGACCACCACCACGACCGCCACCACGGCCACCAGCACGGGCACGGCCCTGGGCACGGGTACGACGGTGGGGGCCAGGCGTTCGGGCACGGCGGGCACCACGACGGTGGCGGGCACGGCGGCTTCGACGGCGGTGGCGGGCACGGTGGCTTCGACGGAGGTGGCGGGCACGGCTGACGCCCGCCGCCGTGGCCGCCCCCGACGCCTCAACCGCCCGGCCGTGGCGCCTCGTTGGGTCACGCCTGCGGGCGTGTCGGGTGGGCTTGAGCGCGGCCTGGCCCGCGTGTTGCGGCGAGTTGTACCGTTTTCCCCGGACGCGGTGACCATCCGGCCCCGGGGGGATGCCCATGGACGACGACCGTGAGAACCGCGAGGGCCGCGGGGAGCGGGCGGCGCCGGTGCCGGTGGGTTCGCCGGCGGCGGTGCGGGTCTCGGACGCGGATCGGGACCGGGTCGCGGCGCGGCTGCAACACCACTATGCGGTGGGCCGGTTGACGCTGCCGGAGTTGGAGGAGCGGGTGGCGCTGGTGTACCGGGCGCGTACCCGCGGGCAGCTCGACGCGGTGACGGCGGACCTGCCGGCTCCGGTCCGGGCGGCGCCGGGGCGTGGCGGGGGTGTCGACGAGCGGCTGCTGGTGGTCCTGCTCGTCGTGGCGCCGCCCGCGGGCGTGGTGTACTGGCTGCTCGCGCGGCGCGGCGGCCGGCGTCGTGACACCGGCGAGCGGTGACGGCGGCGAGCAACGACCGTGGCGGCGCGCGCCGTTCAGCACTGTGGCGGCAGCGCGGCGGCGGTGGGACGGCGGGGCTCGGTGGGTGCGGGGGCGGGTCAGAAGACCGGGCGGCCCAGGTCGCGACGCATGGTCATGCGCAGTTCGTCGAGCGTGTGGTCCCAGCGTTCGCGGGCCTGGGTGTAGGCGGGGTCGGTGACGGTGGCTCCCTGCTCGACGTGGTCCTTCAGGTCGCGCAGTGCGCGGAAGGCCGCGGTGGAGGCCTCGACGACCTCGCGGGGGGCCACCACGGCTATCTGGTACCGCAGTTCGTAGGCGTTGGAGTCGTGGAAGGCCTGGGCGGCGTGGGCGGTGTGCTCGGCGGGTGCGGTGGGCGGGGTGGTGGGGCGGGCGGCCATGCGCAGCACGTTGCGGGTGCGGGCCAGTGCGGCCAGGTAGTCCCCGTACAGCTGGCGGCGGGAGCTCTGGTCGTCGTCGGCGCGGCTGCGGCGGGCGCGCAGGTGGTCGGCGGCCAGGGTGGTGGCGATGCCGATGACGGCGCCGAGACAGGTGCTGGCCAGCGGTCCCCAGTCCATGCGGTGATCCTAGGGTGTGCCCGGGTCGTGGCGCCGCCCGCCTGGTGGGCCGAAGGCCGGGCCCACCGGCGGGAGTTGGGTGTGCTGTGCGGGACGGGGCTGGGTCAGGTGGGGATCCAGTCCCGGTTGATGTGGGGGGTGTCGATGCTCAGCGAGCGCATGTGCTCGATCGGGTTGGTGTATTCGCGGCTGGAGACGATCAGGCCGTCGCTGAGGGTGAAGCCGTGGATGAAGTGGTTGCGGTAGTGGCCCTGGGGGTAGCCGGGGAAGCGGATGGTGCCCTCGCCGTCGCATTCGACCCAGATCACCGACGGGTCCTGGGTCTGGTAGATCTGCGGGTCGATCCACTGCCAGTCGGGCAGTACCTGCAACGACAGCTCGCCGTGGCGTTTGAGGTTGTCCCGGCCCTTGACGGTGATGGGCCGGCCGATGTCGGTGTAGAACAGCGACGCGGTGCCGTCGGGTGTGTAGAGGGTGTAGCGCTCGAGCCGCGCGGCCGCGGTGGTCTGCAGGTACTGCTGGACGGCGTGCAGGTTGCGGGCGCGCAGGTCGTCGTGGCTGGTGAACGCGCCGGCGCCCGTGACGGGGTCGGGGCAGGGGGTGGTCGCGATCGGGGCGGGTGAGGTCACGGTGCTTCCCGGGTGTTCGAAGGGGCGTGGGCGAGGTGCTGCGGCCGGGTCAGGGCTGGAGCCGGCTGATCTGCCAGTGGTCGCCGGTGCGGTCGTAGCGCAGCCGTTCGTGCAGCCGGTCGGTGCCGTTGGCCCAGAACTCCACGCTGGCCAGTTCCATGTGGAAGGCCACGAACGTCTCGGGGCAGGGCAGGGGCTTGTGGTCGGCGCCCAACTCAAGGGCCTTGGCGCGCAGTTCCTCGAAGTCCTGCAGGGTGTCCAGGGGGCGGCTCTGCCGGGAGGCGCTGGTCATGGCGTGGGTGAAGACCGGGCGGGCGAACCACAGGGCTTCGGTCTCTGCGGCGGGCAGCAGGTGGGTGGGGCCGGCGAGGTTGATCTGCTGGCTGGTCTCGCGCCAGTACAGCGCGCCCGACGCCCAGGGGTTGGCGGCCAGGTCCCGGCCCTTGCGGCTGTCGCGGTGGGTGATGAAGACGATCCCGGTGTCGTTGAGGGAGTTCAGGGCCACGATCCGGGTGGAGGTGCGGCCGTCGGTGCCGGCGGTGGCCAGGGCCAGGGCGCGCGGTTCGCGCACCCCGCGGGTGACGCTGTCCTGCAGCCAGTTGGCGAGCAGGCCCAGCGGTTCGGCCGGGGGCGCGGTGAACTCGGGGAAGTCCACGGCGACGGTGGCGGTGAGTGTCTCGGAGCGGGTGCTGCCCCCGGGCCCGGTGGCGGTCAAGGTGGTGGACTGGGGCAGGTCAGACATGCAGTGTTCCTTCCAGCGCGACGACGCCGTGGCCGTCGACGTCGACGGTGTCGACCCGGTCGCCTTCTCCGTGGACGAGGGCGCCCATGGGAGAGGGGCGGCCGATCTCGACGCCCTGGGTGATCTCGATGTGCGTTCCGTAGGCGCCCAGGCCGTGGCGGGCGATGTGGATGGCGATGGGGCCGGCGGCCGAGCCGGTGGCGGCGTCCTCGACGACACCGTAGGCGGGCGAGAACATGCGGTTGCGCCAGTGGGTGCCGGATCCGGCGAAGCAGTTGGCGGCCATGTCGGGGAAGCGGGACAGGGCGCGGTGGTCGGGGTCGAGTTTCGACAGGGCCTCGATGCTCTCCAGGCACACCAGGACGTGCCGGGGGCCGTTGCGGTAGATCTCCACCGGCAGGGCGGTCTCGGTGATGCCGAGGGCTTCCAGGAGTTCCTCGGTGCGGTCGAAGGGCTCCCACACCGGGACGGGCTGGCGCATGCGGGCGGCGACGGTGGTGGTGCCGGCGCGCTGGAGTGCGAAGGGGATCAGGCCCATCGCGGTTTCGATCCGCAGGGTGTCGCCGGGGATGCGGGCGCCGAGCGCGATGGCGGTGCCGAGCAGTGGGTGGCCGGCGAAGGGCAGTTCGTTGACCGGGGTGAAGATCCGCACGTGGACGTCGCCGTCGTGGTCGGGGCGCAGCACGAACGTGGACTCCGACAGGTTCATCTCGCGGGCGATGGCTTGCATCTGCTCGCCGGTCAGGTCGTCGGCTTCGAAGAACACCGCGACCGGGTTGCCGGTCAGTGGCTCCCGTGCGAACGCGTCGACGACGACGTAACTGTGCATGGACTCTCCCACTGGTCTTCACGATAGGGGGGCGGGTTTGGGGTGTTCAGGCGGGCGGCTGGGGGTCGAGCAGGGCGGCGAGGGCGGTGGCGACGATCCGCGGTCCTTGCCGGGTCAGGACGGATTCGGGGTGGAACTGCAGGGAGGCGAAGCCGGGTCCGCGCAGGGCGTGGACCTCGCCGGTGGCGGTGTCCCGGCTGACGCGGACGGTTCCGATGCCGTCGGCGGTGAACTCCTCGTGGTCGGCGAGGAGGGCGAAGGTGTTGTAGAAGCCGACGTGTTCGTCCGCGCCGAACAGGTCGATGCGGCTTTGCAGGCCCTGGTTGGGGACGTCCTTGCGGCGCAGCGGCAGGCCCAGGCGCAGGCCCAGGACCTGGTGGCTCAGGCACACGGCCAGGAACGGGCGGTGGCGGCGCAGGAGGGTGTCCACGGCGGTGTGCAGGTGGTGCATCTTGGGGTGGGCGGTCTCCTGGGGGTCGCCGGGGCCGGGGCCCATGACGACCAGGTCGTGGCCGTCGAGTTCGTAGGGGTCGTCGAAGCGGCGGAGGGTCACCCGCAGGCCCAAGGACCGCAGTTGCTGGTCGAGCATGGAGGTGAAGGTGTCCTCGGCGTCGACGATCAGGACGCTGCGGCCGGCCAGTTGCGGCCAGGACGAGGTGCGGGTGGTGGTGTCGGCGAGCCAGAAGTCGGCGATGGTGTCGTTGCGGGCGGCCAGGGCCCGGCGGACCTGGGTGTGGTCGGCGAAGCGGTCCTGGCGCCGCCCGCCGAGGGCGGCCAGCACGCCGGCGGTCTTGGCGCGGGTCTCGGCGGCTTCGGAGGCGGGGTCGGAGTGCCGCACGATGGTGGCGCCCACGCCGATGCCGATTCGTCCGGTCTGGTCGATGTCGGCGGTGCGGATGAGGATCGCGGAGTCCATGGTGCGCCGGCCGGCGTCGTCGCGGCCGATCAGGGCGGCGGCGCCGCTGTAGTAGCCGCGGCCGCCCATCTCGTACTGGGTGATGGTGCGGCAGGCGCTTTCCAGTGGGCTGCCGGTGACGGTGGGCGCGAACATGGTCTCGCGAAGGATGTCGCGGACGTCGCGGTCGGTGCGGCCCTCGATGAAGTACTCGGTGTGCGCGACCTTGGCCATCTCTTTGAGGTAGGGGCCCACGACGCGGCCGCCCTGGTCGCAGATGCGGGCCATCATCTTCAGTTCCTCGTCCAGGACCATGTACAGCTCGTCGGTCTCCTTGCGGTCGGCGAGGAAGTCCAGGACGCCGGGAAGGGTGGGGCCCGAGGGCGGGTAGCGGTAGGTGCCGCTGATGGGGTTCATCACGGCTGTGCCGTCCTGGACGCTGACGTGCCGCTCGGGTGAGGCGCCGACCAGGGTGCGGGTGCCGGTGTGGATCAGGAACGTCCAGTGGGCGCCGGACTCGCCTTCCAGCAGGCGGCGGAACAGCGCGGGGGCGCTGGCCGGGCTGTAGCCGGTGATGTCGGCGACGAAGGTGCGTTTGATGACGAAGTTCGCGCCCTCCCCGGTGCCGATCATCTCCTTGACGATGCGGCGCACCACTTCCTCGTAGGCGGCGTCGTCGACGTCGAAGTCGCCGCCGTCCAGCGGGGTCGCGACGTCGGGGATGCGGGACAGCGCCTCGTGCAGCGGCAGTTGCTGCTGTCCGGTGACGGTCATCGCCACCAGGGGCGTGCCGTCGTCGGCGCAGGCGAAGCCGCGTTCGGCCAGTTGCCGGTAGGGGATGACGACCAGCACCTCGTGGCCGCCCGCGCCACCGCTGTCGGGGTCGGGCAGGGGGATGTCGGCGAGGGTGGCGGGCAGCGTCACCTGGCCGGTGAGGACCTCGATGATGCCCCCTGCGGTGGTGCCGGGGCGGTGCAGCAGCGCGTAGGGCTGCCCGGGCGAGGCCAGTGCCTGGTCCAGCAGGTCGGCGGCGTTCACGAGAACAGGCCCTTGACGGTGGTGACGCGGGCGCAGCGTTCGGCGGCGTAGGTCAGGGCCGAGCGGTGGTAGTCCTGCGAGAAGTCGGCGGTGGCGTCGGCGAGGTAGAACGGCTGGATGTCGTGGGTGAAGGCGTCCACGCAGGTGGCCAGGACCCCGACGTGTGCGTAGACCCCGGCGACCGCGATCTGGTCGCGGCCGGCGGCGCGCATCCGCTGCAGCAGGTCGGACTTGAAGAAGGCGCTGTAGCGCCATTTGGTGAGCTGCCAGTCCTGCTCGGCGGGGGCGAGTTCGTCGACGACCTGCCGGTCTTCGGGGGTGGTGCGCATGCCCGGGCCCCAGAAGTCCTTGAGCAGGCCGCGTTCGGCGTCGGTCATGCCGCCGGGCTGGGCGGTGTAGGCGATGGGCACGCCCAGTTCGGCGCACCGGGCGCGCAGTTGCGCGGTGTTGCGGACCAGGTCGTGCCGCAGGGTGTCGGGGAAGGGTTTGAGGAAGTAGCGCTGCATGTCGTGGATGAGCAGGACCAGCCGGTCGGGGTCGGCCTTCCAGGGCACGGCGGCCGGCGGCAGGTCGCCCTCGGCGGGCAGCGGATACGCACAGATGGACGGTATGCCGGACATGGCTCCAGTTCCTGGCTTGGGGGGTGGCTCGGGCGGCCCGGTCGCGGGTGGGCAGGGGCGCGGGGCCGGCCGGCCGGGCCGGGTGGTGGCGCGTGCCGGGCCCTGTTCTACGTCCGCCGGTTCACGGCCCCGTGCGCGGTCCCGGGCGGCGCGGCGTGCCGCGCAACGTCAGTTCGCGGCGCGGAAGCGGTCATGCGCGCTGGTGATCGACTGGTAGTAGGCGGCGAGTTTGTAGTACTCCTCGCTGGCTGTGATCGCGCCGGCGAAGACCAGGGTGCGGTCGCCGGGGTAGGTGTAGGGGGCGTTGCGGGCGAACGTCTCGAAGGCCGGGTCGATGCCGGCGGGCAGCACGGTGGGGTCGGTGGTGCGCACCGAGAAGCTGATCCGTTCGATCTTCGCGGAGTCCCAGCCGAAGGTGAAGTACACCGCCTGGGAGGCGGAGATGAAGTCCAGCATCTGCTCGCCGGCGGCCGGCAGGGCCAGGTCGCGGAGCAGCGCTGTGACCGCGTTGCGCTGCACGTGGGCGTCGCTCAGGCCGTTGAAGTACACGTTCCAGGTGCGGTGCGCGTAGTCGACCGCGATGGCCGAGACCTTGCCGTCCAGGCCGTGGGCGGTGAACGCGGCGGTGTGCTCGGCCAGGGCCGGCGGCATCGAGGGCACCTGGGCCAGCGGCGCCAGGTGCTGCAGGGCGCCGATGGGGAAGCACACGTAGGCCTTGTTGAACCCGCCGTTCACGCCGTAGTCGACGCCGTAGCTCTGCACCTGGAAGCGGGCCTGGATGTCGGGGAGCAGGGCGCGTATGCGGTGGTCGACGTCTTCGGCCAGGCCGTGGGCGACCGCCAGTGTGTAGGGCTCGCCGAGGCTGGTGGGCGAGGCGAAGTCGAAGGACAGGTCCTTGATGGCGCCGCCGCTGTTGACGATGTTCCACACGATGGGCGAGGAGGTGAGCGCGTCGTGGTAGGTGGTCAGGACCGGTTCCATGCGTGCGCGGGAGGCGGGCAGGCCCAGCAGGGCGGCCGCCTCCTGCACGGCCGCGTTCAGGACGTCGGTGGTGGCTGTTGCGGACATCGAAAACCCCAGGTGTCGTTAAGGGAACGCGGGCGTGCTGCCGGTGAGCGGAGCATCGGCGGTGCGTCTTGGCGTGGGCTGGGCGTCGGGTTGGCGGCGGCTTGGCGGCGGGCCGGGGCCCTTGCGGTGCCGCCGGCCGGGCGGCGTGCGGGGCGGCCGCATTGCCGGGACGGGGCCGGCCCCGTGCGGGTTCAGCCGCCCGGTCTCGCGGTGCCCGGCCGGCTGCTCCCGGGTGGGTTGCTCATGCCAGATTATCGACGCAACGGCCTTGACCTGCGCTGGAGTCCGGGCTGAGACGCGGTCCCTTGACGGGGGTGGGGTGCGGGCCCCGGGGCCGGGCCCTGGCGCGGTCACGCACGGCCGTGATCGCGCCGGGCCGGGTCCCGGGGGGCTGGGGGTTCACACCGCGGCGTGGCCGCTGGCCTGCAGTTGCGGTGCCTGCGGCAGGAGCTTGGTGCGCAGGTGCCCGAACGCCAGGAGCACCGGGATGTCGGTGAGGATCGGCAGGTGGTAGGCGAAGGGGCGGGGGCCGACCATGTCGGGCGGGCCGTCGTAGCTGCCGTCGGTGTGCTGCCGTTCCAGCAGCCAGGCCAGGCCGCGGCCGATCGGTTCGGTGCCCTCGCCGCAGCTGAGGGTGATCAGGGCGTAGGCGGTGCTGATGTCGTCGCTGGGGTCGCCGGGCTGCATGCCCCAGCCGCCGTCGGGGTTCTGCGTCTGGTGCACCGAGGTCTGGATGCGCTGCGCCATCGCGGCGGTGCGGGTGTCGGTGGGTTCGGCGGTGCCGGCCGCCAGGCGGGCCCGGAACATGGTGTGCAGGCGGCTGCGGCTCCAGCCGGGTTCGAAGCCGCCGTCGGCGAGCTGGCTGTCGGCCAGCAGGCCCAGGGCGCGGCGGCGGGCCGGTGCGGTCGCCGGGTGCGGCGCCAGGGCGTTGACGGCGGCCGCGGTCATGCACGGCTCGGAGGTGGCGCCGGCGACGTAGGTGGGGAAACCGCCGTCGCTGTTCTGCACCGCCAGCAGCGAGTCGACGCCGCGGCGGATCGAGGCGGCGTAGGCGGCCGGGTCGGTGTCCTGGAGGAACTCCAGGATGCACGAGGTGCAGTCGACGTCGGTCTGCGCGACGTTCGGGCCGATGGACCAGCCGCCGTCCAGGACCGCGCCGCGCGCCAGCGCCAGCGCCAGGCCGCGTTGCGGCGCGTCGTCCTGGTGGGCGGCGAACAGGTCGGCGATGGACCGCAGTTGGGCGGGCGGGCCGCCGGCCGCGGCCAGCGCGATCGCGGCGGTGGAGGTGCACCAGTTCTGCATCTCCAGCACGAACGGGAAACCGCCGTCCTCGCGCTGGTGGCGCAGCAGCTGCTCCACCCCGCCGCGCACCGTCGCCTCCTGCCCGGGAACGCCGGCCAGGGCGTGCAGCGCCAGCAGGTGCAGCAGGACGTAGCCCTCCCAGACCGCGGTGGCCGGCGCGGTGGCGGTCAGGGTGTCCAGGGCGGCTGTGGTGGCCTTGTTGCTGACGCCGGCCGCGCTGCTGAGGATGAGCGTGACGGCGGCCTGCTGGACCGCGGCCCAGGAGTGGATGGGGTCGGTGGGGGCGGCCTCGTCGGCGGCCGGGACCACGCCGGCCGGCAGAGTGCAGCCCAGCACCGACAGCACCGCGTAGAGCATCCGGCGGCGCCGCGCGGAGATGAACTCCGGTGCCGCGCCCAGCAGCGCGTCGGTGAGCTTGTCGATGAGGTCGGAGTCGCCGGCGCCCTGCCCGCCGGCGGCGGCCCGCCCGACGGCCAGGGTGGCCAGCACCCGGTCGAACTCGTGCGGGGTGTCCAGGTGCCCGCGCAGGTAGGCCAGCACCCGGTCGCGGGCCGGGGAGGCCTGCTGGGTGCGGGTCATCAGCGTCAGGGCGAGCGCGGACTCCAGCACTCTGCTGCGGCAGTCCTCGCGTATCGCGCCGTCGGCCTCGACCCTGCCGGCGACGTGGGCGGCCAGCTGGGAGGTGGCCCGGGTGAACGCCACCGGGTCGACTTGCGCGGGCCAGGCGGTCGGGGCTGAACGCACATGGTTCGGTGGCCTCATGCCATGCTCCTGAAGTGGATGTCCGAGCGGATCGAAACGCACACGGAAACGGGAAAAGGGGACGGAACGCGCCCACCGGCCGGGGCCGGGAGCGGTACGCACGGGGCGGCCGCTGAACCCTCAGGGGCGCGGCCGGCCCCCGGGTGCGAGTCGGGGCCCAAGGCCGCGGTCGCGGCGGGGGCAATACCTGGTGACGGCCCGGCACCCGCCCGGTCTGTGGCGTCGGAGCGGGCGGGTGCCGGGCCGCGGCGCGGCGGGGTTCAGGAGGTCCGCTGCGTCGCGCGGATGGCCATCGCGGTCAGCTGGTCCTTGGCGTCGTCGGTGGCGGTGCTGGCCCGCAGGACGGCAAGGGCCCGGTCGGTGCGGGTGGCGATGTCGCGTTCCACGTGGTCGACGGCTCCCACGCCGGTGATGATGGCGCGCATCTGGGCCAGTTCCTCGTCGTCGATCGGGTTGCCGATCTTGGCCCGCAGGAACTTCGCGGCGTCCGGGTCCTGCTCGTCGGCGTACTTCAAGGCGGCCGCGAACAGCGTGGTGCGCTTGCCCTGGACCAGGTCGTCACCCGACGGCTTGCCGGTCTCCTGCGGGGCGCCGAACACGCCCAGCAGGTCGTCGCGCAGCTGGAAGGCGACACCGATGCCGATGCCGAACGCCCGGTAGGCGGCGATGAGTTCGGGGTCGGCGTCGGCGATCGCGCCGCCGATGTGCAGGGGCCGCTCCACGGTGTAGGAGGCGGTCTTGTACTGGTCGACCAGTACCGGGGTGTCGATGTCCTCCTCGCCGGCCGCCTCGGCGGTCAGGTCGAGCAGTTGCCCGCACAGGACCTCGGTGCGCAGCGCCGACCACACCGGGGACACCCGCGCCAGGGCGGGTTCGGGCAGCCCGCAGGTGCGGATCATGTCGTCGGCCCAGCCCTGGGCCAGGTCGCCGACCAGGATCGCGGCGCCCACCCCGAACAGGTCCGCGTCCCCGGACCAGCAGCGGGCCCGGTGCTGCTCGGCGAACAGCACGTGTGCGGCGGGCGCGCCGCGGCGGGTGGCGGAGGCGTCGATGACGTCGTCGTGGATCAGGCCGTAGGCGTGGAACAGCTCCAGCGCCGAGCAGCAGCGCAGCACCGCCTCGGCGTCGGGGCCCTCGGGGTCGCCGCCGGCGCCGATCCAGCCGAGGAAGGCGAAGGTCGGTCGTACGCGCTTGCCGCCGCGCAGCACGTAGCTCTCCAGTTCGGTGACCGCGGTCGCGTAGGCCGGGCTGATCGCGTCGGCCTCGGCCTGCCGTGCGGCGAAGAACTGCCGCAGCGCGGCCTCGACGGCTTCGACGCGGCCGGCGGCCCTGGGGCGGGGTCGGGTGGTGGCCATGGGGTCCCTTCGTCAGGGCGAACGGAGGATCGACTGCCCCGGGCGTGGTGCCAGGGGTCCGGCGGTGGGCGTCGGGGTACCGCCCGTGGGGTACCGGCGGTGCAGCAGTGCAGGGTTGCGGTGCTGCGGACGACGTTGCGGGGCTGGGCACCGGGTGGTCCGTCGTCGTCGAACGGACCGACCGTTGTCCGGCGGTCGGCGCGGTGCGCGAACACGCCGAGGTGGGGGGCCGGTTGCGGCCCGTACGTCGGCGAGTCTTGCCCAGCCGGCTTGAGGTCGCCTGGAGTCCGCGGCCACAAACCCCGGGCCGGCCGTCCCGCAACCGCGGCGGCCGGCCGGCGTTCTCCAGTGGGGCTCCAGGGCCTCCATGGCGGAGCCGGGCATTTTGTGCATCAGAAACAGCAGCAGAAACAATGGTTTCGTTGCGTCCCTGACTTCACAGCACCTTTTGGGGGAAAGACATGATCCAGCGCCGAAGCGTCCTCGTGGCAGGGGCGGCCCTGACCGGCAGCCTCGGCGGCGCGGGCCTGCTGCTGCGCGCCGGCTCCAGCCCGGCGCGGGCGGCCGACCTCGGGGCGTCGGGCATCGCGCAGTTCCAGCAGGCGATGCCGGTGCCGCAGGTCCTCAAGCCGACGTTCACCTCCGGGGCGGCCGCCTACTACGAGATGACGATGAAGGAGGCGGACGCGGAGATCCTGCCCGGGCGCACCACGCGGGTGCGGACCTTCAACGGGGCCTTCCCCGGCCCGGTGATCAAGGCGGTGTCCGGGCAGCGGGTGGTGGTCAGGCAGACCAACCAGCTGGACGTGCCGACCTCGGTGCACCTGCACGGCGCGCACGTGCCGCAGAGCAGCGACGGCTCCCCCATGGACCTGATCGCGCCCGGTGGCGGCAGCAAGACGTACACCTACCCCAACAGCCAGCCGCACGCGAACCTGTGGTTCCACGACCACGCGCACCACATGGAGTCCGAGACCGTCTACCGCGGGCTGACCGGCTACTACCTGCTGACCGACCAGGTCGAGCAGTCCCTGGACCTGCCCTCGGGTGCCCACGACGTGCCGATCGCGCTGCGCGACGCGCGGTTCGACGACGACGGGCAGCTGGTGTACGTGATGGGCGACTACGCGGGCCGTACCGTGCTGATGGCCAACGGCAAGGCCTGGCCGTACTTCGAGGTCGCCGCGCGCAAGTACCGCTTCCGGCTGTTCAACACCGCCAACATGCGGTTCTTCACGCTGCAGTTGGCCGACGGGTCGGGCTTCCAGCAGATCGGCTCGGACGGCGGGCTGCTGGAACAGCCGCTGGATGTCACGTCGGTGGCGCTGTCACCGGGTGAACGCGCCGACATCGTCGTCGACTTCTCCCGCTACCCGGCCGGCACCACGCTGGTGCTGGCCAACACCGCGCCGCAGCTGCCGGGCGACCCCGCCGACCAGGTCGGGCAGGTCCTGCAGTTCCGGGTGACCGGCCCGGCCGCGGACACCAGCCGGGTCCCGGCCGCCTTGCGGCACCTGCCGGCGCTGCCGCCGGCCACCGTCAACCGCAGCTTCGTGCTGGCCATGGACGAGACCGGGCTGAGCGGCGAGGCGTTCATCAACGGCAAGACCTACGACATGGACCGGATCGACACCGAGATCGAGTACGGGGCCACCGAGATCTGGACGGTGACCAACGGCAACCTGTTCACCCCGCACAACTTCCACCTGCACCTGGTGCAGTTCCGGGTCCTGGAACGCGACGGGAAGCCGGTCACCTCCGGGCCGGAGAGCGGCCTGAAGGACACCGTGGCGCTGATGCCCGGCGAGACCGTCAAACTGCAGGCGACGTTCACCGGCTACGAGGGCACCTACGTGTACCACTGCCACATGTTCGACCACGCCGACATGGGCATGATGGCCAACTTCCGGGTCTCCAGGACCCCCAAGGCCCGCCGGCACCGCCCCGTGCGCTGAGACCGCCCCGCCGGGGCCCCGCCGGGGCCCCGCCGGGAACGGGATCGGGCCGGGCCGCACCCCCTTGTCGGGGGGTGCGGCCCGGCCCGATCGTCGCGGTGTGCGGGGGGGTGGTGGGTCAGGGGCGGAACGCGGAGATCACCGACAGGGCCTGGCGGGGGGTCAGCCGCGGGTCGCACAGCGAGGTGTAGCGTTCGCCGACGCGGTCCAGGCCGTCGCGGCCGGTGGCGCACTCGGTGACGTCGTCGGGCGTGGTCTCCAGGTGCAGGCCGCCGGGCACGCCGCCGGCCTGCCGCACCGCGGTCACGAACCTCGACACCTCCAGCGCGACGGTCTCCACCAGCCGGGTCTTGTGGCCGCTGGGTGCGGTGACGGTGTTGCCGTGCATCGGGTCGGTGAGCCAGATCGCCGGGTAGCCGGCCTCGCGCACGGCCTGGACCAGCCGCGGCAGCCGGTCGGTGACGTGGCCGGCGCCCATCCGCGCGATCAGGGTGAGCTTGCCCGGGTCGCGCCACGGGTCCAGGCGCTCGCACAGTGCCAGCAGTTCCTCGGGTTCCATACCCGGCCCGACCTTGCACGCCACCGGGTTGACGACCTGCGCGAGCATCGCGACGTGGGCGCCGTCGATCTGCCGGGTGCGTTCACCGATCCACGGCCAGTGGGTGGAGCCCAGGAACAGCCGGCCCTGCTCGTCGGTGCGCAGCATCGGCACCTCGTAGTCCAGCAGCAGCGCCTCGTGGCTGGTCCACACCGCCGGGGTGAGCACGCCCGGGCCCGTGGGGCGTTCGCGCCAGCCCAGGTGGTCGATGACGTCGCTGGCGGCCATGTAGCCGGTGAGGATCCGCAGCGGGTCGGCGCGGCGGCTTTCCGCGTCTGCTTCGGGGCTGTTGACCATGTGGCCGCGGAACGAGGGCAGTTCGACGCCGTCGACGATCTCGCTCGCGGCGGAGCGGGGTTTGGTGAACTGGCCCGCGATGCGTCCCGCGCGCAGCACCGGCTTGCCGGTCATCAGGCCCAGGGCGCCGGCCAGCAGGTCCAGCACCGCGGCCTTGCGCGTCACGTGCTCGGGCCGGCACTCCTGCGGGTCCTCGGCGCAGTCCCCGGCCTGGATCACCAGGGCCCGGCCGGCGGCGACCGTGCCCAGCACCGTCCGCATCGCGGCCACGTCGTCGGGCTGGACCAGGGTGGGGCGGGCGGCGAGCGCCTCGTCGACCCGGGCCAGCTGCGACAGGTCGCTCCATTCGGGCTGCTGCAGCGCCCGCCGGACCCGAATGTCGCGGGTGACGTCCTTCACGACGTCGTTCATTGCGTAACTCCGTTCCAGCGGTGGGGACTCGAGGCGACGTCAGGTGGGGATGCCCGTGCGCTTGATCTCCGGGACGGGGATGCCCAGCGCCCGCAGCTGCTGGAAGGGGTTCATGAACTCGCGCTGCCGCTTGATCAGGCCGCCCTCGAACTCGAACGAGTGCAGGAAGTGGTTCTCGTAGTAGCCCTGCGGGTAGTCCCCGAAGCAGATCTTGCCGTGGCCGTCGCACTCCACCCAGAAGTGGTCGGGGTCGTCGGTCTCGAAGATCTTGATGTTGTACCACTCCCAGTCCGGGAAGCACTTCAGGGACCACACCGCGTGCTCGCCCAGCCGGTCCCGGCCGTGCGTGGCCACCGGGGAGCCGGTGTCGGTGGTCCACAGGCCGCCGACGCCGTCCTCGGTGAACAGCTCGTGCCGGCGCAGCCGGTCCTCGCCCGTGGTGTTCATGTACTGCTCGACGATCGCGCGGTTGCTGCGGCGCAGCTCCGCCTCGTCGGTGAAGGCCTGGGTGGCGACGGATTGAGACACGATGGACCCCTGACGGTGTGAGAACGGATGCGGGACGTCGACAAGACTCGTGCGTGGCTGCGGCACCGCCCCGCCGGGTGCGGGCACGGTGCCGCCGATGGTGCGGGAAGGTGTTCAGGCGTTGCGGTAGGCGACCTTGCGGGCCATGACTTTCAGCTCCTCGCGCCACACCGGGGCGATCGGCGCGTCCGCGATGGCCTTGCAGCCCAGGTCGACCAGGGAGGCGATGTGCGCTTCGACGTCGTCGGGGACCTTGGTGTCCACCAGGTAGGCGCGCACCTCCTGGCTGCTGTGGCCGGGCTCGGTGATCAGCGTGGCGATGGAGTCGTCGCGTTGCATGGCCCAGCCCAGCAGCAGCGTCATCTTGTGCTGGGTGAAGTCCAGTCCGGCGGGCTTGCCGGTGTCGGCGGAGTCCCCGAAGGCGTCCAGCAGGTCGTCGCGCAGCTGGAACGCCTCACCGACGGCCTCGCCGTACTCGGCGAACGCGGCGGCCAGGTCGGTGCGTCCGGCCGCGCTCGCGCCGACGACCAGGGGCCGGTGGATGGTGTAGCGGCCGGACTTGATCCGGGCGATGAGCCGGGAGACGGCCGGGTCGACGGAGAACTCGGCGGCGGCCGCGACGTCCATGTACTGGCCGATGAGGACTTCGGAGCACAGTTTGTGCCAGTCGGCGGACGCGGTCGCCGGCGCCTGCGACATCAGCTCCTCGGCGTAGGACATCGCCAGGTCCCCGGCCAGGATGCCCACGCCCTCGCCGTACCGGCGGGACTCGCCCTGAAAGCCGCGGTCGTGGTGCAGCGCGATGTGCTTGGCGTGGACGGTCGGCAGTCCGCGGCGCCGGTCGGAGTCGTCCAGGACGTCGTCGTGGACCAGCAGCGACACGTGCAGCATCTCCAGGGCCGCGGCGGCCGCCACGATCCCCTCGGCGGCGGCGTCGCCGCCGGCGGCCAGGTACCCGGCGACGCAGAACGCGGGCCGGATCCGTTTGCCGCCCGAGGCGATCAGCTCCGCGAGCGCGTCGATGGGCACGAGCGTGCGCTCGTCGACCTGCGCCCAGCTCTCGCGTTCGGCGGCCAGCAGCCGGCCCAGCCGCTCCTCCACGCGCCGCAAAAGGTCGGCGCTGGTGCGGCGCGCGAGGTCGACGGCCTGCGGGCCGCCGCCGGTGGTCACGTCGGCAGTCACAGGAATCTCCTTGGGTTCGGGCAACGACGTCGGTGGCCCCAGCTGACCACACGGGCATGGGGCGGACCTGGAGTCTGCCTTTAGGGCCGATCGACTTCGCGCATGGTGAGCGTTGACACCCCGAACGGCCCCGTGGAAACCTCCGGTGTGCACCCAGGGATTTCACATCGGGGCGCCGCCACGGGGGAAATGAGCGCCACTCCCCCGCCCTTTTCGACCGCAGGGCCGTCCCACCGATTGCCGCTGCGCTCGGCGCAGCGGACGCCCGGTGCGGGTGCAGGACGAACCACCTGGTGAAGGAGCGTGGATGGAACGTCGCTCGGGTCCGCGGAAACACCGCGCGGACCAGCCTCGGGCGGCCTTTCCGCGCAGCCGCCCACCGGCCATTTCGTGAATTCAAGATCGACGGTTTCGGGCGGATTGATTGCGCATGTTCAACCCGGCGCGAGTGAATTTCACGTGTCCGGCAGAAAAGTGTGCCGTGGAGGGCTGCACGCCGGCGCTGCGCGCCTGGCGGCGGCCCATCGAGAACACCGGGAAGGGGATCCTCCAGTGCGCGTGGGGACACACCGCGGACATGCATGCATCGATCACTGCGCCGCCGCCGGCGGTGCGGACGGCGACGGCCGGCCGCGCGCGGGCAAACCGCCGCACCACCGGCTGGTGCCCACGAACGTGGCCGCGCTGGCCGCGGGCGTGTCCGAGGCGACGATCCGCAAGTGGGTGAGCCGCGGCAAGATCACCCGGTACGGCACGCCGGGCCGTTCGCAGTTCGACATCGACGAGCTCACGCAGATCGCGCTGCGCCGGCAGCGCTGAGGTTCAGCCGGGCGTCGGCAACGACGCCCGGCCCCCGCGGCGTTCTTCACGTCCGCGGCGTTCTTCACGTCCGCGGCGTTCTTCACGTCCGCGGCGCTCGTCGGCCGGGTGGTCGCGGTGTTCGTCGGCGGGGTGGTCGGGGTGGCCGAGGGCGGCGCGGGCGATGGCGTCGGAGTCAGTGAGGGTCACCGAGTTCACCCCCGGCCGGATCCCCGCGGCGGTCACCCAGTGCACCGACTCCGTCGGCACCCCGAACGCATGACGCCGCGGATGCGCCCTGCCACCGGCATCCACCACATGGAACGGACGCCCGGTGACCGCAAGCCCATCGGTGACCAGCACACCACCCGAACGCGACCGGATCCGGTACCGCGCGGCCTGACCACTGTCCAGCAGGTGCCGCAGCAGCGCATCCCCGGTGCGGGCGACGCTGATCTCCGGCAACCGCGCCTCCACCAGAGCATCCACAACCACCCCCGAACCCGGCACCAGCGGCGAACGCACCCGGTACCCGCCCTCCTCGGGGACGACGATGATCTGCGGCCCGATGATGTGCAGGACACCCGCCTCGATCAGCGCGATCATCTCCTCCACCCGGCGCGCCGGAGGACCGATCGACAAGAACGCGTTCAACGGGGTGTACCAGCCGTCCAGATCCCGCCGGTAGGACTCCCCGTGCAGCCCGCCGTGGTCCACCGCCAGGCGCACCTCGTTCCGCAGATCCCGCAGCACGTCCAGCGCCGCCTTCAACGGCCCGCTCACATTGCCCGCACCGGCCTCGGCGACATCCTCCCGCAGATAGTCCAGCAGCCAGTTCGTGAAGTCCCGCACCGAGACGAAGTCCCGGTCCCGATACGGCCGCGCCAGCAACTCCCAGTCCAGCCGGTACTTCTCCCCGATACCGAAACTCCCCAGCACCGGATCCACCTCACCCGGGCCGTAACCGGCAGCCAGATACTCCCGCTCCAACTGCGCCGCCCGCGTGACATGCCCCCGGGAGGACAGCAAGGTGCGGTAGTACACCGTCTCGACCTCACGCGCGATCAACGGCCACAGGTGGTCCTTGAAGTCCAGTCCGGTGGTGGCGTGTTCGCGGCGCAGTTGCCGGACGCGGTCGGCGGTGAGGACCACGGGTTCGTGGCGGCCGTGCGGGCCCTTCTCGTTCTCTCCGCGGGCTTGGTAGGGCACGCCGCGCCGTGATCCGGCGAACAGCACCGGTTCGCGGCCCGAGGGCCGGTAGTGCAGTGCGCCCAGGACGCGGGTGAAGGTTCCGCCGCGTCCGGCGGTCAACTGGGCCATGTAGTCGAAGAAGTTCAGGCCCAGCCCGCGCAGCAGCACCCGCCCGCCGGCCGGCAGCACCGCCAGGTCCACATCCGCCGGGTTCGCCGGACCGATGTAGGCAAGACCCGCCTGGCGGACCCTGGCGACGAACTCCCGCTCGGCCGCCGCGGGCCCGGCCGGGAGATGGCCCTGGCACAGGACCACCGCGTCCAGACCGTCCAGGGCTGTCCCGTCGGACAGGGTGATGTGCTGGAGTGGGCCGGTCGTCGGGTGTGCGGTTGCGGTGTCGTCGTCGAGGGTGACGGCGAGGGCCGCGTGGTGGGTGACGGTCACCGACTGCGGGGCGCCGTGCACGATCCGGTGCCAGGCCCATTGCAGGTAGTGGCCGTAGAAGCCGCGGGTGGGGTAAGTGTCCGGGCCCAGCGCGCCCGCCTCCTGGAGCAGGTGCGCGGGGTGGTTGTCGCCGACGTCGCCGGCGAGCAGGGCCTGCGACCACTGGTGGAGGCTGGGTCCGGGCTCCAGGGGGCCGGCCAGGTCCACGCTGGCGTCGGTGAACACCGAGATCTGCCCGGCGACGGTGTTCATCAGCAGCTGCCGGGACTGGTCGGTGCGCCAGACCCGGCCCGCGCCCGGCGGGTAGGGGTCGATGACGTGGATGTGGACGGTGCTGCCCGCAGGCAGTTCGCGGGCGTTGGCGCACAGGCGTTCCAGGACGGACAGGCCGCGGGGGCCGGCACCGATCACGCACAGGGTGCGGTGTGTCGTTGTCATGGTCGGAAAGTTCCTGCCGTTGTCGGGCGACGGGGGCCACAGCCGTGAACGGTGCCGTGCGGGCTCGGCGTCCAGGGGTGTCAGGCGGGTCCGGTCACCATTCGACGAGGGCGAATCCCGCCGACATACCGCCGCCGAATCCGGCCATCAGGACCAGGTCGCCGGGGTGGAAGGCGCCGGCGCGGGCGGCCTCGTCCAGGGTGATCGGGATGGAGGCGGCGCCGGTGTTGCCGTAGCGGTCCAGGGTCAGGTGCATGGTGGCGCGGGGCAGGGCCAGTTCCTCGAAGACGGTCTGCAGCATCACGCCGTTGGCCTGGTGCGGCACGAAGTGGGCGATGTCGTCGGGGACGACGCCGCTCTCGTGGAGGAACTGCTTGGTCAGCTGCGGCAGCCGCTCCTCGACGAAGGCGCGCACGCCGCGGCCGTCCATCGTGAAGTACTGCAGGCCGGCCTGGAGGGCTGCTTGGTCGGCGGGCAGCCGGCTGCCGCCGGCGGGCACCTCGATCAGGTGGGCCAGGTCGCCGAAGCTGTGCGCGGCGATGTTGCGGATGCGGGCGCCGCCCGCGCCGGTGCCCAGGACCATCGCGCCGGCGCCGTCGCCGAAGAGCACGACCGTCCTGCGGTCGGCGGGGTTGAGGATCCGCGAGTACACGTCGGCGCCGATGACCAGGGCGTGGCCGCCCTTGCGGGCCAGGACTCCCTCGACGGCGGCGAGCGCGAACACCTCGCCGGAGCAGACGGCGTTGACGTCGAAGGCCGCCGCGTCGACCGCGCCGAGCAGGTGCTGGACGTAGGCGGCGGTCGGCGGCTGCGGCCGGTCCGGGGTCGAGGTGGCCACGACGATCACCGACAGGTCCGCGGCGGTGAGGCCGGCCGAGGCGAGCGCGGCGCGTCCGGCGGCCGCGGCCAGGTCCGAGGTGGCCTGCTCGGGAGCGGCCCAACGGCGGGCGCGGATGGCGGTCTTGCGGGTGACCCAGGCGTCGTCGACTGCGGCCGCCGCGCCGACGTCGTCATTGGACACAACCCGATCCGGCACGTAGGCGCCGGTACCGAGGATCGCGACTTCGGTCATGCGGCTGGTTCCCCTCAGGTGGTGGTGACATGACGGTGCCGACGGCCGCGGCGGTGCGGCCGTCTCATGGGCGGAAAGGTGTGCGGCACCGCCACGCGAGCCGGCAGGAGGAAGCCCGGCGGCGGGCCGGGCCTCGTTTCCTGGTGCCGTGTCGCGTGGCGGGGTGTCAGGTGGCGGCCGGCAGCAGGTGGGCGCCGGGGCCGGGGCGGGCGATGTGCACCGCGCCCGGGCCGACCGCGCCGCGCAGTGCGTCGGCGACCTGGTCGGCGTCCGCGGCGTGGCACAGCACCTTCACGTTGGGGCCGGCGTCCATGGTGGCGTGGGCGCTGATGCCGTCCTGCCGCAGGCGCAGTACGCGGTCCAGGACGGTGACGGTGGCCGGTGACAGGTAGCGGACGGCCGGGCGGGCGGCGAGCATCGTGGCGTGCATGCCCAGCGCGTTGCGTTCGGCGATCTCCCCGACGGTGTCGAGGTCGCCGGCCAGCAGTGCGGCGCGGATCTGCGTCAGGTCGCCGGCGCTGGAGGCGGCCCACGCCTCGTACAGCGGGGACGTGTCGAGGGTGCGGCGCATCGCGGCGCGGCTGGAGACGGCCTTGGCTCCGGCGTTGACGACGGCGATGACCAGCGCGGGGTCGAGTCCTGCGGCCGCGGGCACGGGTTCGGCGTAGGAGCCGAGGTCGGCCTGGGTGAGGGTGCCGGTCCCGGCGTGCCACAGCGCGAAGCCGCCGAAGACCGACCGGGAGGCGGAGCCGGAGCCGCGGCGGGCCAGGCGGGACAGGTGCGTTGCGTCCAGGTCCAGTTGGTAGGCGGCGGCGCCGGCCGTCGCCAGTGCGGCGAAGCCGCTGGCGGAGGAGGCCAGGCCCGCGCCGGTGGGCACGGTGTTGACCGTGTCGACGACGGCGTGCTCGCTGCGGCCGGACTGGCGGCGTATCAGGTCCAGGAAGGTGGTGACGCGGCGCAGCGCCTCGCCCTGGGCGCTGTGGCCGTTGAGGGTCACCGTGTCGTGTCCGGCGCCGGGCGCCAGGGTGACGGTGGTGGTGGTGGGGAAGATGCCCAGCGTCATCGACAGGCTGTCGGTGCGCGGCAGGACGAGTTCCTCGTCGCGTTTGCCCCAGTACTTGATCAGGGCGATGTTGGGGTGCGCGACGGCGGTGGCAGCTCCGGTCGCCGGGGGTGCCTGCGGCCGGGGCATCGTGGTGGTCGGCTGGTCTGTGGCCATGGTGTGTCGAGCCCTCTTCGTTTGGGGGACGGTCGGCGATCGTTCAGGCCACCAGGTAGCGCTGGATGGTGGGGGCGAGCAGTTCGACGAGTTCGTCGCCGGCGCCGAGGCGATCGGCTCGAGCTTGACGATTTGACTTCCGCTCCCCGGGTTAAAGCCCGGGGATTCCTACCACGGTCGGTTGACCGTCTCGGTGGGTTCCTGCTTCACCGCGCTGGGCCGGTACGAGTACCGGTCTTACCTGCGCTCCACAGGCTGACACCGCCAGTCCGGCGGCCTTGGCGACGTTGACCGCCGCGTTGATGTCCCGGTCGAGGACGGCCCCGCAAGCCCCGCATTCCCACACTCGAATGTGCAGGGGCTTGGGGCCGTCCTCGACGCCGCACTGCGAGCAGACCTGGGAGGTCGGCTCGAACCGTCCGATGCGCAGGAAGCGGCGGCCGAACTTCGCGGCCTTGTACTCCAGCATCGTCACGAACGCGGACCATCCCGCGTCGTGGACGGACTTGGCCAAGCGCGTACGGGCGAGCCCCTTCAGCCTTGATGCGGGCCTGGTCCCTGTTCTTCGATCCCCTGGCCTTGCGGCACAAACGGCGCTGTTCCCTCTTGAGTTTCTTCTCGGCCCGGCGCAGGAAACGCGGGGCGTCGATCTTCGTGTCGTCGGAGAGGACCGCGAAGTGCCCAAGGCCCAGGTCGATGCCGACAGCGGATGCCACCTCGGGCAACGCCTCGCCTGCGGTGCGGGCTGTCTCACGGACGCGAAGCGCATCGTTGTAGACCACCCGCGCACACCCGAACGCCCTGGCCAGCGCTAAGCGCTGAGGACCGTTCGGAAGGACGTCCACCTGACGCGCATGGAAGAGATCACGCGGCCCGTCTGCACCGACTTCGAATGCGAACTGGTCGAGTTCAACGGCGAGAACAACCACGTCCACCCGCTCGTGAACCACCCGCCGAAAGTAGCCGAGTCCAAACTGTTCAACAGCCTCAAGGGCGTCAGCTCCCGAAGACTCCGCCAGGAGTACCCGGAACCGGTCCGACACTACTTGGCGGGCACAGCGACTGTGGTCCGGCTGGCGGCGGCGGTGCGCTGCCCGGCGGCGTCGAGGGTCTCGGACATGTCTCCTCCTGGTGTCACACGGGTGGCGTGGGAGCAGGGAGCGGCGAGAGGGGGGCATCGCCGCTCCCCGCCGGCTGGGATGGTGCACGCAAGGTTGCCGGGCGTGCCGGGTGGGGGGGTGGTGCGGTCAGGCGTCGCCGGTCGGTTGCCCCTTGAGCTGCTCGATGAGCTGGTCGGCCAGAGCCAGGCGCTGCACCTTCGTGGTGGCGGTGCGGGGCAGGTCGGCCGGCGACGTCGCGCCGGGAGCGGCACAAAAGGCTGCGGCCATCGCCGGCAGCAGGCCCAGGTGCAGGCCGCGTTCCCGGATCGCGGCGTAGGCCGTGGAGCCCTTGGTCACCAGCGTGCCTTCCTTGCGTGTGGCGCCTTACCGGGCGATGGCCAGGGTCGCCGGCGGCGCGCGGTGGAAGGAGATCTCCTCGAAGCCCGCCTTGATCAGCCAGTCGCGGTAGTCCGCCTGCCGCCAGGTGCTGCCGTGCTTGGACTTCAGCAGCATCTCGGAGGCGAAGATCAGCGGGAACGCCGGTCCTGAGCGGTCGTCGTCGACGATGTAGTCGCAGACCACCAGTGCCCCGCCGGGCTTGATCGCCTGCCGCAGCCGGGTGAACACCTCGATGTTCGCCTCGGGGCTCTCCTGGTGGGCGATGTGCGAGTACACCGCGACGTCGTGCCGGTCGGTGCCGAAGTCGGTGGTGTGGAAGTCGCCGTCGATGCTGGTGAACCGGTCGGCGACGCCGCGTTCGGCCAGCAGCCGGTGGGCGATGGCGTTGATCGGCGCCCAGTCCAGCTGGGTGGCGTGGGCCTGCGCGTTGGCCTGGAGCCAGATCCCGGAGTAGATGCCCGAGCCGCCGCCGACGTCCAGGATCGAGATCGGCCCGGCGTCGGCCAGGCCCAGGACCTGCGCGGCGATGCCGGCGCCGGGCACCGACTGCGCGGCGATCGCCCGCACGATCTCCTCCCAGTGCGGGTTGTTCGCGACCTCCACCACGGGGCTGGCGACCGGCCCGCCGACCCGCACGACCTCGGCCAGGTCGGCCAGCGCCCCCATGTGGGTGAGCTTGAGGCGGGCGAAGCGGGCCAGGGAGACGGGCGTGTCCTCCACCAGGTACGTCGCGGCCTCCGCGGTGTTGCGGTAGCCGCCCTCGCCCAGCTCGACCAGGCCGATGCTGACCAGGCCGTCCAGGAGGGTCTGCGCGCCGCGCTCGGAGATCTCCGCGGCCTGCGCGAGTTCGGCGGCGGTGCCCGCTCCCTGCTGAAGGTGGGTGAACACGCGGTGGGTGCTGGCCGCGGCGAGCACGCCGGTGGCCCAGTAGCCGTTGATCAGCCGCATGATGCGGTCCGGTGTCGGCACCGTGTTGGTCATGCTGCCCCTCCCAGGACTCCGGTCGCCGCGTGGGCGCGCACCGCGCCGCGCAACGCGGCCGCGACCCGCTCGACCTGCTCGGTTGTCAGTTCGGCGTGCATGGGGATGGCCATCTGGCGGGCGAACAGGTCCGCGGAGACCGGGCAGGTCTGCGCGGTGGCGAACACCGGCTGCACGTGCGCGGCGAACGTGCCGTGCCCGCAGCCGATGCCCTGCCCGCGCAGTTCGGCGGCCACCGCCGCCCGGTCCACGCCCTTGTCCAAGGTGACCATGTAGGTCTGCCAGGCGTGGGTGCGGTCGCCGGGCACCTGCGGCAGCGTCAGCAGCTCCTGGTCGCCCAGCAGTTCACCGTAGGCCTGGGCAACGGCGCTGCGGCGCTTGAGGAGTTCGTCGATCCGGCCGAGCTGCACGCTCAGGATCGCCGCGGCGATGTCGGACAGTTTGAAGTTGTAGCCGATCTCGGTGAACGTCGGGATGGGCAGGCCCACCACGTTGCCCATGTCGAAGATGCTGCCGATCCCGAACGAGGACCGCAGCCGCACGTCCTTGCCGATCTCCGGGTCGCGGGCCAGGACCGCGCCGCCCTCGCCGCTGCTGGCGCCCTTGCGGCCGTGGAAGGACAGGCAGCCGACCTCGGCCAGCGCACCGGCCTGCCGGCCCTGGTAGGTCGCGCCGACCGCGCACGCGGCGTCCTCGACCACGAACAGGCCGTGCCGGTCGGCGATCGCCTGCAGTTCGGTGTAGTCGGCGGGCATGCCGACGGTGTCGACGGCGACCACCCCGACCGTCCGCGGCGTGATCAGGTCCTGCACCGCCTGCGGGTCGATGGTGTAGGTGTCGGGCCGCACGTCGGCGAAGACCGGGGTGGCGTCGACGTACCGCACGGCCTGCGCGGGCGCGGGGAACCCGTAGTCGGCGACGATGACCTCGTCGCCGCTGGTGACGCCCAGCGCGAGCATCGCCAGGTGCAGGGCCGCACCGCAGTTCGCGACGGCGACCGCGTCACCGACCCCGTACCTGGCTGCCAGTTGCGCCTCCAGCGCCTTGCCCTTGGGGCCCTGGCCGGCCGGCCAGCCGGAGGCGAACACCTCGGCCACGGCCGCCAGTTCCCGCTCACCCAAACTCGCGTGCACCAAAGGAATCGGTTCCACCGCGGTTCACCTTCCGCTTTGCTGCTGGTGTGTGTGCTGTGCCGGGATGCGGGCGCCTAGCGGCGGCTCGTAGCGCAGCGCCGTGATCTGGGCCACGTCGTGGCGTTTGCGCATGGCCTCCACGGCCACCGGGTCCACGCCGCCGCCCCGCGACCAGATCTCCGCGATCTCCTCGAAGTACTCCTCGTGGACCGGCGAGGGGAAACACTGGAAAAGCATCGTGACCGGCTCCAGGGTGGCGTTGCGGAACGCGTGCGGGATCCCGGAGGGCACGAACATGCTCGCGCCGCGCCCGGCGCGCACCACCTTGTCGCCGTCGGCCGACACCCACTCGTGCCAGTTCTCGCCGGTGCGCCTCACCGGCTCGAAGCACAGCAGGTCCAGCTCGCCGTCCAGGACGTAGAAGAACTCCTGGGACTGGCCGTGGACATGCGCGCCGACGTCGAATCCGGGCGGCACGACCACCTCGAAGATCGACACGGCCGAGCCCATGTCCTTGGTGGCCTTGAACGTCACCTCCTGCGCGGGGGTGACCAGTTTGCGTCCGGCACCGGCCGGGACGATGAGGTCGGTCATGGGTGCTGCTTCCCTTCGGTCGGCACCGGCCTTGCGTCACCGGTCAGTTGAGGTTGCGGGCGGTGTCCTCGGCCCAGGTGCCCAGGGCCATCTCCGCGGTGATCCCGGGACCGAACCCCGCGATCAGACCCGTCGCCCCCGGCGCGGGCCGCTCCTCCT
>NZ_JBIRRR010000031.1:0-60806 GCF_044333795.1 Streptomyces sp. NPDC020917 | reverse complement strand
ATTTTCTCCGGGCCGCGCCCCCCCCCCTGCCGGGGCGCGTGGGGGGGGGCGGGCCGCCTCGCCCCCTTCGTTTCGCCCCCGCGCGCGGCGGGGGCCCGGGGGGGGCCCGGCGGGGGCCGGCCCCCCCCCGCGGCCGCTCAGTCGTTGGGGACGGTCTCGAACTTCGGCGTGGCCTCGGCCATCTGCCGCATCACGTCCTTGCGGTCCCGCTTGGACAGCCGGTCGATGTAGAGCCGGCCGTAGAGGTGGTCGGTCTCGTGCTGCAGGCAGCGGGCGAAGTAGCCGGTGCCGTGCACCCGCACCGGGTTGCCGTCGAGGTCCTGGCCGCGGACCACCGCGTAGTCGGGGCGGGCCAGCTCCATGTAGGCGCCGGGCACCGACAGGCAGCCCTCGTTGGAGTCGTCCAACCGCCGCTTGTCCGCCGGGAGTTCCTCCAGCACCGGGTTGCAGATCGCGCCCACGTGCCGGTCGTTGTCGTCGTCGGGGCAGTCGTACACGAAGACCTTCAGGTCCACGCCGATCTGGTTGGCGGCCAGGCCCACGCCCTCGGCCGCGCGCTGCGAGGCGAACATGTCGTCGACCAGGGCGGCCAGCGTGTCGTCGAAGACGGTGACGTCCTCGCACTCCCGGTGCAGCACCGGGTTGCCGACCACGGTGATCGGGCGGGCCGTGCCGCGCTCGCGGTGGGCCTGCTCGCGCGCCTCGGCATCCGTCACGTCGTCGAGGAACTCCTGGTCGTTCTCAGTCTGCTGCTGGGACATCTCCGCCGTACGCCTTCCCGGAACCTGAAATCGATCCTTCCCACCTTACGGTGCCCGGCAAGCCCCCGTGCCACCCGGCGAGTGGGCGTGAGCGCCCGGAGGCGAACCGAGCGCACAAAGAGCTGCGAGCTTCAGCAGACCTCTTCGAGGTCCCGCCAGTCGCGGGTGCCGGGGCTGTCGGCGACCCAGCCGTCGAGCAGGCCGCGGACCAGGCCGGCGGGGGCGGCGATGCCGCACTCGCGCTCCGGGGTCCAGCGCACCCCTTCGCTGCCGCGGCTCAGATGGCTGAGGTGGCCCGGGTGGCCGGGCTCGCCGTGGTCGTGCGGGTCGCGGGTGACCGCGGAACCGTCGTCGGTGGGCATACGGCTCTCGGAGCAGGTCCGGCACAGCAGCCGCACCGAGGACGACCAGTCCTCCGCGGCGTACCCGGCCTCGGCGGCCAGCCGCTCCAAGGCGTCCCGGTCGGCCTCGGTGGCGGCCTCCAGCAGCACCAGCCAGGTCGGCACCGGTGACGGCGCCCACAGCTCGATCTCGTCGAACACGGGGTACACCGCGCCGCCGGGCGCGTCCGTGGTGGCCCGCTCGCCGTGCGGCACGCCGTCGTGCAGCACGACCTCGCCCCAGCGGCGGCCCGAGGAGGGCAGCGGGATGGACAGCACCTCGATGCGGGCCGGGTCGAGCCTGCGGCCCCACACCACCTCGGCCTCGCCTTCCGGCGACAGCCGCACGGCGGCGCTGCCCAGCGGCATCCGCGCCGACTCCTCGCCACTGCGCTCGGCGGTGCCGGACGGCACCCGCAGCCCGTACGCCTGCCAGGCGCGGCGCGCCAGCGGCCAGTCCTGCAGGGCGGTGGCGGCGATGCCCAGGTTCCACCAGTCGGGAGCGCCGACCGGACGGTCCAGCAGCGCCACGGCCCGCAGGCCGGCGATGCGCGCCTGCGCCCAGTCGTGCCGGAACTTGTGCAGCAGGGCGAGGTTGTACCAGGACTCGGAGAGCCACGGCTCCAGATCGGCGGCACGCGTCAGCAGCGCGCCCGCGTCCTCGTAGCGGCCGTCGTCGATCAGCGAGAACGCCCGGTCTGTGGCCTGGCGCCACGTGGGCGACGGCCGGTGCCGCACTCTTCCGAAGATCTTCAACACTGCTTCCCGCCTCCCCCCGTGCCTTCCCCGTACGACACCAACCTTGCACACTTTGGTCGTTGTCTCAGCCCGACCGTCCCAGGCAGGTGAGGACGGGCTTCACCCGACCTCCTTGCCATCCTCACCGGCATCCAACCATGCCCTGGTGGAGTGCCGTGCGAGGACCCTGGTGAGAGCCTCGACGACCCGCGGGTCGTACTCGTGCCCAGTGGCCAGCCGCAGCCGCTCGACGGCCGCCAGGCGGCCCTCCAGCGCGGCCGCCTCACCCGTCAGGTCCTCGTACGCGTTGACCGCCCGAACGATGCGGCCGGCCAGCGGCTGCTCCCGGTACGGGTGGGCCTGGCGCTCGACGATCAGCGCGACCTCCGCGGGGGCACCCGTTCGGCGTACGACCTCGCCGCCCAGCGCGGCGATGGCCTGGCGGCGCTCGCCGTCCAGCGGCTCGGTGGCCCCGCCCGGCACCGGGTCGACGAGCGAGAGCTGGCCGATGTCGTGCATCAGCGCGGCGTGCTCCAGCAGCCGCAGCTGCCGGGCCGGCAGGCCCAGCTCCCGGCCGACGGCGACGGACAGTTCGCTCACCCGGCGCGCATGGCCGCGGGGCGTGTACCCGGCGACCTCGGTGGCGCGGGCCAGGGTGGCGACCGTCTGCCGGTAGGTGGCCCGCACGGCGGCGTGGCCGCGCAGCGACGCCTGCGTGAGCAGCAGCGGCAGGGCCACCAGGGGGACCGCCCACAGGCCCGCGCTGCGGACGGCCAGCGCCATCACCACGCCGCCCGCGCACACCGCGGAGCCGATCCCGGTCAGGCCCCTGACCTCGTCGCGCAGCCCCGGCACGAACGGCCGGCCGCCCCTCGCGGCGGCCGGTGCCGCCACCAGCACCGCGTCCCACAGCGCGGTCGCGCCGAGCACCGCGACCAGGAACGCGGCCCGCGGCGCGCCGGCCGTCCCGCTCAACACGTCCTCATCGCCCAGCGGTTGGCAGCAGACCGCGGCGAAGGCGACGATCAGGACGCGGCGGGCCGCCGCCTCACCGCGCGGCGGCCCGGTGGCCTGGGCGTGCCGCCCGTGCCGCGCACGCCGGGTGCGCACCGCGCGCCGGCCGCTCGCGCCCGCGGCGAGCACGGCCAGCCCGGTGGCCGCGGCCACCACGGCGACCGCCTGGGCCACGCCGGCGACCGACGGGCCCAGCAGCGCGTAGCCCAGCCCGCCGGCGGTGGCCAGCGGCGCGCCCTCCCGGTCGGTGCCGGCCGGCACCCGCAGCAGCTCTCCGAGCAGGACCACGCCGCCGAACGCCAGCGCCGCGCCCGGCTCGCGCAGCCCCGCGTACGCGGCCCATCCCGCCCCCCACAGCACCAGACCCCCGCCGGCCGCGGCCACTGCCCACCCCACCGCGTCCCCTCTCACGCCCCCACCACCCCCGCCGCCACCAGCACCCCCTCCCCCACGACCGTCGCCCCCGCCGCACGGGCGGCGCCCGCGGGCGCCTGCGGCACCACGGCCGGGGCGGGCGCGGGGGCGAGCGTGGCGGTGGACGTGCTGGCGGTGGACGTGGTGGCGGTGGACGTGGTGGCGGTGAGGGCCCGGATGAGGGCGGCGACCATGGGGGGATCGAAGTGGGTGCCGGCGCAGCGGTCGAGTTCGGCGAGAGCGGAGGCGACCGGGCGGGCGGGGCGGTAGGAGCGGGTGGACGTCATGGCGTCGAAGGCGTCGGCGACGGCCACCACGCGGGCGGACTCGGGGATCCGGGCTCCGGACAGGCCGTGCGGGTAGCCGGAGCCGTCGAGGCGCTCGTGGTGGTGCAGGATCGCCGCTCTGGCGTCGTCGAGGAAGGCCAGGCCGCGGGTCATCTCGTGGCCGTACTCGGGGTGCAGCTGGATCAGCCGGCGCTCCTCGGCGTCCAGCGGGCCGCTCTTGCGCAGCACCCGGGTGGGCACGCCCAGCTTGCCGATGTCGTGCAGGATGCCGGCCAGCCGCAGCGCGTCCACCCGGTCGGCGTCCATGCCCAGCTCGCCGGCGATCAGCGCCGACGCCCGGCCGACCCGCTCGCTGTGGCCGCGCGTGTACGGGTCCTTGAGGTCGACCGCGTGCACCAGCGCCCGCACGGTCGCCTCGTGCGCGTCCCGCACCCGCCGGGCGCGGGCGAACACCCAGCACGCCACGTACATCGGCAGCGGCACCAGCACCGCCGCGAAGACCCCGTAGCCGCGCAGCCACAGCAGCGCCGTGGTCAGGCCGACCACGCCGTACGTCAGGTGCGGGCCCAGCGCGCCGAGCAGCGGCTCGCCCCAGGCCGCGGCGGGCGGGCAGTGCTCCGCGGTGACCAGGACCGCGCCGGTGAGCGCGGTGGCGGTGACGCAGAAGACGAGGGCGGCGACGGCCGCGGGCAGCAGCGCGTACGGCAGGTCGCCGGCCCGCAGCGCGGCGGGCCCGTCGAGCAGCCGGGCGGCCAGCGACGCGGTCCACGCGGCGACCGCCAGGTGGGCGGCCCGCCAGCAGCGCCGCACCCACGGCACGGGGTGCCCGGCCAGCGACCCGGGCACGGCGACCAGCGCGGCCGCGGCGGGCGGCAGCAGCAGTGCGCCGGCCAGCAGCACGGGCAGGAACGGTCCGACGGCCGACGGCGGATGCCGTTCACCGGGCAGCACGCCCGGCTCGCACAGCGCGTACAGGACCGCGAGGACGACCACGGTGCCCCACGGGACGCCGGCGACCGGCGCGGGCGCCGCGCACAGCACCCCCGCGGCGCACACCGCGCCGACGGTGACACGGGCCTCACGCGGCAGCGCACGGCGGGCCGCGGCGGGCGGACGGGGAGCCGCACCCGCAGCACCGGCCACGGCGGGAGCACGCGGCGGACCGGACGGGTCGGTGGAGCCGGACCCGCCGGACGGGCCGGTGGAGCCGGTGGCACCGGACGCGCCGGACGGGCCGGTGGAGCCGGACGCGCCGGACGGGCCGGTGGAGCCGGTGGCATCGGACGCGCCGGGCCTTTCGGCGGTACCGGACGCGCCGCCGGGCGGACCGGGCTCGCCCGAGGCGTCGCCGGACGCGTCACCGGGATCACCGGACGTGCCGGAGGCAGCCGGCACCGCCGCCCCGGGCGCAGTGGGCACCATCCGCACGAGCGGCCTCCCCTCGGGCTCCTCGACATGCACGGCGGGCGCGGCCCTGTCCCCCGCCGAGCCCGTCAGAGACTCAGGAGGATAGGGCCGCGCCCGCCGTGGAAGAGCCCGCGTCGCCCTCGCTCACCCGCACGGGTGACCGGGGTGTTCGGGAGGCCGCGCGGCCGGGAGGCCGGCCGGTGTCAGGCCGAGGGGGCCTCGGTCGGGGTGAACGCCTCCGGCTCGGGCACCGCCTCGCCGGAGCGGATCATCTCGAGCCGCATCATGACCTTCGACCGCAGATCGGTCGGGACGTCGTCGGAGCCGCAGCAGCGTTTGACCAGCTTCTTCACGGCCTGTTCGAGCCCGTACTTCTCCAGGCACGGATGGCACTCGTCGAAGTGCTGCCTGAACTTGGCGCAGGCTTCCTCGGACATCTCGTCGTCGAGGTACTCGTAGAGGTGGTCGAGCACCTCGGAGCAGTCCGTCTCATGTGCGTTGCCGCAGCTCATGAATCCGCGCCCTTCTCCTCCACCGCGCCTGCCGGAACGAGCCCGCGCTCGCGCGCGTAGTCCTCGAGCAGCTCACGCAACTGACGCCGTCCGCGGTGCAGCCGCGACATCACGGTGCCGATGGGTGTTCCCATGATGTCCGCGATCTCCTTGTAGGCAAAGCCCTCGACGTCCGCCAGGTAGACCGCGATGCGGAACTCCTCGGGGATGGCCTGCAGGGCCGCCTTGACGTCGGAGTCGGGCAGGTGGTCGAGCGCCTGCGACTCCGCCGACCGCAGACCGGTCGACATGTGCGACTCGGCTCGTGCCAGCTGCCAGTCCTCGATGTCCTCCGCGCCGCTGCGCAGCGGCTCGCGCTGCTTCTTGCGGTAGGAGTTGATGAAGCTGTTGGTGAGAATGCGGTACAGCCAGGCCTTCAGGTTGGTGCCCTCGCGGAACTGGTGGAACGACGCGTACGCCTTCGCGTACGTCTCCTGCACCAGGTCCTCGGCGTCGGCCGGATTGCGGGTCATCCGCAGCGCGGCCGAGTACATCTGGTCGAGGAAGCCCATGGCGTCCCGCTCGAAGCGCGCCGTGCGCTCCGCGACGCTCTCCTGTGCCTCTCCCGTGCCGGACGCACCCGCGTTACTCGCCGTGCTGTCGTCGGTGCCGGTGACCGGACCCACCTCCTCAGTGACGCTTACGTGTCCACGCGCGGACACGCTCGTCTGGGAGGATATTGCACGAGGGATGGGCGTGCCGGTTCCGCCCTTGCCGTCCTTGGTCGTGGACCACTCGGTCCACTCCAGAAACGGTGCGGCGGCGGCCGCCTGTGCACCGGCGACATCCGCCTCTGCACGTGGCCGGCATGCGGCTGAAACCATGCGGCTGCCTTTCTCGCCAAGCTCCGGGAAGCTGTTTCCGTCTGTCGCCTGTCACAACGCGTGCTGTGATGTCGTCATTCCCGAGGACGAGAATGCCGGGCCTCCCCGCGGCGGAGCGCCGCGGGGACGGTGCGTCCCCGGCCGGTTTCAGGCCGTGGCGAGCCCCAGGCCGGCCAGCCAGTCGCCGACGGCGCCGGTGAGGATCCGCAGCGCCTCGTCCTGGGTGAGCGGCGCCCGCTTGGGGACGGCGAAGCCGTGGTCGCCGTACGGCACCTCCGTCGGGACATGGCCGCGCGGGAACTCCGCCGGGCGCCCGAAGGTGTCGTTGCCGCCCTGCACGCCCAGCAGCGGCAGCGCGCCGGCCGCCGCGGTCAGCTCCTCGGCCCGGGACTTCTCCGGCTTGCCCGGCGGGTGCAGCGGGAAGGACAGCGCCAGCACCGCCGCGGCGCCCAGCTCCCGCGCCGTCCGGCAGGCCACCCGCGCGCCCGCGCTGCGCCCGCCGGCCACCACCGGCAGCCCGGGCGCGGCCAGCGCCGGCCACAGCGCGGTCCACCCGGCGTCCAGGGTCTTCGGCGCCGGCGCGAGCTTACGGCCGGCCACCCGCCACGGCTGCTCCACCAGGGCCACGATCACGCCGCGGGGCGGCAGCGCGGCGGCCAGCGCCGCCAGGTCACGGGCCTCGATGCCGCCCCCCGCGCCGTGCCCGAGCGCCAGCACGCAGCGCGCGGCGGCCTTCCTCGGCGGGCCGTGCCAGGTGATCCGGGCCGGCCCGGCGGGGGTCTCGACCGTCTCCACCGTCCCGGCCGCCGGCTGCCGGGGCTTCCCGGGCCGTGCGGGCTGCTTGGGCTGTGCGGGCTGCGGCATCAGAAGAGCGTCTCCTCCTCGGGGGCCGCGAGTTCGGTGACGAGTTCGGGGCCGTTGTTCTGCACGTTGCTGACCGCGGTGCCGACGGGGTACGCGCGCAGCAGACCGGTCGGCGGGGGCGCCAGCAGGCCGGAGAGGTCGTCGGGGTCGGTGGTCGCGGGGTTGAGCCAGGCGTCCCACCGGTCCGGGGTCATCATCACCGGCATCCGCGGGTGGATCTCGGACAGCGAGCGGGGGCCGCGGCCCTCGTAGCCGGCCAGGTCGGCGGTCTCCGCGGCGGTGGTCACCACCGTGCAGGTGGTCCACCAGGCCCGCGGGTGGTCGTCGGGCAGGGTGCGGTCGCGCCAGAACTCGTACAGCCCGGCCATCGCGAACACCGAGCCGTCCGCCGGGGTCACGAAGTACGGCTGCTTGCGGGGCCGCTTCCGCCTGCCCTCCTCCTCCAGCTGCCGCTCCTGCGTGCCGGTGACCCACTCGAAATAGCCGTCGGCGGGTATCAGGCAGCGCCGGGCCGCCAGCGCGCGCCGGAACGACGGCTTCTCCGCGACCGTCTCGGCGCGCGCGTTGATCAGCCGCGCCCCGCCCTCGGGCGTCTTGGCCCACGACGGGACGAGCCCCCAGCGCAGCACACGCAGCTGCCGTACCGGATCCGGGGAACCGGAGTCCCGCACCGGACGGTCAAGTACGACGTAGACGTCTTTCGTCGGCGCCACGTTGTAGTCCGGCGCGAGCGTCTCGGTGGGCTCCCACTTCTGGACCTCGAAGATTCCCGTGAGGTCCTCGGGTTTCCGGCTCGCTGCATACCTGCCACACATAGCTGCAACACTGCCACGACCACGGCCCCAGAAAGCAACACGCGAAGGATTGATCGCCCGATGAACGTCGCGAGCATCACCGAGATGTGGCACCGGCTGACCGGAACCCAGCCCGACCCTTCGCGCTGGCTGGTGGGGGCGACCGCCCTGGTGGCGCTGGCCGCCGTGCTGATGCGCGGGCTGTGGCACGTCACCAGGAACGCGGTGACGATCGCGCACGAGGGCGGCCACGGCCTGCTCGCGCTGCTGTCCGGCCGGCGGCTGGACGGCATACGCCTGCACTCCGACACCTCGGGGCTGACCGTCTCGCGGGGCAAGCCGCACGGCCTGGGCATGGTGCTCACCGCGGCCGCCGGGTACACCGCGCCGCCGCTGCTGGGGCTGGCCGGTGCGGCGCTGCTGGCCGCCGGGCACATCACCGCGCTGCTGTGGGGCGCCACCGCCCTGCTCCTGGTCATGCTCGTGATGATCCGCAACGCCTACGGCGCCCTCACCGTGGTGACCGCCTGCGCGCTGTTCCTGCTGGTCTCGTGGCTGACCAAGGCCCAGGTGCAGGCGGCGTTCGCCTACCTGGTGGTGTGGTTCCTGCTGGTCGGCGGTGCCCGCCCGGTCGCCGAGCTGCAGCGCACCAGGCGCCGCGACCGCAGCGGCACCTCCGACGCCGACCAGCTCGCCCGCCTCACCCACACCCCGGCCGCCCTGTGGCTGCTCTTCTTCTACGCCGTCGCGCTCTGCTCCCTGGTCGGCGGCGCCCGCTGGCTGCTGGGTCGCTGACCCGCGGGTCGGGTCCGGGCCTAGCACCTTCCTGTTTCCAGCGGGTTTCGGCGGATTCGCCGACTTATCTCCCCGTACCCGAGCCACTACGCTTGCTGACCATGACGGACAGCACCGCGCAGACCGACGTGTGGCCGGCCCCGGCAGCGGCCGGGGCCGTGGACGCCCTCGTCCAGGTACCCGGCTCCAAGTCGGTGACCAACCGCGCCCTGGTGCTGGCCGCCCACTCCACCGAACCCGGCTGGGTGCGCCGCCCGCTGCGCAGCCGCGACACCGTGCTGATGGCCGAGGCGCTGCGCGCGATGGGCGTGCAGATCGACGAGATGGTCAACCCGGACGGCGGCGAGGCGTGGCGGATCATCCCGGCCGGCCTGCACGGCCCGACCCGGGTGGACGTCGGCAACGCGGGCACCGTGATGCGCTTCCTGCCGCCCGTCGCCGCGCTGGCCGACGGCCCCGTTCGGTTCGAGGGCGACGCGCGGGCGTACGAGCGGCCGCTGCACGGCGTGATCGACGCGCTGCGGGTGCTCGGCGCCCGGATCGACGACGAGGGGCGCGGCTCGCTGCCGATGACCGTGCACGGCGCGGGATCGCTGGCCGGCGGCGCGGTCGACGTCGACGCGTCGGCGTCGTCGCAGTTCGTCAGCGCCCTGCTGCTGTCCGGCCCGCGCTTCAACAAGGGCCTGGAACTGCGCCACACCGGCCGCACCCTGCCCTCGCTGCCGCACATCCGCATGACCGTGGACATGCTACGGAAGGCGGGCGCGAAGGTGGACACCCCGCAGGACGGCGGGGCCCGCAACGTGTGGCGGGTGGCGCCCAGCGCGCTGCTCGGCCGCGACCTGACCGTGGAGCCTGACCTGTCCAACGCCGCGCCCTTCCTGGCCGCCGCGCTGGTCACCGGCGGCCGGGTGACGATCCCCGGCTGGCCGCGGTACACCACCCAGCCGGGCGACAGCCTGCGCGAACTTTTCACCCGGATGGGCGGCTCGTGCGAGCTGACCGACGCCGGCCTGACGCTCCGCGGCGGCGGGCGCGTGCAGGGCCTGACCGCCGACCTGCACGACGTCGGCGAACTCGCCCCGGTGATCGCGGCGGTGGCCGCGCTTGCCGACGGCCCGTCCGAACTGAGCGGCATCGCCCATCTGCGGATGCACGAGACGGACCGGCTGGCCGCGCTCGCCCGCGAGATCAACGGCCTGGGCGGCGACGTCACCGAGACCGAGGACGGCCTGCGGATCCGCCCGCGGCCACTGCACGGCGGGGTCTTCCACACCTACGAGGACCACCGGCTGGCGACGGCCGCCGCGGTGCTCGGCCTGGCCGTCGAGGGTGTCGGCGTGGAGAACGTGGCCACCACCGGCAAGACCCTGCCGGACTTCCCCGACCTGTGGACCGCGATGCTCGGCGCCCCGGCCGCCGCCGGCCGGCCGGCCACCGCCGGGCCCGCGCAGGCCAAGGCCCAGGGGCAGGGCTGAGCAGTGCGGCGCTACGGCAAGAACCCCGACGAGGACGACATCCGCGTCCGCCCCAACCGCAAGGGGAACCGCCCGCGGACCAGCATCCGCCCCAAGCACGAGGACGCCGCCGAGGGCATGGTGCTCACCGTCGACCGCGGCCGGCTCACCGTCCTCGTCGACGACGTCGAGATCGTGGCGATGAAGGCACGGGAACTCGGCCGCAAGTCCGCGGTGGTCGGCGACCGGGTGGCCGTCGTCGGCGACCTGTCCGGCGTCAAGGACACCCTGGCGCGGATAGTCCGGGTCGAGGAGCGCTCCTCGGTGCTGCGGCGCACCGCCGACGACACCGACCCGTACGAGCGGGTGGTGGTGGCGAACGCCGACCAGCTGGCGATCGTCACCGCGCTCGCCGACCCCGAGCCGCGCCCCCGGATGATCGACCGCTGCCTCGTCGCCGCCTACGACGCCGGGCTCCAACCGCTGCTGGTGCTCACCAAGTCCGACCTGGCCCCGGCCGAGCCGCTGCTGGAGACCTACGGCGCGCTGGACCTGGACTACGTGGTGACCAACCGGGACGACTTCCTGACCGGCGGGGTGGACCAGATCCGGCAGCGGCTGGCCGGGCGCGTGACGGCCTTCGTCGGGCACAGCGGTGTGGGCAAGACCACGCTGGTCAACGCGCTGGTCGAACGTCAGCGCAGCACCGGCCGGGTGAACGCGGTCACCGGGCGCGGCCGGCACACCACCACGTCCGCGCTCGCGCTGCCGCTGCCCGGCGACGCGGGCTGGGTGATCGACACCCCGGGCGTGCGGTCCTTCGGCCTGGCCCACATCGACCCGTCGCGCGTCATCCACGCCTTCCCCGACCTGGAGCCCGGCACCGCCGACTGCCCGCGGGCCTGCTCGCACGACGAGCCCGACTGCGCGCTGGACGACTGGGTCGCCGCCGGCCACGCCGAACCGGCCCGGCTCGACTCCCTGCGGCGGCTGCTGGCGACCAGGGAGCGGCGCGAGGGCGACTGAGCGGACCGCCCGACTGGCGGCGAGTGCGCCAAGGCGGTCACACGCACCGGGCATGCTGTGTGATGATCGACAGCGCACGGCGTGCCGGACGCCGTGCGGTACGGCGCAGCGAGCGGGCTGCGGACGGCGGCCCGCGCAGAACGGAGGCAAGCGATGGCCTGGCTCCTCGTGGTGGTCGCGGGGCTCTTCGAAACCGGGTTCGCCGTGTGCCTCAAGCTGTCGCACGGCTTCACCCGCCTCTGGCCGACCGTCGCCTTCGCCCTCTTCGCCCTCGGCTCCTTCGGCCTCCTCACCCTCTCCCTGAAGAAGCTCGACGTCGGCCCGGCCTACGCCGTCTGGACCGGCATCGGCGCGGCCGGCACCGCCATCTACGGCATGGCCTTCCTCGGCGACCTCGTCTCCGCCCTCAAACTCGCCTCGATCTCACTGGTGATCCTGGGAGTGATCGGGCTGCAGATCTCGGGGTCGTCGCACTGATATTTTTGCCGGCGCGCGTCAGGGTGGGGGTAGCCCGCGGGGTGAACGGATCGGGTGAAGGTGATCGGTGCGGGTAGCTCGCAACGTGAACGGATCGGCTGAAGGTGATCGGTTGCCCTAGCTCGAAAAGTGGACGTCCTGGCCCTTATTGCCGCGCCCTCGCCTCCGGGCCCTTAGATCCGGTGTCTGCCGGTCGATCGTGCTCGGCCCGCTCGTTCCTCACGGGGCTGCGCGCGTTCTCCCTCTAGACACCGGCGGGCCCTTCGGCTCGGGCGCTACAAAAACGGGTGAGGCCGCACATGCAGAACGCCCCCAGGGTTCGCTGTCAGGGTCACCCTGGACCAGCTGTCTGGGGTACCCCATAGGCCCGCACCAATTCCCCCGGCTGCCCCGTGTAGGCATCGAGCCAAAGGGCCCGCCGGTGTCTAGAGGGAGAACGCGCGCAGTGAGCGACGAAGGAGCGAGCGAGCACGATCGACCGGCAGACACCGGGTCTAAGGGCCCGGCGGCGAGAGGCCGGCAAAAAAGGGCCAGGACGTTCACTTTTCGAGCTACCCGCACCGATCACGTTCAGCCGGAACGTTCACCTTGCGAGCTACCCGCACCGATCACGTTCAGCCGATCCGTCCACCTTGCGAGCTACCCGCACCGATCACGTTCAGCCGATCCGTCCACCTTGCGAGCTACCCGCACCGATCACCTTCACCCCCCTCCCCCTCACACCACCTCCCTCACCACCGGAAAGTGGCAGGCCGCGACGTGGTCCGGGGCGTGGGGGGTGAGGAGAGGGGGTTCGGTGGTGCAGCGGGTGCGGCTGGTGGGGTCGAGGGTGGCGAAGACCGGGCAGCGGGTGCGGAAGCGGCAGCCGGTGGCGCGTTCGGTGGGGCCGGGCGGGTCGCCGGCGAGGAGGATGCGGGTGCGGCGGCGCTCGCGTACGGGGTCGGGCAGCGGCACCGCGGAGAGCAGCGCCTGGGTGTAGGGGTGGCGCGGCCGGGCGAAGACCTCGGCGACGGCGCCGGCCTCGACGGTCCTGCCGAGGTACATCACGCTGACCCGGTCGGCGATGTGCCGCACCACGGACAGGTCGTGGGAGACGAACAGGTAGGACAGGCCGAGTTCGGCGCGCAGCCGCAGCAGCAGGTTGAGCACACCGGCCTGCACGGACACGTCCAGGGCGGACACCGGTTCGTCGAGCACCAGCAGGCGCGGGTCGACCGCGAGGGCCCGGGCCACGCCGATGCGCTGGCGCTGGCCGCCGGAGAACTCGTGCGGGAAGCGGGCGGCGTGGGCGGGGTCCAGGCCGACCTGGCGCAGCAGTTCGGGGACGCGGCGGGCGATCCGGTCGCGGTCGGCGCGCTGGGCGCGCAGCGGCTCGGCGATGATGTCGCCGACGGGTTGCCGCGGGTCGAGACTGGCCATCGGGTCCTGGAAGACGATCTGCACCTGGGCGCGCAGGGCGTGGGCCTCGCGGCGGGTCAGTCCGGTCGCCGGACGGCCCATCAGTTCGACGCTGCCGCGCTCGGTGCCGGCCAGTTCCAGGATCTCGAAGAGCGTGGTGGACTTCCCCGAGCCCGACTCGCCCACCAGGCCCAGCACTTCGCCCTGCCGGATGTCCAGGTCCACGCCGTCGACGGCGTGCACGGACCCCACTCTGCGCTTGAACACGGCGCCCTTGAGCAGCGGGAAGGTCTTCGCCAGCCCGCTGACCCGCAGCACCTCGGCGGTCTCCGGCCGTTCCTGGGCGCGCGGCGCGGCGGCGCGTTCGGCCTCGGGCACGGGGAACACGTCCAGCGGTCCGAGCCCGGCGACGTCCGCGGTCCGCACGCACGCCGCCCGGTGGTCCCCCGCGGCAGGGTCCGCCGACCTCGGCGAGGGCTCGGCCCCGCCCGTTGCGCCGCCGGCGACGTCCGCGGTCCGCACGCCCGCAGCCGTCGGCGACGGCTCGGCCCCGCCCGGTGCGCCCGCGGCGACGTCCAGCAGGGCGGGCTCCGCCTCCCGGCAGCGGTCCTCGGCCAGCGGGCAGCGCGGGGCGAAGGCGCAGCCGGGCGGCAGGGCGTCCGGGAGGGGCGGGCTGCCGGGGATCGGCACCAGCACGCCGGGGGCGGACCCGTCCGCCCCGGGCCCGCCGTCGAGGCGCGGGACGGCGCCGATCAGGCCGAGGGTGTAGGGCATGCGGGGGCGGGCGAACAGGGTCCGCACGTCGGCGGTCTCCACGATCCGCCCGGCGTACATCACCGCCACCCGGTCCGCGGTGCCGGCGATGACCCCGAGGTCGTGGCTGACCAGGAGCAGTGCCGCGCCGGTCTCCCGCTGGGCGGTGCGCAGCACGTCGAGGATCTGGGCCTGGATGGTGACGTCGAGGGCGGTGGTGGGCTCGTCGGCGAGCAGCACGTCGGGGTCGTTGGCGACGGCCATCGCGATCATGGCGCGCTGCCGCATGCCGCCGGAGAACTCGTGCGGGAACGCCTGGGCGCGCACGGCCGGTTCGGGGATGCCGACCAGGTCGAGGAGTTCGACGGCGCGCCGCGCGGCCTTGGCGCGGGTCATGTCCTGGTGGGTGCGGAGGGCCTCGACGATCTGGTCGCCGATCCGGTAGACGGGCGTGAACGCGGTCAGCGGGTCCTGGAAGACCATGGCGATCCGGTTGCCGCGCAGCCGGGAGAGCGCCGTGTCGGAGGCGCCGACCAGTTCGGTGCCGTCGAGCCGGACGGAGCCGCCGACGGTGGCGCTGTCCGGCAGCAGGCCCATGGCCGCCAGCGCGGTCACCGACTTCCCCGACCCGGACTCGCCCACCAGGCCCAGGACTTCACCGCGGCGCAGCGCCAGGTCCACGCCGCGCACCGCGGGCGTGCCGCGGAAGTCGACGGTCAGTCCGCGGAGTTCGAGCACGAGGTCGCTCACCGCGCACCCGCCTTCGCGCCCCGCCGGGACGGCCGTCGCCGTCCGCCGCCGGGGCCGCGGGAGGTCGGGTCGAGGGCGTCCCGCAGCCCGTCGCCGATGAGGTTGACCGCGAGCACGAACACCACGAGCAGCCCGGCGGCGAAGAAGAACATCCACGGGTAGGTCACGGCCGCGCCGGTCCCGTCGGCGATGAGCGTGCCGAGCGAGACGTCGGGCGGCTGCACGCCGAAGCCGAAGTAGGACAGGGCGGTCTCGCTCATCACCGCGGAGCCGACCGCGATGGTGGCGTCGATGATGAGGAAGGAGGCGACGTTCGGCAGCACGTGCCGGACGATGATCCGCACCGGTCCCACCCCCATGTAGCGGGCGGCCCGGACGAACTCCCGCTCCCGCAGCGAGATCGTCATGGAGCGAACCACCCGGGCGGTGACCATCCAGGCGAACAGGGCGAGCAGGAAGGCGAACACCAGCCAGCCGCCGCCCTTCAGCCGGGGCGAGATGATCGAGATGATCAGGAAGCTGGGGAAGATCAGCAGCAGGTCGGTGGTGAAGGTCAGCAGCCGGTCGGTCCAGCCGCCGAAGTAGCCGGCGCAGGCCCCGACGGCGGCCGCCGCGCCGGTCGCGAGTACGCCCACCAGCAGCCCGATGACCAGGGATTTCTGGAGTCCGCGCACGGTCTGCGCGAACACGTCCTGCCCGATCCTGTTGGTGCCCCACCAGTGCCGGGACGAGGGCGCGGACCGCAGGGCGGTGTAGTCGACGTCGCTGTAGCCCCAGCGGGTCAGGTGCGGGCCGGCGAAGGCGAGCACGAACAGCAGCACCACCACGACCAGCCCGGCGACCGCGGTGCGGTGGGCGGCGAAGCGGCGCAGCACCACCCGGGTGCGGCCGGGCGGCGCGACGAGGGTGCCGTCGTCTGCGGCCCCGGCGAGCAGGGCCTCGGGTGCGGTTGCCATGGGTGGGTGGGCCCTGTCAGGAGTGGCGGATACGGGGATCGAGCGCGGCGTGCAGGAGGTCGGCGAGGAACCCGGACAGCAGGACCACGACGGCGGCGAACGTGCTGACCGCGACGACCGAGTTGACGTCGTCCTTGGCGATCGAGGCGACCAGCCACTCGCCCATGCCGTGCCAGCCGAAGATCGCCTCGGTGAAGATGGCGCCGGTGAACAGGGCGAGGAAGTTGTAGGAGAAGAACGTCGACATCGGGATCAGCGCGGTACGCAGCCCGTGCCGCAGCAGCGCCCTGCGCCGGGTCAGGCCCTTGGCGCGCGCGGTGCGCAGGTAGTCGGAGCCGAGCACGTCGAGCATGGTGTTGCGCTGGTAGCGGCTGTAGAGGGCGACGGTGACCAGGCCGATGGACAGGCTCGGCAGCAGCAGGTGCACCGCCCGGTCCTTCAGGTGCGCGAGGAGGCCGCCCTGCAGGCCGGGGGTCTTCTCCCCGGTGAACTGGATGACGTCCGAGCCCAGGGCCTGGTTCAGCCGGATCGCGCCGATCTTGAGCAGCACGGCGAGCAGGAACACCGGGGTGGACAGCAGCAGGAAGGAGCCGAGGGTCACCAGCCGGTCGGGGAGCCGGTACTGGCGGACCGCGGTCCACGCGCCGGCGAGCACCCCGAACACCGTGCCGAGCACGGTGCCGACGATCAGCAGCCGCAGGCTCACCCCGACCCGGCGGCCGAACTCGTCGTTGACGGAGGCGTCGTCGATGGTGCGGCCGAGGTCGCCGCGCACGGCGTGCCCGGCCCAGTGCCCGAAGCGCTCGGCGAGCGGGGTGTGGTCGTTGATGCCGAGCTCGGTCAGCTGCGCGTTGACGGCGGCGGGCCGCGGCGGCGGCTGCCGGGCCTCGAAGTAGGCGCGCGGCTGCAGCGCGGTGGCGGCCAGCGCGTACGACAGGCAGACCGCCACCAGCAGCAGCGCCGCGTAGTAGCCCAGCCTTCTCGCCAGATACGCCAGCACGTCGGCGGTCCTCTCCGTCGGGGTCCTTCCGATCTTCGAGTCCTCACATTGCCGCACTGTGAAGAGTCCATGTCAACATCCCGGAGAGCGATTCGCGCCGTCCGCATGCCGGTCTACGGTGTGGCCACTCTGGGTCTGCTGGGACCTGAGTGCCGGCTGCACACTGCTGCACGACAGGAGGAGTTGCTCATGCCAAGGACCTTCGGCAGATCCGCGACCGCATGCGCGGTCGCCCTCGCGGCGGTGCTCGCGGCGGCGGGGTGCAGCAGCAGTTCGCACGACTCGACGTCCCCGAAGCGCGGTTCCGCGCCGCCGGCGGCGGGCTCGCAGGAGGTCAACGCGCAGCCCGCGGACAAGGTGCGGCAGGGCGGCACGATGAAGATGGCGATCCAGCAGTGGGTCTCGCAGTGGAACTTCTACCAGGTCGACGGCACGCAAGGAGACGGCCAGAGCATCGTGCAGCAGGTCGAGCCGAACCTGTTCACCTTCGACGCCCAGGGCGACTCGGTGCTCAACAAGGACTTCCTGGTCTCGGCGAAGGTGACCTCCACCAGCCCGCAGGTCGTCACCTACCGGCTCAACCCCAAGGCGAAGTGGTCCGACGGCAGGCAGCTGAGCTGGCAGGACTTCGCCACCCAGTGGAAGGCGCTCAACGGCAAGGACGACCGCTACCTGGTCGCGGACACCAGCGGCTACGACCAGATCGCGTCGGTCACCCGCGGCGCGGACGACCAGGAGGCGCGGATCACCTTCCGCACCCCGTACGCCGACTGGCAGCGGCTGTTCCGCCCGCTGCTGCCCGCGCCCTCCATCGCCACCCCCGAGCTGTTCAACAAGGGCTGGCTGGCGAAGATCCCGATCACCGGCAACTCCTGGAAGGTCGGCTCGTACGACAGGACGGCGCAGACGGTCACCACCGTGCCGGACCCGAACTGGTGGGGAGCCAAGCCCAAGCTGGACGCGATCATCTACCGGGCGCTGGACGCCTCCGCGCAGACCGACGCGTACCTCAACAAGGAGATCGACTACACCTCGGCGATCCAGCCCGAGGACTACAAGCGGCTGTCCGGTGCGCCCGGCACGGACATCCGGCACGGCGCCCGCTGGGACGAGGTGCACATCACCTTCAACGGCGCGCGGGGCCCGCTGCAGGACCTGCGGGTGCGTCAGGCGGTGGACCTGGCGATCGACCGCAAGGGCCTGGTCGAGGCGTTCTCCAAGGACCTGCCGTTCCCGGTCTCGCCGCTGGGCAACCACTTCTTCATGCCCAACCAGCTGGGCTACCACGACAACAGCGGGCGCTGGGGGACGTACGACCTGGCCGGCGCCAAGCAGCTGCTGGACCAGGCCGGCTGGAAGGACAACGGCGCCGGGAAGGCCAGGACCAAGGACGGCAAGCAGCTCACCCTGGACTACGTGCTCAGCGCCGGCTCCAGCTCCTCGGCGACCGACCAGGCCCAGCTCGTGCAGGCGCAGCTCGCCCAGGCCGGCGTCGACGTCCGCATCCGGCAGGTCCCGGCGAACGACTACTTCGAGAAGTACGTCAACACCGGCGCGTTCGACCTGGTGAGCTTCCGCAACGTCGACGCGATCTTCCACACGCTGCTCTACTCCACCTTCCAGGCCCCCAAGGGCCAGCAGGTGTACGGCAACTACGGCCGCGTCACCACCCCGCAGATCCAGCAGCTGCTGGACCAGGCCGCGCAGACCACCGACCAGGCGCGGTCCAACGCCCTGTACAACCAGGCGGACACGCTGCTCTGGGAGCAGGTGCACTCGATCGAGCTGTACCAGCGCCCGCAGATCCTCGCGGTCCGCAAGGGCCTGGCGAACTTCGGCGCCTCGGGGCTCGCGGACTGGTCCTACAACACCATGGGCTGGACCAAGTAGCCGCCCCCGTACGGCAGTCGCGGCCCGCCGTCACCGGCGGGCCGCACCCCGGTCCGGGTGGCCGCGGCCGTCAGCCCGCGGGGCGCTCCAGCAGGCTGCGCACCAGCTGGGCCACCCGCAGGCAGGCGTCCTCGTCACTCGGGGCGGGGGCGATGACGTAGGAGAGGGTCAGCCGGATCGCGGCCTCGCAGGCCCAGGCGACGCCGTCCCGGCCCAGCTGCGGGAATCCGGCCTCCAGCGCGTCGACCGCCCGTAAGTGCAGCGCACCCACCAGGTCGGGCAGCGGCGGGCGGTGGGCGCGCGGGCCGGTGAGCCCGGCGCGGACCAGCGGGCTGCGGCGGGCGCTGCGCAGCGTCCAGCCGGCGGCCGCCGCGAAGCACTCCCCCGGGTCGCCGCAGTCCCGCCCGGCCAGATCCAGGGCCCGGTCGACGCCGGCCAGGTACGCCTCGGCCTCCCGCCGGGCGAGCGCCCTGGCCAGACCGTCCTTGCTGCGGAACTCGTTGTAGAGGGTCTGCCGGGACACCCCGGCGGCGGCCGCGACCTCGACCATCCGGACCGCCGCCCACGGGCCGCTGCCCAGCGCGGCGAACGCGGCGTCGAGGAGCGAGTCCCTGGCTGTCGGCATCGTCGCCTCCCGGGCCACCGCGCCGTGGCCGCGGGCGCGGGGGTGCGAAGAGAATTGACGCGGCCGCGGGGTCTGTCAAGGTTCCGCGTCGCGGTCCGGCCGGTGCGCCGCCGGGCGGCCCGCGGGGGTCGGCGCGCCCGGCGCGCCGCGGGCGGATGACGCTGCCGCGCGGCGGTTTCGGTGTCCGGGGCCGGGCCCGCCGATGGCCGCGGCCAGGCGGGATCGCTACTGTTCGGCTCATGGCCGACTACAACGACGACCTCCGATTGGCCCATGTGCTGGCCGACGCCGCCGACGCCGCGACCATGGCCCGCTTCAAGGCCCTCGACCTGAAGGTCGAGACGAAGCCCGACCTGACGCCGGTCACCGAGGCGGACAAGGCCGCGGAGGAGGTCATCCGCGGCCAGCTCAGCCGGGCGCGGCCGCGAGACGCGGTGCTGGGCGAGGAGTTCGGCAGCGACGGCGGCGGGGCCCGCCGCTGGATCGTCGACCCCATCGACGGCACCAAGAACTATGTGCGCGGCGTGCCGGTGTGGGCCACCCTCATCGCGCTCGCGGTGCGCGGCGAGCAGGGCGACGAGGTCGTCGTCGGCGTGGTGTCGGCGCCCGCGCTCGGCCGCCGCTGGTGGGCGGCCAAGGGCGGCGGCGCCTACACCGGACGCAGCCTGTCCTCGGCGACCCGGCTGCACGTCTCGCGCGTCGGCAAGCTCGCCGACGCCTCGTTCGCGTACTCCTCGCTGAGCGGCTGGGAGGAGCAGAACCGGCTCGACGGCTTCCTGGACCTGACACGCGACTGCTGGCGGACCCGCGGCTACGGCGACTTCTGGCCGTACATGATGGTCGCCGAGGGCTCGGTGGACATCTGCGCGGAGCCCGAGTTGAGCCTGTGGGACATGGCGGCCAACGACGTGATCGTGCGGGAGGCCGGCGGCCGGTTCACCTCGCTCGACGGCACGCCGGGACCGTACGGCGGGAACGCGGCGGCCTCCAACGGGCTGCTGCACGGCGAGCTGCTGGGGTACCTCAGGCCGTCCTGACCGCCCGCCGGGCACCGTCCTGACGGAGCACCGGCGCCACCGCCCCACCGGCGCGCGGGAGTTGAGCTCCCGCACGCCCCCTTGCCCGGCACCGGAGTGCGTGTGACGATGAAGGTGCCGGAGTTTGTGAATTTGTGAAAACATTCACGGGGATTCCAGAGCGCCGGCGCCACGCCCCCAACGGAAGGCTTCACCCCCAAGGAGGTGCCCCTTCATGCTGGTCCGCGACGCGATGACCACGGTGGTCCTCACCATCGGCCCCGCCCACACCCTCCGCCAGGCCGCCCAGCTGATGTCCGCCCGCCGCGTCGGCGCGGCCATCGTCCTCGACCCCGACACCTGCGGCCTCGGCATCCTGACCGAACGCGACGTGCTCAACGCGATCGGCGCCGGGCTCGACCCCGACGACGAACCCAGCCACGCCCACACCACGACCGACGTGGTCTTCGCCGCACCCCAGTGGACGCTGGAGGAGGCCGCGGCCGCCATGCTGCGCGGCGGATTCCGGCACCTCATCGTCCTCGACGGCCAGGAGGCGGTGGGCGTGGTGTCCGTGCGCGACATCGTCGCGTGCTGGGCGACGGCCCACACCGCGGTCCCGGCCTGACGGCCACGCCCGCTTCGACGGCGATGGGACCGGAGCCCTTTGGCGTCCGGCCCCATCGGCCTCAGCGGTCAAGCGGTCATCAGGTGCGGAGGGCCATGGACCGCGGCCTGCGCGCTTGCCGTCACCGGCCCCGCGGTCGTCATCGACCGGGACCGTGAACTCGATCCTACGATAGACAATGTCTAAGTCAAGAGAGAGACCAGTCACGGATCTATTCGCTTCCAGGACTCCCGCTGTTAAGCTGGACACATGAGCGACCTGCTGGAACGACTGCGCGAACGCGGCTGGCGCATGACCGCCCAGCGGCGTGTCGTCGCCGAGGTCCTCGACGGCGAGCACGTCCACCTCACCGCCGACGAGGTGCACGCCCGCGCCACCGCGCGCCTCCCGGAGATCTCCCGGGCGACCGTCTACAACACGCTCGGCGAGATGGTGACCATCGGCGAGGTCCTCGAGGTCGCGACCGACGGCCGCGCCAAGCGCTACGACCCCAACGCCCACCGGCCGCACCAGCACCTGGTGTGCTCCCGCTGCGGCACCATCCGCGACGTGCACCCGCTCGGCGACCCGCTGGCCGCGCTCCCGCAGAGCGAGCGGTTCGGCTTCGCCGTCTCCGAGGTCGAGGTCACCTACCGCGGCCTCTGCCCGGACTGCGCGTAGGCGTCACCCGCGAGCCCGGAGCGCCGGGCGCCGATCCGCTCGGCGAGCCGGCGCACCGCCGGCTCGGTGCGGGTCCGCCCGATCCACAGCGTCTCCGGCGGCACGGCCTGCGGCACCCGGCTCAGCCCCTCGAACACCTCGCGTGCCACACCCGCGTCCGGATCGTTGGCCAGCGGGGCCAGCAGCGGCACCAGCTGGTCCGGAGCGGCCAGCCGGGCCACCCCGCGGGCCGCGGCGCGGCGCACCGGGGTGTGCGGGCTGTCCAGCAGCCCCGTCAGCAGCCGGGCGTCCGAGGCGTCACCGCACTCGCCGAGCCCCGTCGCCAGCCCCGCGAGCAGCCGGGGCGCCGCGTTCGCGGCCTTGACGGCCTTGCGCAGCTGCACCCGGTAGACCTCGGCGGGCGGCTCACCGCGCTGGTACAGCTGCCAGCGCGCCTGCGCCCGCACCATCCTGGCCCGGTCGGCCAGCAGCGGCACCAGATGCTTGGCCGGGACGTCCGGCGGCAGCGCGGCCACCGCCAGCTCCCGTACGCCGGCGCCCTTCGCGGTCAGCAGCCGGCCCGCCTGGCCGGGGTCGAGTTCGAGCAGCCGCTGCGCGCACAGCCTGCGGCACACCTGGTCGCCGTCGTACAACGCGGCCCGCTGCAGGTCACCCGGCACGTACTCGCCCAGGTCCAGGGCGAGTTCGACGCCGAAGCGGCGGGCCGGCGGATCGGCGTCCGCGGCGAGCGCGCGGACCGCGCGGCGGTGCGGGGGCGTGGCGAGCAGCACCCGGTAGTCGGCCAGCAGCCCGCCGGCCCGGTGGCGGCGCTCCATGCGGAGCAGCACGCGGACCGCGGCGGCCACCTCGTCCGGAGCACTGCGGACCATCAGCGCGCGGGTCGCGCGCTGCCTGACCTCCACCGCCCAGTCGTCGGTGCGCAGTGCGAGCGCGGCGGCGGCCAGCGGCCCCCCGCAGCCGGCGAGGCCCTCGACCGCCGCCTGGCGGGTCGTGCCCCGGGCGTCCAGGGACTCCAGGAACAGCCGCAGCGGGCCTGACGGGCCGCTGACCGGCGGGCCGGGGCGGGCGTGCCGGTCGAGCAGGAGCAGCAGCCGGGCCGGGGCGGCGGACAGCGCGTCCAGAGCGGCCGTCCGGGCGCCGGAGGGGCCGGTGGTCAGCACCGCGCGCAGTTGGGTCAGGAGGTGGCGCACCTCCTCCGGTCGGCCGTCGGCCGCGGCCGCGCACCAGGCAGCCCAGCTTCCGGAGTCCACGGTCAGGGCCGTGGCCCGCCCCCGCCGTCTGCGCAGCAATACCGCCTCCAGGCTCGGCCCGGCCGTCGTACGCTCCCAGGATCGCGCGCCGTACCCGTGGCGGCCAGGCAGGTTGCCCGGACTTTGCCCGAAGTGTGATGAAAGAAAAGACGAGGCCCGGAAACCGAGTTTCCGGGCCTCGTCCTCTGTGGTAGCGGGGACAGGATTTGAACCTGCGACCTCTGGGTTATGAGCCCAGCGAGCTACCGAGCTGCTCCACCCCGCGTCGTTGTGCCCTTACTGTAGCCCAGCCGCCCCGCGCCGACCAAATCCCTTTCCCGGAGGGGCCGGGCGGGTGACAGGTCGGCGGCGGGACGGCCGTCAGGCCGTCAGTTCGTGGGTGACGGCATCGCGCAGGCGTGCGGCGCGCTCGGCGACCGGGGCGGGACCGCAGGCGATCGCGCGGGCGCACCAGGACTGCGCCTCGGCGAGCGCGCCGCGGCGGGCGGCGAGCAGCGCCAGGCGCAGCGCGGCGCGCCCGTGGCCGGCGTCGGCGGCCAGGGTCCACCACTCGGCGGCCTCCGCCTCCTGCCCCTCACGCGCCAGCAGCAGACCGAGGTTGAACGCGCCGTTGCGCGACCCGGCCTCGGCGGCCAGCCGGTACCAGTGCCCGGCGTCCTCGGCGTCGCCCCGCTTGGCGGCGCGCATGCCGAGCCGCACCTGGGCACGGCGGTGGCCCTGCCGGGCGGCCCGCTCGTACCACTCCTCGGCCTCCTCGCCGGCCGCGTCCGCGCCGGGGTCGGCGGACTCGCCGCCGGCGTCCCGCGCGGCGTCGAGCAGCGCGCCGAGCCGGAACGCCGCCTCGGGGCTGCCGCCGCCGGCCGCGCACCGCAGGTGGCGCTCCGCGCCGTGGTGGTCGCCCTCGCGCTCCAGCGCTATGGCGACCTGGAGGGCGGCCTCGGCGTGCCCGGCCGCGGCGGCCCGCTCGTACCAGCCGCGCGCGGCGTCCCGCTCGCCGCGGCCCGCGTGCAGGATGCCGAGGTTGAACGAGGCGTCGATGCTGCCCGCCTCGGCCGCCTTGGAGAACCACGGCTCGGCGCCCGCCGCGTCGCCGCGCTGCAGCAGTAGCACGGCCAGCGCGTTGGCCGCCTCGCGGTGGCCCGCGTACGCGGCCTTGCGGTACCACTGCTCGGCCTGCGAGCCGCGGCCCTGGCCGGCGCACAGCAGGCCGAGGTTGTACGCGCCGTTGACGTCACCGGCCTCCATGGCCGTGCGGTACCAGCGCTCGGCGGTCTGCGTCTCGCCCTCCTCGGCGTGCAGCGCGCCGAGCGCGTTGGCCGCCTGGCCGTCGCCGGCCTGGGCGGCACGGCGCCACCAGGTGGCGGCCTGGTCGATGTCGCCCGCGTCGCGCAGCAGGAAGCCCAAGGCGCAGGCCGCCCGGGCCTCGCCGTCGCGCGCTGCGGTCAGGTACCAGCGCTGGGCCTCCGCGGTCTCGCCGCGCTCCTCCAGGAGCGTGCCGAGGCGCAGCGCGGCCCGGCGGTGGCGGCGGGCCGCGGACTGCCGGTACCACTGCTCGGCCTCGCGGTTCTCGCCGCGGTCCGCGCAGATCCGGGCGAGCCGGTAGGCGGCCTCGCGGTGGCCGTGCTCGGCGGCGAGCCGGAACCACTGCTCGGCGCCGTCCTCCTGGCGGTGCTCGATCAGGTCGGCGAGCGCGTACGCGCCGAGCGCGTGCCCGGCGTCGGCGGCCTGCCGCAGCCAGTACTCGGCACCGGGCTCGTCGCCCCGCTCACGGTAGTGGCGGCCGAGCGCGTGCGCGGCGGCGGCGGAGCCCGCGACGGCGGCGATCCGCCACCAGCCGGCCGCCTCGTCGGCGTAGCCGCGCTGGTGCAGCAGCAGGGCCAGGTTGTTGGCGGCCGCGCGGTCGCCGTGCTGGACGGCGGCGCGCAGGTAGGGCTCGGCGCCGTCGAGGTCGCCGCGGCGCAGCAGGAGGGTGCCCAGCGCGCTCATCGCCGCCGGGTCGCCCTGGTCGGCGGCACGGCGGTGGCGGGCCGCGATCTCGGCCTCCTCGCGCATCGCGAGGGTCTCCTCGTCGGGCAGTTCGGTGATCAGTGCGGGCACGGCGTCCGTGCGGCCGTCGCCCTCGGGCTCGGCCTCCCGCGGTGCGGGCAGCATCCCGGCCGCGGTCGCGGGCAGCGACGGACCGCCCGCCGACCCATGCCCCTCATGGATCTGACGAGTGTTCAGCAGCCTTGCACCATCCCCCATGAGTTCCATCGTCGCACCACCCGATACCGGCGTACACCTGGTATACCGCAAGCCAGTCGGTCACTTCAGCGTTTTGTCGACTTCCCGACAAGGCGTCACTCCAAACCCCTCAGCGCGAAGCTCCCCCGAACAAGTGAAGAGGCCCGGAGTCGATTGACTCCGAGCCTCTTCGTGCAGTAGCGGGGACAGGATTTGAACCTGCGACCTCTGGGTTATGAGCCCAGCGAGCTACCGAGCTGCTCCACCCCGCGTCGTGTGGAACCACCGTATCACGACTCGGGGATGAGCCCTGGTCAGCGGGTCGGGGTGGGCGTCGCCCCGGTCGGCGTGGGCGTCGCGCGGGCCGTCGTGCCCTTCTCCGCGGCCTGCGCCCGCTTGAGCGCGTCGGCGAGCCGCTTCTGGGCCGAGCCGTACGCCGTCCAGTCACCGTGCTGCATCGCCGTCTGGCTGTCGTCGTACGCCTGCTGGGCGTCCGCCAGCGCCTTCTGCAATTCGGGTGTACCGGTGCCGCCGGTTGACGGCGGCTTGGCGCCGCTGCCGCCGGTCGAGCCGGAGTCGGCCGGCGGCGAGCCGCTGGTCTGGAACACCGCGTCCAGTGCCTCGTCGAGGGTGTCCTTGAACGCCATCGTCCCGTCGAAGTCCACCAGCACCTTCTGCAGCAGCGGGTAGTTGATGGCCGGGTCCGATCCGCGGACGTACACCGGCTCCACGTACAGCAGGCCGCCGTCCAGCGGCAGGGTGAGCAGGTTGCCGTACTCGATCGTGGAGTCGCCGCGTTTGAGCAGGTTCAGGTCGGGGGCGAAGCGCCCGTCGGAGTTGAACTTGCTCTGCACCTGCTGCGGCCCCTCCACCGGCGAGTTGAGCGGGAGTTTGAGGATCCGCATCTTCCCGTAGTCGGGACTGGTGGCGTCCGCGTCGACCGCCATGAAGGACGCGAGGTTGTCCCGGCTGGTGGGGGTGAACGTGGTGGTCAGCGAGAACGCTTGGCTGTTCTGCCCGGGCATCTTCAGGCTCAGGTAGTACGGCGGGACGGCCTTGCCGGACTTCGACGCCGGGTCGTCGGGGACCTGCCACACCTCGCTGCCACTGTAGAACTGGGCGGCGGTGGTGACGTGGTACTTCGCCAGCAGCTGCCGCTGCACCTTGAACAGGTCCTGCGGGTAGCGCAGGTGGGACATCAGGTCCTGGGAGATCGCGCTCCGGGGCTGCACGGTGTGCGGGAACGCCTTCATCCACGTCTTGAGGACCGGGTCCTGGGTGTCCCACTGGTAGAGCTTCACCGTGCCGTCGTAGGCGTCGACGGTGGCCTTGACGGAGTTGCGGATGTAGTTGACCTGGTTCTGGTGGGCGACCACCGTGCGCTGGTTGTCGGTCAGCGAGTCCGTGGTGGTCTCGCCCAGCGTGGTCCGCGAGGCGTACGGGTAGCCGTCGCTGGTGGTGTAGGCGTCGACGATCCACTCGACGTGGCCGTCCACCACCGCGGGATACGGGTCCCCGTCGATCGTCAGCCAGGGCGCCACCGCCTCCACCCGCTCCTTGGGGGTGCGGTTGTAGAGGATCTTCGAACCGTGGCCTATCGCGCCCGAGTACAGGATCTGCGGCTCGCCGAAGGTCACCGCGTAGGCCGCCCGCGTCACCGGGTTGTCCAGGCTGACGCCGCCCTTGCCGGTGTACGTGGTGGTGCGCTCGCCGCCCTTGTCGGCGTAGTCCAGCTCCTTGGTGGGGCCGCCGACGATGGAGTACTGCGTGGTCCGCTCGCCGAAGTAGATCCGCTGCTCGTACGGGCCGAGCTTGCCGGACGTCGGCAGGTTCTGCTCGGTGTAGACCGGCTGCCCGACCGGGTCGGAGCCGGTGGCGGTGGTGCCCTTGGCGGCGATGACGCCGTAGCCGTGCGTGTACTTGAAGTGGTCGTTGATCCAGTTGTTCTCGGGGATGCCGTTGATGTTCAGCTCGCGCACCCCGACCACGGTGTCCTGCTCCTGGCCGTCGACGGTGTACCGGTCGACGTCGAGGGTGGACGGGAAGGAGTAGTAGCCGCGGGACTGCTGCATCTGCTGGAACGTCGGCGAGACCACGTTCGGGTCCAGCACCCGCACGGAGGCGGCACCGGCCACGTCCTTGCGCAGCGCCGCCTTGTCGGTGCTGCTGCTCTTGCCGGTGTAGTCGGACACCTCGCTGTCGTCGATGCCGTAGGCGGCCCGCGTGGCGTCGATGTTCTTCTGGATGTAGGGCGCTTCCTTGGCGGCCTCGTTCGGCTGCACCTGGAACTTCTGCACGAGGGCCGGGTAGAGCCCGCCGATCAGGATCGCGGACAGCACCATCAGGCCGAAGCCGATCATCGGCAGCGACCAGGTGCGCCGCCACAGGGTGGCGAAGAACAGCACCGCGCAGATCACCGCGATGCAGAAGAGGATCGTTTTGGCCGGCAGGTACGCGTTGGCGTCGACGTACCGCAGCCCGGTCCAGTTGTCGGTGGACTTCAGGCCGCTGGGCTTGACCGCGAGCGCGTAGCGGTCCAGCCAGTAGGCGACCGCCTTCAGCGAGACGAACAGGCCGAGCAGCACCGACAGGTGCCCGGTGGCCGCCGCGGTGGCCCGCCCGCCCGGCGAGGTGATCCGCAGCCCCCCGTACAGGTAGTGCACCAGCGCCGCCGCCACCAGCGACAGCACCACGGCCGCGAAGCCGAAGTCGAGCAGGAAGCGGTACCAGGGCAGGTCGAAGGTGTAGAACGACACGTCCTTGTGGAACTGCGGATCCTTGATGTGGAACGGCGTGGCGTTGGTGGTCAGCAGCCACAGCCGCCAGTGCGCCGCGGCCGACCCGCCCGCGATGAGCCCGACCACCGAGCAGATCCCCAGCAGCACCCATGCCTTGTACGGGGCTATGCCCATCCGGTAGCGGTCCAGGTTCTGCTGCTCGGCCGACATCGCGCTCAGCGGCGGCCGCAGCCGGTGCGCGAGGTAGATGTTGGCCCCGACCACCAGCGCCATCACCAGGCCGAAGACGCAGAACAGCCCGACCTTCGTCCACAGCATCGTGCTGAACACCGAGGAGAAGTACACCGAGCGGTACCAGAGCCAGTCCGTCCAGATCCCGGCGAACATGACGAACCCGATCATCAGGACGGCGAGGATGCCGACGGTGATGAGCAGCGACCGGGCGCCCCGGGACGCGCGGACCGTCCTGACCCGCGGTCCTGACGGCCTTCCGCTGCGGTCCGGCATCTGGAATACCAAGGTGCGCACCTCGAACTGTCGTGAAAAAGGCGTCCCGGGTCGGACGCCCACTGGTGCAACTTACCTACGCTTTGGCCGGTTCCCGATTCAGGTAACGGAAGAGGCAGGATGGGGCCCATGTCCAACACCCCCGAAGAGGGCACGCCGCTCGCGGCGACCCCGCTGACCCGTGCCGTCCTGGAGATCGACAGCTACGCCGCGGGGCTCGGCTGGGACCAGCCGGCCCGGCTGTTCGCCCTGGTCGACACCGCCCATCTGCGCGCCCACGAGCCCGGTCTCGCCGACCAGCTGGGCCTCGGCGACGAGGAGGCCTCCGGCGGGCTGACCCCGATCGAGCAGGACGAGCTGCCGCCGGGCACCCCGCTCGACGAGTTCCTGGCCACCATCGCCTGGCCGGAGGTGATCTCCGGCTGCGCGCTCACCGTGGAGCGGCTGATGCTGCCGCCGTCCGCCGAGGCCGCGATGCCCAAGGGCCTGGACGACGCCGCGCTGGCGTCCTGGGTGGCGCGGCACCCCGAGCGCCAGGAGGTGCGGATGACCGTCGCGGTGCTGAGGGACGGCGCCCGCGAGTCCGCGGTGCGGCTGCGCGAGAAGGACTCCCCGACCGAGGTGCTGACCGGTCCCGAGCTGGTGCCAAGCCTGGCGGACGCGCTGTCGGCGACCTTCGACTGACCCTTGGCCGGTGCCGCGCGGCGACCGGCGCCGCGCGGGTGCCGCGCCTGTTGCGGCCCTGGTCAGCTCTTGCAGCTGGGCAGGGCCGCGTCGTTGCCCGCCTTGATGTCCTTGAGCGCCGTCATGGCGTCGTCGAGGGTTTTCACCTTCACCAGGGTCAGGCCCTTGGGGACGTCCTTGGCGGCTTCCTCGCAGTTGTCCGCGGGGGTCAGGAAGAACTTCGCACCCTTGTCGCGGGCGCCGATCGTCTTGAGGCTGATGCCGCCGATCGGTCCGACCGCGCCGTTGTCGTCGATGGTGCCGGTGCCGGCCACGAACTGGCCGCCGGTCATGCTGCCCGGGGTGAGCTTGTCGATGATGCCGAGCGCGAACATCATGCCCGCGCTCGGGCCGCCCACGTCGGCGAGCTTGATGTCGATGGTGAAGGGGAAGAGGTGCTCGACCCCCGCCTGGATGCCGACCACCGCGCGGGACGGGCCCTCGTCGTGCGACTGGCGCGTGGTGATCGTCACCTGGTGGGTCGGGGCCGACGAGGACTTGACGTCCGCGGCCCGCACGATGGTGAAGTTCACCTGCTCGCCCGGCTTGTGCTTGGTGACCAGCTTGGCCACCTGGTCGGCCTGGGTGATCGCGGTGCCGTCCACCGCCTTGATGACGTCCCCGGCGTGCAGCGTTCCCTCGGCCGCGCCGCCCTTGACCACCGCGGCCACGATCACCCGGGACTGCACCGGGATGTGCAGTTCGTCGAGCGCGGCGACCTTGGCGCTGTCCTGGGACTGGCTGAACTCCTCGGCGTTCTCCTGGTCGGCCTGCTGGGCGGTCTGGCCCTGCGGGTAGAGGGTGTCGTGCTCGACCACCTTGTCGTCGTGCCGCGCCCAGCCCAGCAGGGCCTCGACGAGGTTCATCCGGTAGTCGGCGCCGGTCACCCGGACCGTCGTCATGTTGAGGTGGCCGTCCGCGGGGTACGTCTGGTGGCCCGAGATCTGGATCACCGTGTCGCCGCCGTAGTCGCCGAGGGTGTTGACCGTCGGGCCCGGCGACATCTCGGAGTACGGCGTGGGCGTCAGCAGCGCCACGCACAGCAGCGCTATGAGCGTCAGGGTCGAGGCGATCAACGTCGCGGTGCGGCGTGGCATGGAGTCGACCCTACGGGAAGGAACGGGTGACCGGCCTCTTGGGTGAGTCCTCCTCGCCCGCCCCCACAGCAGCCTGTGCGGCGGCTGTCCGGCGCCTGTGGCCGCCGCCCGCGCCGTGCCCGGAGAGGATGATCCGGCGCCTGCGGCCACCACGTTCTCCGGGGGCCCCGGCCGGGGTGCCGGCGGCCTCCGCGGCCTCCTGCGGGTCCGTGCCGGCCTCGGCGGGCGCCGGGCGCGCGGGCTTGTCGGGGACGGTCTCCATGGCCGCCCTGAAGCGCTCGTAGCCGGCCAGCGAGGCACCGTCGTGCGTGACCCGCTTGCGTACCGCCCAGCGCGCCCAGATCGCCGCGAAGACGGCCGCGACGGCAGGAATCAGCAACCACACGAGTGCACCCACGACGAACTCCCGACCCCGAATCGACCCCAGAGGTCCCAAATCAGACCTATGAGCAGATTAACCACCCAGTGCGTCAACGCTGAGCCGGGGCACCGGGTTACGCAACCGGAAATCCCACTAACGGACGGTTACGTCATCAGAGTGGGTGCGGGGGGCGGGGACCGCTCAGTGGGCGCCGTCGGCGGCTCAGTGGGCGCCGACCCACTCGTCGGCGCCGTCGTCGAAGGTCTGGTGCTTCCAGATCGGCACCTCGCTCTTGAGGTCGTCGATCAGCCGGCGGCTGGCCGCGAACGCCTCGCCGCGGTGCGGGCAGGACACGGCCACGACCACCGCGATGTCGCCCACCGCCAGGTCGCCGACCCGGTGCACCGCCGCCAGGGCCCTGACCGGGTACTCCGCGGCCACCTTCTCCGCGACCCGCCGCAGCTCGGCGCCCGCCGAGGGGTGGGCAGAGTAGGACAGGCTCGTCACCTGCGCATCCGGGCGCCCGTCGTGGTCGCGCACGGTCCCCACGAAGAGCACGGTGCCGCCGGCCGCGTCGTCGCCGACCGCGGTGAAGACCTCGTCCACCGACAGCGCGCTGTCGCGGATCGCCAGCAGGCGGATCGGGCCGTCGTTCGCGTCGCGGTCCTCGTACATGGCTGCCATGCCCTCCATGCTCCCTCACCTTCCCGCAATACGGAAAGAGCTTTCCATTATCGGCGCGGTGTCCAGGGTGTCCCGGTCCCGTGTGCCGGTGGGAGCGCCACGCTCACCGGCCGTCACCCTCACCGGACGCGGCGCCCACTGGCTCGAACGCGCACCGGCTCCGGCGCTCACAGGCCGCGGCGCTTGCGGGCCCGGCGGACGACCGCCGCCGCACCGACCAGTGCCACGGTGGCACCCGCGGCGCCCAGCGTCGTCGCGTCCTTGCGGCCCAGCCTGCGCCCGGCGACGGAGTTGCGGCCCGCGACCTCCTCCAGCAGCTCGGCCAGCACCTCCTCGTTGGTCCACTTCGGCCGCCAGCCCGCGTCGTGCAGCCGGCTGCCGCTGACCACCCACGGGTGCATGGTGTAGGCGAGGTCGCCGGCCGGCGACGGGGTGAGGCCGAGGCGGTGCAGCCGGGAGGCCGCGCCGAACGCGATCGCCGGCGGCAGTTCCATGCGGCGGATCCCCGACAGCTCCTCGACCTCCTCCTGCTCCAGCCAGCCGTCGCAGCCCACGGCCATCTCGCCGTCGACCTTCTCCAGCACCGCGTACTCCAGCGCCGACACCAGGTCCTCGACATGGCAGAACTGCCAGCACGGGCGGCTGCCGGCGACCACCAGCAGCCGCGGCGACTCGAAGTAGCGGGTGAGCGCGGTGTCCGTGCCGCCGACCAGGACCGCCGGCCGCAGGATCGTCACGTTCAGGCCCGGGTGGGCGCGCGGCGCCCGCCGGCCCAGCCGCTCGATCTCCAGCAGGTCGTCGACGAAGCTGGCCTCGGAGGTGGCGCGCAGCGGCGCGTCCTCGGCGAGCGGCACGTCGTTGTCCGCCTGCGCGCCGTAGACCATCGCCGAGGTGCACAGCACGACCCGGCGCACCCCCGCGGCGGCGGCCGCCGTCAACACGGTCTGCGTGCCGCGCACGTTGAACGCCGAGCGCGCCTTGGGGTCGGACTCCAGGTCCAGATCGACCGCGAGGTGCACGACGACGTCCGCGCCGCGCAGCTTCTCGGCGATCGCCGGGTCGCGCACGTCGAGCACCCGCCAGGTCGCCCCGGGCACGTCCCCGCGCCGCTCGTCGATCGCCAGGACCTTCTTGACCTGCTCCGATTCGACGAGCCGCAGCGCCAGGGCATGGCCCACCCCGGAGGCCGCCCCCGTGACCGCGACCACCGGTCCTGAGGCGCTCCGACCGGCGCTCCGCTCTGGGCGAACGTGTGCTTCTGGGGAACTCACCGGGTGTCTCCCACGGTTGTCTCAGATACGTACGCAGCCATCCTGCCGGACACGTGTCTAGGCTGGAGGTACAGCCCACCACACACACCCCATCACGACACAGAGCCGAGGAATCCCGTGAGTGACATCCCATTCGGATTCGGCGTCCCTCCGGAGGAGCCTGAGGACGGGGACGAGGGCAAGCAGCGCAAGGGCGACGGGAGCGGCCAGGGCGGACAGTCCGGACCCCCCAATCCCTTCGGTTTCGGCGGCAACCCCTTCGGGCCCGGCGGCGGGGACAACCCGTTCGCGGCGATGTTCGGCTCCCTGAACCCCGGTGACCTGGGCGCCGCCTTCCAGCAGCTCGGTCAGATGCTCTCCTACGAGGGCGGCCCGGTGAACTGGGACATGGCCAAGGACATCGCGCGCCAGACCGTCGCCCAGGGCACGCCCGACGGCGTCAAGGACAGCAGCGTCGGCCGCGCCGACCGCGACTGGGTCGCCGAGGCGATGCGCCTGGCCGACCTGTGGCTCGACGGCGTCACCTCGCTGCCGTCCGGTGCCAACACCGCGGTGGCGTGGAGCCGCGCGGAGTGGGTCGAGGCGACCCTGCCGGTCTGGCGGGAGCTGGTCGACCCTGTCGCCGAGCGGGTCGCCGGTGCCATGGGCGACGTCCTGCCCGAGGAGATGCAGGCCATGACCGGCCCGCTGCTCGGCATGATGCGCTCCATGGGCGGGGCGATGTTCGGCTCCCAGATCGGGCAGGCACTCGGCACCCTGGCCGGCGAGGTCGTCGGCTCGACCGACGTCGGCCTGCCGCTGGGCCCCGCGGGCAAGGCCGCGCTGCTCCCGGTGAACGTGGCCGCGTTCGGCGACGGCCTGGGCGTCCCGCAGGAGGAGGTCCGGCTCTACCTGGCGCTGCGCGAGGCCGCTCACCAGCGGCTGTTCGCCCACGTGCCGTGGCTGCGCGCCCATCTCTTCGGTGCCGTCGAGGGCTACGCCCGCGGCATCAAGGTCGACACCGCCCGCCTCGAGGAGGCCGTCGGGCAGCTCGACCCGTCGCAGCCCGAGCAGCTCCAGGAGGCGCTGCAGCAGGGCATGTTCCAGCCGCAGGACACCCCGGAGCAGAAGGCCGCGCTGGCCCGGCTGGAGACCGCGCTCGCCCTCGTCGAGGGCTGGGTGGACGCGGTGGTGCACGAGGCCGCGGCCCCGCACCTGCCGTCGGCCGGCGCCCTGCGTGAGACGCTGCGCCGCCGCCGCGCGTCCGGCGGTCCCGCCGAGCAGACCTTCGCCACCCTGATCGGTCTCGAACTGCGGCCGCGCAGGCTGCGGGACGCCGCCCGCCTGTGGGCGTCGCTGTCCGACGCCCGCGGCATGGACGGCCGGGACGGCCTGTGGGCCCACCCGGACATGCTGCCGACCGCCGCCGATCTGGACGACCCGGACGGCTTCGTGCACCGCGAGACCTTCGACTTCTCCGAGCTGGACAAGATGCTCGGTGAGGCGGCCGGCGAGGCGGTGGACTACACGCTCACCAAGGACGCGAAGGACGCCAAGGACTCCAAGGACGCAGACGCGGCCGGCGCCAAGGACGCCAAGGACGACGGCGCCGAGGGCGACGAGGCGGGCACGGAGGGTGCCCAGGACACCAAGGACGGCGGGGACACGAAGGACGCCAAGGACGCCAAGGACACGGACCCCGGCTCCGGACGGGACGGCGGCGAGGGCGACACCGGCAAGTGAGCGCCCTGCACACGGACGCGGTCGGCGTCCTGAAGGTGTGGGCCGCGCCCACCGCGGAACAGGAGAAGCTGCGCCAGGAGTACCTGGCGCACCTGGCCGCGCACCCCGACGGTGTCCTGAAGTCCTGCCGGGCGGGCCATGTGACCGGCAGCGTGCTGGTCGTCGACCCGCCGCGGCAGCGCGTTCTGCTCACCCTGCACGCGAAGCTGCGGATGTGGCTCCAGATGGGCGGGCACGGCGAGCCCGACGACAGCACGCTCGCGGCCGCCGCGCTGCGCGAGGGCGTCGAGGAGTCCGGCATCGAGGGGCTGCGCCTGCTGGTCCCCCGGCCGGTCCGCCTGGACCGCCACGCGACGCCGTGCGCCTGGCACCTGGACGTCCAGTACGCGGCGGTGGCGCCCGAGGGCGCGGTCGCCGCGATCAGCGACGAGTCGCTGGACCTGCGCTGGTTCGGCTACGACGAGGTCGCCGACGTGGCGGACGGCTCCGTGCTGGCGCTGCTGGCCGCGACCCGCGCCCTGCTGTAGGGCGCGGGGTCGCTGTCCTGTGGCGCGGTCCGCACCGCGCGATCCTCCGGTGTGCGGTCCCCGGCGTCGGGCGGGCGGGACCCGCCCGGCGTCAGCGGTTGGACCAGATGTTGCCCGGGTTCTGCCCGCGGGCGCCCTGCGGGCCCATGCCGTACTGCCCGCGCAGACCCCCGAGCTGCATGTTCTGCGGGGGCATCAACTCGCTCGGCTGGACCAGGACGTAGCCCTGCCCGACGAAGTTCAGTTCCCAGCCCTCGCCGGTGGTGCCGCGCCGCCGGAACACCGACGAACTGCTGGTCTGCGCCTGCATCTGGACCCGCAGCCCGGTGGACCAGGCCACCACCGCGTCCGCGTCGCAGGACACGTACTTGTCGGGCGTGACGGGCATCATCAGCGGCTTGCCCGAGGTCATCAGGGCGACCTTGCCGCTGCCGGAGATGTTCAGGTTGTACTGGCCGGTGCCGGACAGGCCGAACTGGCTGTCCACCGCGATGACTTCCCAGTGGAGGCCGGAGTCGAGCGCCAGCACGTAGGCGCTGTCGACGGTCAGGCCCTCGTGGTCGACGTCCAGGACGTGGATCTGCTGCGCGAGGTTGGCGAGGTACACCGTTCCCTGGCCGGAGCACCGCATGAGGTCCAGGCCCTCTCCGGTGTGGCCGCGGGTCCTGCGCTGGTACGGCGACTGGTACTCGCCGTCGAACTCGATCATGCCCTGGTAGGCCACCATGGCCCCCTTGCGGGCCAGGCAGTCGGGACCGGTGTTGCCGTCCAGCCGCACCCGCAGCAGATACGAGTTCTGCAGGCTGTAGTAGCTCTGGTCCTGGACCTCGGTGTAGGCGAAAAGCGGGCTCTGCATGATGTGTCGCTCCCCCTCAGCCCCGGGCCCGGAGCCGGTCAGTGCTGTCCTCGCTCGGCTGGACCACCACGAAGCCCTGCCCGGAGAAGCCGATCTGGAACGCCTCGCCGCTGCCGCGCCCGATCAGCGACGACGCCTTGAAGCTGCGCTTGGCCTTCATCTTCAGGCCGGAGGACCAGGCGACGAGCGCGTCCGGGTCCACGTAGGTCTCGTCCGCGCCGCTGCCGCAGTCGACCACGATCGGCGTGCCCCGCGAGGTGACCGCGACCCAGCCGGTGCCGGACACGCCGACGTTGAAGAGGCCCTGCCCGGCGAACTTGGCGAGGCCCTTGACCCGCTCGACTCCCCACTGCAGGTGGGCGTCGAAGGCGAGGAGGTTGCTGCCGTTCACCGACACCGACTCGTTGCTGAGGCTCAGGCACACCACGTCGGCGCCGTAGTCCGCCAGGTACAGCAGGCCGTCGCCGCTGCACTTCATCAGCGGGGCGCCCTCACCGGTCAGCCAGGACGAGGCCATCTGCCGCACCGCGGGCGGGTTCGGCTCGTACTGCACGAAGCCCTCGTAGGCGATCATCGAGCCGGTCCTGGCGAACAGGTCCTGGCCGGTCTGCATCGCGACCTTGAGCATCGAGGAGCCGTGGTTCTCCATGCGGGCGGTGACCGGCGTCGGCGCATAGCCGGCGATCATCTGCTGGTCCATGGCGGGTCACACCTCGTAGGGCTGGACGACGATGAAGTTGCCGGGCGCGCCGCGGAACTGGAGGTTCACGGTCTCGCCGCTGTGGCCGGGGTAGGCGCTGCGGCGCAGCCTCACCTGGCTGGACACGATCACCTGGGAGCCGGCCGACCAGGCGACGATCGCGTTGCTGTCGGCATAGGTGGTCGGGGTGACCGGGAGCACCACCGGGGTGCCGTGGGTCTTGACGATCACCGTCCCGGTGCCCTGGAACAGCATGGTGAACAGGGCGCCGCCGGGGATTCCGTGGCCCTCGATCCTGCGCACCTCGTGCTGCAGGCTCTCGTCGAACGCCAGGACGTTCTCGGCGGACACGCACAGGGCGTCGCCCTGGAGCTCCACGGGGTGCAGGTAGGAGGCGTTCTCGGCGAAGAAGACCTGGCCGTTGCCGGTGCAGCGCATCAGCTGCATCTCCTGGCCGGTCATGTTGCCGACGATGCGGCCGGTGAAGCCGGCGCCCTTGTACCCGAAGTCGACCTTGCCCTGGTAGAGCACCATGCTGCCCTGCCGGGCGAGGACCGGCTGGCCGCCGGCCTGGCTGAGGTCGGCGCGCATCATCTTCGGGTTCTGCTGCGTCCAGCGCTGCCCGGTGGGCGCCTCGCGGTACTTCTCCATGGAGACGGCGAGCCCCTGCGCCGCCTGCACGGGCATGGACGGCAGGCCGTAGTTGGCGGGCGCGCCGGGCTGCGGGTAGCCGGGCTGCTGGCCGAACGGCGGGCCGGGCGGCCCGGGCGGGCCGGGGAACGGCGGCGGGGTCATGCCCGGTCCGGGCGGTGCGGTGGGCGGCGGGACCTGGCCGAAGGGCGGTGCCTGGCCGGGCGGAGGGGCCAGCGGCGCGATCATCGTGGGCGCCTGGTGGATGTCCTGGCCGCCGCTGCCGGGCGGCGGCGTGAAGCCGGGCTGCTGGGCCGCCGGCTGCGGCGGGGCGGCGGGCGCACCGAACGAGGGCGCGGGAGCGGGGGCCGGCACGGGAGCCGGGGCCGGGGCGCCGAACGACGGCGCGGGCGCCGGCGGCGGGGTCGGGCCGCCGGACGGCGGGGCGAACCCGGGCGCGGGGGCCGGGGCGCCGCCGCCGGGGGGCGCGAACCCGGGCGCGGACTGCTGCTGCGGCGGCTCCGCCGCGGGCTCCTCCTCGAGGACCTCGCCGCCGAAGTTCTGCAGCAGCGCCGCGAGCCCGCCGTCGAAGCCCTGGCCGACGGCGGCGAACCGCCACACGTCCTTGAGGTAGATGTCGGCGAGCATCACCGCCCGCTCGGTGCTGAACTCGGCACCGGTGAAGGCGTACCGGGCGACCTCGTCGCCGCCCGCCACGAGCCGGATGTAGCCGGGCCCGATCTGGGACATCTGCCCGTCGCCGTCGATCGTCGCGGTGAAGCTGAGCCGCTGGACCGCGGCGGGGACGCGCTCCAGCGTGACGCGGAACGACTCCGTGTCGCCGGCCTGCGCGCCCAGCAACTGGATGGACTCCTCGGGTGACTTGGGCTGGTTGAAGAAGACGAAGTAGCGGTCGTCGGAGAGCTTCTCGTCCGCGTCCAGCCCGAAGCAGCTGATGTCGAAGGTCAGTCCGGGGGCGGCGATCTGCACGCCGACGTACAGATCGGTGCCGGCGGTCAGATCGCTGATTTTGGCCTTGTGGCCGCGTTGGAATTCCCTGGCCATGCTGGGACCTTCCCCCATCCCCTGTGTGCTGCCGGTGCGTTGCGACAGGCTAACCGCTCGGCCCGACGGCGGGCCATTCCTCCCGGGTCACCGCTCCGTCACCGTTTCGCGCGCGCCGTGACGCGCGGGAAGCGGAGGAAACGCGGTGCGGGGGGATCGGCGGCGCGCGGGCAGTTGCGGCCGAACGATTCTGCGGTCCGTCGGTCAGTCCTGCGGTGTCGGCGGGTTCGGCAGCCGGTCGGCGGCCACCACGCCCTCCAGGAAGCCGCGGGCCCGCTCGGTGCGCGGGTAGCTCTCCAGCAGCTTCCAGAACCGGGGGCCGTGCCCGGGCACCAGAAGATGGGCGAGCTCGTGCAGCAGGACATAGTCGATGACGTACTCGGGCATGCCCTGCAGCCGGTGCGACAGCCGGATGCTGCCCTCGGACGGCGTGCACGAGCCCCAGCGGGAGTTCTGGTTGGTCACCCAGCGGACCGTGTCCGGCACGGCGCGGCCCTGCAGGTACTGCTCCGACAGCCGTTCCGCCCGGCCCGCAAGCTCCTCGTCGCCGGGCATCCGGCGGCTCTCCTGCGCGGCGAGCTTCTCCAGCATCACGCTCACCCAGCGCTGCTCCTCGGCGGCGGACATCCGCGCCGGGATGAGCACGACGGTGCGGTCGCCGTCCCGGTAGGCGGACACCGTCCGGCGCCGGCGGGCGCTGCGACGCACCTCCACAGCGCTCGCCTCGCTCATCCGGAGGCCGCGGGCGGTCTGGCTGGCGAGGTTACGCGCTGGATCGGGCGACACGCCTCGACCGTACCCGTTTCACCTGTGGGAAGTCCCGCCTCCAAGCCGTTCGACCCGCGAATCACCTCGGTTCGCACACATCTGGAATGGCCTCGTTCACCTGTCCCACGATCCGGTGAACCCTCGCTCACCTGCACGTAAGCGGAAGGGGGCGGGGGTGGGCGCGGGTGCGGCACCGGGCCCCGGCGTGGCGGCGCGGCTGGGCGAGGGATGCCGGGGCGCGGCGGGGGCGCGGGGGCCCGCGGTGAGGGCGCGGGTGGTGGGTACGGGGGCGCGAGTACGGGGCGCGCGGGGTCGGGAGCGCGGGTGGGCGCGGGGGCGGGGCACGGGTGCGTGCGCGGTCGGGGCACGGGTGCGTGCGGGACGCCGCGCCGGGCGGGCAGGCGTGCGGGCGGGCGGGCAGGCGTGCAGGCGTACAGGCGTACAGGCGTGCAGGCATACAAAACGACCATCTCCCACAGCCTGTGGATAACTCGGCGGCGGTTCGGAACCGGTCGGGCATGCTGGCAGGGCCGCTCACGGACAGTGAGCAGATGGACGGCTTGCGCGACGGGCGCGCGCCGGACCAGGGCGGCGACGGGTTCGTGTGGGAGCAGTTGCGAGAAGGGGTGTGAGGGCGATGCGGCCGATGCTGAAGACGGCGCTGCGGCGGAGCTGGCGGGACGGGGAGAGCGTGCAGTTCGGGGTGGACCCGGACCACGCGGTGGTGCTGGAGCCGATCGACGGCCCGGCGGCCGGCTTCCTGGAACTGCTCGACGGCACACGGAGCACCGCGACACTGACGCGGGACGCCGGGGCGCTCGGGCTGGAGCCGGACCGCGTGCGGCGGCTGCTCGCGCTGCTGGCCGACGGTGGCGTGCTGGACGACGCGGCCGCCCACGCGGCGCTGTCCTCGGCGGTGCGGCACCGGACGCCGCTGCTGGACCGGCTGCGCCCGGACCTGGCGGCCCTGTCGGTGGTGCACCCCGGGCCGGGCGGGGCGGCGGCGCGGATAAGGCACCGGAGGGCGGCCCGGGTGCGGGTCCACGGCGCGGGCCGGGTGGGCGCGCAACTGGCCGCGGTGCTGTCAGCGGCCGGCGTGGGCGCGGTGGAGGTGCTGGACAGCGGGCGTGTGGAGCCGTGGGACACGGCGCCGGGCGGCATCCCGGCCGAGCAGGTCGGCGAGCGCAGGGACGCGGCCGGGCGCGGCGCGGTCCGCCGGGCGGCGCCTGAGGCCCGGCGCGGCACGACCGGAGCGGGCGCCGCGGGCGGCGGTCCCGGCGGAGGTCCTGGTGCCGGCACGGGAACGGTGGTGGTGGTCGCCCCTCGCGACGGCCTGCACGCCTACGCCCCTGATCCGGAGGAGGCCCGGCGGCTCGTGGAGTCGGGGGTGCCCCACCTCTATGCGGGCGTGCTGGAGGGCACGGGCGTGGTGGGCCCGATGGTCCTGCCGGGGCGCACCGCCTGCGGGGAGTGTGTGGGGCTGCGGCTCGCCCGGCGGGATCCGGCGTGGCCGCGGATGCTGGCGCAGCTCAGGTCGGGGCGGCAGCCGGCGGTGCCGGCCTGCGACATCGCGCTGGCCACCGCGGTGGCCGGGCTCGCGGCGGCGCATGTGCTGGCGCATCTCGACGGCCGGACGCCGCCCAGCGCCGGGGCCCGCGCGGAGCTGTCGCTGGACCGGTTGTCGGAACGGGTCCGGCAACTGCCCGCGGAGGCCGGCTGCGGGTGCGGCGCGGCGGCCCGCGCGGCCCGGGTGGGTGCCGGACCCGGGTACGGAGAGGACCGGACGGAGGACGGCCCGGCCCGCAGTCCTGCCCGCCGTCCCGCCCCGAGCGCTGCCCGCCCTGGGCGCGATCAGGCGCACGAACCCGCCGGCGGGCGTGTCTCCCACGCCGTCCAGGGGGCCGTCCGCATCCCGGACCGTGGCGCTGCCCCTGACGACCGGGACAATGCGCCGCCGGTGGCGGCATCCGGCGGTCTCCTCTCCTGGGCTGGTGAAGGGAGGGGCACAATGGCCATGTGACCGACCGGAAATGAGGGGCGCATGTCTGATCTTCCGCGCAAGGCTGTGACCCGGACCGCGAAACTGGCAGCGCTCCCTCTGGGGTTCGCCGGGCGGGCCACGATGGGTCTCGGCAAGCGGCTCGGCGGCCGGCCGGCCGACGAGGTGGCGACCGAGTTGCAGGAACGCACCGCGGAGCAGATCTTCAAGGTGCTCGGCGAGCTCAAGGGCGGCGCGATGAAGTTCGGGCAGGCGCTGTCCGTCTTCGAGTCCGCGCTCCCGGAGGACGTGGCCGGGCCCTACCGGGCGGCGCTGACGAAGCTGCAGGAGGCCGCCCCGCCGATGCCGGCCCGCACCGTCCACCGGGTGCTGGCCGAGCGGCTGGGCAAGGACTGGCGGTCGCTGTTCGCTGAGTTCGAGGACACTCCCGCGGCGGCGGCGTCGATCGGCCAGGTGCACCGCGCGGTGTGGAGCGACGGCCGCAAGGTCGCGGTGAAGGTCCAGTACCCGGGGGCCGGCGAGGCGCTGCTGTCGGATCTCGGCCAACTCGGGCGCGTGGCACGGCTGTTCGGCCCGCTGATCCCGGGCATGGACGTCAAGCCGCTGCTGGCGGAGCTGCGCGAGCGGGTGTCGGAGGAGCTGGACTACGAGCTGGAGGCGAAGGCGCAGCACGCGCACGCCGCGGAGTTCGCCGGCGATCCGGACGTCGAGGTGCCGGACGTGGTCCACCAGGCGGACCAGGTGCTGGTCACCGAGTGGATGGACGGGGTGCCGCTGTCCGAGGTGATCTCCGGCGGCAGCCAGGAGATGCGCGACCGGGCGGGGCAGCTGCTGGCCCACTTCCTGTTCGCGGGGCCGGCGCGCACCGGGCTGCTGCACGCCGACCCGCACCCGGGCAACTTCCGGCTGCTGGTGGACGACGGTCCGGCCGAGGGCTGGCGGCTGGGCGTGCTGGACTTCGGCACCGTGGACCGGCTGCCGGAGGGCCTGCCGCTGCCGATCGGCACGGCGCTGCGGCTGGCGCTGGAGGGCGAGGCCGAGCAGGTCTACGCGATGCTCCGCACGGAGGGCTTCGTCAAGCCGACGATCACCCTGGACGCGGACGCGGTGGCGGACTACCTGCAGCCGATCATCGAGCCGGCCGCGCGGGAGGAGTTCCGGTTCGAGCGGGCGTGGATGCGGGCGCAGGCGGCCAGGATCGCCGATCCGCGCTCCCCCGCGCACCAGTTGGGCAAGCAGCTGAACCTGCCGCCGTCCTACCTGCTGATCCACCGGGTGACGCTGAGCACCGTCGGGGTGCTGTGCCAGCTCGGTGCGACGGTCCGGCTGCGGGACGAGCTGCTGGAGTGGCTGCCCGGCTTCGACCCGGAGGGCACCGCGGAGTCGGCCTGACCCGCGGGCCCGGCCGCGCTACCACCAGGCGGAGTCCAGGCGGCCCTCGATGCTGCGCAGGTGCTTGCGGGCGCAGCCGTCGCAGAAGTAGACGCGGCGGCCGTTCTCCACGGAGCAGGTCCAGGTGAGCGGCAGGCCCTCGCGGGTGACGCCGCAGCGGGCGCACGTCGTCGCCTGGGAACCGGCCGGGGAAGGCTTGTGATCCACTGCTTGACGATACCTCCGCCCGGGCCGGCTTCGCCGTCTGAACGCACCGCGGGGCCGGTCCTTTCGGACCGGCCCCGCGGGGTCGTCTTGGGAGGTCATGCGCTGGTCGTGCACACAAGCGGAATCACGGGATTCCAGCCGGCGCGGTTACTGCATCACGGCCATGGCCAGGGCGCGCCGGGCACGCAGGGACGCGCGTTCGGCACGCCGCTGCAACCGGCGGGCGGCGAGCAGGTGCATGGACCTGCGTTCGTGCTCCGCCTCCTGCAGCCGCTGTTGCATATGGGCACGTGCCAGGGCTTCTGGCATGAGTTGCATTTCGAGCTTCCTGTTCTGGCGCGACGCCAACGCGTCGGATTCACGGGGGGGCAGTTCGCTGAGGGTGGGAGTCATCGGGGCCTGCTTCTTCGGATCGTGCGTGAGAGGGCGGTCAAGGGTGCCGGGGGTCGTGGACTTCCTGATGTTCATGCCGCGACCGCGTCCTTGCGCGGGCGGCCACGGGGCCGCTTGCGGGGAACGACGACACCCTGGATGAACAGCTCGCCACCCCATACACCCCAGGGCTCGCGGCGGTCCTTGGCACCCGCGAGGCAGGCCTCGCGGACCGGGCAGGTCTGGCAGAGGGACTTGGCGTACTCGACGTCCGCCGGCGACTCCGCGAAGAAGACCTCGGGGTCGTAGGTACGGCAGGGGACGGGCACGCCGAGTCGCTCGATCTCGTCGTCGAGCTCGGTGAGGGGCAGCAAGGTGGTCTCCGGAGGCTGTGCGGGCGGGCGGGTCGGGTCGGGGAGGGATCCGGACGATGCGTGCTGGGCGGTATGCACGGTTGGGTTCGTTCCTCGTCTGTCGGTCCGGCCGGTGGTTCGGCCGGCTCTTTCGTGCAGGTCTGAAGAAAACAGAAGGGCCGCGGATCCCGGTCTGGGATTCCGCGGCCCTGAGGTGCGCCGACCTGATGCCTGATCAGGCTGGATCACTCCAGGGTTCGAGCCCGCGGAAGGCCCACTTACCGTGCTGCTGCGTCTTCTGCTGTCCGTTCGCGTGTCCATTGGCGGCTTCTGCGCCCGTGGCGGTACCAGCGCCGGCGCCGTTGGCCGCCGCCGCAAAGGCATAGGCCTGCGCCTGAGCCTTCGCCGCCGCTACCGCGGGCGCCTGGGTCGGTCGCTCGATCCGCTCACTGACCGGCAGAACCGGCAGGAGAGCGGCGGAGGACAGACGGGAGCCGGGCATCGAAATGCCGAGCGGGCAGGCAAGGACCACCGAGCGATCGGTCATGACGTTGGTCAGCTGGCTGATCATCGGGGTTCGCCTCCTCTCGGCGTCTCGTAAGGGCAGTGGAACGGACTTGCCTAGTACATCACGAGCGGGTGGGCCTTTGGAAGAGCCGTTCCCGACCGTGCTCGTGAAGGCTATGGGGACCGCCGCGCGATGCGCAAACTATTTTTCGGCTTCTTCTTCAGAAGATTCTTCGGGCAGGTCGGAGCCCTGGCGTGGATCGTCCGCCCGGTCCCCGTCCGGGACTTGGCCGCCGCCCTGAACCGGAATTTCGAGTTCCGTCCCGGAGCAGAGCGCGAGCACGTCCTCGCCGAACCGTTCGAGCTTGCGGGCGCCCACTCCGGCGATCTGCGACAGCTCTCCCTCGCCCGACGGGCGGACCTCGGCGATCGCCAGCAGCGTCTTGTCGGTGAACACGCAGTAGGCCGGCTGCCCGAGCGCCTTGGCCTGTTCCATCCGCCAGGCGCGCAGCCGCTCGTACAGCGCCTCGTCGAGATCCGAGGGGCAGTCCTCGCAGCGCATCAGCTTGATCTCGCCCGCGTCCGAGAGCGTCCGGCCGCACACCCGGCACAGCACCGGGCCGCGCCGCCTGCGGCCGCCGCCCTGGCCGCGCTCCACGCCGCCGCTGCCGCCCGCTCCCGCGCCGCGGGCCCCGCGGGCCGCCGAACCCGGCCGCAGCCCGTCCAGGAAGCGTGAGGGCCGCCGGCCGCCGCGGCCGCCGGGCGACCGGGACAGCGCCCAGGACAGCGACAGGTGGAACCGGGCCCTGGTGACGCCGACGTACAGCAGCCGGCGCTCCTCCTCGACCTGCTCGTCGGTCTTGGCGTAGGTGATCGGCAGGGTGCCCTCGGTCAGGCCGACCAGGAACACCGCGTCCCACTCCAGGCCCTTGGCGGCGTGCAGCGAGGCCAGGGTGACGCCCTCGACGGTCGGGGCGTGCTGGGCGTTCGCCCGCTCGTCCAGTTCGGCCACGAAGTCGCCGAGAGTCGCCTCGGGCCGGGCGGTGGCGAAGTCCTCCGCCAGCCGCACCAGGGCCGCCAGCGACTCCCATCGGTCGCGCACCGCGCCCGAGCCGGCGGGCGGCTCGGAGGCCCAGCCCCGGGAGCTGAGCACCGCGCGCACCTGGTCGGGGACCGGCTCCGGCTCCCCCGGTTCTGCCGACGCCCGCGCCGCGCCGCGCAGCAGCAGCCCGGCCTCCCTGACCTCGGGCCGCTCGAAGAACCGCTCGGCTCCCCGCAGCTGGTAGGGCACCCCGGCGTCGGCCAGTGCCTGCTCGTAGACCTCGGACTGCGCGTTGATGCGGTAGAGCACGGCGATCTCGCTGGGCCGCACCCCGGAGTCGATGAGCTGGCGGATCCGCCGGGCGGCGCCCTCGGCCTCCGCGGGCTCGTCGGAGTACTCCTGGTAGACCGGGTCGGGGCCGGCCTCGCGCTGCGAGACCAGCTCCAGCCGATGGGCGGCCGCCTGCCCGCGGGCCTGCCCGAGCAGCCCGTTGGCCAGCGCCACGACCTGCGGGGTGGAGCGGTAGTCGCGGATCAGCTTGACCACGGTGGCGTCCGGGTGCCGGGTGCGGAAGCCCAGCAGGAACTCCGGGGTGGCGCCGGTGAAGGAGTAGATGGTCTGCGAGGCGTCGCCCACCACGCACACGCTGTCCCGGCCGCCGAGCCACAGGTCGAGCAGCCGCTGCTGGAGCGGGCTGACGTCCTGGTACTCGTCGACGACGAAGTGCTGGTACTGCGAGCGCACGGTGTCCGCGACGTCCGGCCGGTCCTGCAGCACGCCGACGGTCAGCAGCAGCACGTCCTCGAAGTCGATCACGGAGCGGTCGCGCTTGAGCTGCTCGTAGGTGGTGTAGATCCGGGCGACCTCGGCCGGGTCCCGCGGCACCTCCCGGCCGGTCTTGGCAGCCGCCGCCGCGTACTCCTCGGGGACGGTCTGGGTGACCTTGCACCACTCGATCTCGCCGGTGACGTCCCGCAGCTCGTTGCGGTCCAGCCGGATGCGGCAGCGCGCGCCGGCCTCGGCGACCAGCTGCACCTTGCGCTCCAGCAGCCGCGGCATCTCGCCGCCGATGGCCCGCGGCCAGAAGTACTGGAGCTGGCGCAGCGCCGCCGCGTGGAAGGTGCGCGCCTGCACTCCGCCCGCTCCGAGCTGCCGCAGCCGCCCGCGCATCTCGCCCGCGGCCCGTGCGGTGAAGGTGACCGCGAGCACGCTCCCGGGCTGCAGTATCCCCGCCCGCACCCCGTAGGCGATCCGGTGCGTGATCGCCCGGGTCTTGCCCGTGCCGGCGCCGGCCAGCACGCACACCGGCCCGTGCAGGGCCGTGGCCACGGCGCGCTGCTCGGGGTCGAGGCCGTCGAGCACCGCGTCCGCGGAGTCGGGTACCGCGGGGAAGAGCGAGTCGTGGAGTGTCGCAGTCACCCCGCCACTCTGCCACTTCCCGCGGACACCCCGGGAAGGTTATCCACAGGGCGGCCGGTAGCGTCCCGGAATGCGGCACGCCTCCCCGGCGTTCCCGTACCGGCGGCACGAGCCGCCACCGCCACCCCTGCGCGAAGGAGCACCACCGATGTCGGGCACCGTGACCATGTACAGCACCACCTGGTGCGGGTACTGCCGTCGTCTGAAGTCCCAGCTGGACCGCGAGGGCATCGCGTACACCGAGATCAACATCGAGCAGGACCCGGCGTCCGCCTCGTTCGTCGAGAAGGTCAACGGCGGCAACCAGACCGTGCCCACCGTCCAGGTCGTCCCGCTCGGCGGCGCCCCCGAAGTGGTCATGACGAACCCCAGCCTCGCGCAGGTCAAGCAGGCCCTCGGCGCCTGAGCCGGCCCCCGCGGGCCGACAGCCGCACGCCGGAGACCCGGCGGCGGCCCGGGTTCAGCGGCCGACGCCCGGCGCGGGCAGCGGCTTGCCGTACCAGAGTTCGACCAGGCGGGCCGCGATCGAGATGCCCGACGGGGGCAGCACCTCGCCGGACTCGAACGCGGCCTGCAGCTCCTCGCGCGAGAACCAGCGGGCCTCGTGTATCTCGTCACCGTCCACGGTGATCTGCGACGAGGTCGCCTGCGCGGTGAACCCCAGCATCAGGCTGGACGGGAACGGCCAGGGCTGGCTGGCGACGTACTCCACCTCGCCGATGGCGACGCCCACCTCCTCCTGCACCTCCCGGCGCACCGTCTGCTCCACCGACTCGCCGGGCTCCACGAACCCGGCCAGCGTGGAGAAGCGGCCCTCGGGCCAGTGCACCTGGCGGCCCAGCAGCGCCCGGTCCTTGTCGTCGGTGACCAGCATGATCACCGCCGGGTCGGTCCGCGGGTAGTGCTCGGCGCCGCACGCCGGGCAGCGCCGGATGTGGCCGGCGGCCGCGATCACGGTCCGCTCGCCGCACCGGGAGCAGAAGCGGTGCATCCGCTGCCAGTTCTCCAGCGCCACCGCGTGCACCATCAGCCCGGCCTGCAGCGGCGACAGCAGCCCGCCGACCTCGCGCAGCCCGGCGGCCCTGGCCGCGTCGTCCATCCGCCCCGGCAGGGCGTCCTTCTGCAGCGCGAAGTAGCGCACGCCGTCCGGATCGATGCCCAGGAAGTAGCGGTGGGTCTCGGTCTCGGGCGCGTCGAACGCCGGCGTCATGACGATCTCGGTGCGGCCGTCCTCGGTGTCCTCGACCATGACCTGGCCGCCGGAGACCACGAACACCCGGGTCGTCGGGTGGCTCCAGGCCGCAGCCAGCCACGCCTCGTCCAGGCGGTGATGGGCCGCCCGGTCCACGCCCTGGTGGGTGAGGGCCAGCGGCTGCGAAGTCGCGTCGAGTTCGGTCAAGGTGCTTCCTGCTCCCGGTCGTTCACGTGCGTCGGCTGAGGTGCGTGCGGCCCGCTTTCATCAGCGGCCCGACCCGGCCCGCCAGGGCGCGGCCCGCCAGTCGGCGGCCAGCTCCCCCCACAGATGAGCGGTGGTCTCGACCCCCTTGAACAGCAGGTCGAGCTCCACCTTCTCGTTCACCGAATGCCAACCGTCGGACGGCACGGAAATTCCCAGGAACAGCACGGGAACGCCCAGCACGTCCTGCAGGTCCGCGGCCGGCCCCGAGCCGCCCTCGCGGGTGAAGCGGATCTCCTGGCCGAACGCCCGGCCCATCGCCCGCACCAGCGAGCGAAGCGCGGGGTGGTCCAGCGGGGTCAGGCAGGGGCGGGTGCCGCCGCCCCAGAAGCGGATCTCGTGCCGGATACCGGCGGGCAGCCGCTCCGCCACCCAGCCGGTCACCAGCCGCTGGATCACGGCGGTGTCCTGCCCGGCCACCAGCCGGAACGAGAACTTGATCGTCGCGGTCGACGGCACGATGGTCTTGCCGCCCGGGCCGCCGTAGCCGCTGTGCAGGCCGTTGACCTCGGCGGTCGGGCGGGCCCAGATCCGCTCCAGGGTGCTGTGGCCGCGCTCGCCGAGTGCGGCGTGCGACTTCGCGGTGCGCAGCCACGCGGCCTCGTCGAAGGGCAGCTCGGCGAGCAGCTCGCGCTCCCGCCCGGTCAGTTCGACCACCCCGTCGTAGAAGCCGGGTATGGTCACCCGCCGGTCGTCGTCGTGCAGCGCCGCCACCAGCCGGGCGGCCTCGGTCGCCGGGTTGGGCACGGCGCCGCCGAACGAACCCGAGTGGATGTCCTGGTCCGGGCCGTACAGCACGATCTCGCCGTCGACCAGGCCGCGCATGCCGGTGCACACCGTCGGGGTGTCCTCGGACCACATCCCGGTGTCCGAGACGATCACCGTGTCGCAGGCCAGCCGTTCGGCGCGCTCCCTGATCAGCTCCAGGAAGTGCGGCGAGCCGGACTCCTCCTCGCCCTCGACCAGGAACTTCAGGTGCACCGCGGGCGTGGTCCGCCCGGTCGCCGCCAGATGCGCGCCCAGGCCCAGTGTGTGCAGGAACACCTGGCCCTTGTCGTCGGCGGCGCCCCGCGCGTGCAGCCGCCCGTCGCGCTCGGCCGGCTCGAACGGGTCGGTGTCCCAGCCGTCGGCCGGCGCCGCCGGCTGCACGTCGTGGTGCCCGTACACCAGCACGGTCGGCGCGTCCTCGTCCTCGCTGCGCCACTCCGCGAACACCGCCGGCGCACCCTTGGTCGGCCACACCTCGGCGACCGGGAAACCGGTCCGCTTCAGGACCGCGGCCAGCCACTCCGCGCTGCGCAGGAGGTCCGGGGCACGGTCGGGGTCGGCGGACACCGAGGGGATGCGCAGCCACGCCGCCAGGTCCGTGAGGAACCGCGTGCGGTGGGCGCGGATGTACGTCTGGACAGCGTCGTCCGGGGTGGAGCTCATGGCGTGCAGCCTAGCTTGGGCACCCGTGAACAAGGCCGGGCGGGTCGCGGCGCCCGTCCCTCCCCCGCCGGGCGCCACCCGCGCCGGGCCGGGCCGCTCAGCCGCGAGGCGCGCCGTCGACGCCGGGCCGGGCCGCTCAGCCGCCGGGCGGCCGCGGGTCGAGCAGGCGCTCCAGTTCCGCGCGGCCCGGCAGCCCGGGCGGACGCACGACGTCGCCGGTGCGCACGTACAGGAACGCGGCCCGCACCGCGCTGGGCGGCACCTCCTGCCGCTCGGCCCACGCCAGCCGGTAGACGGCCAGCTGGAGCGGATCCCCGGGCGAGATGTCCGGGTGCCCGGTCTTCCAGTCGAGCAGGTCGTACCCGTCGCCGTCCCGGTACACCGCGTCGATCCGCCCGCGCACCACCCGCGCGCCCAGGGCGATCTGGAACGGCACCTCGACGGCGTACGGGGTGCGGTCGGCGAACGGCGTGCGCAGGAACGCCTCCTTCAGCGCCGCCAGGTCGCGCTCGTCGGCGATGTCGAGGTCGTCCCGCGGCTCCGCGCCCGGCAGCTCGTCCAGCCCGAACAGCGGGCCGGTCTCCAGCCGCGACTCCAGCCAGCTGTGGAACCGGGTGCCGCGCCGGGCCGCGGGCGCCGGCGGCCTCGGCATCGGCCGGGCCAGATCGCGGGCGAGCCCGTCGGGATCGGCGGCCAGCCGCAGCAGCTGCGTGGCGGTCAGCGAACGCGGCAGCGGAACGTCGTGGACCCTGGCCCGCGCCCGCCGCAGCTCACCCGCCAGCGCGTCCAGGTCACGGTCCCAGGACGCGGCCAGCCGCTCCTCCTCCGACACCAGCCCGGCGCCCCCGCCCGGCGCCCCCGCGGCTTCCGCTCCCTCCGCCGACTCCGCGGCCGCAGCCGTCCCGACGGCGCCCACCGGGTCCTGCGCGTCTCCGGCTCCCACGCCTCCCGCGGCAGGCGCGCCCTCCACCTCCGGACCCGCCGCCGCCCCGGCCCCCGCGTCCAGGTGCGCGACCACCGACTTCGCGGCGTACCGGCGCCGCTCCAGGGCCGCCGGGTCCAGCGGCAGCGGCCACGGCTGCTCGGCCGCCTCGGCCAGCGCCGGGTTGACGTCCTCGGGAGCAGGCGCGTCGGCCCAGTGCTCGATCTCGCCGTACCCGGCCTCGCAGTGCGCGCGCAGCGCGTCCAGGAACACGGACGGGCCGAACGGCGACTTCTGGCTCGGGCCCCACCAGTGCCCGGAGCCCAGCAGCAGGGACCGCGGGCGGGTGAACGTCACATAGCCCAGCCTCAGCTCCTCGACCCGCTGGTGCTCCTTCATCGCCTCCCGGAACCCGTCGACGCCGGCCCGCGTCCACTCCGGCACGTCGGGCAGCGTCGCCGCGTCACCGCGCAGCCCGTGCGGCAGCACCTTCGCGTTGACCGGCCACAGCTCACGGCCGCGCTCGCTCGGGAAGCCCTTGGCCACCAGCCCGGGCACCGCGACGACGTCCCACTCCAGGCCCTTGGACTTGTGCGCGGTGAGCACCTTGACGGTGTTCTCACCGCCGGGCAGCGAACTGTCCAGGCCCTTCTCGTACTCCGCGGCCGTACGCAGGAAGGCGAGGAACGCCAGCAGCGTCGCCTCACCGTCCAGGGCCGCGAACCCCGCGGCCACGTCGAGGAAGGTCTGCAGGGTCTCGCGGCGGCGGGCGGCCAGCGCGTGCGGCGACGCGGACAGCTCCACCTCCAGGCCGGTGACCGCCAGCACCCGGTGCAGCACGTCCATCAGCGGATCGGCCAGCGCCCGCCGCAGATCCCTCAGCTCCGCCGCGAACCGCGCGAACCGCACCCGGGACTCCGGCGAGAACGGCAGGTCGTCCCCCGGATCGGCGTCCAGGAACGTCTCCAGCGCGTCGGCCAGCGAGACGACCTCGGCCGGGTCCACGCCCTCCACGGCCGCCGCCAGAGCGTCCCCCTCCGCGCCCGGCCGTCCCGAGCGGACGAGCAGCCGGGCACGGCGGCCGAGCAGCGCCAGGTCCCGGGCGCCGATCCGCCACCGCGGGCCGGTCAGCAGCCGCACCAGCGCGGCATTGGCGGTCGGGTCGTGCAGCACCTCGCACATCGCCACCAGGTCGGCGACCTCCGGCAGATGCAGCAGCCCGGACAGTCCGACGACCTCCACGGGCACGTCCCGGGCGACCAGCGCCGCGTGGATCTCCGGGAAGTGCGCCGCGGTACGGCACAGCACGGCGATCTCCCCGGGCGGGGTGCCGGTGCCCACCAGATGGGCGAGGGAGTCGGCGAGCCAGGCGATCTCCTCCTGCTGCGTGGGCAGCAGCGCGCACCGCACCAGCCCGTCGCGCTCGGCACCCGGCGCGGGCCGCAGCGCCTCCACGCCCTCGTGGCGCTCGCGCAGTTCCGCGGCGAGGGTGTTGGCCAGGTCCAGCAGCCGACCGCCGGAACGGCGGTTCTCGCTGAGCGAGTAACGCGCCGCGGGCAGCCCGCCGGCCTGCGGGAAGTGCCGCGGGAAGTCGTCGAGGTTGGCGACGGACGCACCGCGCCAGCCGTAGATCGCCTGGCAGGGATCGCCGACCGCCGTCACCGGATGACCGGTACCGCCACCGAACAGGCCGGCCAGCAGCAGCCGCTGCGCGACCGAGGTGTCCTGGTACTCGTCGAGCAGCACCACCCGGTACTCGTCGCGCAGGAGCGCGCCGACCTCGGGCCGGGTCTGCGCGAGCGTCGCCGACAGGGCGATCTGGTCGCCGAAGTCCAGCAGGTCCCTGCGCTGCTTCTCGTTCCGGTAGACGGCGGCGAGCTCGGCGAGGTCACGACGCGCGGCGACGGCCGCGGCCACGTCCCTGACCCAGGCGTTGCCGCGCTTGGCGGGGTCGACGGCCGCCAGCTCCGCGGCCAGCCGGGTGTCGTGGGCGCGCAGCCGCTCGGCCGGCACCAGATGCTCGGCCAGCTCCCCGGACAGCGCGAGCAGGTCGCCGACAAGGGTCGGCAGGCCCTTGGTCAGCGCCGGGTACGGTCCGGGCGCGGCCCGCAGCACCTTCGCGGCGAGCTGGTAGCGGGTGGCGTCGGCGAGCAGCCGGGCGCCCGGCTCCAGCCCGATCCGCATCCCGTGGTCCTTCAGCAGCTGCCCGGCGAACGCGTGGTACGTCGCGATGCGGGCGTCGCCGGGCGGCGCACCGGGCTCGCGTCCGCCGTCGAAGGAGCCGCCGTACAGGCCGCCGTACGGATCGCCGTACGGGCCTTCGTCGTCCTGGCCGCTGATGCCGGCCCGCTCCAGCGCCCGCCTGACCCGCTCGGACAGCTCACCCGCGGCCTTGTTCGTGAAGGTCAGGCCCAGCACCTGCTCCGGGGCGACCTGCCCGGTGCCGACGAGCCACACCACCCGGGCGGCCATCACCGTGGTCTTGCCCGACCCGGCCCCGGCCACGATCACCGCCGGAGCCGGCGGCGCGGTCGCGCAGGCCAGCTGCTCCGGGGTGAAGGGGATGCCCAGCAGCTCCTTCAGCTGCTCGGGTCGGGTGATGCGCGGTGCCACCCGGTGAGGCTATCCGGCCGCGCCGACAGGAGCGCCGGCGGATTCATATCGAGATGTCCGGGTTGCCGAACGCGCTGACGTCGATCGTCTGGCCGGCGGGCGGGGCGGAGATGTGCGGGGATGTGCCGAAGCCGCTGAACGACGCGGAGTTGGAGGTGTCGTCCGGGGTGAAGGCCCGCAGGATGTAGGGGGTGCCGGAGGCGGCGACGAGGATGTCGGTGGTGGTGCCGTCCGTGTCCCTCTCGACGACGGACACGGCGGGCCGGCCGGCCGCGGTGGTCGGGCCGCCCTTGGTGTAGGTGCCCGACGAGGCGCCCTGCGAGATCTGGTCGAGGATCATGCCGAGGTCGCACAGCTCGGCGAAGTTCTGCCCCTGCTTCTGGGGCATCTTCAGCCACTTGCCGGCCAGCAGCCGGGCCATCGCCTCGCCGTTCTTGCCGCCCTGCGTCCGCCAGAACGCGCCGTCGGCCTTCAGGTAGTACGTCGAGTGGGTGCGGATGACCTGCAGCTTGTCGCCGTCGGCGGTCGCGGCGGCGGCGCACAGGCCGGACTTGGTCAGGGCGGACGTGAAGTGCACGGCCCCGCCGTTGTCGTCGGTGGTGCGCAGGTCGATGGTCATCGAGGGGGCCGCCTTCATGGCGGTCATCGCACGGTCCATCAGCTGGCGTCCCGTCAGGTCCGCGTAGGGCCCGGTGTCGGTGTGCGTCGACGCGGGGCGCACCAGGGGTGCGTCCGCGCTGCTCCTGTGCCCGCCGCAGCCGGCGAGGCCCAGCGTCGCCGCACCCGCGGCCAGCGCCGCGGCAAGGATCCTGTGTGTGGCCCCCATGGCCGCCCCCTCGTACTGTGCACCTTCTTCGCGCGCTCCCACGCGCACCCCGCCTTCGTGGTGGTACCGCCAACATAGCGCCGGGGCCCGACAGGCGCCGTCGCGTTTGCGGGCGGTTCACCGGGCGGTCCCCTACTCCACGGCGTGCCGGCTACTCCACGACATGGCGGCTACTGCACGACGTGGCGGCCCTCGGGGCGGGCGGTGCAGGAGCTGCGGAAGGCGCAGTGGGCGCAGTGGCGGCCGGTGGCCGGGGTGAAGCGCTCGTCCAGGACCCGGCCGGCGGCCTCGGCGAGCAGGTCCTGGGCCCACTCGCCGGCGAGCGCCTCCTGCTGCTGGACGGCGGGCATCGCGTCGCCGCCCGCCTTCTGCGCGGCGCCGAGCCTGAGGTGGACGAGTTCGGCGCCGCCGGGGTGGGGGCGGTCCCCGCCGAACAGCGGGTCGACCGCGCCCTCGCGCACCGCCAGCTGGTAGACGGCCAGTTGGGGGTGGCGGGCGACCTCGGCCGCGGTCGGCTTGGCCCGGCCGGTCTTGAAGTCCACGACGTACGCCTGGCCTTCGGCGTCCGTCTCCACGCGGTCCATGCTGCCGCGGATCCGCACCTGCACCTCGCCGGCGTCCAGCGTGACGTCGAAGTCGTGCTCGGTGGCGACGGTGGTGCGGCCGCGTTCCATGACGTGCCAGCGCAGGAAGCGTTCCAGGGCGGCGCGGGCGTTCTCCTTCTCCTGCCGGGATTTCCAGGGCGCGTCGAAGGCGAGCGCGTCCCACACCGAGTCCAGCCGGGCCATGAGGACGTCGAGGTCGGCGGGCGCGCGGCCGGAGGCGACCTCGTCGGCGAGTACGTGCACGACGTTGCCGAAGCCCTGGGCGGCGGTGGACGGGGGCTCCGCCTTGACCTCGCGGCCCAGGAACCACTGCAGGGCGCAGGTGTTGGCGAGCTGGTCCAGCGCGGAGCCGGACAGGGCCACCGGCCGGTCGCGGTCGCGGACCGGCACGGCGGAGCGCGTCGGCTCGTAGAGGCCCCACCAGCGGTCGGGGTGCGCGGCGGGGATCAGCGGGTGGCCCTCGTCGGTGAGCGCGGCCATCCGGGCCAGCCTGCGGGCGGCGGCCTCGCGCAGCGCCGGGGACGCGTCGGGGTCGACGGTGGTGGCCCGCAGTTCCGCGACGAGCGCGGCGACGGCCAGGGGGCGGCGCGGGCGGTGGGCGACGTCGCGGGGTTCGACGCCGAGTTCGGCCAGGAAGCGGGAGGGCTGGTCGCCGTCGTCGGACGAGGACTTCACGGCGGTGACCAGGAGGCGTTCGCGGGCGCGGGTCGCGGCGACGTAGAACAGCCGGCGTTCCTCGGTGAGCAGCGCGCCCTGCGACAGGGGCGGGGCGAGGCCGTCCCGGCCGATCCGGTCGGCCTCCAGGAGCGAGCCGCGGCGGCGCAGGTCCGGCCACACGCCCTCCTGCACCCCGGCCACGACGACGAGCCGCCACTGCAGGCCCTTCGAGCGGTGCGCGGTCATCAGGTGCACGGCGTCGGGCCGTACGGTGCGGCCGCTGAGGGTGTCGGCGGCGATGTCGAAGCCGGACAGCTCCTCGATGAGGTTGAGGGCGCCGCGGCCGCCGGTGCGTTCCTCGGCGCGGGCGGCGGTGTCGAACAGGGCGCACACCGCGTCGAGGTCGCGGTCGGCGTTGCGGCCCGCGGGGCCGCCGCGCAGCGCGGCGCGCTCCAGCCGGGCGCTCCAGCCGGACCCGGACCACAGCCGCCACAGCGCGTCCTCGGCGGTGCCGCCCGCCGCGAGCACGGCGCGGGCGGCGGCGAGCAGCCGGCCGAGGCGGAGCGCGGCGCGCGCGTACGCCTGGTCGTGGGTCACCAGCCGCTCCGGCTCGGCGAGGGCCTCCGCGATCAGCACGTCGGACGGCCGCGGCACCGCGGCGCCCGCGGCCCGCTCCTCCTCGCGCAGCGCCCGCCCCAGCCGGCGCAGGTCCGCCGGGTCCATCCCACCGAGCGGCGACACGAGCAGGTCGAGCGCCTCCTCGACCCCTATCCCGCCCGCGGCGTCGGGCCCGGGTGTGGGTGCGGGCTCGGGTTCGGGTTCGGGTTCAGACGCGGGCTCGGGCTCGGCCCGCGGCTCCGGCTCCGGTCCGGCTTGCGCTGCGGCATCGCGCTCGGTTCCAGCCGCGGCCCGCGGCTCCGGCTCGGCCGCAATGTGCGGCGCGGACCCGGCGCTTCCGCAGCCTGCGGGCCCGGCCCCGGCCTCGCCCGCCGTCGTGCCGTCGGCGGCCGGCTCGGCCTCGACGTCAAGCGCGGACCCGGCGCCTCCTTCGTTCGTGCGCCCGGCCCCGGCCTCGCCCTCGTCCGCCCCGGTGTCCTCGGCACCCGCCGCGACCTCGATGTCCGGCGCGGACCCGGCGCTTCCGTGGCCTGCGGGCCCGGCCCCGGCCTCGACGCCAAGCGCGGACCCGGCGCCTCCTTCGTTCGTGCGCCCCGCCCCGGCCCCGTCCGCAGCCGTGTCCGCGGAACCGGCCCCCGCCCCGGCCGCCACGTCCGGCCCGGACCCGGTGCCTTCTTCGGCCGCGGGCCCGGCCTGGCCCTCGGTCGCGGGCCCGGCCTTGCCGACCGGTGCCGGCTCCGCCTCCGTGATCAGGGGGCGCGCGGCGATGTGGAGGGCGTGCAGGAGGGGGGCCACGGCGGGTTCGGTGTGGAGGGGGGCGGCGGACGCCTCAAGGTCGACGGGGACGCCGGCGGAGGTGAGGGCGCGGCGCAGGGCCGGGAGGGGGGTGGCGCTGCGCACGAGGACGGCCATGTCGCGCCAGGGGATGCCGTCCTCCAGGTGCGCGCGGCGCAGGGTGTCGGCGATGGAGTCGACCTCGGCGCCGGGCGAGGGGTAGGTGCGGACGGCGACCGTGCCGCCGTCGCGGACCGGGGTGAGGGCGCGGTGGGCGCGGACCGCCGCGGCGGGCAGGCGCGGCAGGGGCATCCGGGAGGCGACCTGCCGGCCGGCGGCCAGCAGTGCCGCGCCGGAGCGGCGCGAGGTGCCGAGGACGAGGACGGGCGCGTCGGCGCCGGTCCGCCGCGGGAAGGCCTGCGGGAAGTCGAGGATGCCGTTGACATCGGCGCCGCGGAACGCGTAGATCGCCTGGTCGGGGTCGCCGAAGACGACGAGGGTGCGGCCCTGCCCGGCGAGGGCGTGCAGCAGGCGCACCTGGGCCGGGTCGGTGTCCTGGTACTCGTCCACGTACACCGCGTCGTACCGCGCTGCGAGCTCCGCGTGCACCTCGGGGCGCCCGGCGAGGCGTACGGCGCGGTGGACCAGCTCGGTGTAGTCGACGACCCCCTGCAGGTCGGTGACGTCCAGGTACTCCTGGAGGAAGGCGGCGGCGGCGAGCCAGTCGGGGCGGCCCGCGCGGCGGGCGAACGCGGCGAGGTCGCCGGGGCCCAGGCCCAGCTCGCGCGTGCGGGCCAGTACCGCCCGCACCTCGTCGGCGAAGCCGCGGGTGCCCAGGGCCGCCCGCAGGTCGTCGGGCCACCGGACCCGGGCGCGGCCCTCGCGGGCCAGCGCGGCCTGCCCGGCCAGCAGCTCGCGCACCACCAGGTCCTGCTCGGGCCCGGACAGCAGCCGGAGCGGCTCGGCGAACAGGCCGGACCCGGCGGTGCCCTGGTGGGCGCGGAGCAGCGCGTAGCAGAAGGAGTGGAAGGTGGCGGCCTGCGGGGTCGCGTGTTCCCCGGCCCGGGCGGCCATCCGGTCGCGCAGCTCGGTGGCGGCCTTGCGGCCGAAGGTGAGGACGAGGATCCGGTCGGCGGGGGTGCCGGCGGCGACCCGGGCGGTGACCGCCTCGACGAGCGTGGTGGTCTTGCCGGTGCCGGGGCCGGCCAGCACCAGCAGCGGTCCGTCGCGGTGCTCAACCACCTCGCGCTGTGTGGCGTCCAGCACAGGGGGCGCCGCGGGCGCCACGGGCGTGCGCACCAGCCGGTACCCGCCGGCCACCGCTCCCCCGGTGGCCGTGCGGGCCCGGGGCACGCCTGTGCCGCCGGGCGTGCCGGGCCCGGCGGGCGCGCCCGGCAGGGCAGGATCGGCTGGATCGGCCGCCGGACGGGAAGAGGAAGAGGGGTTCACGTGGTTCGCCGGTTTCGTGAGGGTCGAGGAATGTACTCCGTACGGAGAGCCGCGGGTATGTCAGTGCTCCGCATGCCGGAAGCTGGATGACATGACCGTCCGGCTGTCACCCGCTGACCGCGCCTCCCGGGGCGTCGGCCGCGCCCTGCCCGTCCCAGCGGGCCCGGCGCATGTCGACCTTCGGCACGTGGCGTTCGGCGGGCGGACCGGCGAGCCGCAACGGGGTGCCCTCGGCGCGGTACTCGGCGAGCGCGTCCCGCTCGTGGCCGGGCAGCAGGACGCCGTCGGACCGTACGACGCGCCACCACGGCACGCCGCTGCCGTGCAGGGCCATGATCCGGCCGACCTGGCGCGGGCCGCCCTCGCCGAGCCATTCGGCCACGTCGCCGTACGTCATGACCCGCCCCGCGGGGATCAGCTCGACCGTCTCCAGGACGCGTTCCGCATAGGGGCTGGGCGCCCCCGGGTCGTACTCCTCGCTCATCCGTCCAATCCTGCCCCAGACGTCCGACACCGGGGGGTTCCGGTGCGATCCGGGGGGCCGTCGTGCCACCATCGTGCGGGCGGTGACTGGTGATACGAGACCAAGAAGACCAAGAACAGGCGACAGGGGACACAACGGGCGCGCGGGAGGCCGGGGAGGCCGCCGCCGCCCCCCGTGCCGTGCCCGCGCCCGCCGCCGGCCAGGAGGAGGGCGGCGCCGGCAGCGGCAGCACCCGTCAGACCGGCGCCGACACGCCGCGCGGCGGGGGCTCCCCCGGCGGCGGCAGCAGGAGCGGCGGGTCGGACGACGACCACGGCCGGGGTGCCGACGGCGGCGGTCCTGACGACGGCGCCCCGCACGACGGCGGTGCCGACCTGCCCGAGTCCGGGTCGACCCGGCACGCCGTCTCGGTCGACGAGCCGCTGCTCGCCGCCCGGGTGCACCGCCCCGCCGACCTGGTCCGCTTCCTGCTCGGCGTGCTCGGCATCGCGGTCGTGCTGGCCGTCGCCGGGTTCGCGCACGCGACCACCACCGGCCTGGAGACCGACATCAACAAGGGCGCCACCCACGCGCCCGGCTTCCTGTCGTCGTTCGCCGGCCTGACCGCGAGCGTCGCGGTGCTGATCGTGCCGGTCGCCTTCGCCGTGGAGCGGCTGGTCAAACGGGACGGCCTGCGGATCGCCGACGGCGTGCTCGCCGCGGTGCTGGCGCACGGCACGGCCCTGGCGACCGACCTGTGGGTGACGAACTCCGCACCGTCCTCGATCCGCGAGGCGCTGTCGCACACCGCGCCGGCCGGCACCGGCATGACCGATCCGGTGCACGGCTATCTGGCGCCGGTCATCGCCTACGTCACGGCGGTCGGCATGGCGCGCCGGCCGCGCTGGCGGGTCGCGCTGTGGTTCGTGCTGCTGCTGGACGCCTTCGCGGTGCTGGTCGGCGGCTACACCACGCCGTTCTCGATCGCGCTGACCGTGCTGATCGGCTGGACCGTGGCGTACGGCACGGTCTACGCGGTCGGCTCGCCGAACGTCCGGCCGACCGGCCAGAACCTCATGGCGGGCCTGCGCCGGGTCGGCTTCGCCCCGCTGACCGCGCGCCGGGTGGGCCACGACGAGCCGGCGACCGCGGACTCCGACCGCGGCCGGGCGTACCTGGTGACGATGGAGGACGGCCCGCCGCTGGACGTGACGGTGGTGGACCGCGAGCAGCAGGCGCAGGGCTTCTTCTACCGGGCGTGGCGCCGGCTGTCGCTGGTCGGCGGCATCACCCAGCGCCGCAGCCTGCTGTCGCTGCGGCAGGCGCTGGAGCAGGAGGCGCTGCTGGCCTACGCGGCGATCGCGGCGGGGGCGAACGCGCCGAAGCTGATCGCGACGTCCGAGCTGGGCCCGGACGCGGTGATGCTGGTCTACGAGCACATCGGCGGCCGGCGGCTGGACGCGCTGGCCGACGAGGAGATCACCGACGGGCTGATGCGGGAGACCTGGACGCAGGTGCGGGCGCTGCACTCGCGGCGGATCGCGCACCGGCGGCTGGTCGGCGAGTCGCTGCTGGTGGACCGGGGCGGCCGGGTGTTCCTGACCGATCTGCGCGGCGGGGAGATCGCGGCCGGCGACATCGTGCTGCGGATGGACATCGCGCAGCTGCTGACGACGCTGGCGCTGCGGGTCGGCCCGGAGCGCGCGGTGGCCTCCGCGCTGGCGGTGCTCGGTCCCGACACGGTCGCCCAGTCGCTGCCGCTGCTGCAGCCGATCGCGCTGAGCCGGGCGACCCGCGCGCAGCTGAAGGTGCTGGCCCGGGCCCGGGCGCAGCGCGAGCGCGAGGCTGTGCTGGCCGCGTCGGCGCGGGAGAAGACGGCCCGCGAGCAGCGGCGGGCGCTGGAGGCCGAGCATGCCCCTGACCAGGCCGAGGCGTCGGCGAAGGTGCCGTCGAAGGCCGAGCGCAAGGCCGAGGACAAGGCGGAGAAGCGGGCGATAGAGGACGCGCTGGAGGAGGTCCGCGAGGAGGACCTGCTCTCCCGGATCCGCCAGCAGGTGCTGCTGATCCGGCCGCAGGCCCCGGTGGAGCCGGCGCGCCTGGAGCGGATCAAGCCGCGGACGCTGGTCACCGTGATCGCCGGCGCGTTCGCCGCGTACTTCCTGCTGTCGCAGCTCAGCTCGGTGCCGATCGGCCAGGCCGTGCTGCACGCGGACTGGCGCTGGGCGATGATCGCCGTCCTGGGCTCGGCGGCGAGCTACGTGGCGGCCGCGTGCGCGCTGTCGGGGTTCGTGCCGGAGCGGCTGTCGCTGATGCGGACGGTGATGGCGCAGGTCGCCGGGTCGTTCGTGAAGCTGGTGGCGCCGGCCGCGGTGGGCGGTGTGGCGCTGAACACCCGCTATCTGCAGAAGGCCGGCGTGCGGCCGGGGCTGGCGGTGGCCAGTGTCGGCGCGTCGCAGTTGGTGGGCCTGGGCGCGCACGTGATGCTGCTGATGACGTTCGGCTTCATCACCGGGACCGAGAAGACGCCGTCGCTGTCGCCGTCGCGCACGGTGATGGCCGGGCTGCTGACCGCGGGCGTGCTGGTGCTGGTGGTCACGGCGGTGCCGGGGCTGCGCAAGTTCGTCTCGACCCGGGTGCGGGCGCTGTTCGCCGGGGTGGTGCCGCGCATGCTGGACGTGCTGCAGCGGCCGGCGAAGCTGCTCACCGGTATCGGCGGCACGCTGATGCTGACGGTGTGCTTCGTGATCTGCCTGGACGGCTGCGTGCGGGCGTTCGGCGGGCACCTGAGCTACGCGGCGATCGCGGTCGTCTTCCTGGCGGGCAACGCGCTGGGGTCGGCGGCGCCCACGCCGGGCGGCGTCGGCGCGGTCGAGCTGGCCCTGACCGGTGGGCTGATCGCGGCCGGGCTGCCCAAGGAGGTCGCCACCCCCGCGGTGCTGTTCTTCCGGCTCCTGACCTTCTGGCTGCCGGTCCTCCCCGGCTGGATGGCCTTCACCAACCTCACCCGCAAGGGCCAGCTCTAGAAGACTCATGAAGATCTTGGTGAGGGGCTGTCCGGTCGGAGGCTGGGCAGCCCCGGTTCGCTATGCGGTGGCCGGAGTGAGTTGCCAGCTG
>NZ_JBIRRR010000030.1:44376-88143 GCF_044333795.1 Streptomyces sp. NPDC020917 | reverse complement strand
TACCACCAAGCCATCACCCACCTCCACACCCAAGGCACCACCCACTACATCGAAATCGGACCCGACACCACCCTCACCACCCTCAACACCCACACACTCACCAACACCGAACCCACCCCCACCCTCACCCACACCCTCCACCCCAAACACACCCCCACCCACACCCTCACCACCGCCCTGCTCAGCGCGGCCACCACCGACTGGGACGCCGTCCTCCCCCCGGCCCCCTACGTCCCGCTCCCCACCTACGCCTTCGGCTCGGTGCGGTACTGGCCGGAGCGGACGGACCCGCCGGGCGACATGCCGTCCGTGGGACTGGCCGCCGCGGATCACCCGTTGCTGGGCGCGGCAGCCGAGTTCGCCAACGGCGAGGGGCTGTTGCTCACCGGGCGGCTCTCCGTGCGGACGCATCCGTGGCTGGCGGATCACGCGGTGATGGGCCAAGTGCTGCTGGCCGGAACGGCGTTCGTGGATCTGGCGCTGCACGCGGCCCAGCAGACCGGGTGCAACCACCTGGAGGAGCTGACGATCCAGGCTCCGCTGGTGTTCGCCGAGGACCAGGCGGTGCGCCTGCAGGTGGTCGTCGGGCCCTCGGGGGAGGAGGGCCGCCGGCCCGTCGCGGTCTATTCACGGCCGGACGGCGGGCCCGGCATCGACGGTCCCCCGTGGTCCCTCCACGCCGAGGGCACGCTCGCGGCCCGCCAAGCGGCCGCCGGGCCGGAGCCCGAGGCGGATGCCGACGCGGCGTGGCCGCCCGCGGGCGCCGAGCCGCTCGCCGCGGGCGACGCCTACGAGCGCTTCGCGGAGCTGGGCCTGGGGTACGGGCCGACCTTCCGCGGTCTGCGGGCGGCGTGGAGGCGCGGTGCGGACCTGTACGCCGAGGTGGAGTTGCCCGAGGGCGCGGACGCGGAGGGCTTCGCCGTCCATCCCGCGCTGCTGGACGCGGCATTGCACACCTCGGTGCTCGCCGGTCTGTCCGGGGCAGACGACGCGGGCGGTGCGGAGGGGAGCCGGGGCCGGGTCCAACTGCCCTTCTCCTGGGGTGCGGTGTCGGTGCACGCGGTCGGCGCCACGGCGCTGCGCGCGCGGTTGACGAAGGGCGACGGCGACACGCTCGCCGTCGCACTGTCCGATCACACCGGGCGTCCGGTCGCCACGGTCGGGGCGCTGGCGGTGCGTTCGGTCAGCGCCGAGCAGCTGGACGCGGCGCGTTCGACGAGGCTCGACGGTTTCCACCGGGTCGACTGGCCGACGGTGGACGTCGCGTCCGACGGTCCGGTCACCGAACCGTTCGCGGTTCTCAGCGCCGCACCGGCCGCCATGGGGACCACCCCTGCGACCGAAGCGGCCGGCACGGGCGGCACGCCTGACGCGCCGGGCGCGTTCGCGGATCTGGCGGCGCTGATCGCGGCTCTCGACGGTGGCACGCCCGTACCGGCGACGGTCGTGGCCTACGTGCCGGACGCGATCCCGGAGGCACCGGCGTTCGCGGACGGGCCGGAGCGGGTCGGCGCGGTGACGTGCTGGCTGCTGGACCTGGTGCAGGGCTGGCTCGCCGAGGACCGGCTGGCCGGCTCTCGGCTCGCGGTGGTGACGCACCAGGCGGTGGCGGCCGCGGCCGGGGACCGCGTCGTGGACGCCGCGGCGGGCTCGGCGTGGGGGTTCCTGCGCGTGGCGCAGGCCGAGCATCCGGGGCAGTTCGTGGTGGCCGACTCCGACCGGCTGCCGGATTCCGCCGGGGTCCTGGCGGCCGCGCTGGCGTCCGGGGAGCCGCAGTTCGCGCTGCGCTCCGGGACCGTGCACGTGCCGCGGCTGGTGCGCGCCGACCCGCGGGCGGACCTGGTGCCGCCGGCCGGTGCCGCGGCGTGGCGGGTCGCGATGGCGGAGTCCGGGACGGTGGACAACCTCACGCTGGAGGAGTGCCCCGAGCATGCCGCGGCGCCGGGCGAGGGCCAGCTGCGGCTCGCGGTGCGCGCCGCGGGCATGAACTTCCGCGACGTGATGATCGCGCTCGGCATGTATCCGGGGCGGGCGGTCATCGGCAGCGAGGCCGCGGGCGTCGTCACCGAGGTCGGGCCCGGCGTGACGGGGTTCGCGGTCGGTGACCGCGTCATGGGGCTGATCGACGGCGCCATGGGCCCGGTCGCGGTGACCGATCACCGGCTGGTCGTCCGGATACCGGAGGGCTGGACGTTCGCGCAGGCGGCGGCCGCGCCCGTGGTGTTCCTGACCGCGTACTACGCGCTGACCGACCTGGCCGGGTTGCGTGCGGGGCAGCGTCTGCTGGTGCACGCGGCGACGGGCGGCGTCGGCATGGCGGCCACCCAACTGGCCCGGCACCTGGGTGCGGAGGTGTTCGGCACGGCCAGCCCGCCGAAGTGGGGTGTGCTGCGGGAGCAGGGCTTCGACCAGGCCCACACGGCGAGTTCACGGTCGCTGGACTTCGAGGACGCGTTCCGTGCGGCGACCGGCGGCGAGGGCTTCGACGTGGTCCTGGACGCGCTGACGCACGAGTTCGTGGACGCCTCGCTGCGGCTGCTGCCGCGCGGCGGCCACTTCCTGGAGATGGGCAAGACCGACATCCGCGACCCGGAGGTGGTCGCACAGGCCCATCCCGGCGTGCGGTACCGGGCGTTCGACATGATCGAGGCGGGCGCCGACCGGATCCAGGAGATGCTGGGGGCGCTCGCGGAACTGTTCGACGCCGGGGCACTCCGGCCGCTGCCGGTGACGGCGTTCGACGTGCGGCGGGCACCGGCGGCGTTCCGCTATCTGAGCCAGGCGCGGCATGTCGGCAAGGTGGTGCTGACGGTGCCGCGGCCGATCGACCCGGACGGCACGATCCTGGTCACCGGCGGCACCGGCACCCTCGGCAGCCTCGTCGCCCGCCACCTCGCCGAACACCACGGCGCCCGGCACCTCCTGCTCGCCAGCCGCCAGGGCCCAAGCGCCCCAGGAGCCTCCGAACTCCTGGCCGAACTCGCGGCGTTGGGCACCGATGCCACCATCTCCGCCTGCGACATCACCGACCCCGGCCGGCTCGCCGACCTCTTCTCGTCGATCCCCGAGGCGCATCCCCTCACCGCCGTCATCCACACCGCGGGCACCACCCACGACGCCGTCCTCACCGCCCAGACCCCCGACCACCTGGCCGCCGTCCTCCCGCCCAAGGCCAATGCCGCCCGCCTGCTCCACGAAGCGACCCGCCACCTCGACCTGAGCCACTTCGTCCTGTTCTCCTCCGCGGCCGGCGTGCTGGGCAATCCGGGGCAGGCCAACTACGCCGCCGCCAACACCTACCTCGACACCCTCGCCCACCGCCGCCACACCCAAGGACTCCCCGCCACATCCCTCGCCTGGGGACTCTGGCAGCAGGCCAGCACCCTCACGGCCGCGCTCACCGAGGACCAGCACTCCCGGATCACCGGGGGCGGCCTGGTGCCGATGCGCACGCAGGACGCGCTCGGGCTGCTCGACGCCGCGCTGGCGGGAGCCCATGCGGCCTTCGTCCCCGCGGTGTTCCAGCAGGCCGTGCTGCGCGACCCGGCGAACGCCGACGCCCTGCCGCGGATCCTCAGCGGCCTGCTGAGGACCGCGCCACCGCGCGCGGCGGCCCGCGGCGCGGGGGCGTCGTCGCTGCGGCGGACGCTCGCCGGGCTTCCGGCGGCCGAGCGGCGGCGGCATCTGCTGGACGTGGTACGCGCACACGTAGCGGCCGTGCTGGGGCACGGCAAGCCGGAGGCGATCGACGCCGAACGGACGTTCCAGGACCTCGGGTTCGATTCGCTGACCGCGGTCGAGTTGCGCAACCGGCTCAAGGCGGCCACCGGGCTGCCGCTGCCCGCCACGCTGGTCTTCGACCATCCGACGGCGAACGCGCTGGCCGCGCTGCTGCACGCCGAACTGCTGGGCGCCGGCGACGAGTCGGAGACCGCACCGCAGGTCGCGGCCCCGGTGCGGGCCGGCGGTGCGGCGGACGCGGACGAGCCGATCGCGATCGTCGGCATGGCGTGCCGGTTCCCCGGCGGCGCAGACTCCCCCGAGGGCCTGTGGGAGGTGGTGGCGTCCGGCCGGGACGGCCTGTCGGGCTTCCCCGACAACCGCGGCTGGGACCTGGAGCGGCTGTACGACCCGGACCCGGCGAAGGCGGGCACGTCGTACGTGAACCGGGGCGGATTCGTCGCGGACGCCGACCGCTTCGACGCGGACTTCTTCGGCATCAACCCGCGGGAGGCGCTGGCCGTCGACCCGCAGCAGCGGCTGCTGCTGGAGACGGCGTGGCAGACGCTGGAGGACGCGCAACTGCGGCCCGAGGCGCTGCGCGGCAGCAGGACCGGTGTCTTCGTCGGCATGGCGGCCCAGCATTACGGGCTCGGCGCCGACCGCTCCCCCGACGCGATGGACGGCTACCTGCTGACCGGCACCACGAGCAGCGTGGCGTCCGGCCGGGTCTCGTACACGCTCGGTCTTGAGGGCCCGGCGCTGACGGTGGACACCGCGTGCTCGTCGTCGCTGGTGGCGATGCACCTGGCGGGGACGTCGCTGAGGGACGGCGAGTGCGATCTGGCGCTGGCCGGCGGCGTGACGGTGATGTCCAGCCCCGGCATCTTCGTGGAGTTCAGCCGCCAGCGCGGGCTCGCGGCGGACGGCCGCTGCAAGCCCTTCGCCGCGGCAGCCGACGGCACCGGCTGGGGCGAGGGCGTCGGCCTGGTCCTGCTGGAGCGGCTGTCGGACGCCCGGCGCAACGGGCATCGCGTGCTGGCGGTGATCCGCGGCTCAGCCGTCAACCAGGACGGCGCGAGCAACGGCCTCACCGCCCCCAACGGCCCCTCCCAGCAACGCGTCATCCGCCAGGCCCTCGCCAACGCCCGCCTGGAACCAGGCGACGTGGACGCCGTCGAGGCCCACGGCACCGGGACGACGCTCGGCGACCCCATCGAGGCCCAGGCGCTGCTGGCCACCTATGGCAAGAACCGCTCCTCCGAACGGCCGTTGTGGCTCGGCTCGGTCAAGTCCAACATCGGCCACACCCAGGCCGCCGCCGGCGTCGCCGGCGTCATCAAGATGGTGCAGGCGATGCACCACGGCGTCCTGCCCCGCACCCTGCACGTGGACGCCCCGAGCCCGCACGTCGACTGGGAGACCGGCGCCGTCTCCCTCCTCACCGAAGCCGTCGACTGGCCGGAGACCGGCCGTCCCCGCCGCGCCGCCGTGTCCTCCTTCGGCATCAGCGGCACCAACGCGCACCTGATCCTGGAAGCCCCGCCGTCGGACCTGCCCGCGCCGGCCGCCGGACCCGAGGCCGCGGCCGACGGCGAGCGGGGCGCGGACGGTCCCGCTGTCGCGGCCGGGCCCGTCCCCTGGGTGCTGTCCGCCAAGAGCGAGGCCGCGCTGCGGGACCAGGCCACGCGCCTGCACCGCCATCTGGCGGCCCGTCCCGGCCACGCCCCGGCCGCGGTCGGCCGGGCGCTGGCCACCACGCGCTCGGCGTTCGAGCGGCGGGCGGTCGTACTCGGCGACAGCGCCGAGGAGTTGATGACCGGCCTGGCCGCGCTCGCAGACGGCCCGGAGAGCGGTGCGGCGCGGGGTGCGGAGGGCGGCGCGGACGTCGTCCGCGGGACGGCCGCCGCCGGCCGTACCGTCTTCGTCTTCCCCGGCCAGGGCTCGCAGTGGGCCGGCATGGCGCTGGACCTGCTGGACTCCTCGCCCACCTTCGCGGCGTCGATGGCGGCGTGCGACCGTGCGATCGGCCGGCATGTCGGCTGGTCGCTCCTCGACGTCCTGCGTGGCGCGCCCGGCGCGCCCGACCTGGACCGGGTGGACGTGGTGCAGCCGGCGCTCTTCGCCGTCATGGTGTCGCTGGCGGAGCTGTGGCAGGCGGCGGGCGTGCGGCCGGACGCGGTCGTCGGGCACTCCCAGGGCGAGATCGCCGCGGCCTACGTGGCGGGCGCGCTGTCGCTGGACGACGCGGCCGCCGTGGTGGCGCTGCGCAGCAAGCTGCTCGTCGCTCTGGCGGGCACCGGCGCGATGGCGTCGGTGCCGCTGCCAGTGGCCGACGTGGAGCGGCGGCTGCCCGCGTGGGACGGCAGGGTCGGCGTGGCCGCGGTCAACGGGCCCACCGCGACGGTGGTGTCCGGCGATCCGCAGGCCGTGCGGGAACTGGTCGACGCCTGCGTGACGGAGGGGGCGAGGGCCCGGGTGATCCCGGTGGACTACGCCTCGCACTCCCACCACGTCGAGCGGATCCACGACGAGCTGCTCGCCTGCCTGTCCGGGCTGCGGCCGCGCACCTCACGGATCCCGTTCCACTCGACGGTCACCGGCGGCGTCATCGACACCGCCGTGATGGATGCCGGCTACTGGTACCGCAACATCCGCCAGCGGGTGCTGTTCTCCCAGGTCACCGCGGCGCTGGTGAACTCGGGGCACACCCTGTTCGTCGAGGCGAGCCCGCATCCGGTGCTGACCGTGGGTGTCGAGCAGACCGTCGACGGCGAGGACGCCGAGGCCACCGTGATCGGCACGCTGCGCCGCTCCAAGGACGGCCGCCGCGAGTTCGTCGCGGCACTGGCCAGGGCCTGCGCACACGGCGCGCCGGTCGATTGGCCCGCGGCCCGCCTCGGCAAGGCCCACGGGACCGCGGTGGCACTGCCGACGTACGCGTTCCAGCGCGCCCGGCACTGGGTCGAGGCGGCCGGCGGCGCGGGCGACGTGACGGCCGCGGGCCTGACCGGCAGCGGGCATCCGCTGCTGGGCGCGGCCCTCGAACTCCCCGACGGCGGGCAGGTGCTGACCGGCCGGCTGAGCCTGCGGACGCATCCGTGGCTCGCCGACCACGCCGTGCTGGACACGGTGCTGCTGCCCGGCACGGCGTTCGTCGAGTTGGCGGCGCACGCGGCCGCGGCGGTCGGCTGCGGCGGCGTCGAGGACCTGACGCTGGAGGCGCCGCTGGTGCTCGCCGAGCAGGGCGACGTCCGGATGCAGGTCGTCGTCGGCCCGGCCGGCGACGGGGGGCGCCGCCCGGTGTCCGTGCACGGCCAGTCCGGTACGGCCGGCCCCGACGAGCCGTGGACACGGCACGCCCACGGCCAGCTCTCGCCGGCCGCCGGGTCCGAGGCGTTCTCCCTCGCGCAGTGGCCTCCCGCTGGCGCTGAGCCAGTCGAACTGGGCGACGTCTACCAGCAGTTCGCCGCGGCGGGCCTCGCGTACGGCCCGGCGTTCCAGGGACTGCGCGCGGTGTGGACCGGCGACGGCGCGGTGTACGCCGAAGTCGACGTGCCGGAGAGCACCGCGGTCGCGGGCTTCGGCGTCCATCCGGCGCTGCTGGACAGCGCGCTGCACGCGCTGGCGGTGACCGGCACGGACCCGTCGGTGCCGGCGGGCGCGACCGATGCCACCGGTCCCGATCTGCGGCTTCCCTTCTCGTGGTCGGGCGTGTCCCTCCACCCCGAGGGTCCGGCCGGCGTGCGGGCGCTGCGTGTCCGGCTGTGCCCGTCGCCCGACGGCGGCACCGCCCTCGCACTGGCCGACGCCACCGGCCGGCCCCTGGCCTCCGTCGCGTCCCTCGTGCTGCGGCCGATCACGCCCGCCCAGCTCGCCGCGGTCCGTACGACACGCCGGGCCGCCCTGTACGAGGTGGGCTGGAACCGCGCCGCGGACGCGCTCAGGCCGCTCGGCCGGGACGCGGACGTGCCGGCCGGCACGTGGGCCGTGCTGGGCGGCACGCTGACCGCCCTCAACGGTCCGGCCGGCGAGGGCGTTTCGTCCGGTGACCCGCACCCCGGATTCCCTCGGCGCTTCGCCGGTCTCGACGCGCTGCGCACCGCTCTCGCCGAGGGCGCGCCCGCCCCGGACGTGATCCTCGTGCCACTGGCCGACGGCGCCGACGGCGCGGACGGCGCGGGGGGCGCGGGCGGCCTGAACGGCGCGCACGGCCCGGACAGCGGTGACGGCGGTCACGGCGGCCCGAAGGCCGCGGCCCCCGACCGCGCGCTCGCGGCGGTGCGGCGCGTCCTGGGGCTGCTCCAGGAGTGGCTCGCCGACGCCGCGCCCGCGGGCGCGCGGCTCGTCCTCGTCTCGCGCGGCGCGCTCGCCGCGGGCGGCGGGCAGGACGCGCCGGACCTGGCGGCCGCCGCGGTGGGCGGCCTGGTCCGCAGCGCGCAGGCGGAGAACCCGGACCGGTTCGTACTGCTCGACGTCGACACGTGGGACGTCCCCGCGGACGCCCTGGCCGCCGCCGTGGAGCTGGCAACGACGACGGGCGAGCCGCAGGTGGCCGTGCGCGGCGACGCCGTGTACGTGCCGCGGCTCGCCCGGGCGGCGGCGCCCGGGGCCGCGCCACGACCGGCGGCGCGGCCCCTGGACGCCGACGGAACGGTCCTGATCACCGGCGGCCTCGGCACCCTCGGCCGGCTGGTGGCCCGCCACCTCGTCGCCGAGCACGGCGTCCGGCATCTGCTGCTGACCGGCAGGCGCGGCGCCACCGCCGACGGCGCGGAGGACCTGCGGGCCGAACTGGCCGCGCTGGGTGCCGAGGTGAACGTCGCCGCGGTGGACACGGCCGATCGCGAGGGACTGCGCCAGGTGCTGGCGGCGGTGCCCGGACGCCATCCGCTGACCGGCGTGTTCCACGCCGCGGGCGTCATCGACGACGCGACGGTCGGCTCGCTGACCGGCGCGCGCGTGGAGACGGTGCTGCGGCCCAAGGCGCACGGGGCCTGGCATCTGCACGAGCTGACGCGGCATCAGGATCTCGCGGCCTTCGTCCTGTTCTCCTCCGCGGCCGGCGTGCTGGGCAGCCCGGGACAGGGGAGCTACGCGGCCGCCAACAGCTTCCTGGACGCGCTCGCCGCCCACCGGCACGCGCAGGGCCTGCCCGCGACGTCGCTCGCCTGGGGCCTGTGGGAGGAGGGCAGCGGCATGACCGCCCATCTGGAGCGCACCGACCGGGTGCGGATGAACCGGGGCGGCCTCGCTCCGCTGCCGACCGCGGACGGTCTGGCCCTGCTCGACGAGGCGCTCGCGGATGCCGGGCCGCTCCTGGTACCCGTGCAGCTGGACACCGCGGCACTGGCGGCGCAGGCCGCGGCGGGAATGCTGCCGCCGGTGCTGCGGGGCGTGGTGCGCGCGCCGGCCCGCAGGACGGACGCGGCCGGGCCGTCGCTGGCCGAGCGGCTGACCGGTCTGGACGACGCGGAGCAGCGCACGCTGCTGCTCGACGTGGTGTGCGGGCAGGTCGCGGCGGTGCTCGGGCACGAGGGCGCGGAGGCGGTCGATCCCGGGCGCGCCTTCCAGGACTTCGGGTTCGACTCGCTGACCGCCGTGGAGCTGCGCAACCGGCTCAACGCGCTCACCGGCCTGCGGCTGCCGGCGACCCTCGTCTTCGACTACCCGACCGCCGCGGGGCTCGCCGAACGGCTCAGGGAGCTGGTCGCGCCCCAGCCCGCCGCGACGGCGTCCGCGCTCGACGCGTTCGACCGGATCGTCACCGCGCTGGGCGAACTCGCCCCGGACGACGGGGAGCGCGCCGAGATCGGCCGCCGCCTGCAGTCGCTGGCCGCGCAGTGGACGCACGCCGGGCAGGGCGGCGGCGCGGCCGTCGCCGAGCGGATCCAGGCGGCCTCCGCCGAGGAGGTTCTCGCCTTCATCGACCAGGAGCTGAAGCGGAGTTGAACGCCGTCCGAGACCGCAGCAACCAGCAGCACGTGAGGGCCGAGGGGACATGACGAACGAAGAGAAGCTCGTCGACTACCTGAAGTGGGTGACGACCGACCTGCACGAGACGCGCGAGCGCCTCGCGCGGCTGGAATCGGACCTGCGGGAGCCGATCGCGATCGTGTCGATGGGCTGCCGCTACGCCGGCGGCGTCCGCGAACCCGCCGATCTGTGGCGGCTGGTCCGTGACGGCGAGGAGGCCGTGTCGGCCTTCCCGTCGGACCGCGGCTGGGACGCCGAGGCGCTGTACGACCCCGACCCCGACCGCCGGGGCACGTCGTACGCCCGCGAGGGCGCGTTCCTGCACGACGCGGGCCGGTTCGACGCGGAGTTCTTCGGGATGAGCCCGCGCGAGGCGCTGGCCACCGACCCGCAGCAGCGGCTGCTGCTGGAGACCGCCTGGGAGACCCTGGAACGCGCCGGACTCGACCCCACCACGCTGCGCGGCAGCAGGACCGGCGTGTTCGCCGGCGTCATGTACGGCGACTACGGCGCGCGGCTGATGGACGCGGGCGGCGCCGAGTTCGAGGGGCTGCTGGGCAACGGCAGCGCGGGCAGCGTCGCTTCGGGCCGGGTCGCCTACACCCTCGGTCTTGAGGGCCCGGCCATCACCGTGGACACGGCCTGCTCGTCGTCGCTGGTCGCGATGCATCTCGCGGTACACGCGCTGCGTTCGGGCGAGTGCACGCTCGCGCTGGCCGGCGGTGTCACGGTGATGTCCACGCCGGGCATCTTCGTGGAGTTCAGCCGCCAGCGCGGGCTCGCCGCGGACGGCCGCTGCAAGCCGTTCGCGGCCGCGGCCGACGGCACCGGCTGGGGCGAGGGCGTCGGCCTGGTCCTGCTCGAGAAGCTCTCCGACGCGCAGCGCAACGGCCATCGCGTGCTGGCGGTGATCCGCGGCTCAGCCGTCAACCAGGACGGCGCGAGCAACGGCCTCACCGCCCCCAACGGCCCCTCCCAGCAACGCGTCATCCGCCAGGCCCTCGCCAACGCCCGCCTGGAACCAGGCGACGTGGACGCCGTCGAGGCCCACGGCACCGGGACGACACTCGGCGACCCCATCGAGGCCCAGGCCCTCCTCGCCACCTACGGCCAGGACCGGCCCGCCGAACAGCCGTTGTGGCTCGGCTCCATCAAGTCCAACATCGGCCACACCCAAGCCGCCGCCGGCGTCGCCGGCGTCATCAAGATGGTCCAGGCGATGCACCACGGCGTCCTGCCCCGCACCCTGCACGTGGACGCCCCGAGCCCGCACGTCGACTGGAAGACCGGCGCCGTCTCCCTCCTCACCGAAGCCGTCGACTGGCCCGAGACGGGACGACCGCGCCGCGCCGCCGTCTCCTCCTTCGGCATCAGCGGCACCAACGCCCACGTCATCCTGGAAGCCCCGCCGGCCGGCGGACCCGCCGCGACCGCCGAAGGCGACGAGCCCGCGGACGGCACAGTGGCCGTCGCGGCGGCGGGGACCGCGGGGGACGGAAGTCCGCTGCCGTACCTGCTGTCCGGCAGGACGGAGCCCGCGCTGCGTGCTCAGGCACGGCGGCTGCACCGCCATCTCGCGGCCCGGCCCGGTACCGAACCCGAGGCGCTGGCCCACGCGTTGGCCACCACCCGCACGCACTTCGACCACCGCGCCGCGGTCGTCGCCACCGACCACGCGGACCTGCTCAACCGCCTGGGCTTCCTGGCCGAGGACCAGCCCGCGGGCAACGTCGTGCAGGGTGAGGTCTCGCACGGCCGCCTCGCCTTCCTGTTCTCCGGCCAGGGTTCCCAACGCCTCGGCATGGGGCAGGGGTTGTACGCGTCCTCGCCGGTCTTCGCCGCCGCGCTCGACGCGGTGTGCGGCGAGCTGGACCGCCATCTGCCGCATCCGCTGCGGGAGGTGATGTGGGCGCCGCGCGGTGGCGAGCGCGCCGCGCTGCTGGACCGCACGCTCTACACGCAGGCGGCGCTGTTCGCCGTCGAGACTGCGCTGTTCCGGCTGCTCGAACACCACGGCGTGCGGCCGCAGTTCCTGCTCGGGCACTCCATCGGCGAGATCGCCGCCGCCCATGCGGCCGGGGTGTTCGGCCTCGCCGACGCCTGCGCGCTGGTCGCGGCCCGAGGCCGGCTGATGGACGCGCTCCCCGACGGCGGGGCGATGGTGGCCCTCCAGGCCGGCGAGGCCGAGGTCGTGGCAGCGCTGAGGGACTGCGCGGACCGGGTGGCGGTCGCCGCCGTCAACGGCCCCGACGCCACGGTCGTCTCGGGCGACGAGGACGCGGTGCTCGCGGTCGCCGCCACGTTCCGCGAGCGCGGCCGGAAGGTGTCCCGGCTGACCGTCAGCCATGCCTTCCACTCGCACCGGCTCGACCCGATGCTCGCGGAGTTCGGCGCGGTCGCGCGCGGCCTGGCGTACGCCGCGCCGCGCATCCCGCTGGTACTCAACCGCACGGGCGAGGTGGCGGGTCCGGGCGAGGTCACCGACCCCGCGTACTGGGTGGCACAGGCCCGCGGCTGCGTGCGGTTCGCCGACGGCGTCGCCGCGCTGGAGAAGGCCGGAGTCACCACATGCCTGGAGCTGGGCCCCGACGCGGTGCTGACCGCGATGGCCGGCACGTCCAGTGCCGGGCGGCTGATGCCGGTGCCGGTGCTGCGCTCGCGGCGCCCCGAGACCCACACGTTCCTGTCCGCGCTCGCGCACGCGCACATCCGCGGCGCCGCTGTGGACTGGCCGGGCTTCTTCGGACGGCCGACCGCGGAGCCCGGGGACGGGCACGGCTTCCAGGACGACCGGGGCGACCGGACGCAGGCGGCGCGGGGACCGCAGACCGCGCAGGCAGCCCCGGCCGTTCCCGTCGAGTTGCCCACCTACGCCTTCCAGCACCGCCGCTACTGGATCGACGCGCCCGCGCAGGGCACCCGCCCGGCCGAGGACGCCGGCACGGTCGAGGACCGCTTCTGGGCGGCCGTCGACCAGGACGACGCGCAGGCGCTGGCGTCCGCGGTCGGCGCGGAGGGCTTGGACCGGGCCGCCCTGGACGTTGCGCTGCCGGTGCTGGCCGAGTGGCGGCGCAGCCGCACCCGGCACTACCGGATCGGCTGGGAGCAGGCCGGCGCCCTGGGCGAGGCCGCCGCGGCCAAGAGCGTCCTGGTGGTCACGCCCGGCGGCGAGGCCGCGGACGGCGTGATCGCCGCCCTCTCCGAGCAGGGCGTCGAGGTCGGCGTGCTGCCCGCGGGCCCCTCCCCCGCCGACGTCACCGCGCTGCCCGGCCGGCTGAGCGCCGAACTCGCCGCGTCCCCCGCGGTGGACGCCGTGCTGTCCCTGCTGGCGGCGTGCCCGCCCGACGCCCCGGCAGCCGGGCGGGGGACGCCGGGACGCGGCACGTCCCGGCCGGAGACGCCCGGACACCGGACGCCCGGACCCGACTCGCCCGGCGCCAGGACGTCCGAGCCCCACACGTCCGGGCCCAAGGCCTCCGGACGTGACGCACCCGACAGCGAGCCGCCCGGGCGCGCGCCGGTCACCGGCCCGGTTCCCGCACTCACCGCGACCCTGGAACTCGCGCGCGCCCTGGAGGAGGCCGCCGGCGGCGTGCCGCTGTGGATCGCCACGCGCGGCGGCGTGGCCGCCGTCGACGCCGACGGCGCGGTCGACGCCGGGCAGGCCCAGGTGTGGGGCCTCGGCCTGGCGCTCGCCGGGGAGCGGCCCGAGGGGTCGTACGGACTGGTCGACCTGCCGGACGTCCTCGACGAGCGCGGTGCGCGGCTGCTGAGCCGGGTGATGGGCGCGGACCGGGAGGAGACGCAGGTGGCGCTGCGCGCCGGCGCCGCGCTCGTACGGCGGCTGCTGCCCGTGGAGTTGCCGGACGCGGACCCCGAACAGGACGTGTGGCGGCCGGAGTCGACTGCCGTCGTCTCGGGGGTACACACCACCGCGGGCCGCGCGCTGGCCCGGTGGGCGGCCGCCCACGACGGCGTGCACGTCCTGCTCCCGCTGACCGCGACGGACCGCACGGCGGCGGACGTTGCGGGCCTGCTCGCCGAACTGGCCGACCGGGTCACCGCGGTGGATGTCGATCTCGCCGCGCCGGACGCGGCCGACCTCCTGCGTACTGCGACCCCCGCCGACCGGCCGGTCACCGCCGTCCTGCACGTCACGGCCTCGGCGGCCGACGACGACGCCGCGCCGCTCGACCCCGCCCGGCTCGCCGGGCCGTTCGGTGACCTGGTCGCCGCCCGCACCCTGGCCGCCCTCGCCGACGCCTTCACCGGGCCCGGCGGCGGCGCGGCGTCCGGCACCGCAGCACCCGCAGCAGGGGCCGCCTCCAATGGGGAGGGCGAACTCCCCGCACCCGCACCGCTGTTCGTCCTCGTCTCGGGACTCGGCGGCGCCCTCGCGGTACCCGGGTCGGGGAACGCCGCACCGGCGCAGGGCGCGCTGGCCGCGTTCGCGCAGGCACGCAGGGCGCAGGGGCGGCCGGTGCTGTGCCTGGACGTGGTACCGCCGTCCGCCGACGCGGGCGTGCCGGGGCTGCGGGCCGCGCCGGACGCCGCACTCGGCAGGCTCCTCGGGCGGCTGGGCGCCGCCGCGCCCGCGTACCCGCTGGTCGTGGCCGACGTGGACTGGCCGCGGCTGGCCCCGGTGCTCGGCGGGGCGGGCGGCGCGCTGCTGCGCGGTGTCCCGGCCGCACGGGCGGCGCTGGCGCCGGCCCCGGGCGCGGCCGCGGACGGCGCGCCGCGCCTCGGCGACGTCCCCGAAGCCGAGCGCCTGGACGTGCTGCTCGACCTGGTCCGCGGCCACACCGCGGCGGTGCTGGGCCTCGCGACCGGGCAGGAGGTGCGCCCGGAGAGCGAGTTCGCGGCCCTGGGGTTCTCCTCGTTCACCGCGCTCGAACTGACCACCCGCATCCGCCAGGCGGGGCTGCCCATGGCCCCGACCGCCGTCTTCGACCATCCGACCGCCGCCTCACTCGCCCAGCACCTGCACGAGCAGCTGGGCGGGCCGAGCGCACCGGGCGACGCCCCGGCGGCGCCCCCCGTTCCCACCCCCCGGACCGACCCACCGGTCGCGGCGCCCGCCGCGCCCCCGGCCGCGCGGCACCGTCCGGCAGCCGGCGTCAGCGCCGCGATTCAGGCCGTCCAGGCCGTCCCCACAGCCCAGTAGAAGGAGCACTTTCATGAACAACCCCGTAGTCATCGCAGGCGGCGGCCCGGTCGGGCTGATGCTCGCCCACGAACTCGGCCTCGCCGGGGTGGACACCGTCGTGGTCGAGCGGCGCGACCAGCCGAGCACCCAGTCCCGCGGCATGGCCATCAACGCGACCGTCGTCGAACTCCTCGGCCAGCGCGGCCTGACGGAGGCGATCCAGGACGACGGGTTCACCTTCCCACAGGCGCACTTCGCGCACATGTGGCTCGACCCGACACGGCTGAAGGAGACCCGGGCGTTCGCGTTCGCGATCGCGCACTCCCAGCTCGAACGGCGGCTCGAGGAGCGGGTCACCAAGCTGGGCGTGCGGATCCGGCGGGGCGCCGAGGTGGTGGCCCTGGACCAGGACGACGCGGGCGTGCGCGTCGTCATCCGCACCGCGGACGGCACCGAGACGCTCACCGCGTCCTTCGTCGTCGGCTGCGACGGCGCCGACAGCACCGTCCGCACCCTGGCCGGCATCGACTTCCCCGGTACCGACAACGACTTCCGCGGCATCGTCGGCGACTGGGCGGTGCAGCCGGGCGACCCGATCTTCGGGCGGCTGGGCGTCAACCAGACCGACGTCGGCTTTCTGACCATCGCCCCGGTCGGCCCGGACGTCCTGCGGGTGTCCACCGGCGAGTTCGGCGTCGAGCCGGTCGCCGACGACGTGCCGGTGGACGCCGCCGAGCTGGAGGAGGCGGCGATACGGATCTCCGGTACCGGGCTGGGCGGCGGCACCGCCCGCTGGCTGGGCCGGTGGAACCCGCCGACCCGCCAGGCGGCGGCGTACCGCAGCGGCCGGGTGTTCCTGGCCGGCGACGCGGCGCACGTGCACTTCCCGCTCGGCGGGCAGGCGTTGAGCACCGGCATCGAGGACGCGGTGAACCTCGGCTGGAAGCTCGCCGCGCACGTGGGCGGCTGGGCGCCGGAGGGCCTGCTCGACACGTACCACGCCGAGCGCCACCCGGTGGGCGAGCGGGCCTGCCGCACCACGCAGGCGCAGCTCGCCCTGCTGCACCCGATGGCGAAGGTGGAGCCGCTGCGCGAGATCCTCGCCGAGCTGTTCACGATCGAGGAGGTCAACGCGTACTTCGTGCGCATGGCCGGCGGTCTCGACGTGACCTACCCGATCCGCTACCCGGAGCAGGAGGACGACGCGGCGGTGCACCCGCTCCAGGGCAGCCGGCTCGGCGACGTCCCGCTGTCCGCGGAGGGGGTCTCGCTGGCCGGGCTGCTGCACGACGGCAAGGGGGTCCTGGTGGACTTCACGCCGTCGCGGGCGTACGCGGGGCAAGCAGCCGGGTGGGCGGAGCGGGTCGCGGTGACCGCGTCCGCTCCGGTGCCGCAGATCGAGGCGGCCGCGCTGCTGCTGCGCCCCGACGGCCGGGTGGCCTGGGCCGCCGGCGAGGCGGCGGGCGAGGACGCCGCGACGGGGCTGGGCGCGGCGCTGCGTGCCTGGTTCGGCGCGCCGATGTAAACCTTGGTTGACAGATTCCATCTGTCAATGTAAGTTGACAGATGTGACTGAAGCGACCGATCTCGCCGCACGGGCGGGCGACAACGATCCCCGGGTCGGCCTGCGGGCCGTGGCCGCACTGCGGCGACTCCTGGACCAGTTGGAGTCCGTGCAGGTGCGCAACGCACGCAACCAGAACTGGTCGTGGCAGGAAATCGCCGACGACCTCGGAGTCAGCAGGCAGGCAGTGCACAAGAAGCACGGGAGGCATTGATGGTCCAGAAGCTCACCAGGAGCGCGCGTTCCGTGCTGCGGGCCGCCATGGAACGCTCGGAGGAGGCCGGCGCCCCCGGCATCAGGGCCGAGGACCTGCTTGTCCCCCTCTTCGACCGGCCGGACCTCGCGGCCGGCGCCGCGCTGGCGACACTCGGGCTCACCGAGCGCCGCGGCTCGGTGGAGCAGGCGCTCGCCGACGCGGCCCGGCGCGGCGGCCTGTCGCAGACCGACGCGGAGGCGCTGGCCGGATTCGGCATCGACGTCTCGGAGGTGCTGGAGCGCACCGAACGGGCGCACGGCGAGGGCGCGCTGGCCGCGGGCGACATCACCAAGGACCGCTGGCGACCGGAGTACCGGGCCTTCTCCGACGGTGCCAAGAAGGTGCTGGAGCGGGCGCTGCGCGAGGCCGCGGAGAACGGGGACAAGCAGATCGGGGACCAGCACCTGCTGCTGGCGCTGGCCACCCCGCCGGGCGTGGTCGCCGACGTGCTCGCGGAGCACGGCGCCGGCTACACCGAGATCCGCCGGGCCCTGGCCCGGCGCCCCGCCGCCTGAGACCCCCGTCCCCGCACCGACGCGCCGCCGGACCACCGGGATCGCCCCGGAGGCCGGCGGCGCGTCGCGGTGCGGGACCGGACGCGGGGGCCGGACGGTCAGACGGACTTCTGGTAGGAGCGGAAGGTGCGGGTGGACAGCCAGACGGCGGCGGCCGCGAGGGCGAGCAGCGCACCGCCGCGGCTGAGCACGTCACCCCAGTCCGGGTCCGCGGACATCGCCGAACGGCCGGCCACCAGGGCCCAGTTGATCGGGTTGAAGTCGGCGATGTGCCGCATCCAGGACGGCATCAGGGCCGGCGCCATGAACGCCGAGGACAGGAACGTCAGCGGGAGGAGCAGGAAGGTGTTGATGCCGATGATGCTCTCCCGCTGCCTGACGAGCATGCCGAGCGCGTTGGAGCAGGCGCCGAACACGGTGCCCAGCACGATCGAGGCCACGACCAGGATCAGCAACCCGCCGATCCCGCCCGGGTAGTCCGCCCCGCCGATCTTGCCGAGCAGCACGATCACCACGGACTGGATCGCGGTACTGATGCCCTGCTGCACCACGTTGGCGTTCATCAGCGCGGCCCGGCTCACCGGCGTGGTGAGGAAGCGGTTGAGGGTGCCGCGTTCGATCTCCTCCAACGTGCCCATGCCGGCCCACATGTTGGACGACACCGCGCTCATCACGACCACTCCGGGCACCAGGTAGTCCAGGTAGGAGCCGGCGCCGAAGCCCGGCAGCTCGACCACCTTCCGGAACAGCGAGCCGAACAGGAACAGCCAGATCACCGGCTGGATCAGGGTGATCACGAGGTACGCCGGCTGGCGCAGGATGGCGGTCAGCTGACGCTGCGTCATGAACCAGGTCTGGTTGAGGGTCGTGCTCATCGCGCACCTCCGGACGTGCTCGCGGGGACGGGGGCGGGGACGGCGGCGGTGCCGCCGGGGGCGGCGTCCGCCTCGGCGAACCGGCGTCCCGCGTACCGCAGATACACGTCGTCGAGGGAGGGCCGGGCCACGGTGACCGACGCCACCGCCGCACCCTGCCGCTCCAGCGCGGTGAGCACGTGCGGGACGGCCGCCGGGCCGTCGTCGGCGCGGGCGCTCAGCCGCCGCCCGTCCAGGACCACGTCGCGGACGCCGGCGAACTCGCCGAGCGCGGTGCGGATGAGGGTGCCGTCGACGGCGTCGGGCGCCTCGCGCAGCTCCACGTGCACGGCGTCGCCGTGCAGTTCGCCCTTCAGCTCGTCGGGCGTGCCCTCGGCGACCACCCGGCCGCGGTCGACGATCGCGATCCGCTCGGCCAGCCGGTCGGCCTCCTCCAGGTAGTGGGTGGTGAGCAGGATGGTCAGTCCCTCGTCGCCGGCCAGCCGGCCGATCTCCTCCCACATGGCGGTGCGCGCCTCGGGGTCGAGTCCGGTGGTCGGCTCGTCCAGGAACAGCACCTGGGGGCGGTGCACCAGGCCGAGGGCGACGTCGAGGCGCCGCTGCATGCCGCCGGAGTACGTCTTCACCTGCCGGGCGCCGGCCTCGGCGAGGTCGAACCGCTCCAGCAGCTGGTCGGCCCGCCGCGCCAGGTCGGCGCCGCGCAGCCCGTAGAGCCGGCCCTGCAGCAGCAGGTTCTCCCGGCCGGTGGCGACCGGGTCCGCGCCCGAGCGCTGGGCGACGACGCCGATGGCCCGGCGCACCCGGTCCGGGTGGCGCAGCGCGTCGTGGCCGGCGACCAGGGCGGTGCCGGAGTCCGGGCGGGCCAGGGTGGTGAGGATCTTGACGGTGGTGGACTTGCCGGCACCGTTCGGGCCGAGAAGGCCGAAGACGGTGCCGGGGGCGACGGTGATCTCCATGCCGGCGAGGGCCCGGACACCGCCGGGATAGGTCTTGGTCAGGTCGCGCGCCTGGACGGCGGGCGCTGATGTGGTCATGGTCCCGTTCCTCCGTGGAGAGGTCGTGCCGGGCCGGCCGGAGAGGCCGGCGGGAGGAGCCGGGTTATCGTGGGTGTGCCGCACCTCGATCGCCCGACGCCCGCCACCCTTGGGTGTCCCGGTCGCTGGTTGGTGTCCCGGCGTCCGCTGTTGCCGCAGCGGACGCCGGTGTTGTGTCGTCCGGCCCCTTCCCGGGCCCGGTTCAGTGCTTGTCGTGCCGCGCCCGCCCTCCGTCGGTGTGCGAGGCGGACCGGTCCGCGCCGTCCTTGCCGGAGCCCCTGACCGGTCCCCCGGCCTCGGCCTGGGCCTTGTCGACCTGCTCCTGCAGCAGTTCCGACGCGTCGACGTCCCGGAACTCGTCCTCGAACTTCGCCCACCGCTCGGGGACTTCGCCGGTCTCGTGCCAGCTGCGCCACTCCGGGGTGCCGGGCAGGGTGCCGTCGACCAGTTCCTGATGGAGCGAGCGCACCCAGCCGGCCTCGGCCTCGATCATGTGCAGCTGGTACTCGGTCTCGACCACGAACAGCCGGGGCAGCTCGGTGTCCAGGCGCTCCAGGACGCCACGCAGCGCTGCGGCCTGGACCTCCAGGGCCCGCACGCGCTCCTCCAGCAGCCCGGTCACCTCGTCCGGGTGCAGCGCGCCGATCAGCGAGAGCGCTGCCTCGAACGACGGGTACTCGCGGGCCGGTACGGCCACCAGGTCGGCGAGCCAGTCGTGCATCTCCACCCGGCCGGACCCGGTCAGCCCGTACAGCGTGCGCTCGGGCCGGTTGCCCTGCCGCTGGACGCCGGCGACCTCGACGAAGCCGTGCTTCTCGAGGTTCTGCACGACGGTGTAGAGGGAGCCGTAGTTGATCTTGATGCTGTTCTCCTTGCCGCGCTGGCGCAGCAACCGGGCGATCTCGTACGGGTGCATCGGGTGCTCGTTGAGGAACACCATGACCGCCAGGGCCAGGGGATTGCTGAGCTTGCGGCGCTGGGCCACGGGCTTCGCCTCCTCGAACACTCGGTGCCGTATATCCGTAACCGAACATATCGCGAATGACGCGAGTGGGCAACCACGATGTATCGCGTTTCTCGCGGCTCGGCTCCCGCGTGGCGGGGCGGAGGGCTCAGCGGGCTCCCGTCATCCCGTCACTCGTCCTCGTCTTCGGGCCAGAGCTCGTCCGCGCGCAGGGCGAGGTCCTGGAGGACGTCCGCGGAGGACACGTCCGTGCGGCCGGCGTCGTGGACGTCGGCGAGGGCCAGGAAGAGCAGCGAGAAGACGCCCGCGATGCGTTCGAAGACCGGGCCGAGCTGCTCGCTCAGTGCTTCGGAGAGCTGGGCCGGGGTGAGTTCGGCCGGCAGCGCGAGATCCGGCACCAGTTCGTTGAGCAGCACGCGCATGTTCTGGGCCGACAGGTCCTCGCGGTCCGGATCCTCCTCGAGGCGCGACCGGAGCTCTTTGGCTTCGGTGAGGATGCCGATGACCCGTCGCACGAAATCGCTGTCTCTCATGCTTCGGAGACTACGGGGTCGGCTCCGGGGGCCCTGTCCGCCACGGCCGCCTCCCCCCTCCGGGGTGGGCGTGTGTCCGGCGTCCGGGCTGCCTCGCGCTGCGCGCGGCCGTGTGCTGGTCTCGTCGTGGCTGCTCGCGCAGTTCCCCGCGCCCCTGCGGAGTCCGGGCTGCCCCCGGGTGTGCTCTGCCGTGTGCGGGTCTCGTCCCGCCTGGTCGCGCTGGGGGCACCTCCCAGGCGAAGCGCTGGGGGACCTCGCGCCCCTGGCGGTGCACCTTCGGTGGGTGGGGTCGGGGCCGCCACGGGAGTATCTCCTCGGAACTGTGCGTGCACCTTTTTCCGCGAAGTTGCCCGGGCGGATGCACAGTTCCTGCGGGGACACTCCCGCACCGTCCCCTCCCAGCCCGCCCCCCGGTCTGCGGGAAGAATGCGGACGGCGTCCACCCATAGGGGCGCGGGGAACTGCGCGCCCAGCCACCCATGCGCGTCGCAGACGGCAAAGCACCCCCGGGGGCACCCCCGACCCCCGCCCCGCAGGGGCGATGCACCAGGAGCGCGGGGAACTCCGCGACCAGCCACCCATGCACGTCGCAGACGGCAAAGCACCCCCGGGCAGCCCGAACCCCGAAGGGGCGCGGGGAACTGCGCGACCAGCCACAGCGAACCGTTGGACGGGGACGCAGCCCAGGGGGCAGGACAAGCCCCGCAAGGGCCAGGGGTGCCCCTGGAGACGGGTGGAGGGGAAGGTGCGGGGAGGGAGGATTCGAGCTGGGCTGAATCCATTCCGAGGCGCGCGCCATCCCGAAAGCATGGGTGCCGCGGGCAACCCGCCGCGTCCGGGAAGGACCCCGGCACGGGGGACGGCGGGGCGCCCGCCCCACCCGGTACCCGCCCCACGGCACCACAGCCCCGCGGCCTGAACGAAAGCGGTTCCATGCCTGCCACCGAAGCAGAACCCTCCACCTCCACTCTCGAAAAAGCCCGCCTGCTCCGGAAGTTGACCAGCGCAGGCGTCCTCCTGCTGCCCAACGCGTGGGACGCCGCAAGCGCCGCCGTGATCGCGGCGGCCGGCGCGTCCGCGATCGCCACGACGAGCGGCGGCGTCTCGTGGGCGGCAGGACGCGGCGACGGCCAGCAGCTCAGCCGCGACGAGATGGTCGCGGCGGCCGGGCGCGTGGTGGCCGCCGTCCCCGTGCCGGTGACCGTCGACGCGGAGGGCGGCTACGGGCCGGCGCCTCAGGACGTGGCCGCGACCGTGCGCGCGCTGGTGGCGGTCGGCGCGGTCGGCGTCAACCTGGAGGACTCCCGGGCGCCGGGCGGGCCGCTGTTCGACGTCGCCGAGCAGGCCGCCCGGCTCGCCGCGGCCCGCGAGGCGGCGGCTGCCGCGGGACTGCCGGACCTCGTGGTGAACGCCCGCACGGACGTGTTCCTCTTCGGCATCGGCGAGCCCGAGGGCCGCATGGACGCGGTGCTCGCCCGGGCCCGCGCCTACGCCGAAGCGGGGGCCGACAGCCTGTTCGTGCCCGGACTGCTGGACCTCGACGCCCTGCGGGCGCTGTGCGCCGCCTCCCCGCTGCCGGTCAACGCGATGGCAGGTCCCGGCGGCCCCACGGTCGCCGAACTCGCCGCCGCCGGCGTGCGCCGCGTCAGCGTCGGCACCGCGCTGGCCCAGTCCGCGTACACCGCGGCCCACCGTGCCGCCGCGGAGATCCTGCAGCAGGGCACGTTCACCACCCTCACCGACGCCCTGGACTTCGGCACCCTCAACGGCCTCGTCTCCTCCTGACCGCGCGGAGCGATCCGGACGGGCCCGGCCAGACGGCCGCCAACTCCCCCAAAGACCCGCGTGGTTGTGACCGGCTGCGGACCGTGCGTGAGCGGTCCGTAGACTGTCGCGGGTTGCCGACCCACGGGGAAAGGAACACGGCCCTCATGCGCCGCACCACCACCACGTTCACCACCGCAGTGCTCACCGCCGCCGTCGCCGTCGCGCTCGGCGGCTGCTCGTCGTCGGACAAGAGCAGCAGCGATGCCAAGGCGACCACCACGCCGCCCGCCACGCCGTCGGCGGCGCCGACGACGACCGCCCCGGCCAAGCACGTCGACGGGCACCTGGACTACACGGGCGCCACCACCGGCAGCGCCGACTTCACCGGCGGCGTCCGGTGCGAGGTGGTCGGCGGCCGGTTCATGGGGATCACCGCCCCCGACCTGGATCCCGCGGGCATGAGGAAGGCCGCGCCGTCCTTCATCGCCGCCCCCGCGCCGTACAAGCTCGCCGCGCTGGTCACCGCGGACCGCAAGTCCTACTCGCAGAACGGCAACGTGCAGGGCCTGGACGCCCACAAGAGCGGCGGCACCTGGACGGTGACGGTGCAGAACCTCAAGATCGGCACGCTCACCGGTGATCCCGGCGTCACCGTGAACGGCTCGCTGACCTGCACGAAGATCACCACCAAGTAGCGCGCGGATCCCGGGCCCGGCCGGCAGCGCCGACGCGCCGCCGGCCGCCCGGCTCAGTGGTCGGCAGGCGGCGGTCAGCACCGGGCAGCCGGCGGTCAGCCGACGGAGGAGTACGCCACCACGCCGCGCAGCAGCCCGTCCACCGCCTTGCGGGCATTGCGCCGCACCGGGCTGTTGTCCGGTGCCGCGTTGCCGATCTGGCCGAGGACGTCGATGAGTTGCTTGCACCACCGCACGAAGTCGCCCGCGGGCATGTCGGCGTCGGAGAGCACCGCGTCCAGCGTGTGCCCCGACGCCCAGCGGTAGGCGGCCCAGGCGAAGCCCAGGTCCGGCTCGCGCTGGCCGACACCCTCGGTCTGGTTGATCCGGTGGTCCTCCTCCAGGGCGTCCAGCCGGCCCCAGATCCGCACCATCTCGCCGAGTGCCGTACGGGCGTTGCCGGACGGCAGTTTGGGCGCGACCGCGTCGTCGGACTGCCGCGACTCGTACACCAGCGCCGAGGCGCAGCCGGCGAGTTCGGCCGGGCCGAGGGCGTCCCAGACGCCGTCGCGCAGGCATTCGCTTGCCAGCAGGTCGAGTTCGCCGTAGAGCCGGGCCAGCCGGCGTCCCTCGGGGGTGACCACGTCGCCCTCCAGGTAGCCGAGTTCGGTGAGGACCGCGCACACCCGGTCGAAGGTGCGGGCGATGGTGTTGGTGCGGCCCTCGATCCGGCGCTCCAGGCCCTGGGTGTCGCGGCGCAGCCGCTGGTATCGCTCGGCCCACCGGGCGTGGTCCTCGCGGTCCTCGCAGCCGTGGCAGGGGTGCGCGCGGATCTCGCTGCGCAGCCGGGCGATCTCGGTGTCGTCGGCGGCCGCGGACCGCTGCTTGCGGTGCCGGGACGGCGCGGACCAGCCGGCGGTGCCGGCCTTGGACCGCATCGCCGACGCCAGGTCCCGGCGGGACTGCGGGCTGCGCGGGTTGAACGACTTGGGGATGCGCATCCGGTCCAGCGCCTCCACCGGCACCGGGAAGTCGATCTGGGCGAGCCGCTTGACCTGGCGTTCGGCGGTGAGCACCAGGGGCCGCGGCCCGTCGTGGAACTCGCCGCCGCGCGGGTGGTGCCCGCCGGTCGCCCGGCCGGGGATGCCCGGCTCCAGCACCAGCGCGAGCCCCGCGTACTTGCCCGCGGGCACATGGATGATGTCGCCCGGCTTGAGCTTCTCCAGCGCGTCCGAGGCCGCCGCGCGGCGCTGCGCCGCGCCCTGGCGGGCGAGGTCCGCCTCACGGTCCTTCAAGTCGCGGCGCAGCCGCATGTATTCGAGGAAGTCGCCGAGGTGGCAGGTCATCGCCTCCCGGTAGCCCTCGAGTCCCTCCTCGTTGCGCTGCACCTGCTTGGAGATGCCGACCACCGAGCGGTCGGCCTGGAACTGCGCGAAGGAGGTCTCCAGCAGCTCGCGCGAGCGGTGCCGCCCGAACTGGCCGACCAGGTTCACCGCCATGTTGTACGACGGCTTGAACGACGACCGCAGCGGATAGGTGCGGGTGCCGGCCAGGCCCGCGACGGCCGCCGGGTCGAAGCCGCGCTGCCACAGCACCACCGCGTGGCCCTCGACGTCGATACCGCGGCGTCCGGCCCGCCCGGTGAGCTGGGTGTACTCGCCGGGGGTGATGTCGGCGTGCATCTCGCCGTTCCACTTGACGAGCTTCTCCAGCACCACCGACCGGGCGGGCATGTTGATGCCCAGCGCCAGCGTCTCGGTGGCGAAGACCGCCTTGACCAGTCCCTTGGTGAACAGCTCCTCGACGATCTCCTTGAACGTCGGCAGCATCCCGGCGTGGTGGGCGGCGACGCCGCGCTCCAGGCCCTCCAGGAACTCGAAGTAGCCCAGGACGTGCAGGTCCTCGTCGGGGATGGCGCGGGTGCGCTCCTCGACCAGGGCGCGCACCCGGGCGCGGGCCTCGTCGTTGTTCAGCCGCAGGCCGGCGTGCAGGCACTGCTGGACGGCCGCCTCGCAGCCGGCCCGGCTGAAGATGAAGGTGATCGCGGGCAGCAGGCCCTCGGCGTCGAGCCGGTCGATCACCTCGGCCCTGCTGGGCGTCCACACCCGGCTGCGGGCGCGGCGCTCGCGTTCCCGGTCGGCCTCGCGGCCGCGGCGGCCGCGCCCGGTGAACGGCCGCTGGTTCTCCATCCGGGCCAGCCGTTCGAGGTCGGCGTTGACCTCGCGGCGGCCCCGGGCGCCGCCGGGCCCGGACTTCTCCTCGAACAGGTCGTACATCCGCCGCCCGGCCAGGACGTGCTGCCACAGCGGGACGGGCCGGTGCTCGGAGACGATCACCTGGGTGTCGCCGCGGACGGTGTCCAGCCAGTCGCCGAACTCCTCCGCGTTGGACACGGTCGCGGAGAGCGACACCAGCGTCACGGACTGCGGGAGGTGGATGATCACCTCTTCCCACACGGCACCGCGGAACCGGTCGGACAGGTAGTGCACCTCGTCCATGACCACGTAGCCCAGGCCGTCGAGGGCGGCGGAACCCGCGTAGAGCATGTTCCGCAGCACCTCGGTGGTCATCACGATCACCGGTGCGTCGCCGTTGACGCTGTTGTCACCGGTGAGCAGGCCGACCTTGTCGGCGCCGTAGCGCTTGGCGAGGTCGTTGTACTTCTGGTTGGACAGAGCCTTGATCGGCGTGGTGTAGAAGCACTTGCGGCCTTCGGCAAGCGCGAGGTGGACGGCGAACTCCCCCACGATGGTCTTGCCGGAGCCGGTGGGCGCGGCGACCAGGACGCCGCTGCCGCCCTCCAGCGCCTGGCAGGCCTCTATCTGGAACGGGTCGAGTTCGAACTCGTACAGCTCGCGGAACCGGGCGAGCGCGGTGGCGTTCTCGGCGGCGCGGCGGCGGCTGGCCGCGAAACGCTCGGCGGGCGACATCTCTTCGGTCATCTCGTCCACGAGCCTACCCGGCGGCACCGACACGGCGCGTGATCTTATCTGCTCAGATCAGCAGGCGGACGGCCGCGGGCACCGTCTCGGCGACCAGCGGCAGCGGCCCGACCGGCTCACCGTCGGCGTACCCGGTGATGCCCTCGGCAGCGAGCCGCACCCGCGCGGCGCGGTGCACGGTGACCACCGGGTGGCTGGGGTGGGTGCCGCGGTAGACCCGCGGGAAGACCCGGAGCAGCGTGCTGCGGCTGCACGGCCCGACGACGCACACGTCGAAGAGCCCGTCGTCCATCACCGCGTCGGCGCAGATCCGCATGCCGCCGCCGTAGGAGGAGCCGTTGCCGACGGCTATCAGCGTCGCCTCGATCTCCCGCTCGGGCGCGTCGTCGAACTGCACGCGGTAGCGGATCGGGCGCAGCGCGGCCAGCTCGGCGAGCATCGCGAGGTCGTACTTGAACCGGCCGGTCGGCCACTTCATGCGGTTGCCGCGGTCGTTGACCCGGGAGTCGAAGCCCGAGGCGAGCACGGTGCCGAACCAGCGGTCCCCGAGCCTGCCGAGGTCCAGGTCCCGGGTGCGGCCGGCTTGCAGCGCCTCGGCGATCACGGCGCCGGCCGCGGCGGGGGCGCGCACCGGGAGTCCCGCGACCCGAGCGAAGTCGTTGCCGGTGCCCGCGGCGACCACGCCCAGCGGGGTGCCGGTACCGGCCACCGCCTGCAGGGCCAGCGACACCATCCCGTCACCGCCGACCGCCACCAGCGCGCCGGTGCCGCCGTCGACGGCCTTCCTGGCGCGGTCCAGGGCGTCCGCCGCGTCGTCGCCGACGACGGTCTGCACGGCGTATCCGGCGTCGCGCAGGGCCTGGGCGGCCGGGCGGGCGGCCTGCGCACCGCGGCCGCGGCCCGCGCGGGGATTGACGAAGAGGGTGATCTTGCTGGTCACGGGCGGACCCTATCCCGGATCGGGCCCGCCGAGGAGTCCTCGACGGGCCCGATCACCGGGTTCAGGGCCGGGAACGGCCGGTCCGGCCGCCCGGCGCTGGATCAGGTGGCGTCGTCGTAGCCGTCGCCGCCGCGGCGGCTGCCGCTGCCGTCCTCGTCGTCGTCGACCGGCTCGGACTGGACCTGCTCCGGGATGTGGTGGAGGCTCGACGCCTCGTCCGGGTCGAGACCGAAGTCCGGGTCGGCGGCACGGCGGCGGGCCCGGCGGGAGTCGTTGAAGAAGCAGATGCCCATCGCCATGAAGTACAGCGCCACGATCGGCGCGGCCAGCAGGCACATCGTCAGCGGGTCGCCGGTGGGGGTGGCGACCGCGGAGAACACGGTGATCCCTATGACCATGCCGCGCCACCAGCCGAGCATCCGGCGGCCGGTGACCACGCCGGTGAAGTTGAGCAGCACCAGCACCAGGGGCAGCTCGAAGGCGAGGCCGAAGACGACGATCATCCGGACCACCAGGTCCAGGAAGTCGTCCAGGGCCAGCAGGTTGGTGGTGTCGTTCGGCACGAAGCCGATCATGATCCGGGCGGTCTGCGGCAGGATCTCGTACGCCAGCGCGCCACCCGCGAGGAACAGCGGCACGCCCGCGCTGACGAAGCCCAGGGTGTAGCGCTTCTCGTTGCGGTGCAGGCCGGGCGCGAGGAACGCCCACAGCTGGTACAGCCAGACCGGCGAGGACACGACGATGCCGGCCATCAGCGAGACCTTCAGCGCGATGGAGAAACCACCGAGCAGGCCGTTGACGGTCATCTGCGCGCAGGGCGCGCTGTCGTGCTGGTGCGTGGCGCCGTTCACACAGCGGACGTTGCCGGGGATGCGGTGCTGCAGCAGCTCGATGATGTGCTTGTAGAAGAACGCCGCCACGATCGTGACAACGATGATCGCCAGCACCGACTTGAACAGCCGGTTGCGCAGTTCACGCAGGTGGTCGGCGAGGGGCATCCGCCCCTCGGGGTCCTTGTCCTGCTTGCGGGCAGTCTTGAGCACCCACGTCCTCGTCTCGTGCGGCAGCCGTCAGCGCGTGTCGGCTTCGTCCTTCACCTGGGGGCCGGGCGGATGTCGCCGTCCGGTCCCGGCGGTCGGGCCGGGCTCAGCCCTGCGTCGTGCGGTCCGGCTCAGCGACCGGGCGGGCGCTGGCGGAGTCACCGGGGGCGGCCTGGATGGTCCGCTTCGCGGTCGTCTCCTGCGGGGTGGCGGCGGTGTCGGTGGACCCCGCACCGTCGTTCTTCATCGCCTTGGCCTCGCTCTTGAGGATGCGGGCCGACTTGCCGATGGACCTGGCGACGTCGGGCAGCTTCTTGGCACCGAAGAGCACGACGATCACGAGAAGGATGAGGACGATCTCCAGGGGCTTGAGATTGCCGAGCATAAAAGGTCTACCTTCTCACCGGGGCGGCGTGTCCTTGCGACTGCTGGTCGCGCCGGCGCCGGACACCTGTCCGAAACACCGAGCACTGGCTGAGATCGTAGCGTGCACCGGTGAACTGCGGGAAAGCTCCCGGAGTACGCCGGTCCGGCCCGAGCCGCGCTCCGTGCGGACCGTGGGGTCAGATTACCCTCCCGTGCCGCGAGGGGGCAGGGCCCGAGGCCGGGAGATCTTCTTGCCCCCCCCACTTCCGCGGGCCGCGCCGTACCCGGATCTCAGTTCCGGGAGGCCTCCCCGGCCCGGCTGCCGAGCCGGTCCGCGGCCCGCTGCAGGCGGTCTCCGGCGGCGGTCAGCACGCGGCTGCTCTCCGCCACCTGCCGGGCCAGGTCCTGCACGGCCAGGTGGACGCGGACCGCCAGGACGCCCAGTACCAGCAGTCCCGCGGTCGACAGTCCGACAACTGCGAAGAGCCACCACATGGGCCGCGAGCCTACCGGTCGCCAGGGCCGCTGCCGCCCGCCCCTGCGGCGGCGTGCCGGTCAGCCGGGCGGGCGCGCGCCGTCCGGCGGACCCCGGCGTGCCGGTCCGATCGTGCGGCGGACAGTCCGTCCGGCCCGGTTCCGGCCGTGCGACGCCGTTCCGGACCGCTCGTCAGGCGCGTGGCCCCCCGGGCCGGGGTGCCCGTCAGCCGTGCAGCCGCATGGTGCGGACGCCGCCGCCGGTGAGCAGCTCGACGATCCGCTCGCCGGCCGGCTTGCGGACCGCCTCCCCGCACTCGGGGCAGGTGAAGCTGTAGAACGTGGTGCGGGCCGAGGCGCCGATCGCCAGCCGCAGGGCGGCCGCGGCCAGTTCGAAGCTGGACCGGCAGTGCGGGCAGCCGGCCCGGAAGACGACCGGGCCGGTGGCGGGGGGCGGGCAGGCCGCAGCGGCCGTCACGGGCGGTCCCTCACTCCCCGTACGCGGCCAGGGCCTGCACCGCGGCGTCCCGCGCGCCGGCGGCCAGCGCCGGCGGCGCCACGATCCGCCCGTCGCGGCCGAGCCGCAGCGCCAGCCGGCGCAGCGAGCCCGGGTCGGGGGTGCGCAGGGTGATCCGCATGCCGCCGTCGGGCAGCTCCTCCGCGCTGTCGTGCGGGTAGTACTCGGCGACCCAGCGCCCGCCGGGCCCCACCTCGATGACCACCTCGGGGTCGTCGCCGGCCGGCTGGACCAGTCCCTGGGACAGGTCGCGCGGCTCCACCCGCGGCGGGTCCGACGGCTCGTCGAGCAGCCGGATCTCCGCGACCCGGTCGAGCCGGAAGGTCCTGCGGTCCTCGGAGAGCCGGCACCAGCCCTCGACGTAGGTGTGGCCCACGGCGAACAGCCGGATCGGGTCGACCTCGCGCTCGGTGAGGGCGTCGCGGGCCGGCGAGTAGTAGCGCATCCACAACCGGCGCCGCTCGGTGATGGCCCGGTCCACGGTGGCGAAGACGCTGCCCTCGGACTCGAAGGTGACCGACAGGTGGGCGCTGGCCCCGGCAGCCTCGCCCGCGGCCGCCTCCAGCTTGGTGCCGGCCCGCAGCAGCGCCTGCCGGTCGCTGTCCCGCAGGCCCGGCAGGTTGGCGACCGCGCGGGCGGCCACCAGCAGCGCGGTGGCCTCGTCGGCGGCCAGCCGCAGCGGCTGGGCGACGTCGTCGGCGGTGCCGGGGTTGTGCCACCAGATCCGCTCGCCGTCGGTGTCGATGTCCAGCAGGTCGCCACCGCGGAAGCTGGTGCCGCACAGCGGCAGCACGTTCAGGTCGCCGATCAGCTCGGCCTCGGTCACCCCGAAGGCGCGCGCCACCTCGCTGACCCGCGCGCCGGGCCGCTCGCGCAGATATGTGACCAGCGACAGCATCCGCCGCGTCTGGTCGATCGCGTTGCTCATCCGCCCCGTCCCCCTTCCCTCTGCTTCCCTCAGCCCTTCGCCACCGCGCGCAGCCGGTCCACGACCTCGGCGCGCAGCTCGTCCGGCGCGACCACCACGACGTCCGGCCCGAACTCGGCGAGCCAGGCGTCCAGCCCGTGGCCGTAGGGGATCTCCAGCTCGTCCCAGTCCGCGTCGACGCTGCTGGCGCTCAGCGCGCGGGCCCGCAGCGGGTAGCCGCTGTCGCGGCGCAGCCGGATGCGGGCGGTCGCCGCGGTGGCGCCCTCGCCGGCCCAGCGGGCGACCGCGTCGCGGACGTCGACGTGGTCGGGGACCTCGGCGGTGGCGGCGCCGCGGGAGCGGACCTTGCCGCTGATCCGCGACAGCCGGAAGACCCGCACGTCGGAGCGGTCGCGGTCGTAGCCGGCGAGGTACCAGTGGCCGCGCCAGCACTCCAGGGCCCACGGCTCGACCAGCCGGGGCTCCGGCCGCACGGCGTTGGCCTTGCGGTAGTCGAAGGCGACCGTCCGGCGCTCGCGGGTGGCGACCATCAGCGCCTCGAAGGCCGGTTCCGGCGCGGGGATGCGCGGTTCCAGCGCGCTGCTGGCGTCCTCGTACGGCACGCCGGCCGCCCGGAGCTTCTGCAGCGCGCCGCTGGCCGCCTCGGCCAGCCTGGCCTGCTGCCAGACCTTGGCGGCCAGGCTCAGCGCGGCGGCCTCCTCGGGGTCCAGCGCGATGTCGGGCAGCCGGTTGCGGTCGCTGCGCGCGAGGTAGCCGAACTCGCCGTCGAGGCTCTCCACCGTGTCGATGACCAGTCCGAGTTCGCGCAGGTCGTCCTTGTCGCGCTCGAACATCCGGTTGAACGCGTCGTCCGAGGTGACCTCGTGGTAGGCCTCGATCGAGGCGCGCAGCTCGCGCTTGCTGACCGGACGCCGGGTGTTCATCAGGCACAGGGCCAGGTTCATCAGCCGCTCGGCCTTGGCGATCGCCATCCCGCACCCTTCTTCCGCCCTCGCTCGCAGACCGTACCGCTCCCGGCGCCGGACCCAAAACCCGAGGGCCCCGGCCTTGCGGCCGGGGCCCCTGGAGTGCAAGGACGGATGAACCTCAGACGGCGACCAGGTCGCAGACGAAGATCAGCGTCTCGCCGGGCTTGATCGCGTTCCCGGCGCCGCGGTCGCCGTAGGCGAGGTGCGCGGGGATGGTCAGCTGGCGGCGGCCGCCGACCTTCATGCCCTGCACGCCCCGGTCCCAGCCGGCGATGACCTGGCCGACACCCAGCTGGAACTGCAGCGGGGCGCCGCGGTTCCAGCTCGCGTCGAACTCCTCGCCGGTGGAGAAGGCCACGCCGACGTAGTGCACGGAGACGGTGTCCCCGGCCTTGGCGACCGGGCCGTCACCCTCCCAGAGGTCCTTGATCTCCAGGTCGGCCGGCGGCTCGCCGCCCGGGAAGTCGATCTCGGGCTTCTCGATGCTCACGTGATGCTCCTTGTGCTGGTGCGGGCAACCTGCACAGTCTTACAGAATCGCGAGGATGTCCAAGGTGAACACCAGCGTGGAGTTGGCGGGGATACCGCCCTGGGCCTGGCTGCCGTAGGCGAGGTCGGGCGGGGTCACCAGCATCACGCGGCTGCCGACCTTCTTGCCGGCCAGGCCCTGCTGCCAGCCCTTGATCAGCTGCGCGAGCGGGAACGCGGCGAGCTGGCCGTTCTTGTAGGTGGAGTCGAACTCCTTGCCGCCGTCCCACAGGACGCCCTTGTACTGCAGCAGCAGGGTGTCGGTGGCCTTGACCGCGGCGCCGTCGCCCTCCAGCACGTAGCTGGAGACGAGCTTGGTGGGGGCCTTGGCCTTGGGCACGGCGACCGAGGGCGCGGCGCCGTCGGTGTTGGTGCCGACCTTGGGCAGGTTGGCGTCGGTCTGCGGGACGGCCTTGCCGTTCGCGGAGCTCTTGATGTTGTAGCGGTTCAGCACGTCCACCACGAACACCAGGGTGTCGGTGCCCTTGATGCCGGCCTGCGCGTTGCCGGACGTGCCGTAGCCGAGGGACGGCGGGATGGCCAGCTCGACCCGGCTCTTCACCTTCTGGCCGACCAGGCCCTGGTCCCAGCCGGGGATGACCTTCCCCTGGCCGATGACGTTGGTGTACGGGCCGCGGCCCCAGGAGGTGTCGAAGACCTTGGCGGTGTCCCAGATCTGGCCGAGGTAGTTCACCTCGATGTAGTCGCCGGCCGCGATGACCGGGCCGTCACCCTGGATGACCGTCTTGACGGCGAGATCCTTCGAAGGAGTGACGGTGCCCTTGGCCACGGTGGGCTTCTCGCCGAACGCGGTGCCCGCGGTGATGTCCGGGACCGGCCCGCTGACGATGCTGGGCTTGGGCGTGGCGGACGGGGTGGCCGAGGCTGACGGGGAGGATGACGAGGCCGAGTCGCTCTTCTTGTCGTCACTGCCGCAGCCTGCGGCGGTGAGCATGAGCGCGGGCACGGCGAGCAGTACGGAGCGTCGGCGCACGGGGTTCCTCGATGGGGTCGTCGGGTGTGGGGCTGGCGGTCGGGTCTGCGATGCCGCCCCACACCCTACGGTGTGCCGTCCTCCGGGCCGTCACATCCCGGCGATCAGCTTCTCCACCCGGTCGTCCACCGAACGGAACGGGTCCTTGCACAGCACCGTGCGCTGCGCCTGGTCGTTGAGCTTGAGGTGCACCCAGTCGACGGTGAAGTCGCGGCGCTGCTCCTGGGCGCGCCGGATGAAGTCGCCGCGCAGCCGAGCGCGGGTGGTCTGCGGCGGCACGGACTTGGCCTCGAAGATCTTCAGGTCGCTGCAGACCCGCTTGGCCTGGCCCTTGCGCTCCAGCAGGTAGTACAGCCCGCGGCGGCGGTGGATGTCGTGGTAGGCGAGGTCGATCTGGGCGACCCGCGGGTGCGACATGGTGATGTTGTCGCGGCTGCGGTAGCGCTCGATGAGCTGGTACTTCATCACCCAGTCGATCTCGGTGCCGATCTTCGACAGGTCGCCGCTGCCGATGGCCTCCAGGGTGCGGCCCCACAGCTCCAGCACCTGCTCGACGACCCCGTTGCGGATGCCGCGGCGCTCGCAGAACTCCACGGCCTTGGAGTAGTACTCCTCCTGGATCTCCAGGGCGGACGCCTCGCGGCCGGAGGCCAGCCGGACCTTGCGCCGTCCGGTGATGTCGTGGCTGACCTCGCGGATGGCCCGGATCGGGTTCTCCAGGGTGAGGTCGCGCATCACGGTGCCGGCCTCGATCATCCGCAGCACCAGGTCGGTGGCGCCGACCTTGAGCAGCATGGTGGTCTCGGACATGTTGGAGTCGCCGACGATGACGTGCAGCCGGCGGTAGCGCTCGGCGTCGGCGTGCGGCTCGTCGCGGGTGTTGATGATCGGCCGGGACCGGGTGGTGGCGGAGCTGACGCCCTCCCAGATGTGCTCGGCCCGCTGGCTCACGCAGTAGACGGCGCCGCGCGGGGTCTGCAGGACCTTGCCCGCACCGCACAGCAGTTGCCGGGTGACGAGGAAGGGAATGAGGATGTCGGCCAGCCGGGAGAATTCCCCGTGCCGGGCCACGAGGTAATTCTCGTGGCATCCGTACGAGTTGCCCGCGGAGTCGGTGTTGTTCTTGAACAGGTAGACGTCGCCGGCGATGCCTTCTTCGTGCAGCCGCCGTTCGGCGTCCACCAGAAGGCCTTCGAGGATGCGTTCCCCGGCCTTGTCGTGCGTGACGAGTTCGGTGACGTTGTCGCACTCGGGAGTGGCGTACTCCGGGTGCGAGCCCACGTCGAGGTAGAGGCGGGCCCCATTGCGCAGGAACACGTTGCTGCTGCGGCCCCATGACACGACACGGCGGAAGAGGTACCGCGCCACCTCGTCAGGGGACAGACGCCGCTGTCCCCTGAACGTGCATGTGACGCCGTACTCGTTCTCCAGCCCGAAAATGCGGCGGTCCATGTCTGAACATTACGCCTGATGCGTGGTACTGAAACGGGGTTCGACCACACGGTTTCGATCTTTTTCCCTACCGGATCCCAGGTTTGGGTCCGTCAGGATTCGCCCGGTGCACAGCAGTACCAGCATGGCGACGGCGCCCCCGCCCGCCGCCACGCCGAAGGCCGCGGCATCTCCCGCGTGCTGGGCGGCCACCCCGGCGGCCGCGGTGCCGAGCGACGCGCCCACGCCGATGGCGGTCACCACCCAGGAGAACGCCTCGGTGACCGTGCCGGCCGGGGCGTGCCGGTCCACCACCAGGAACGCGCAGGCGAGGGCCGGCGCCAGGAACACGCCGGACAGGGCCGCCAGCGGCAGCATCGCGGCCGGTCCTGGCACCAGCACCAGCGGCGGGTAGCACAGGGCCAGGCCGATCGACAGGAGGCGCAGCCGCCGTTCGGGGACTCCGGACCACGTGCGGGCGCCGTAGCCGAGGCCGCCGGCCAGCGCGCCGGCCCCGTTGGCGGCCAGCACGTAGGCGGCGACCGGCCCGCCGCCGTGCGCGTCGCCGTAGGCGACGGCGGCCAGCGACACGGCGCCCAGCGCGATGCCGACGAAGAAGCAGGCGCCGAGCAGCACCCCCAGGCCGCGGGACCGCAGCGCGCCGAGCCAGTGCGGCTCGCGCTCCTCGGCCCGCCATTCGCGTGACGGCCGGGCGGTGACCACCACCAGGGTTCCGGCCACGCCCAGCACGCCGGTCAGCACGACCGCGGCGGCCTGCGAGACGGCCGCGATCACGACGGTCACCAGCAGCGGGCCCAGCGAGAACATCACCTCCTGGGCGGCGGCGTCCAGGGCGTACGCCTTCTGCACCCGGTCGCCCTCCCCCAGCACGGCCGGCCACAGCGCCCGCAGACCGCCTTCCAGGGGCGGGGTGGCCACTCCGGCCAGGACGACCGCGAGGACGGCCAGCGGCAGCGGTGAGGGGCCGGTGACGGCCAGCAGGGCGAAGCCGGCGGCGGACAGCAGGGCGGCGGCGGTCATCACGCGCGGCTGCCCGCGTCTGTCGACGGCCCGGCCCAGCAGCGGCTGGCCCACGGCGACGGCCAGGCCGTACAGCGCCGACAGGGTGCCGGCCAGGCCGTAGCCGGCGTGCTGGGAGCGCAGGAAGAGCACGATGGCCAGCGCGGCCATCGCGTTGGGCAGCCGGCCCAGCAGGGTGCCGCCGAGCAGCCGCGCCGCGTACGGCGCGCGCAGCAGATCCCCGTACCCGCTCGCCATGTCCCCTCCGCTGTTCGCCGCCCGGTGTTCGCCGAGCCGGGCGTGTTACGTATAACGTCGTGGCGTCATACGTACCATGGCGGCAGCCCGCGGGTCCACCTGCGGGCGGCTTCCGGCAGAGGGCCGGGAGCCCCGTGGGGCCGGGACAGGGCGGGGCGGACGGTGCGGGTACGGGCGCGGGCGCACGGCAGCCGTGCCGGTCGCCTGCAGCGGGCCGTCCGGCAGGCGGCGCAGGGCGTGGAGCGGGAGGCGGAGAGCGTGCACGAGCGGGGTGCCGTCGGGGCCGCCTCGGAGGCGGCGTGAGCGGCGCGGCGCGGCCCACCTCGCGCGACGTGGCGCGGGCGGCCGGGGTGTCCCAGGCGACCGTGTCGCTGGTCCTCGGCGGCAAGTGGCGCGGGCGCGTCTCGGAGCCCACCGCGCGGACCGTGCGGGCCACCGCGGACGAGCTGGGCTACCGGCCCAACCTCGCGGCGCGCAGCCTGCGCCTGGGCCGGACCAGGACCGCGCTGCTGGTGGTCCCGGCGCTCACTCACGAGTACTTCGCCCGGGTCTACGCCGGCACCGCCCGGGTGGCGGCGGAACGCGGCTTCGGGGTGGTGCTCTACCCCTCGCCCGAGGGCATCGGGCCGGCCCGCGACCCGTTCGGCTCGGCGCGCGCCGCGATCGACGGTGTGATCGCCTCGTCCATGGCCGCGGACGCGCTGGCCGGCATCGGCGACGGCGGGCGGGACGGCGGCCTGCCCCTGGTGATGCTCGACAGCGACCCGTCGGCGCCCGGCGAGCCGCCCACCGTCAACCTGGCGGTCGCGGACGGCTTCCGCCAGGTGACCCGGCACCTGCTCGCACTGGGCCACCGGCGGATCACGCACCTGGCCGCGGACATCGACACCTGGACCTTCCGGGTCAGGGGCGAGGCGGTGGCCGCGGAGCTGGCGGGCGTGCCCGGGGCGACGCTGGCCACCGAGCGCTGCGCGCTGGACATCGGCGCGGCCCGGGCGGCGGCCGAGCGGGCGCTGGGCGGCCCGGGCCCGCGGCCCACCGCGCTGCTGTGCGACGGCGACGTGCTCGCGGCCGGCGCCTGCAAGGCGGCGCGCGGCCTGGGACTGCGCGTCCCGGACGACCTGTCGGTGACCGGCTTCGACGACCTGTCGCTGGCCGTCGCGGTGGACCCGGAGCTCACCTCGGTGCGGCTGCCCGCCGAGGAGGTCGGCGCGGAGGGCATGCGGGCGCTGCTGACCCTGCTGGACGGCGGGACGCCGAGCGCCTCCGAGCTGCCCGTGGAGCTGGTCGTCCGCGGCAGCACCGCTCCCCCGGTACGCCCGCGCCCCTGAAGGAGGCTGCTCGCCGGAGCAGCCCCTTCAGGGGCGCGGAACGGAAGCCGGAGGGACTACTCGTCCTCGTCCCCGTCCTCCGTCGAGTCCAGCACGTCGTCCACGTCGTCCAGGACGTCGGTGTCGTCCGTCGCCGTCGTGGCGGCGGCGTCCGCGTCCGACTCCAGCAGGCGGGCCAGCTGGCGGCCCAGGATGCGCTTGAACTTCCGCTGCTGCGGCCGGGTCCGGTCCAGGACCGCGACCTCGAGCTGCTCGGCGGTCAGCTGCCGGTCGCTGTTGCCGTTGCTGTCGCGGGCCAGGGACTCGACGGCCAGCGCCAGCGCCTCGGCCAGCGTCATGCCGTCCCGGTGGCGCTGGTCCAGGTAGCTGCCGATCTGGTCGGAGTTGCCGCCGACGGCGACCGCGCCGTGCTCGTCGACGATGGAGCCGTCGTGCGGCAGCCGGTAGATCTGGTCGTCCTCGGGGGCGGCCCCCACCTCGGCGACGATCAGCTCCACCTCGTACGGCTTCTCGCCGACGCTGGAGAAGATGGTGCCGAGGGTCTGGGCGTAGACGTTGGCCAGGCCGCGCGCGGTGACGTCCTCGCGGTCGTAGGTGAAGCCGCGCAGGTCGGCGTAGCGGACACCACCGATCCGCAGGTTCTCGAACTCGTTGTACTTGCCGACCGCGGCGAACGCGATCCGGTCGTAGATCTCGCTGACCTTGTGGAGCGCACGGGAGGGGTTCTCGGCGACGAAGACGATGCCGTCCGCGTACTGCAGGACGACGACGCTGCGGCCGCGCGCGATGCCCTTGCGGGCGTACTCGGCACGGTCGGCCATGGCCTGCTGAGGCGAAACGTAAAAGGGCGTGGACACCGGCTAACCGTGCCTTTCTGCTGTCGGCGCTGAGGGAGACGGGAGGTGCGGTCCGTGGCCGCTGCGGGCTGACGACTGGCGGGACGTCACAGCACCTGCGCCTGGGGGCCGTCGGGCCGCTGCATGCGCTCGTCGAGCACCGCGCGGGCGATGTCGGCGACCTCGGTCCCGCTGAGCCTGCGGAAGCCGTCCTCGGTGATCACCGTGACGATCGGGAAGATCTTCCGGGTCAGGTCGGGGCCGCCGGTGGCCGAGTCGTCGTCCGCGGCGTCGTAGAGCGCCTGGACCACGGCGGTGACCATCTCGCCCTCGGCGAGGTCGTGCCGGTAGAGCTTCTTCAGGGCGCCGCGCGCGTAGACGGAGCCCGAGCCGGTGGCCGCGAAACCGGACTCCTCGGTCCGGCCGCCGGTCACGTCGTAGGAGAAGATCCGGCCCTTGCCGCGCTCGGTGTCGAAGCCGGCGAACAGCGGCACGACGGCCAGGCCCTGCAGGGCCATGCCGAGGTTGCCGCGGATCATCGTGGACAGCCGGTTGGCCTTGCCCTCCAGGGAGAGCACGGCCCCTTCGATCTTCTCGTAGTGCTCCAGCTCCAGCTGGAACAGCTTGACCATCTCCACCGCGAGGCCGGCGGTGCCGGCGATGCCCACGGCGGAGTACTCGTCGGCCGGGAAGACCTTCTCGATGTCGCGCTGGGCGATGATGTTGCCCATCGTGGCGCGGCGGTCACCGGCGAGGATGACGCCGCCCGCGAAGGTGGCGGCGACGATGGTCGTGCCGTGCGGGAGTTCCACCGCGCCCTTCAGGGGCGGCAGTGTGCGGTTCCCCGGCAGCAGCTCGGGCGCGTGATCGCCCAGGAAGTCGAGGAACGAGGACGAGCCGGGCGTCAGGAAGGCGGCCGGCAGACGCCCGGTGGTGCTGCGAGGGTTGGCTTCCACGCGATTCCTTCCACACGATCTTGGGAGTCGGTACGGACCCTACCCGCGGCCCGGAAATCCATCCGCCCCGCGGTCCGTGAGGCGCGGGGCGGATGGAGGGGTGAGCGGCTACTCGCCGCCCTTCTGGACGAACGACCGCACGAAGTCCTCGGCGTTCTCCTCGAGGACGTCGTCGATCTCGTCGAGGACGGAGTCCACGTCGTCCGAGAGCTTCTCGTGGCGTTCCTTGAGGTCGCCGGCCGCCTGGGCGTCCTGCTCGACCTCGTCTACCTCATCGGTGGAACGCGTCGCCTTCTGCTGTCCGCCGTCGGTGTCCTTCGTGGCCATGTCCCTCACCCCGCTCGTCTCGTGCGCTCGGTTACCTGCCGTACATGAGTCATGTCCTCGGTGTGTCCGCGGTACAAGATCAGACCCTACAAGCACCGTCCGACATCGGCGCTCGATTACCTCAACGTACGACTGCCACTGGGTTGTTTCCCGATTCGGGACCGTTTCAGCCGCCGGTCAGCCCCCGGACAGGATCCGGACCAGCTCCTCGGCGGTGCGGCAGCGGTCGAGCAGCTCCTTGACGTGGTTGCGGGTGCCCCGCAGCGGCTCCAGGGTGGGGACCCGCTGCAGCGAGTCACGGCCGGGCAGGTCGAAGATGACCGAGTCCCAGGAGGCGGCGGCCACGTCGTCCGCGTACTGCTCCAGGCAGCGGCCGCGGAAGTAGGCCCTGGTGTCCTCCGGTGGCTGCTGGGCGGCCCGCAGGACGTCCTCCTCGTCCAGCAGGCGCTGGATGCGCCCGCGGGCCACCAGGCGGTTGTAGAGGCCCTTGTCGGGCCGCACGTCGGCGTACTGCAGGTCCACCAGGTGCAGCCGCGCCGCGTCCCAGCCCAGGCCGTCCCGCCGGCGGTAGCCCTCCAGCACCTCCCGCTTGGCGACCCAGTCCAGCTCGCCGGACAGGCTCATCGGGTCGTTCTCCAGCCGGTTGAGCACGTCCTCCCAGCGGGCCAGCACGTCCCTGGTCTGCGGGTCGGCGTCCGCGCCGTACCGCTCCTCGGTGTACTTGCGGGCCAGCTCGAAGTACTCCATCTGGAGCTGCACCGCGGTCAGGGTGCGGCCGTTGCGCAGCGTGATGAGCTGTTGCAGCGTGGGGTCGTGGGAGACCTCGTGCAGGGTGCGGACCGGCTGGTCGACGGCCAGGTCGACCTTGATGAAGCCGTCCTCGATCATGGAAAGCACCAGCGCGGTCGTGCCGAGCTTGAGGTACGTGGAGATCTCGGAGAGGTTGGCGTCCCCGATGATCACATGCAGCCTGCGGTACTTCTCGGCGTCCGAGTGGGGCTCGTCGCGGGTGTTGATGATGGGGCGCTTGAGGGTGGTCTCCAGGCCCACCTCGACCTCGAAGTAGTCCGCCCGCTGGCTGAGCTGGAAGCCGTCCTCGCGGCCGTCCTGGCCGATGCCGACCCGGCCGGCGCCGGTCACCACCTGCCGGGACACGAAGAACGGCGTCAGGTGCCGCACGATGTCCGAGAACGGGGTCTCCCGCTTCATCAGGTAGTTCTCGTGCGTGCCGTAGGACGCGCCCTTGTTGTCGGTGTTGTTCTTGTACAGGTGGATGGGCTGGGCGCCGGGCAGCTGGGCGGCCCGCAGCGCCGCCTCGGCCATGATCCGCTCGCCGGCCTTGTCCCAGAGCACCGCGTCGCGCGGATTGGTGATCTCCGGCGAGGAGTACTCGGGGTGGGCGTGGTCCACGTAGAGCCGGGCGCCGTTGGTGAGGATCACGTTGGCCAGGCCGATGTCCTCGTCGGTGAGCTGGGTGGAGTCCGCCGCCTCCCGGGCCAGGTCGAAGCCGCGGGCGTCCCGCAGCGGGTTCTCCTCCTCGAAGTCCCAGCGGGCCCTGCGGGCCCGGTGCATCGCCGCGGCGTAGGCGTTGACGATCTGGGACGAGGTGAGCATGGCATTGGCGTTGGGGTGGCCGGGGACGGAGATCCCGTACTCCGTCTCGATGCCCATTACTCGCCGTACGGTCATGCGGCCCTCCTTGCCCGGCTCCGGCCCGATCGGGCCGGAAAACACACCGGCTGCGGGTACCCGTCTGTCGGGGCCCCGCAGCCGGAGGGTAGTGCTTACAGATACTGTCCGGTGTTCGCCACGGTGTCGATGGAGCGCCCCGTGTCCGCCCCCTGCTTTCCGGTCACCAGGGTGCGGATGAACACGATCCGCTCGCCCTTCTTCCCGGAGATCCGCGCCCAGTCGTCGGGGTTGGTCGTGTTCGGCAGGTCCTCGTTCTCCTTGAACTCGTCGACGCATGCCGCGAGCAGGTGGGAGACGCGCATACCGCGCTGTCCGTGGTCGAGGAAGGCCTTGATCGCCATCTTCTTGGCCCGGTCCACGATGTTCTGGATCATCGCTCCGGAGTTGAAGTCCTTGAAGTACAGGACCTCCTTGTCACCGTTGGCATAGGTGACCTCCAGGAAGCGGTTCTCCTCGGTCTCGGAGTACATCCGCTCGACCACGGACTGGATCATGGCGTCCACGGTGGCCGCCTCCGACCCGCCGTGCTCGGCGAGGTCCTCGCCGTGCAGCGGAAGGCTCTCGACCAGGTACTTCGAGAAGATGTCCTTGGCCGCCTCGGCGTCCGGCCGCTCGATCTTGATCTTCACGTCCAGGCGGCCGGGCCGCAGGATCGCGGGGTCGATCATGTCCTCGCGGTTGGAGGCGCCGATGACGATGACGTTCTCCAGGCCCTCGACGCCGTCGATCTCGGCGAGCAGCTGCGGGACGATGGTGTTCTCCACGTCCGAGCTGACACCGCTGCCGCGGGTGCGGAACAGCGACTCCATCTCGTCGAAGAAGACGATGACCGGGGTGCCCTCGCTGGCCTTCTCACGGGCCCGCTGGAACACCAGGCGGATCTGGCGCTCGGTCTCGCCGACGTACTTGTTCAGCAGCTCCGGGCCCTTGATGTTGAGGAAGTAGCTCTTGCCCTGGGGCTGCCCGGTGACCTCCGCGACCTTCTTGGCCAGGGAGTTGGCGACCGCCTTGGCGATGAGCGTCTTGCCGCATCCGGGCGGGCCGTACAGCAGCACGCCCTTGGGCGGCCGCAGTTCGTACTCCCGGAAGAGATCGGCGTGCAGGTACGGGAGTTCCACCGCGTCCCGGATCTGCTCGATCTGGTTGCCCAGGCCGCCGATCTGCCGGTAGTCGATGTCCGGCACCTCTTCGAGGACGAGCTCCTCGACCTCGCTCTTGGGCACCCGCTCGTACACGTAGCCCGAGCGGGGTTCGAGCAGCAGGGCGTCACCGGCGCGCAGCGGGATGCTGTGCAGCGGCTCGGCGAGCCGGACCACCCGCTCCTCGTCGGTGTGCCCGATCACCAGGGCGCGCTCGCCGTCCTCCAGGATCTCCTTGAGGGTGACGATGTCGCCGACGAGCTCGAACTCCATGGCCTCGACCACGTTGAGCGCTTCGTTGAGCATCAGCTCCTGGCCGCGCCGCAGCTCGTCGAGCTCGACGGACGGGCTGACGTTCACCCGGAGCTTGCGCCCGCCGGTGAAGATGTCCGCCGTCCCGTCCTCGTTGGCCTGCAGGAACACGCCGAAGCCGGCGGGCGGCTGGGCGAGCCGGTCGACCTCCTCCTTGAGGGCCACGATCTGGTCGCGGGCCTCGCGGAGCGTGTTCGCCAGCCGTTCGTTCTGCGTGGACACGCCTGCCAGATTGGTCTGCAGCTCGACGATCCGCTCCTCGAGAATCCTCGTGTGCCGCGGAGAGTCGGCGAGCTTGCGTCGCAGGACGGCGATCTCCTGCTCAAGAAAGGCGACCTGGCTCATGGGATCGTCCGATCCACGAGCGGGTCGGCCGCCACGGTTGATGTCGTCGTCGTGGGCCGCCACGGTCCTCACCTCCTCCAAGGGGAGCTGGACGTTTCCAGACCCTACCTGGGCCGGTGGGGGTTGAAACCCCTAGATCACAAAGACGATCGCGGTGTGTCCGATCTTCACCCTTGCGCACGTCCCTCCGCCACTGAGATACCCGCCGATCTCCATCCGAAAGCCGCCGGTTGTATCGTCGTTTGCGTCAACAGCCGTCGGGGGCTGTTGCTTCCCGATACTTCCCGAACGACGAACAGCAGGGATGGGGTTCCGTGAGCAACGAGACGGCCGAGGCGCTCGAAGTCTGGATCGACCAGGACCTGTGCACCGGCGACGGGATCTGTGTCCAGTACGCGCCCGAGGTCTTCGAGCTGGACATCGACGGGCTCGCCTATGTGAAGGGGCCCGCGCCCGAGGGCGAGGAGGCCGAACTCCTGCAGACCCCTGGTGCAACGGTACCCGTACCGGTCGCCCTGCTGCGGGATGTGGTGGACTCCGCCAAGGAGTGCCCCGGCGACTGCATCCACGTGCGGCGGGCGGCCGACCACGTCGAGGTGTACGGCCCCGACGCGGAGTAGCCGGACCGCGCCCGGCGGCGCCCCCGCGGCGCCCGCGGCGGGCCGGTCAGATGCTGTTGGCCAGCGGCCCGGGCAGTGCCACGTAGCGGCCGCCCCGCCACTCCCAGGAGTAGGTGCGCTTCAGGTCGGGGCAGCACCGCGGGACGGTGGGACCGGAGAAGCCGAGGACGGTCGCCCTGACGGTGCGCCCCTCCAGCCGGAAGTCGCTGATCTCGCGGTCGTCGGCCGGATTGACCAGCATCTGCGCGATCTTGGGCGCCGCACCGGCGGCGGCCGGCGCGGACAGGATGTAGACGCCGCTCGGCGGGGTGCCGGTGTCGGCGTGGCAGCGGACCACGGCCACCGTCTCCGGACGGCCGTCCCCGTCCAGGTCCCCGGAGACGTGCGCTATCACGTCCACGCCCGCGCCGGGCGGGCAGTCGAGCGGATAGGCGGCGGCCTTCGGATCAGGGGCGGCGACGGGGTGCGCGGGCGCCTTGCCGGAGCCGGTCGCGCCGGTGACCGAGGCGTCGGCCGGCTGGACCAGGGCCACCGCGGCCACGACGGCCCCGAGGCCGGCGGCGGTGGTCAGCCAGTGCACGGTGCGGCTGCGGGTGTGCGGGAGGGCCGGGCCTGCGGAGGGCTGCACGCGCCTGTCTCCTGAGGAGTCGATCTGCGGGGGTGGCCAGCATGGTGCCATACATCACACCGGGCCGGAACGGCGGGGGGGGGGGGGGGGGGGGGGCCGGGGCCCCCCCCCCGCGGCCCCCCCGGCCCCCCCCCGCCCCCCGCGCCGCCCC
>NZ_JBIRRR010000030.1:0-44366 GCF_044333795.1 Streptomyces sp. NPDC020917 | reverse complement strand
GGCGGGCGGGGGGGGGCGCCCCCCGCCGCGCCCCCGGGGGGCGCCTCGGGGGGGGGGGCCCGGGGGGGGCCCCCGGCCCCCCCCGCGGCGGCGGGGGGGGGGGGGGGGCGGGCGGGCGGCCCCCCCCCGCCCCTCGTTTCGAGCCGGGCTCCAGCGCGGCTCAGGCCGCGCTCCAGGCGGTCCCGTGGCCGGTACGCGACCGTGCGCCCGCAGTGGGCCGGACGGCCGCCACGGTGGCCGTGGGACGGCAACCCGGTGGCGGCGCGGTGAAGTTGGCCGGAATCGTCCCCTTGCGAGCGCTTCGCGGTCAGCTCTCGGCGGCGGAGCCCCCGCTGCCGCTGCCGGGACCGGTGTAGTCCTCGCCGTAGGCGCCCTTCGCGGGCCTGCGGCGGCGCAGTGGCGGCTCCACGCCGTCGGCCAGGCGCCGGGCGGTGAGCAGGAAGCCGGTGTGGCCGATCATGCGGTGGTCCGGGCGGACGGCGAGGCCCTCCACGTGCCAGGTGCGGACCATGGTCTCCCAGGCGGCCGGCTCGTTGAAGGTGCCGTGCTCGCGGATCGCCTCGACGGTGCGCGCCAGCTGCGTGGTGGTCGCCACGTAGGCGCAGAGGATGCCGCCGGGCACCAGGGCCTTGGAGACCGCCTCCAGGCACTCCCAGGGCGCGAGCATGTCGAGGATGACCCGGTCGACGTCGGTGTCGGAGAGGTGGTCCTGGAGGTCGCCGACGGTGAGCTGCCAGGCCGGGTGCAGGCCGCCGAAGTAGCGCTCGACGTTCTGCGTGGCGATCTCGGCGAAGTCGGCGCGGCGCTCGTAGCTGTGCAGCATGCCGTGGTCGCCGATCGCCCGCAGCAGGAAGCTGCTGAGCGACCCCGAGCCCACGCCCGCCTCGACGACGCGCGCGCCGGGGAAGATGTCGGCCATCGCCAGGATCTGCCCCGCGTCCTTGGGGTAGACCACGGCGGCGCCGCGGGGCATGGACAGGACGTAGTCGGGGAGCAGGGGGCGCAGCGCAAGGTAGGCGACGTTTCCCGTGGTTCGGACCACACTGCCCTCGGGGGCACCGATCAGCTCGTCGTGGGGGAAGGCGCCCTTGTGGGTGTGGAACTGCTTCCCGGCTTCGAGCGTGAAGGTGTAGTGGCGTCCCTTGGGGTCGGTGAGCTGGACCTGGTCCCCGACTTTGAAGGGCCCGCGACGGCGGGCGGCACCGGTCGGTTCGGACATGCGTCGAGTCTAGTGGCTCGATCCGCCCGGTCAGGACGCCCGGGACATCGCGGCCAGGAACGCCCGCTCGACGTCGGCGGTGGACAGCACCCCGTAGATCTCGCCGGTCGGTTCGACGACCAGGTACTCGGTGGACGGCGTCGCCCGCAGCCGGTCCAGCAGGTCCTCGCCCGCCAGCTCCGCGGAGACCCGCATGCCGGGCGTGAGGTCCTGCGCGAGGCCGCTGACGGCGACCCAGGGCCTGCGGTGCTCGGGGACGGTGACGATCGCGGACTCCCGGACCAGGGCCGTCGGGTCGCCGCGGCCGTCGACCACCACCAGGGCGCGGGCGCCGGCCTCGTTGGCGCGGCGCAGCGCCTCGGACAGCGGGGTGTCGGAGGCGACCGGCACCGCGCGGCGGGTCAGGGTGCGGGCCTGGAGCCCGGGCAGGCGCTCGCGGAGCCGGGCCATCCGCAGGCTGTTGCCGGCGCCGGTCCAGATGATCGCGGCGAGGATCGCCGCCAGCAGCGCGTCGGTCAGCGAGTCGGAGCCGCTGCTGCCGCCGTTGATGCCGCCGCGGTAGGACAGCAGCGGGAGGCCGATCAGCACGGCCAGCGCCAGGGCGCGGCCCACCCAGGCGGCGGCCACGGTGCCGGTCATGGCCTTGCCGCTGATCTTCCACACCACGGCCCGCAGCATCCGGCCGCCGTCCAGCGGCAGCCCCGGCAGGAAGTTGAAGATGGCCACGATGAGGTTGCTGACCATCAGGCCGGCCAGCAGCACGCCGGGCACCGTGCCGGAGTCGACGAACTGCATCGCCCCGTAGAAGACGGCCGCGAGCACCAGGGAGAGCAGCGGCCCGACGAAGGCCAGCACGAACTCGCGGCCCGGGGTGTCGGACTCCTTCTCGATCTCCGAGACGCCGCCGAAGAACTGCAGCTGGATCCGGCGGACCGGCAGCTTGAAGCGCAGCGCGGCGACGGTGTGCGCCAGCTCGTGCACGAGCACCGAGGCGTAGAAGGCGATCGCGAAGAACAGCGACACCAGGTAGCGGACCCGGCCCAGCTCGGGCAGCACGGTGTCCAGCTGGCCGCCGAAGACCCAGGTGATCAGCGCGGCGACCAGGAACCAGCTGGGTGCCACGTAGATCGGCACGCCGAAGAAGCGCCCCATCAGGATGCCGCCGCCCGGCTCCCGGGCCGCGCCGGAGGCACCCTCGCCGTCCCGGGCCGGGGGGCTGCTGTTGTCCGACGGCGGCCGACCGCTCTCGCTCACTGGTTCCCCTCGATCGATGCAGTCCCCCGTACCGATCATGCGGCACGAGGGGCTCTCCGACCATGCTATTGCCCTGCCCATCGAACGACACGGGGGCACCGCCCGGCCCGCTGCGCTGTCAGTGGCAGGCAATAGGGTCGGGTGCCATGGAGATCCCTGCCCAGAGCACGCCGCCGGACGCCGCCGAGGAACCCGAGGCGGCTGCATCGGCCGGCGAGACGGCCGCCGGCGATGCCACGGCGGCCGGCGAGGCCGGCGAGACGGCCGCCGGTGCGGTCCGGCGGACGCCGCCGCGGCCGCCGTCCTCGCTGTCGCCGTCGCGGGCCTCGGACTTCATGCGCTGCCCGCTGCTGTACCGGCTGCGGGTGATCGACCGGCTGCCGGAGAAGCCCAGCCAGGCGGCGACCCGCGGCACCGTGGTGCACGCCGTGCTGGAGCGGCTCTTCGACGCGCCCGCGGCCGACCGGACCGCGGACCGGGCCCGGTCGATGGTGGCCGGCGAGTGGGAGCGGCTGCGGGAGGCCAGGCCGGAGCTGGACGAGCTGTTCGGCGCGGTCGAGGGCGCCGCCGACCCGGCGGCGCTGGCGGACTGGCTGCAGAGCGCCGAGCACCTGGTGGACCGCTGGTTCACGCTGGAGGACCCGACCCGCCTGGAGCCCGCCGAGCGCGAGCTGTACGTGGAGACGCAGCTGGCGTCAGGGCTGGTGCTGCGCGGCTACGTGGACCGGCTGGACGTCGCCCCCGCCACCGGCGACCTGCGGGTGGTGGACTACAAGACCGGCAAGGCGCCGCGGCCCGAGTACGCAGACGAACCGCTGTTCCAGATGAAGTTCTACGCCCTGGTGCTGTGGCGGCTGCGCGGCGTGGTGCCGCGCCGGCTTCAGCTGGTCTACCTCGGCAGCGGGGACCTGCTGACGTACGACCCCAGCGAGACCGACCTGCTGCGCACCGAGCGCAAGTTGCAGGCGCTGTGGGAGGCGATCAGCGAGGCGACGGCCAGCGGCGAGTGGCGCCCGCGCCGCGGCCCGCTCTGCGCCTGGTGCGACCACCAGGCGTTCTGTCCCGAATTCGGGGGGACTCCCCCGCCGTACCCGCTGGCGGAAAAACCGGGTCTGCTGCCTGTCGTGGGCAAGAATGACTCGGTCTAGCAAAGGAGTACCCGTGGCCATTCGCGTCCTGCTGGTGGACGATCAGCCCCTGTTGCGCACCGGATTCCGGATGATCCTGGAGGCGGAGTCCGATCTGGCCGTGGTGGGCGAGGCCGGCGACGGCCAGCAGGCGCTCGACCAGGTACGGGCGCTGCAGCCCGACGTGGTGCTGATGGACATCCGGATGCCGAGGATGGACGGGGTGGAGGCCACCCGGCAGATCACCGGCCCCGACCGCTCGGGCCCGGCCAAGGTGCTGGTGCTCACCACCTTCGACCTGGACGAGTACGTGGTGGAGGCGCTGCGCGCCGGGGCCAGCGGCTTCCTGCTCAAGGACGCGCCGGCCGCGGAGCTGGTGCAGGCGATCCGGGTGGTGGCCGCGGGCGAGGCGATGCTGGCGCCGAGCATCACGCGCCGGCTGCTGGACAAGTACGCCGGCCGGCTCCCGTCGGGCGAGGAGGCGGTGCCGCAGCCGCTGAACGCGCTGACCGAGCGCGAGGTCGAGGTGCTCAAGCTGGTGGCCCGCGGACTGTCGAACGCGGAGATCGCCGCCGAGCTGTTCGTCAGCGAGACCACCGTCAAGACCCACGTCGGCCACGTGCTGACCAAGCTGGCGCTGCGCGACCGGGTGCAGGCCGCGGTGTACGCCTACGAGAGCGGACTGGTGCGGCCCGGCGCGAACTGAGCGGGACCTGACCGGGCGGCCCCGCGCGGGACCGCCCGGTGCGCGGTCAGTTGGTGGACACCCCGCGGCCCAGTTCCCAGAACTGGGTGGTCGAGGAGGCGTTGAGCGCCCACTCGGTGCCGGTGATGTCGCTGCGCGCGGCGATGTACTGCTTGCCCTGCCACAGCGGCACGATCGGGACGTCGCGCGCGATGTCCTGCTGGGCCTGCTCGAAGTCGGCCACCGCGCCGCTGCGGGCGGTCTTCTGCCGGGTGCCGGGGATGATCTGGTCCCGTATCTGCGGGTTGACGTACGCCAGGTTCAGGAAGTCGTCGTTGCCGAAGAACGGGGCGATGTAGTTGTCCGGGTCGGGGAAGTCGGGGAACCAGCCCATGCCGAACACCTGGAGCTTGTGCGCCCGGTACGCGGTCTTGTAGGCGTTCCAGTCGGCCGTGCCCTGGAGGGTGACCCGGAACAGGCCGCCGGACTCCAGCTCGTCCTTGAGCATGGCGAACTCCGGCGCGGTCGCCTCGCCGTAGTGGTTCGTGGTGTACGACAGCGTCAGCGGCACCGGGGTGTCGATGCCGGCCTGGGCCAGGACGCGGCGGGCGGCGGCCGGGTTCGGCTGGTCGCCGTAGTCGTTGAAGAACGCGTTGTTGTGCCCGGTGATGCCCTGCGGGACCAGCGAGTACAGCGGCGTCGTGGTCCGCTGGTACACGTCGTGGGTGAGGGTCTGCCGGTCCACGAGGTCGGCGACGGCCTTGCGGACCGCGAGCTTCCCGACCGTGGGGTCTGCGGTGTTGAAGACCAGGTAGCGGATCTCGGTGCCGGGCGCCTCGGTGAGCTTGACCTCCGGATCGGCCCCGTCGGCCAGGTCGTTGATCTGCGCCGGGGACATCGTCCGGCTCATCACGTCGATGCTGCCGGCCTGGAGCGCCTTCATCATCGAGGCCGAGGAGGTGAAGAACCGCAGCTCGATCTTGCTGTTGTTGATCTTCAGGGAGCCCTTGTAGCGGGAGTTCCGGCTGAAGACCGCGCTCTTGCCCGGGGTGAACGACGAGAGCGTGTAGGGGCCGGACCCCACCACCGAGTAGCCCGGGTGCGCCTTGGCGGCGCCGTACTCGTGGCTGTCGACGATGTCGGCTGCCGGGGTGGCGAGCTTGAACGGGAAGGTGGAGTCCGGCCCGGACAGGTGGAAGACGACCGTCGAGGGATCGGGCGTCTCCACCGTGTCCACGTTGCTCAGCAGGTTCGCCGGGCCGTTGGGATCGTTGATCCGCCGTACCCGGTCGATGGAGAACTTGACGTCCTGCGAGGTGATCTTGCGACCGTTGGAGAACGTGAGGCCGCTGCGCAGCGTGCACCGGTACTGCTCGCCCTGGCTGTCCGAGAAGTGGCACTCCTTGGCGGCCTCGGGCTGCGGGTCGGTGCCGCTGCGCGGCAGCCGCAGCAGCGTCTGGTAGGTGTTGCTGAAGATGTTCCAGCTCTCGATGTCGTACCCGGTCGCCGGATCGAACGGCGCCGGGTCGTCCTTCGACATCTGGAACACGTCCGTCGTGCCGACCACGATCGGCCGGCCGCCGCCCCCACTGCCGCCGCCGGATCCGCATCCGGCCAGCGGCAGTGTCGCCAGGCCCAGCAGGGCCGGCATGACGAGCAGCTTGCGGTTCATCCTCGACGCTCTCCTTGCGCTCGGGTCACCCGTTAACGCCACGGCCCAACTCCCAGAACTGCGTGGTGGTCGAGGAGTTCAGCGCCCACTCGACACCGGTGATGTCGCTGCGTGCGGCGATGTACTGCTTGCCCTGCCACAGGGGGAGCATCGGGACGTCCTGGGCGATGATGTCCTGCGCCGTCTTGAAGTCCGTGCTGGCGGTGCTGCGGGCCGCCATGCCGCGGGTCGCGGGCAGGATCGTGTTCTGGATCTCGGTGCTCTGGTACGGCAGGTTGAGGAAGTTGTCCTTGTCGAAGAACGGCGCGATGTAGTTGTCCGGGTCGGGGAAGTCCGGGAGCCAGCTGATCGCGAAGATCTCGTACTTGCGCTCGGAGGCCGCCTTCAGGAAGGCGTTCCACTGCTCGCTCTTGGTGGTGACGTCGAACAGCCCGGTGGCGTTGAGCTGCTGGGCGATCGCCTCGGCCTCGGGCTGGTTCATCGTGCCGCCGTTGTCGCGGCGGAAGTTGATGGTCAGCGGGACCTTGCTGGTGATGCCGGCGCTCTTCAGCTTCTGCTTGGCGGCGCTGGTGTTCGGGTTCCCGTAGACGTTGAAGAACGAGTTGACGTGGCCCGAGATGCCCTGCGGCACGACCGAGTACAGCGGGTCGGCGGTGCGCTTGTAGACGTTCTTGGTGATGGCCTGGCGGTCCAGGACCATGGCCATCGCCTGACGGACGGCCTTGGTCTTCAGGTCGACCGAGGAGGTGTTGAGGAACAGGTAGCGGGCCTCGCCGCCCGGCGCCTCGGTGAGCTTGATGTCGGGGTCGGTGCTCGCCTGGAGTTCCTTGATCTGGTCCGGGTCGAGCTGGCGGGACATCACGTCCAGCTGGCCGGCCTTCAGGGCGGTCTCCATCTTCTTGGAGTCCTCGAACATCCGCAGGTCGACCTTGCTGTTGTTCAGCTTGAGCGCGCCCTGGTAGTTCGAGTTCTTGACGAACTCGCCCTTCTGGAAGGTGCCCTCCTTGGTCGCGGAGTACGACTTGAGGACGTAGGGGCCGGAGCCTATGAGCTTGTAGCCGTCGTACGGCTTGCTCATGTCGTAGACCTTGCTGTCCATGATCGCGGCGGCCGGGGTCGCCAGCTTCGCGGGGAACGTGGCGTCAGGAGCCTTGAGCTGGAAGACGACGGTCCGGTCGTCGGGGGTGTTCACCGCTTTGACGCCGGATATCAGGGACGCCGGGCCGGTGGGCCAGTTGATCTTCTGCATCCGGTCGATGGAGAACTTCACATCCGCGGACGTGATCTTGTCACCGTTGGAGAACTTCAGATTGTCCCGCAGGGTGCACTGGTACGTCAGCGTGGAGGTGTCCGTGTAGTGGCACTCGGAGGCCGCGTCGGGGGACGGCGTGGTGCTGCTGCGGGGGTAGCTCAGCAGCATCTGGAAGGTGTTGTAGAAGATGTTCCAGGTCGCGCTGTCGTACGAGGTGGCCGGATCGAGCGGAGCAGGGTTGTCCTTGGTCATCTCGATGCTGTCGGTGGTGCCAACGACGATGGGTTTGCCACTGTCGCCGCTCCCTCCGCCGGAGCTGCCGCACCCGCTCACCAGGGGTGTCAGTACGCCCAGCAGGGCGGGCAGCACCAGAAGCCTGCGATTCATCGTCGTTGTTCTCCTCTTGCTACTGCACATGTGCCGGTGGACCCCCGTGGTGACGTCACGCAGCCGAACAGGCCGTCCACGCACCCGAGTCCGGGGCAGGCCGAAGCCGGGATGGCTGACGCGCTCGGGCGGCCGGACCGCCTTGCCGCGGGGTCACCGCAGGTATTCCAGCACACTCCGCGCGCACGCTTCGGCGACGATACCGAGATTGCGTGTGATCAGCACCAACGGGATACCAAAGTTCGTGCAGAGACGCCTGGGAATTCCCCGATGGCGACGCTCAGTGAAGGGCCGTGTTCAAAGAGCGCAGAAAAGGGATGCTCAACTCCTCGAGCGAACGCAGCACCGTCCGGCCGGGCGCCGGCTCGATCGGGACCACCGACGGGACGGCCACCACGCGGCAGCCCGCGGCCTCCGCGGAGGCGACTCCGGTGAGGGTGTCCTCGACGACCACGCACGCCGCCGGGTCGGCCCCGAGCCGTGCCGCGGCGGTCAGGTACGGGTCGGGGTGCGGCTTGGTGCGGGGCACCTCGTCGCCGGCCACGGTGAAGGCGAAGTGCTCGGCGCCCAGCCAGGCGAGCATCGCGTCGATCGTCCTGCGGTGCGAGGCGGAGACCAGCGCGGTGGGGATGCCGTGCGCGGTCAGCTCGGTGAGCAGCCGGCGGGCGCCGGGCATCAGCGGGGCGCCGCGGGCGATCAGCTGCTCGAAGCGCAGGTTCACCGCGGGGGTCAGTTCCGCGGCGGAGACGGCGGCGCCGGTCACCTCGATCAGGTGGCCGAGGCTGCGGGCCATCGGGCCGCCGACGACGACGGAGCGGTGCGCCTCGTCCAGCACGTGCCCGAGGCCGGCGAAGACCTCGCTCTCCGCCGCCCACCACAGCCCCTCGGTGTCCACCAGGGTGCCGTCCAGGTCCAGCAGCACCGCATGGGGTACCGGACCCTGCGCCATGCGGGTTGCGGCGACGGGGATGCTGCTGGTCATACGCCCCACTCCTCGACTCGGTGCTCCAGGCCCGGCGTGGTGGACACGTGCCCGCTTCCGGGGGGCACAGAGGCCGGTCGCGGCGCCCCGCGAATGCGGGACGGCGACCGGCCTCTGCCGGATCTGCCAGTGTACGTCGCCGGGCAACGGAACGCCGGACGTGGCGGAACGGCCCGGTGGCGCCCGGTCTAACGGGCGTTGAAGTACTTGGCCTCGGGGTGGTGGATGACGATGGCGTCGGTGGACTGCTCGGGGTGCAGCTGGAACTCCTCGGACAGCTTCACGCCGATCCTCTCCGGTTCCAGCAGGTCGGCGATCTTCGCCCGGTCCTCCAGGTCGGGGCAGGCCCCGTAGCCCAGCGAGAAGCGCGCGCCGCGGTACTTCAGCGCGAACATGTCCGCCACGTCGTCGGGGTCCTCGCCGGCGAAGCCCAGCTCGGCGCGCACCCGGGCGTGCCAGTACTCGGCGAGCGCCTCGGCCAGCTGCACCGACAGGCCGTGCAGCTCCAGGTAGTCCCGGTAGGAGTCGGCGGCGAACAGCTCGTTGGCCGCGTCCGAGATCCGGCTGCCGACGGTGACCACCTGGAAGCCGACGACGTCGGTCTCGCCGGACTCCTCGGGCCGGAAGTAGTCGGCCAGGCACAGCCGCCGCCCGCGGCGCTGCCGCGGGAAGGTGAACCGGGTGCGCTCGGTGCCGTCCTCGTGCAGCACGACCAGGTCGTCGCCCTTGGACACGCACGGGAAGTACCCGTGCACGACCGCCGCCTCCAGCAGGTTCTCCGACTGCAGGCGGGTGAGCAGCCCGCGCAGCCGCGGCCGGCCCTCGGTCTCCACCAGCTCCTCGTAGGAGGGCCCGCCGGCGCGGGCCTCCTTCAGGCCCCACTGCCCCTTGAACAGGGCGCCCTCGTCCAGCCAGGAGGCGTAGTCGGCCAGCTGGATGCCCTTGACCACCCGGGTGCCCCAGAACGGCGGGGTGGGCACCGGGTTGTCGGTGGCGACGTCCGAGCGGACCTGGCCGCTCTCCGGCTCCGGCTCGGCCTGCGGGCGCTGCGGGACCCGGCGGGCCTTCAGCTCGGGCAGCTTGGCACCGGGCACACCGCGCTTGATGCCGATCAGCGCGTCCATCAGCCGCAGGCCCTCGAAGGCGTCGCGGGCGTAGCGCACCTCGCCGGCGTAGACCTCGTGCAGGTCCTGCTCCACGTAGGCGCGGGTCAGCGCGGCTCCGCCGAGGATCACCGGGTAGGCGGCGGCCAGGCCGCGCTGGTTGAGCTCCTCCAGGTTCTCCTTCATGATCACCGTGGACTTCACCAGCAGCCCGGACATGCCGATCACGTCGGCGCGGTGCTCCTGCGCGGCGTCCAGGATGGCCGAGACCGGCTGCTTGATGCCCAGGTTGACCACGTTGTAGCCGTTGTTGGACAGGATGATGTCCACCAGGTTCTTGCCGATGTCGTGCACGTCGCCGCGCACGGTGGCGAGCACGATGGTGCCCTTGCCGCTGTCGTCGCTCTTCTCCATGTGCGGTTCGAGGTAGGCGACGGCGGACTTCATCACCTCGGCGGACTGCAGCACGAACGGCAGCTGCATCTGGCCGGAGCCGAACAGCTCGCCGACCACCTTCATCCCGGCCAGCAGGGTGTCGTTGACGATGTCCAGGGCCGGGCGGTCGGCCATGGCGGCATCCAGGTCGGCCTCCAGGCCGTTCTTCTCACCGTCGATGATGCGCCGTTGCAGGCGCTCCTCCAGCGGCAGCGCGGCCAGCTCCTCGGCCTTGCCCGCCTTGACCGACGTGGAGTCGACGCCCTCGAACAGCTCCATCAGGTGCTGGAGCGGGTCGTATCCCTCGCGCCGCAGGTCGTACACCAGGTCGTACGCGGTCTGCCGCTGCTCCTCGGGGATGCGGGCGATCGGCAGGATCTTCGCGGCGTGCACGATCGCGGAGTCCAGGCCCGCCTTGACGCACTCGTCGAGGAACACCGAGTTGAGGACGACGCGGGCGGCCGGGTTCAGGCCGAAGGAGATGTTGGACAGGCCCAGAGTGGTCTGCACGTCGGGGTGGCGGCGCTTGAGCTCCCGGATCGCCTCGATGGTGGCGACGCCGTCCTTGCGGGACTCCTCCTGGCCGGTGCAGATGGTGAAGGTCAGGCAGTCGATGAGGATGTCGGACTCGCGGATGCCCCAGTTGCCGGTCAGGTCGTCGATCAGCCGCTCGGCGATCTCCACCTTCTTCTCCGCGGTGCGCGCCTGCCCCTCCTCGTCGATGGTCAGCGCGATCAGGGCGGCGCCGTGCTCGACGGCCAGCTCGGTGACCCGGGCGAACCGGGACTCCGGGCCGTCGCCGTCCTCGTAGTTGACGGAGTTCAGCACGGCGCGCCCGCCGAGCTTCTCCAGGCCCGCGCGCAGCACGTCCACCTCGGTGGAGTCCAGCACGATCGGCAGCGTCGAGGCGGTGGCGAAGCGGCCGGCGATCTCGGCCATGTCGGCGACGCCGTCGCGGCCGACGTAGTCCACGCACAGGTCCAGCAGGTGGGCGCCCTCGCGGATCTGGTCGCGGGCCAGCTCGACGCAGTCCTCCCAGCGCCCGGCCAGCATCGCCTCGCGGAACTTCTTCGAGCCGTTGGCGTTGGTGCGCTCGCCGATCGCCAGGTACGAGGTGTCCTGGCGGAACGGGACGGTCTGGTAGAGGGATGCGGCGCCGGGCTCGGGGCGCGGGTTGCGCGGGGTCAGGTCGTGGCCGCCGACCCGCTCGACGATCTGCCGCAGGTGCTCGGGGGTGCTGCCGCAGCAGCCGCCGACCAGCGACAGCCCGTACTCGCGGGTGAAGACCTCCTGGGCGTCGGCCAGCTCGCCCGGGGACAGCGGGTAGTGGGCGCCGTCCTTGGTGAGCACCGGAAGGCCGGCGTTGGGCATGCAGGTCAGCGGGATCCGCGAGTGGCGGGTCAGGTAGCGCAGGTGCTCGCTCATCTCGGCGGGGCCGGTCGAGCAGTTCAGGCCGATCAGGTCGATGCCGAGCGGCTCCAGCGCAGTCAGCGCGGCGCCGATCTCGGAGCCGAGCAGCATGGTGCCGGTGGTCTCCACCGCGACCGAGCAGATCAGCGGCAGGTCCACGCCGGCGGCGGCCATCGCCCGGCGCGAGCCGATCAGCGCGGCCTTGACCTGCAGCAGGTCCTGCATGGTCTCCACGATCAGCGCGTCCGCGCCACCGTCGATCAGGCCGGCGGCGTTGGCCTCGTAGCCGTTGCGCAGGGTCGCGTAGTCGATGTGGCCGAGCGTCGGCAGCTTGGTGCCGGGGCCGATCGAGCCGAGCACCCAGCGGGGGCGCCCGTCGGCGGCGAAGCCGTCGGCGACCTCGCGGGCCAGCCGGGCGCCGGCCTCGGCCAGCTCGTGGATCCGGTCGGCGCTGTCGTACTCGCTGAGCGCGGCGTGGTTGGCACCGAAGGTGTTGGTCTCCACGCAGTCCACGCCAGCGTCGAAGTACGCCTCGTGGACGGACCGCACGATGTCGGGCCGGGTGACGTTCAGGATCTCGTTGCAGCCTTCGAGCTGCTGGAAGTCGTCCAGAGTGGGCTCCTGCGCCTGCAGCATGGTGCCCATCGCGCCGTCGGCGACGACGACGCGGCGGGCGAGTGCGGCGCGCAGCGCGGCCGCTCGGGCGTTGCTGGCGGCAGGCGCGGAGGAGGGACGGGACGGCGAGGCCATGGAGATGCTCCCTGGAGTGCGACGGCTGTCGGCTATGCGGTCCGCCCCGCCGGTGGCCCCGTCGGGGGCCGCCCGCCGAGGAGGGCGCACCTCGCCAGGGTAGCTGGCCTTCCCGCGGGGCTTCGAGGGATTCCGAGGGGCGGACGGGTGGTGCCAGACTCGGCTCTGCGATGATGTGGGTCGACAATGTCGACCGGGGGCACGGCGCAGGACGCCGCGCCCGCCGTCCACGGACCTTCTCGGGAGGGCGAGCGATGCCAGGCCCCATCCAGTCCCTGGAGCGTGCCGCCGCGATCCTGCGCCTGCTGGCCGGGGGCGAGCGCCGCCTCGGGCTGTCCGACGTGGCGTCCTCGCTGGGGCTGGCCAAGGGGACCACCCACGGCATCCTGCGCACGCTGCAGCAGGAGGGCTTCGTGGAGCAGGACCAGGTGTCGGGCAAGTACCAGCTCGGCGCCGAACTGCTGCGGCTCGGCAACAGCTATCTGGACGTCCACGAGCTGCGGGCCCGCGCCCTGGTGTGGACCGACGACCTGGCCAGGTCCAGCGGCGAGGCGGCGTACCTGGGGGTGCTGCACCAGCAGGGCGTGCTGATCGTGCACCACGTCTTCCGGCCCGACGACAGCCGGCAGGTGCTGGAGGTCGGGGCGATGCAGCCGCTGCACTCCACGGCGCTGGGCAAGGTGCTCTCCGCCTTCGACCCGGTAGCGCACAGCGAGGCGGCCGAGGCCGAGATGACCGCGCTGACCGCCCGCACGCTCACCGACGCGGCCGGCTTCGAGCAGGAGCTGGCGCTGGTGCGCGCCCGGGGCTGGGGCGCGGACCTGGAGGAGACCTGGGACGGCGTGGCCTCGGTGGCGGCGCCGGTGTACGACCGGCGGCGGATGCCGGTGGGCGCGGTGGGCGTCACCGGCGCGGTGGAGCGGCTCTGCGACGCCGACGGCGTCAGATCGCGGCTGGTGGCCGCGGTGCGGGACTGCGCCAGAGCGGTCTCCCGGGACCTGGGGGCGGGCAGGTTCTGATGCTCCCGCCGCGCGCCCCACCGGCGCCCGGCCCCCCGGATCGGGACCCGCGCGGCGGAGTTCTCGGTCACACCCCTCTTGACCCCACCACACCAGGGGGCAAAACTCTCGCCCAGCGGTCGACAATGTCGAACATCGGACGGGACCCGAGTCGCCGCCATCTGGACTAAGACAAGGGAGTCGCAGTGTCCAACGGCCACATCGTCATAGGCGAGCTCTTCGGCACCGCCGTGCTCATCCTGCTGGGCGGTGGCGTCTGCGCCGCCGTGACGCTCAAGAAATCCAAGGCCAGAGACGCGGGCTGGGTCGCGATCACCTTCGGCTGGGGATTCGGCGTGCTCGGCGGCGCGTACATCGCCAACGGCTACTCGGGCGGCCAGCTCAACCCGGCGGTCACCCTCGGGATCGCGATCAAGACGAATCAGTGGAGCCACGTGCCCTACTACCTGATCGGGCAGTTCGCCGGCGCGCTGATCGGCGCGTTCCTGGTGTGGGTGGTGTACATGGGGCAGTTCACGGCCCACCTGACGGACTCCGAGGTGCTGGCCGGCCACGGCGCGGACCCGGCCGGCCCGTCCACCGGCGACGGGTCGCTGCCCGGCGGCCCGGTGCTGGGCGTCTTCTCCACCGGCCCGGAGATCCGCAACACGGTGCAGAACCTGCTCACCGAGATCGTCGCCACCGCCGTGCTGGTGCTGTTCATCCTCACCCAGGGCATGACGAACGGCCTGGCCCTCAACGGCCTGGGCATCCTGCTGACCGCGCTGCTCGTGGTCGGCATCGGCCTGTCGCTGGGCGGGCCCACCGGCTACGCGATCAACCCGGCGCGCGACCTCGGCCCGCGCATCGTGCACAGCCTGCTGCCGCTGCCGAACAAGGGCGGCTCCGACTGGGGCTACGCCTGGATACCCGTGGTCGGCCCGCTGGCCGGCGCCGCGATCGCCGGCGGACTGTACCGGCTGTGCTTCACCTGAGCCGCCCGGCCGTGCCCGGCCGCGCCCGTCGCCGCGATCCGGCCCCGCCGCACCGGCACCCCGCACCCGCCTGGACCCGCAGACTTCCGAGGAGCACCCCGTGACCGACAGCATCCCGACCCCCACCAGCTCGCACGGCAGCGGCCCGTTCATCGCCGCCATCGACCAGGGCACCACGTCCAGCCGCTGCATCGTGTTCGACCGCGACGGCCGGATCGTGGCCGTCGACCAGAAGGAACACGAGCAGATCTTCCCCAAGCCGGGCTGGGTGGAACACGACGCGGCCGAGATCTGGACGAACGTCCAGGAGGTGGTGGCCGGCGCGATCGGCAAGGCCGCCCAGGACATCCCCGGCTTCACCCCGTCCGACGTCAAGGCGATCGGCATCACCAACCAGCGCGAGACGACGCTGCTGTGGGACCGGCACACCGGCGAGCCGGTGCACAACGCGCTGGTCTGGCAGGACACCCGCACCGACGCGCTCTGCCGCGAGCTGGGCCGCAACGTCGGCCAGGACCGCTTCCGCCGTGAGACCGGCCTGCCGCTGGCGTCGTACTTCGCCGGGCCCAAGATCCGCTGGCTGCTGGACAACGTCGAGGGCCTGCGGGAGCGCGCCGAGGCCGGCGACATCCTCTTCGGCACCATGGACTCCTGGGTCATCTGGAACCTCACCGGCGGCGTGAACGGCGGGGTGCACGTCACCGACGTCACCAACGCCTCGCGCACCCTGCTGATGAACCTGCACACCCTGAACTGGGACGAGAAGATCCTCGCCTCGATCGGCGTGCCCGCCGCGGTGCTGCCGGAGATCCGCTCGTCGTCCGAGGTGTACGGGACCACGAGCGTCGGCGGCCTCGTGGACGTCCCGGTGGCCTCCGCGCTCGGCGACCAGCAGGCCGCGCTGTTCGGCCAGACCTGCTTCGCCAAGGGCGAGGCCAAGTCCACCTACGGCACCGGCACCTTCATGCTGATGAACACCGGTGACACGCCGGTCAACTCCTACAACGGCCTGATCACCACCGTCGGCTACCGGATCGGCGAGGACGCCCCGGTGTACGCCCTGGAGGGGTCCATCGCCGTCACCGGCTCGCTGGTGCAGTGGATGCGCGACCAGATGGGACTGATCTCCACCGCCGCGGAGATCGAGACGCTGGCGCTGACCGTGGAGGACAACGGCGGCGCGTACTTCGTGCCGGCCTTCTCCGGCCTGTTCGCCCCCTACTGGCGCGACGACGCCCGCGGGGTGATCGCCGGCCTGACCCGCTACGTCACCAAGGCGCACATCGCGCGCGCCGTGCTGGAGGCGACCGCCTGGCAGACCCGGGAGATCGCCGACGCGATGACCAAGGACTCCGGCGTCGACCTGACCGCGCTCAAGGTCGACGGCGGCATGACGTCCAACAACCTGCTGATGCAGACGCTGGCCGACTTCCTGGACGCGCCGGTGGTGCGCCCGATGGTCGCCGAGACCACCTGCCTGGGCGCCGCCTACGCGGCCGGCCTGGCGGTCGGCTTCTGGCCGGACACCGACGCGCTGCGCGCCAACTGGAAGCGGGCGGCCGAGTGGACGCCCCGGATGGACGCGGCCAAGCGCGACCGCGAGTACAAGCACTGGCTCAAGGCCGTCCAGGCGACCATGGGCTGGATCGACGAGGAGCACTGAGACACACCATGACCACCCTGCAGAGCGTCCCCGCGCTGGGGACGCATCCCACCTCCGGCGCCAACCCGGGACGGGCCGAGACCCGGGACCTGCTCGGCCGCGCCACCTACGACCTGCTGGTCGTCGGCGGCGGCATCCTCGGCATCACCACCGCCTGGCACGCCGCCCAGGCGGGACTGCGGGTGGCCATGGTCGACGCCGGGGACTTCGCCGGCGCCACCTCGTCGGCCTCCTCCAAGCTGCTGCACGGCGGGCTGCGCTACCTGCAGACCGGCGCGGTGAAGCTCGTCGCCGAGAACCACCTGGAGCGGCGCGCCGTCTCCCGTGACGTCGCGCCGCACCTGGCCCGGCCGCTCACCTTCTACCTGCCGGTCTACAAGGGCGGCCCGCACGGCGCGGCCAAGCTCGGCGCGGGGGTGTTCGCCTACTCGGCGCTGTCGGCGTTCCGCGACGGCGTCGGCCATGTCATCAGCCCCGCGCGGGCCGCCCGCGACGTGCCGGAGCTGCGCACCGACGACCTGCGCGCGGTCGCGGTCTACGAGGACGGGCAGATGAACGACGCCCGGATGGCGCTGATGACGGTGCGGGCCGCGGTCGACGCGGGCGCCACCGTGCTCAACCACGCCGAGGTCACCGGGCTGCGCTTCACCCGCGGCCGGGTCACCGGGGCGGAGCTTCGGGACCGCACCGACGGCACCGAGTTCGGCGTGAACGCCCGCCTGGTGCTCAACGCCACCGGGCCGTGGGTCGACCACCTGCGGCGGATGGAGGACCCGGCGGCCGCCCCCTCCATCCGGCTGTCCAAGGGCGCCCACCTGGTGCTCCGGCGGAGCTCGCCGTGGCGGGCGGCGCTCGCCACGCCCATCGACAAGTACCGCATCACCTTCGCCCTCCCCTGGGAGGACATGCTGCTGCTCGGCACGACCGACGAGGCGTACGAGGGCGATCCGGCCGATGTCGCGGTCACCGAGGCGGACATCACGCAGATCCTCGACGAGGCGGCGTTCTCGGTCCGCGACGCGCAGCTGTCCCGCGACCTGATCACCTACTCCTTCGCCGGGCTGCGGGTGCTGCCGGGCGGGCCCGGCGACACCGCCAAGGCCAAGCGGGAGACGGTGGTCACCGAGGGCAGCGGCGGCATGCTGTCGGTGGCCGGCGGCAAGTGGACGACGTTCCGGCACATCGGCCGCACGGTGATGAACAAGCTGGCGGCGCTTCCCGGCCATCCGCTCGCCGACGACATGGAGCCCATGTCGCACCTGCCGCGCCGGGCACCGCTGCCGGGCTTCGCCAGCCCGGACGCGGTGACCCACCGGCTGCTGGTGGACGGCGTCGCGCCGGGGCCGCGGATGGCCGCCGACACCGCGCGCCATCTGGCCACCCACTACGGCTCGCTGGCCTTCGACATCGCCCGGCTGGCCAACGAGGACCCGGCACTGGCCGAGCGGGTCCACCCCGACGCCCCGGAGATCTGGGCGCAGGTGGTCTACGCCCGCGACCACGAGTGGGCCCACGACGTCGACGACGTCCTGCGCCGCCGTACCACCTTGACCGTACGCGGTCTGGACACGCCGGAGGTCCGCGACCGCACGGCCCGGTTGCTCCACCAGTGAGGTGAGCGCCGCGGTCACCGCGCGCGGACGTGCCGGGCCGGTCACGGGGGGCCGGCCCGGCGCCCGGCGCGGGAGCTCGCGGTGGGTTGTCAGGCGGTCCAGCGGGGGTCGCGGCCGGAGAGGGCGAGCGCGAGGTCGAGGTCGGACGCCCCGGCCGGTACCTCGACGGGCTCGGCGAACCCCTTGTACTGCCGGTACATCTCGGCCTGCTCGCGGACCATGCCGAGCAGCGCCGCGGCGGCCGCGTCGTCCAGCCGGTACTCCTGGCCGGTGGCCCGGGCCAGGTCCCAGGCGTGCAGCACGAGTTCGAGGTAGAGCAGGCCGGCGATCGCCTCGGCGGCCATGCCGTTGATCTCGCCCTCCCAGACCGCCGGGTCGGCCCACGCGGCGACCGAGCGGTCGAGTTGGGCGGCGTAGCCGGCGGCCCACTGCGGGTCGGTGGTGAAGTCGCGGGTGGCCAGGTCGTCGGGGTGCGGCTCGCGCCGGGCCCGCAGCTCCATGCCGATACCGGTGTACGCCACGAGGTGGTTGGCCAGGGCCCGGGTGTCGTACTCCGGGCAGGGCGTGGGGTCGCCGAGCTGCCCGGCGGTGACGCCGGAGGTGATCCTCGCGGCCTCCGCCGCGCCGGCGGCGAGGTGTTCGTGGAAGGTCATGGCACCGAACCTAGGCGGGCGCGCGGCGCGGGTCTTGAAGAAACACGACAGGCCCTATCGTGGGCGGCATGACCAGGCACGACATGGGACGGGGCGTGCTGCGGCCGGACGTGGCCGCGACCCGGCTGGAGCTGCGGCGGAGCGAGCCCGCCCCCGGCCTCGCGCCGTACGTGGAGTTCTACTGGAACCCGCGCTGGGACCTGCGCGGCAAGCCGGACCACGAGCAGAAGGTGCTGGCGCACCCCAACGTGCACCTGGTCTTCGAGGAGCCCGAGCCGCTGGTGTACGGGGTGCAGCGGGACGTCTTCCGCCGGGTGCTGCACGGCCGCGGCCAGGCGTTCGGGGTGAAGTTCCGGCCGGGCGCGTTCCGGCCGTTCGCGGACGGCCCGGTGGCCGCGCTCGCCGACCGCGCGGTGCCGGCGGCGGACGTCTTCGGGCCCGCGGCCCGCGAGGTGAACGCCCGGATCCTGGGGCTGGACGACCTGGCGGAGATGGCCGGGCTCGCCGACGCCTATCTGCTCGACCTGCTGCCGCGGGCCGCGGCCGACCCCCAGGTGCCGCAGGTCGCGGCGCTCGTGGAGCGGATCACCGCCAGCCCGCAGCTGTTCCGCGTCGACGAGCTGGCCCGCGATCTGGACCTGCCGGTACGGCAGTTGCAGCGGCTGTTCGCCGAGTACGTGGGCGCGTCGCCGAAGTGGGTGCTGCGCCGGGCCCGGTTGCACGAGGTGGCCGCCCGCGCGGACGAGGGCGCGGACATCGACTGGGCCCAGCTGGCCGCCGACCTCGGCTACGCCGACCAGGCCCACCTGACACGGGACTTCACCGCCGCGGTCGGCTCACCGCCCGGCCGCTACGCCGCGGGCTGAGCCCGGGCCGCACCGACCCGGCGGGCGGCCTCGGGCGCGCGCACGTCAGAGGGTGGACCGCAGCCACTGCTCGACGCTGGCGACGTGGACGGTGGCCCAGGCGCGGGCCGCCTCGGCATCGCGGTCCCGCAGGGCGGCGAGGATCGCCCGGTGCTCCAAGAGGGTGCGGCTGACCGCGTCCTCCTGGGTCAGGCCGCGCCACACGCGGGCCCGGGTGGTGGGCCCGGACAGGCCGTCGAGCAGCGAGCACAGCACCGAGTTGCCGGAGCCCTGCACGATGCCGCGGTGGAACTCCAGGTCGGAGGCGACCAGTTCCTCCACGGAGGGCTGCTCGCCGAGGGCGTCGAGCTTGCCCTCCAGCGCGTCGAGCTCCTCGGCCGGGATGCGGATCGCCGCCATCGCGGTCGCGGCCGGCTCCAGGATGCGGCGCACGGCGAGGAACTCCAGCACGGTGTCGTCGCGGTGGAAGTCCACCACGAAGCTCAGTGCCTCCAGCAGCAGTTGCGGGTCCAGGCTGGTGACGTACGTGCCGTCGCCCTGGCGGACGTCGAGGATGCGGATGAGCGACAGCGCCCGCACGGCCTCGCGCAGCGAGTTGCGCGACAGGCCCAGCTCGGCGGCCAGCTCGCTCTCCTTGGGGAGCCGGTCCCCGGGACGCAGCGCCCCGGAGACGATCATCTCCTTGATCTTCTCGATCGCCTCGTCGGTGACCGCCATCAGCGCCTCCCCTGTCCCAGGTCTCGTGGCGCCCGCGCCAGACCTCCGATGTCTTGCCTGTCCATTATGACCCACCCTCCGGTGTTCCCGGACCGCCGGCCGGCAGCCCGTACAGCCGGGTCGCGGTGCCGCCGAACACCGCCTCCCGCTCCGCCGGGTCCAGCGACGCGACGGCCTGCTCGGCGAGCGCGTAGACGTCGGCGTACCGTCCGGCGAGGGTCGCCACCGGCCAGTCGGAGCCGAACATCACCCGGTCCGGGCCGAACGCGTCCAGCACGTGCCGGGCGTACGGCAGCACGTCCTGCGGCCGCCACCGGTCCCAGTCCGCCTCGGTGACCAGGCCGGACAGCTTGCAGCCGACGTTGGGCAGCGCGGCCAGCTCCGCGATCAGCCCCGCCCACGGCTGCCAGCCGCCGGCCGCGATCGGCGGCTTGGCGCAGTGGTCGAGCACGAAGCGCACCTCCGGCAGCGCCCGTACGGTCTCCACGGCCGCCGCCAGCTGCGCCGGGGTGACCAGCAGGTCGTAGGCCAGCCCCGCGCCGGCGACGGCCTTGAGCCCGGCGTGCACCTCGGGCCGGGTGAGCCAGCCGGGGTCGGGCTCGTCCTGCACCTGGTGCCGGATCCCCACCAGGGGGCCGGTGAGCGAGGCGAGCACCTCGGGCAGCCCGGGGTCGGTGAGGTCGGCCCAGCCGACCACGCCGGCGACCAGGCCGCCGGAGCCGGCGGCGATGTCCAGCAGCTCGCGGGTCTCCGGCAGCGAGGAGCTGGACTGCACGACGACCGTGGCGTCGATGCCGTGCTCGGCCAGCAGCGGCGCCAGCTCGTCGAGCCGGAAGGTGCGGGCGATGGGGTCCAGGGCCGGACCGGTCAGCCACGGCTGCGGCCGCCGGTCCAGGTCCCACAGATGGTGGTGGGCGTCGATGCGCATCGGCGTCACTCCTCCTTCGCAGCACTGCCCGCGGTGGCCGCGAGCGGCAGGGGCACGTCCTCGTCCAGCAGTCCGCGGGCGACCAGCGCGTGCCACATCGCGTCCGGGATGTCGTGCCCGAACAGCGCGGCGTTGTCCCGCACTTCGGCCGCGCCGGCCGCGCCGACGACCGCCGCGACGACCGACGGGTGGCCGAACGGGAAGCGCAGCGCCGCGGCCCGCAGCGGCACCCCGAACTCGCCGCAGACCGCGGCCAGTTCCTGGGCCCGGCGGAGCAGCTCCGGCGGCGCCGACTGGTAGTTGTAGTGCGTTCCGGGCCTGGGGTCCGCCAGCAGGCCGGAGTTGTAGACCCCGGCGGCCACGACCCGCGTCCCGCGCTGCGCGCACACGGGCAGCAGGTCGTCCAGCGCGGTGCGCTCCAGCAGCGTCCAGCGGCCGGCGCACAGCACCACGTCCACGTCGAACTCGGTGACGAGCTCGGCCAGGACGCCGCTGTAGTTCATGCCGAAGCCCACCGCCTTGACCATGCCCTGGTCGCGCAGGTCGGCGAGCGCCGCGAAGCCGCCGCCGCGGACGGCGTCCAGGTGGTCCTCGACGTCGTGCAGGTACACGATGTCGACCGCGTCCACGCCGAGCCGCTTCAGCGAGCCCTCCAGCGTGGCGCGGATCCCGTCCGGGGTGAAGTCCCAGACGCGGGCCCGCCGGGGGTTGTCGACGTAGCCCTGCTCGTCGACCTCCTCGCCGGGCGCCAGGTCCCGCAGCCGGCGTCCCACCTTGGTGGACAGCACGTACGAGGACCGGTCCCGGCCGGCCAGGGCGCGGCCCAGCCGTTCCTCGGCACGGCCGAGGCCGTAGTGCGGTGCGATGTCGAAGTACGTGGCGCCGGTGTCGAACGCGGCCGCCACCGCGGCCTCGGCCTCCTCGTCGCTGATCACGCGGTAGAGGTTGCCGAGCGGGGCGCAGCCGAGGCCGAGCCGGGGCAGAGCCGGTACGGGCATGGAACGGTCGTCTCCTTGCGTGCGGTGGTGGAGGGCCGGCGTCCTTCTCCGGGAGCCTCAGTCCTGCTTCTCGCCGCTGGCGAAGCGGGAGATGATCAGGGCGACGATGATGATGGCACCGTAGAGGAACTTGTCCCACAGCGGCGGCACTCCGCCCAGAGTGGTCACGTTCACCACCAGTTGCAGGGCGATCACGCCGGTCAGCGCGCCGAAGAGCGTGCCGCGCCCGCCGTTGAGGCTGACGCCGCCGATGACCGTGGCGGCGAACACCTGGAAGATCCAGCCGTCGCCCTGCGTGGAGGACACCGCCCCGTAGTGGCCGACGTACAGCACGCCGGCGAAGGCGGCGAGCAGTCCGCCGAGGGCCAGCACGATCCAGGTGATCCGGTCGACCCGGATGCCTGCCGCCCTGGCCGCCTCGGTGTTGCCGCCGATCGCGTACAGCGCGCGGCCGTGCCGCAGGTAGCCCAGGGCCAGCCCGCCGACCGCGAACAGCACCAGGCAGATCCACACCGCGGCGGGCGCCCCGAGCCAGGACGCCTTGCCGAGGTAGGAGAACGACGCGGGCACCTCGACGATGGACTTGCCCTGCGAGATGCCGTCCTGCAGGCCGCGCAGCATGGTGAGCATGCCGAGGGTGACGATGAAGCCGTTCACCCGCAGCTTGAGGATCATGAACCCGTTGAAGGCGCCGATCAGCAGGCCGACCGCCAGGCAGGCCGGGATCGACATCCAGCCGGGCAGCACCCCGATGCCGTGGTAGGTGGCCGAGCCGCTGCTGGGCATCACCAGCCACATGGCGATCACCGGGGCCACGCCGATGGTGGACTCCAGCGACAGGTCCATCCGGCCGCAGATCAGGATCATCGCCTCGCCGAGCACCAGCAGGCTCAGTTCGCTGGTCTGCTGGAGCACCCCGATCAGGTTGTCGGAGGTGAGGAAGGCCGGCGAGACGATGAAGCCGATCACGCCGAGGACGAAGATCACCGGCAGCAGGGACAGGTCCCGGTAGCGGCTCAACTGGATGCGCGGTGCCGCGCGGCCGGCCGCGCGGGGCACGGCCGGGTCGGCGGTCAGCTGACTGGTCTCGCTCATTCCTCGGCTCCCTTGTCGCCGCCCGTGGGCAGCCCCTCCATCGCCGAGACCAGGTCCCGGTCGGTCCATCCGCTGCCGAACTCGGCGATCACCCGCCCGTGGAACAGGGCGACCACCCGGTCGCAGACCCGCAGGTCGTCCAGTTCGTCGGAGACGATGACGGCCGCGTCGCCGCGCTCGGCGACGCCCCGCACGACGGACAGCAGCGAGTCCTTCGACTTCACGTCCACGCCCGCGGTCGGCCTGATCGCCACCAGGACCCGCGGCTCGCGGGCCAGCGCCCGGGCGATGACGACCTTCTGCTGGTTGCCGCCGGACAGGTCGGAGACCGGCTGGCCGGGCCCCGAGGTCTTGATGTCCAGCGACGCGATCATGCGCTTCGCGAACTCCCGGGTCCTGGACGGCAGCACGGTGCCGTACGGGCCGAGCTGGTCGGTCACGGACAGCGTGGCGTTCTCCGCGACGCTGCGGCCCAGCACCAGGCCCTGACGGTGCCGGTCCTCGGGGACGTACCCGATCCCGGCGCCCAGGGCGTGCGGGACGCTGCCCGGCCGCACCGGCCGGCCGGCGACCAGGGTGCGGCCCGAGGTGGCCTTGCGCAGGCCGACGAGGGTCTCGCCGAGCGCGGTGTTGCCGCTGGCCGTTGCCCCGGCCAGGCCCACCACCTCACCGGCGCGCACCGCGAGGTCGATCGGCTCGTACATGCCGTCCAGGGCCAGCGCCTCGGCCCGCAGCACCGGCTCGCCGCCGCCGTCCTGGACCGCCTTGGCGTGCCAGCCGGCCGCGGCCTGGCCGCCCGCGTCCTCGCCCGTCATGGCCGCCACCAGCTCCGCCTTGCCGAGGTCCGCGACGGGCGCGGTCAGCACGTGGCGGGCGTCGCGGTAGACCGTGACGGTGCTGCACAGGTCGTAGACCTCCTGCAGGTGGTGCGAGATGAACAGGAAGGCCACGCCCTGCCGTTGCAGTTCCCGCAGCCGGGTGAAGAGCCGTTCGATGCCGGCCGCGTCGAGCTGCGCGGTGGGTTCGTCGAGGATGATGAACCGCGCGCCGAACGAGAGGGCCCTCGCGATCTCGACGAACTGCCCCTGCTCCACGGTCAGATCGCCGGCCCGCGCCGCGGGGTCGACGTCCACCCCGTACTCGGCCAGCAGGTCCGCCGCCTGCGTGCGCAGCGCGGACCAGCGGATCCGGCCGCGCCCGAGCCGGCCGAGGAACAGGTTCTCCGCCACGGTCAGGTCGGGCACGACCATCGACTTCTGGTAGACGCAGGCCACCTTGGACTGCCAGGCCGCGGTGTCCCCCGCGGCCGGCGCGGGCTCGCCCTGGAACGAGACCCGGCCGGCGTCGGGGACGTGCAGCCCGGTGAGCACCGAGACGAGGGTGGACTTGCCGGCGCCGTTGCGCCCGACGAGGGCGTGCGAGTCCCCGGCCGCCACGGTGATGCCCACGCCGTCGAGGGCGACGGTGGGCCCGAACCGCTTCACGACGCCCTCGGCGTGGACCGCCGGCGGCGGGGCGTGGTCGTTGGTGCCGTTGGTCATCGGGTCAGCTCTTCCCGAGCTGGTTGGCCCACAGGTTGGGGTCGTCCACGTTGTCCTTGGTCACCAGCGGGGCGGGCAGCTGGTCCTCGAGGCCGTTGGGGATCTTGATGATGGTGGAGTCGTGGTCGGTCGGGCCGGGCTGGAACGTCTTCCCGGCGAGCGCCTCCTTGGCGTAGTACAGCGCGTACTTCGCGTACAGGTCGGCGGGCTGGGAGATGGTGGCGTCGATCTGCCCGGCCTTGATCGCCTTGAACTCCTCGGGGATGCCGTCGTTGGAGATGATCGTGATGTGTCCGGCGGTGCCGGGCGGCTTGAGCAGGTGCTTCTGCTGCAGCAGCGCCAGGGTGGGCTGCAGGAAGACGCCGCCGGCCTGCATGTAGATGCCGTTGATGTCCGGGTCGGAGGCGAGCGTGGTCTGCAGCTTGGCCGAGGCGACGTCGCCCTTCCAGTCGGTGGCCAGCGGGATGACCTTGATGGCGGGGAACTTGCTCTTCATGCAGGACGCGAACGCCTCGGAGCGGTCGCGGCCGTTGATGGAGTCCAGCGCGCCCTCGAACTCGACGACCTTGCCCTTGCCCTTGAGCTGCTGGCCCAGGTAGTCGCAGGCCTTGGTGCCGTAGGCCCGGTTGTCCGCGCGGACCACCATGTACACGGATCCCTTGTCCGGGCGGGTGTCGACGCTGATCACCGGGATGTGCTTGTTCGCCAGGTTCTGCAGGGTGGAGGCGATGGCGCCGGTGTCCTGCGGGGCCATCACGATCGCCTTGGCGCCCTGGTCGACGAAGGTCTGCACGTTCGCGACGAGCTTGCCGATGTCGTTCTGCGAGTTGCTGCGCGGCAGGGCGGAGACGACGCCGGCCTTGACGCCCTTCTCGATGTAGCTCTGGTAGGAGTTCCAGAAGTCGCTGTCGGAGCGCGGCAGGTCGATGCCGACCTTGCCGGAGGAGCCGGCCTTGTCGTCGCTGCCTCTGTTGCAGCCGGCGAGAGCGGTGACCGCGAGCAGAGCGGCACAGGCCGCGACGGTCGTCGTGCGCAGTCTCATCAGCGAGACCTGCCTTTCGGGTTCGAGGGTGGCTCGGTGGGCGATGCGGTTGCTGATGCGGGGTGCGGTGCGGGGTGCGGTGGTGCAGTGCGGGCGGTGGTGCGGGGGTGGGTCAGTCGGCGGCGGGGCGCAGGCGGAGTCCCTGCATGCCGCCGTCGACGGCGAGCGCGGTGCCGGTCACGCTCGCCGCGGCCGGGCTCGCCAGGTAGGCGATGGCCGCGGCCACCTCGTCGGCGCTGACCAGCCGGCCCAGCGGCTGGCGGGCGTCGAGCGCGGCACGTTCGGCGGCCGGGTCCTCGGCCTGGCCGAGCAGCCGGCCGATCCACGGGGTGTCCGCGGTACCGGGGTTGACGCAGTTGACGCGGACGCCCTCGCGGACGTGGTCGGCGGCCATCGCCAGGGTCAGTGCCAGCACCGCGCCCTTGCTCGCGCTGTAGAGGGCGCGCTGCGGCAGCCCGGCGGTGGCGGCGATGGAGCAGGTGAGCGTGATGGACGCGCAACCCGGCCGGTCCTGGGCGGACTTGCGCAGGTGCGGCAGCGCGGCGCGGGCGGTGCGGACCATACCCATCACGTTGATGTCGAGCACCCGGTGCCACTCGTCGTCCGGGTTGTCCTCGACGGTGCCGATGGCGCCGATGCCGGCGTTGTCGACCAGGACGTGCAGCCCGCCCAGTTCGTCGGCCGCGGTGCCGACCGCGGCCCGTACCGCCTCGTCGGAGGTGACGTCGGCGACCACCGGGAGGGTGCCCTCGGGGGCGCCGGACACGTCGCGGTCGAGGACCGCGACCCGGGCGCCGCGAGCGGTGAGCAGCGCGGCGGTGGCCGCGCCGATGCCGGAGGCGCCGCCGGTGACCAGGGCGGTGAGCCCGGCGAAGTCCTGCGCGGCGGAGGCGGGTGCGGGGGTGCTCATCGGGGCAGCTCCTGTCGTGCGGTCCACACCGGACCGTCGGGGTAGCGGTAGTCGGCGAGGGACTCGGGGACCATCCGGACGGAGAAACCGGGGGCGTCCGGCGCGCGGTAGGCGCCGTTCTCCATCACGACCGGGTCGGTGAAGTGCTCGTGCAGGTGCGGGACGTACTCGATGACCCGGTTCTCCCAGGTCCCCGAGACGGCGACGAAGTCGAACATCGACAGGTGCTGGACCAGCTCGCACAGGCCGACGCCGCCGGCGTGCGGGCAGACCGGGACACCGAACTTCGCGGCCAGCAGCAGGATCGCGACGTTCTCGTTGACGCCGCCCACCCGGGCCGCGTCGATCTGCACGAAGTCCACCGCGCCGGCCTGCAGCAGCTGCTTGAACACCACGCGGTTGGCGACGTGTTCACCGGTGGCGACCCGCACCGGCTGGGCGGCGCGCACCGCCGCGTGGGCCAGCACGTCGTCCGGGCTGGTGGGCTCCTCGATCCAGTACACGTCGTACGGGGCGAGGGCGTTCATCCAGTCCACGGCCTCCTGGACGTCCCAGCGCTGGTTGGCGTCGACCGCGATCCGGATGTCGGGGCCGACCGCCTCGCGGGCCAGCCGCATCCGGCGCAGGTCGTCGTCGAGGTCGGCGCCGACCTTCAGCTTGATCTGCCGGAAGCCGGCGGCGACCGCCTCCTTGGCGAGCCGGGTCAGCTTCTCGTCGGAGTAGCCGAGCCAGCCGGGCTCCGTGGTGTAGGCCGGGTAGCCCTCGCGGCGCAGCAGGGCGGCGCGTTCGGCCCTTCCCGGCTCGGCGCGGCGCAGGATCTCCAGCGCCTCGTCGCGGGTGAGCGCGTCGCTGAGGTAGCGGAAGTCGACGAGGTCGACGATCTGCTCGGGGGTCATGCCGGCGAGCAACTCCCAGACCGGGCGGCCGGCCTGGCGGGCGGCCAGGTCCCAGGCGGCGTTGACCACGGCGCCGGCGGCCATGTGCATCACGCCCTTCTCCGGGCCGAGCCAGCGCAGCTGGGAGTCGTGGGTGAGCAGCCGGTAGAAGGCGCCAAGATCGCCCGTGACACTGTCCACCGCACGCCCGACCACATAGGGTCGCAGTGTTCGGATCGCGGCGGCGACCACGTCGTTGCCGCGCCCGATCGTGAAGCACAGGCCGTACCCCGCGAGGCCGCCGGGCGCGTCGGTACGCAGCACCACATAGGCGGCCGAGTAGTCGGGGTCGGGGTTCATGGCGTCCGAGCCGTCGAGCTGCTCCGAGGTCGGAAAGCGGATGTCGTAGACGTCGACCTCGGTGATGGTCGGACTCATGCACACTCCCGTCGCAAGACATCGGATCTTTTTTTGATGATCCGATGTATAGCGGCGCGGCCTGCCGTTCGTCCAGGGGGAAGCCAGAATTTTGTCGATTACAGATCGGATGTCTCATCGGGTGGGCCGCAGCGTCCGGCGCTGGACCCCGCCGTCCCGCCGCCGGCTGATGCGCGCCCTGCGCCGTGCGGTGATCGCCGCGACGGTGCTGGCGGTGCTGGCGGTGGGCGCCGCCGCCACGGCGCTGCGGGCCCAGTACGCCGGCAGTCCCGCGGCCGCCGGGCGCACCCGCGGCCATGACGCGGTGTGGCTCGGCCATGCCTGGGTCGACGGCCGCCGCACCGCCGCCGACCTGGCAGAACTGCGCGCGCGGGTGGCCGGCACCGGCATCCGCGACCTCTACGTCCACACCGGCCCGCTGGCCCACGACGGCACCCTCGATCCCGCGCTCCACCCCACCGCCGCCCGCTTCATCGCCGACGTGCACCGGGTGCTGCCCGGCGTGCGGGTGCAGGCGTGGCTGGGCGACAAGGTGGCCCGCTCCGGCACCTCCGGGCTGCACCTGGGCGACCCCGCGGTGCGGGCCCGGGTGAACGACTCCTGCGCCCAGGTCCTGGACGCAGGGTTCGACGGCGTGCACCTGGACGTGGAGCCGGTGCCGAGCGGCGACGCGGGGTTCCTGGCCCTGCTGGACACCGTCCACCGGCTGACCGAGGACCGCGGCGTCCCGCTGTCCGCCGCGGTCCCGCAGATCGACCCGCTGCCGGGCCTGCACACCGTCGCCTACCTGCCGTTCAGCCACCCCAAGTGGTGGGCCCAGGCGTACTTCGGGCAGGTCGCCCGCCGGGTCGACCAGATCGCGGTGATGGCCTACGACACCGCGATGCCGGCGAAGTCCCTGTTCGGCGGCTACGTCGCCCAGCAGACCGGGCTGGCCCTGGCCGTCACCCCGCGCAGCACCGATCTGATCATCGGCCTCCCCGGCTACCACACGAGCAACATGGGCCACCACGCCTACGCCGAGACCGTGGACGCCGCGGTCCGCGGCGCCCGGGTCGCGCTGGCCCGCCACGACCGGGACCGCCGCATGTTCGGCCTGTCGCTGTACGTCGACTTCCACAGCACGGCGGGCGACTGGGCCGCCTACCGCAGAGGTTGGGGCACTGAGGGCGGTACGCCGTAGGCTTGTGCCGCACGTCAGGAACAGCACAGCAGCCGGCGCGGGGGCGGTGCCGCCCCCTCCGGCCGGGAGAAGGAGGCACTGGGTGATCGAGCTCGAGGGGGTTCCCGAGCTGATCGACCCGGTCATGGTGGCCGCGTTCGAGGGCTGGAACGATGCCGGGGACGCAGCCTCCACCGCGGTCGGCCACATGGACCGGGAGTTCAAGGGAGAGGTGTTCGCCGCACTCGACGCGGAGGACTACTACGACTTCCAGGTCAACCGGCCCACGGTGTGGATGGACGGCGGCGTACGGCGCATCACCTGGCCGACGACGCGGCTCTCGGTGGTGCGCATCCAGTCGCCCAAGCCGCGCGACCTGGTGCTGGTGCGCGGCATCGAGCCGAGCATGCGCTGGCGCTCGTTCTGCAACGAGATCCTCGGGTTCGCGCACGAGCTGGGCGTGGAGATGGTCGTGGTGCTCGGCGCGCTGCTGGGCGACACCCCGCACACCCGGCCGGTCCCGGTCACCGGCGTCACCTCCGACCCGGACCTGGCGACGTCGATGAACCTGGAGGAGTCCCGCTACGAGGGCCCGACCGGCATCGTCGGCATCCTGCAGGAGGCGTGCACCCACGCCGGCATCCCCGCGGTGAGCCTGTGGGCGGCGGTCCCGCACTACGTCTCGCAGCCGCCCAACCCCAAGGCCACGCTGGCCCTGCTGAACCGCCTGGAGGACCTGCTCGACCTGCGCATCCCGCAGGGCGAGCTACCCGAGGACGCCCGCGCCTGGCAGGTCGGCGTCGACCAGCTGGCCGCCGAGGACAGCGAGGTCGCGGAGTACGTCCAGACCCTGGAGGAGGCCCGCGACACCGCCGAACTCCCCGAGGCGTCCGGCGAGGCCATCGCCAAGGAGTTCGAGCGCTACCTGCGCCGCCGCGACCCGCAGCCGGGCGGCTACGCCAGCGAGGGCGAGGACGGCGTCCCCCGCTTCCGCGAACTCCCCCAGACCCCGGCGCCCGACGACGACGACGGCCCCGACGCGTCGCCGGACGACGACGCGGAGGACTAGGCCGCGTCTGACACATCCCGCCTGCCCCGCGCTTACGGTCCTGCGGCGCTCATCGTCGGACACGGCCCAGGCCCGGGCGGTCCGGCGACGAGCGCCGCAGGACCGCCCGGGCGGTGGACCTAGAGGGCGACGCCCAGGAGCGCGTCGGTCAGGCGGGACACGAGGCCCGGGGCAGCCGGGTCCGTGCCGCCCTCGGCGGCCTGGCCGGCGGCCCAGGCGTCGATCGCACGCAGGGCGCGGGGAGCGTCCAGGTCGTCGGCGAGCGCCTCGCGGACCTCGGCGAGCAGCCCTTCCGCGGGCGGCCCGTCGGGGCGCGAGACGGCCGCCCGCCAGCGGGCCAGCCGCTCCTCGGCCTCGGCGAGCACCGCGTCGGTCCACTCCCAGTCCGCCCGGTAGTGGTGGGCGAGCAGCGCCAGCCGGATCGCCGCCGGGTCGACGCCCGCGCGCCGCAGCGCGGAGACGAACACCAGGTTGCCCTTGGACTTGGACATCTTCTCGCCGTCCAGGGCGACCATCCCGGCGTGCACGTACGCCTTGGCGAACGGGTACTCGGCGGTGAGCACCTGGGCGTGCGAGGCGCCCATCTCGTGGTGCGGGAACGCCAGGTCGGATCCGCCGCCCTGGACGTCGAAGCCCATGCCGAGGTGGTCCAGTGCGATCGCCACGCACTCGATGTGCCAGCCGGGGCGCCCCGGGCCGAGCGAACCGCCGTCCCAGCTGGGCTCGCCCTCGCGGGCGCTCAGCCACAGCAGCGGGTCCAGCGGGTCCTTCTTGCCCGGCCGGTCCGGGTCGCCGCCGCGCTCGGCGGACAGCACCCGCATGGCGGCCGCGTCCAGCCGCGACACCGAGCCGAAGTGCGGGTCGGCGTCCACCGAGAAGTACACGTCGCCGTCGAGCTCGTAGGCGGCGCCGGCGTCCCGCAGCCGCTCGATCAGCGGCACGATGCCCGGTATCGCCTCGACCGCGCCGATGTAGTGCGCGGGCGGCAGCATCCGCAGCGCGGTCATGTCCTCGCGGAACAGGGCGGTCTCGCGCTCGGCGAGGGCGGTCCAGTCGTCGCCGGTGGCCACCGCGCGCTCCAGCAGCGGGTCGTCGACGTCGGTGACGTTCTGGACGTACTGGACCTGGCGCTTCGTGTCGAGCCACACGCGCTGGACGAGGTCGAACGCGTTGTAGGTGGCGGCGTGCCCCATGTGGGTGGCGTCGTACGGGGTGATGCCGCAGACGTAGATCCGGGCCACGGGGCCGGGGTCGGAGGTCACCCGTCCACCGGTCGAGGTGTCGTGGAGACTCAGGGGGCGTCCGGTGCCGGGAAGGGCGGGGACGTCGGAAGCGGGCCAGGCATGCATGTCATGAGATTAACCGGACGGCCGTGCGTCAAAACGGCGGGGCCGACCGGCGGGGCGGCCGGGCACGGGGCGGAGGCGTCCGGCTCACACCGGTGGCCAGGGGATCGACGGCCACTGGCCGCCGGGCTCCGGGTGCACACCGTCCGCGCGCAACCGGCGGACCCGTTCGCGCAGGGCTCCGGTCTCCGCGGCGGTCAGCAACTCCCCCAGCCGCTCCCCCAGGTCCCCGTCGAGCGCGGCGGCCAGCGCGTCCAGCGCGGGGCCCGCCTCGGCGGGCAGCGGCTCGCCCGCCCAGCCCCACAGCAGCGTCCGGAGCTTGTCCTCGGTGTGGAAGGTCACGCCGTGGTCGATGCCGAACAGGCGGCCGTCCGGCGCGGGCAGCAGGTGCCCGCCCTTGCGGTCGGCGTTGTTGATCACCGCGTCCAGCACGGCCAGCCGGCGCAGGCGTACGTCGTCGGCGTGCACCAGCAGGGCGGTGCGGCCCTCGCCGATCTCGGCCTCGACCACCGCCTTCCAGCCCGGTGCGGGTTCGAGGTCCTCGGTGAGCGCCAGCAGCGGCTCCGGTCCGCTGCCGTCCCCTTCGGCTCCTGACCCCTCGGCTCCTGACCCGTCGTCGCCTTCGTCGTCCCCCTCGCCGTCCCCGGCGACGTCGATCCACAGCTGGACCATGCCCTGGCCGTACGGCCCGTCGCGCAGCACGGTCGGCGGCACCAGGCCCCAGCCGGTGGCCTCGGAGACCAGATAGGCGGCGACCTCGCGCTGGGCCAGCGTGCCGTCGGGGAAGTCCCACAGCGGGCGCTCGCCGGCGACCGGCTTGTACACGCACGCCACGCTCCGCCCGTCGAGGGCGGCCTCGCAGAAGAGCACCGCGTTGGACGCCTCGCGGACCTGGCCGCGCACGGTCAGCACGCCGTGCAGCAGGACGTCGGTGTCATCGGGGGTGACGGGCCCGCCGGGCCCGCCGGGCTCAGGACGGCCCGGGGCCGCCGGGATCAGGCCGACCTCCGGTATCCGTTCTGGCGGGGGCATACGTGTCCTTCCGGGTCCAGGGGCAGGCTGCACAGCGGGCACGGCGGGCGGCCCGCGGAGACCACGTCGAGGGCGCGCTTGGCGAAGGAGCGGGCCTGGGCGCCGGTGAGCATGACCCGCAGCAGCGGCGGACCGTTCTCCTCGTCCTGCAGCATCTCCTCCTCGGCCGCCTCCAGGTCGTCCTCGTCGTCGCCGACGAGTTCGACCAGGGCCTGCGCCTCGATCACCATCCGCTCGTGGGCGCCGTCCCAGGCGAGCGCCATGGTGCCGACGCGGAACTCCTCCTCGACGGGGACGTCCAGCGGTGCGGTGTCGGAGAGTTCCGAGGGTGCGACGGCCGGCACCGGGGCGCTGCCTCCGCTGCGGCGCACGACCTCGTCCAGCAGCTCGTCGATGCGCTCCGCCAGTGCGGCCACCTGGGTCTTCTCGAGGGCGACGCTGGTGGTCCGCCCCGACGCGGTGGCCTGCAGGAAGAACGTCCGCTGGCCGGGCTGGCCGACGGTCCCGGCCACGAAGCGGTCGGGATGTTCGAAGAAGAAGACCTGACGGGGCACGCCTTGCTCCGTTTGCTTGTCCGATCGGCTGCTGTACCGGTCACCCACCCTACTGCGAAGCCGATCACCGGGTCCCGGTGGAGCCCCCCACCACCGCGTCGTCCGCGGCGCCCTGGGCGGGACCGGGAGCCGGGGCGAGGGTGCTGAGGTCCCCGGTGTCCCCGAGGCGCAACAGGAACGGGCGGTGCGGGGTGTAGCGGATCACGGTGACCGAGCACGGCTCGGTGCTGATCCGCTGGAAGAGGTCGAGGTGCATGCCGAGGGCGTCGGCGGCCAGCGACTTGATGATGTCGCCGTGCGAGCACACCAGATAGACCGCGTCGGGCCCGCTCTCCTCCTCGATCCGCCGGTTCCAGTCGCGGACCGCGTCGACCGCGCGGGCCTGCATGGCGCGCAGCGACTCGCCCTCCTCGCCGGGGAAGACGGCCGCGGACGGGTGCCGCTGCACGGTGGCCCACAGCGGTTCCTCGGCCAGCTCGCTGAGCTTGCGTCCGGTCCAGTCGCCGTAGTGGCACTCGCCGACCCGCTCGTCGGTGTGCAGGGTGAGTTCGGGGCGGGTGTCCAGCAGCGGTTTGACGGTCTCCTGGCAGCGCTGGAGGGGACTGCTGACGACGGCGGCCAGCGGCAGGGCGGCGAGCCGGGCGGCGAGGGCGGTGGCCTGGGCCCGGCCGGTGTCGTCCAGGGCGACACCCGGGCTCCAGCCGGCCAGCACTCCCTCGGCGTTGGCGGTCGAACGGCCGTGCCGGACGAGGATGACGGTGGGCATGTCCGCCACCGTAACCCTTTGGGCGCGCGGGCGTTGTGCTGGATGACGGCCGTGGCGGGGAAGATCCCCCCGAGCCCCCACCACGGCCGCGGGATTCCCCGCCGAATTCCGGCGATCCGGCGGCTCCTGCGTGCTCCTGACTGTCCGGCCCCCTGGGTAAGGTGCAGTGGGGGCCGAGGGGGCCCGGGAGTCGGGATCGCGAAGCGGGTGGAGATGTTCGGGAAGGCGACGAGGAGCCGTCCGCAGACCGTGTCGGGGGCGGGTGCCGCCGGGGCGGACTGGTCTCCCTTCCGCCGCATCGAGGACGCCGCCGGCGCGTACTTCCTGCACGCCGACATCGCGCTGGACGCCATCGGCGGCGTGCTCGGCCACCGCAGGGTCCGCGGCTTCACCCTGGAGCGCGTGGTGGACCTGACCGAGGCCGGCACCTCGGTGTGGCAGGAGGCCGCGGTGTGCGACGGGCGCCGGCTGATCCTGTGGCACAGCGAGGAGCTCGCCGACGAGAAGGCGCCGGGCGGCACCGTGCTGGACTCCTCGGTGCAGGTGCTGCCGCTCGACTCGATCGGCCATGTGGGCATGCGCACCCTGGTCGGGCGGGACGAGCTGGGGCGGCGCATCGACCGCGGGGTGTACGTGGTGCTGGCCACCGCGATGCCGCACGAGCTGAGCGCGGTGGCCGCCGACCCGGACTCGCCGCTGCCGGTCACCTCGGCGAAGTTCCGCCCCGAGGCGTTCCGCTTCAGCAAGTCGCTGGACGACGGCGGGCCGGGGCAGATAGCGCGGCTGATCGACTTCGGCCGGCTGCTGGGGCGCCTGGTCCCCAGCTGAGCCGGCCGCCGGCCCGCCGCCCGCGGTGCGACGTCCCGTCAGGCGGATGCGTACGGCGGGTATCCGGAGTCGTCAGGCCAGGCCGGCCAGTTCCAGCGCCTCGACGCCCGCGCGCAGCCCGGCCACCCGCTCGTCCAGCGTGAAGCCGGCCGGGCTCAGGTTGAGGGTGGTGACGCCGGCCTCCGCGTATTCCCGCATACGGTCCGCGATGCGGGCCACCGGGCCCAGCAGGCAGGTGGAGTCGATGAGTTCGAGGGGCACCGCGGCGGCGGCGCCGTCCTTGTCGCCGGCCAGGTACTTGTCCTGGATCTCCGCGGCCTGCTTCTCGTAGCCCATGCGCTGGGCGAGCTGGTTGTAGAAGTTCTGCTTGCGGCTGCCCATGCCGCCGACGTACAGCGCGGTGTAGGGGCGGAAGATGTCGGCGAGCGCGGACACGTCGTCGCCGAGCGCCAGCGGCAGCGTGGGGCTGACGTCGAAGCCGTCCAGCGTCAGACCGGCCTTGGCGCGGCCCGCCCGGAGGTGGCGCAGCGCGGTGTCCTCCAGGTGGCCGGCGGAGGGGAAGATCAGCAGCGCGCCGTCGGCGATCTCGCCGGTCTGCTCGAGGTTCTTCGGGCCGATGGCGGCGATGTACAGCGGGATGTGCTCGCGCTGCGGGTGGACGGTGAGCTTGATCGGTTTGCCGGGGCCGCCGGGCAGCGGCAGCGTCCAGTGCTCGCCCTGGTAGCTGAGCCGCTCGCGGGACATCGCCTTGCGGACGATCTCCACGTACTCGCGGGTGCGGGACAGCGGCTTGTCGAACTTGACGCCGTACCAGCCCTCGGAGACCTGCGGGCCCGACACGCCGAGGCCCAGCCGGAACCGGCCGCCGGACAGCGAGTCGAGGGTGGCCGCGGTCATCGCGGTCATCGCCGGGGTGCGGGCCGGGATCTGGAAGATCGCCGAGCCGACGTCGATCCGCTCGGTCTGGGCGGCGACCCAGGAGAGCACGGTCGGGCCGTCGGAGCCGTAGGCCTCGGCCGCCCAGCACACCGCGTAGCCCAGCCGGTCGGCCTCCTGCGCGACGGCAAGGTTGTCCGCGTCCATCCCGGCACCCCAGTAGCCGAGGTTGATCCCGAGCCGCATGGCGCTCCCCTTCGAATGCATCTTCGTACTGATCAGTAACGTCGTTGTCCCTCCGGACTGTAGCGTCCTCCCGGCGCCCCGGCTCCTGTCAGGTACGTCACTGCCGCCCATTCGGCGAGTGCGGGCACTAACCTCAGCGGTCATGGAGCAAAGGCACCTCGGCCGTACCGGGTTGCGCGTGTCCCGGCTGGGGCTCGGCACGCTCACCTGGGGCCGTACCACCGGCGAACGCGACGCGGCCGACCAGTTGAAGGCGTTCTGGGACGCGGGCGGCACGCTCGTCGACACCGCGGACGTCTACGCCGACGGAGGTGCCGAGTACCTGCTCGGGCGGCTGGTGGAGGACCTGGTGCCGCGTTCCGACCTGGTCATCGCGACCAAGGCGGGCAGCGTCCCGGACCCCGACCGGCGGTTCGACACCTCGCGCGGGCACCTGCTGTCCGCGCTCGACGCGTCGCTCCAGCGGCTCGGCACGGACTACGTGGACCTGTGGCAGGTGCACGCGTTCGATCCCGGCACCCCGCTGGAGGAGACGATGCAGGCGCTGGACATCGCGGTCAGCTCCGGGCGCGCCCGCTACGTCGGCGTGTCCAACTTCTGCGGCTGGCAGCTCGCCAAGTCCGCGACCTGGCAGCTCGCCACGCCCGGCCGCACCCCGCTGGCCAGCACGCAGATGGAGTACTCGCTGCTGCAACGGGGCGTGGAGCGCGAGGTGCTGCCGGCCGCGATCGACCTCGGGGTCGGCCTGCTGCCCTCATCGCCGCTCGGCCGCGGGGTGCTGACCGGCAAGTACCGGCACGGCACCCCGGCCGACTCGCGCGGCGGCTCCGAGGAGATGGCCGCCTTCGTGGCGCCCTACCTCGACGAGGCGGCCCGCCTGATCGTGGACGCGCTGGCCATAGCGGCCGACGGCCTGGCCGTCTCGCCGCTGCACGTCGCGCTGGCCTGGGTCCGCGACCGCCCCGGCGTGGCCGCCCCGATCCTCGGCGCGCGCAACGCCGCGCAGCTGACGGCCGCACTGTCAGTGGAGGCCCTTAGTCTGCCGGAAGAGATCAATCTGGCGCTCGACGACGTCTCGGCGCCGCTGCACCGCTACCCGGACCACGACTGGAGCACCCTCTGAGCCGCGGCCCGGCCGCTCCACGGAAGGCTTTCGCTGTGACCGACACGATCCCCCCGTCCGGGGAGGGCACGCGTCCCCCCTCCGCACCTGCCGCGGCTGCCGCCGCCCCGGGGGCCGCGCAGTCCCGCGCCGGCTCGGATTCCGGCTCTGGAGGCGGCGCCCCGGGACCGGGCGGCTCGGGTTCCGGGAGTTCGGGTTCCGGCGGCTCGGGTTCCGGCGGCTCGGGTTCCGGGAGCACGCGTTCCGGGAGTTCGGGTTCCGGGAGTTCGGGTTCCGGGAGTTCCGGGCCGGGCGGATCCGGCGGGACGGAAGGGCTGGCCGCGCTGGCGGCCGCGGTCCGGTCGATCGAGCGGGGCGAGAGCGCTTCGGCGCCCGCGCCCCGCGGCGACGCCGCCGCGGCGCGGCGCAAGCGGCGCGAGGCGATGGCCGCGGAGATCGCGGAGACCCAGGCGGCGGAGGCGGCAGAGACCGCGGACGGCGCGCAGGGGGCCCAGGGCGCCGGCGAGGACCCGGACGAGGACGGCGCGAAGGACGGCGCCGCGCAGGCGCCCCCGGGCGCCGGTGACGGCCCGTCGCGCCCGCGCCCGGCCGAACGCCCACGTGCGGGACGGCCGGCCGCGGAGGTGGACCCGGCGGCCGTCGAGGCGGTCCGGGCGGTCCTCGCCGAGGGCGGGGCGCCCGACGCCCTGGCCGTCGCCGCGGTCCGCGTCCTGGGCGAGGGCGCCGCGGAGTCGCTGCGGGCCGACCCGTGGGGTGTGCTCGCGCTCGACGGCGTCCGGGTGGAGCACGCCGACGCCTTCGCCCGCGCGCTGCTCGGCGGCGCGGCCGGCCCCGGGGACGAACGGCGGGCCCGCGCGCTGATCGGCCACCTGATGGAGCGGGCGGCCACCGCCGGGCACACCGCGCTCGAAGCCGACCGGCTCAGGTCGGAGCTGGCCCGCAACTCCCTGCCGGATCCCGCGGCGGCGGTGGCCACGGCCGTCGAGGAGGGCCAGGTTCTGGTCTTCCGGGACACCACCAAGGAACTCCCCGGCACCGGCGACGGCGAGGGCGACGAGGCGGCGGACGACGGGGACACCGACCTCGCCGCCGAGGCCGACGTGCCGCTGCTGCTCGGCCTCGACCGGTACGCCCTGGCCGAGGAGAGCCTGGCCGACGGCTGCGTGCGGCTGCTGCGCTCGCTGGACCCTGACGGTTCCGGCGGCCCCGACTGGGAGGAGGCCGCCGGCGCGGCCCCCTCGCCGTCCGCCGCCGAGCTGATCCGCGCGGTGGCCGGCAGCGGCCTCGTGCTGCACACCGGCGGGGAGGCGGCCCGCGCGGAACCCGCGGCGCTGGTGGCCGCCGCCCGGCGAGCCGGCCTGCGCGCGTACGCGGCCGCGTACACCGAGAACGGCCGCCGGCGACTGGCCGAGACGGTGGGCGAGGACGCGGCGGTGACCGTGGAGGGCCTGCTGGACGGCGGCCAGGGCCCGGGACGTGCCGCGGACGCCGCTCTCGCGCTGGACCTGCTCGCGGTGCTCGACGCGCCCCAGCTGTCCGTGGTGGAGGCCGCCGACCTCGTCGAGGCGCTGCCGGACGGCGCCCGGCTGGTGCTCAGCGGTGACCCGTACACCCTGCCCTCCGCGGGTCCCGGCCGCGCCTTCGCCGACCTGCTGACCGCGCGGATCTGCCCGCGGGTCGCCTCCCGCACGCCGGACCCGGGGCCGATCGGCGAGCTGGTCTCGTGCGTCGGCGTGGGCGAACTCGCCGCCGTGGAGGCCCCGGACAAGGAGGTCGTGGTGGTGCCGGTGCGCGACCCGCGCGAGGCCGTGCACCGCGCGGTCCAGCTGGTGGCCGACTCGGTGCCCCGCGCGTTCGGCGTCCCGGCCGGCGAGGTTCAGGTGATCACGGTGGCGCACGGCGGGCCGGTCGGCACCCGGGCGCTCAACGCGGCGCTGAAGGAGCGGCTCAACCCCGGCCCGGGACGGTTCGCCGGCTTCGACCCCGGTGACCGGGTGGTGTACGTGCCGGCCGCGGGCCGCGCGCTGCCGGGCACGGTGGCCGGCGCGGAGCCCGGCGGCCTGCGGCTGGACTGCGCGCACGGCCCGGTGCTGGTGCCGCGCGACGAGGTGGCGGGCGCGGTCCGCCACGGCTGGGCGGTCACCGGCCACCAGGCCGCCGGGATGCGCTGGCCGGCGGTGGTCGTGGTCGTCCCGGGCGACGCGGGCCCCCTGCTCGGCCGCGCCTGGGTCTACACCGCGTTCAGCCGCGCCGAACGCCATCTCTCGGTGGTCCAGGGGGCCGACCAGGCGCTGGCCGCGGCGGTCGCCGACTCCGCGGCCAAGCCCCGTACGACCCGCCTGGTCCCGGTCCTCAAGGAGCTGGCCGCGGACGAGTAGGGCGTACCTCCGGCCGGTGTCCCGCGGGGGCCCGCCGCAGGACGGCGCCGGGGCCCGCCGGCGGGTGCAGCGTCCCGCCGCGGAGCCCCGGCGCCGGGGTCCTCCTCGTCGCGCAGTCGGGCCTAGTCCGCGTCCAAGGCGCCCACCTCGTCGTCGAAGACCGCGCTCGTGTCGAACCGGCAGAGCACGAGTTGCGGGTCGACCTCGTCGAAGGGGGCGTCGAGCCACTCCCCCGGCTCGGCCGGCTCCACCGCGGCCACCCAGAGCGTGGAGTCGCCCTCCTCCAGGCCGAACTCCTTGTGCCGCTGGGCGACTTCGTCGGGCTCGTACTCGCCGAAGACCACGCCGATCGCGGCGCTGACCGAGGCGTCCGCGGCCGACTCGCCGTCGCCGGCCCGCCTGGCCTGGGCGAACAGCCGGTCCGGCTCGGCGACGGTGTAGTCGCGGCGGATCAGCACGCTGAACGCCTCCGGGTCCGCCGGTCCGCTGTACTCCGGCATCGCCTCGCCCGAGGGCACCTCGAACGGGGTCACCTCGTCGTAGGTGTCGTACAGCAACTCGTCATAGCTCTCCGCGGCCGAAGCCAGCGCCTCGAACGCCTCGTACACGGCGGGGTCGTCGTCACCGATACGGTTCTCGATCGCCTCGAGGTGGCGGTCGAGGGCGGCCTTGACCGCCGCTACGGCGGCACGGACCTCCGCCACGCTGGGCTGCACGTCATCAGACATGAGGCAGACGCTATCCGCACCGGGGTGTTGCCCGCACAATAGATGCGATGCCGGAATACGAATTCAGAGAGATGTACGTGCCGCGGGAGGTCTCCCGCAAGGACGCGGCACGTCTGCTGACCGACGAAGCCGAGTACAGGCACTGGGAGCTGGACCGCGTCCGGCTGTATCCGGACGGCACCCGGCGGGTGCGGCTGCGGCGCCGCATCATCCGCCAGGTGCGGGCCACCTGGTGATCCGCGCACGATGACCGGACGGCCGCCGCGGGCCGTCCGGTCGGGCATCCGGCGGTGCGCCCGCAGGGGCCACCGCCGGTGCCGTCGGGCCGCTGCCCGTCAGTGGCGGGCGGCGGTGTGCCCGCGACGGTAGAGCACCGCGCCCCCGAGCAGCAGCGCGCCCGCGAGCGCGGCGGACAGCCCGAGGCCGGCGGCGCCGGTCTCGGCCAGGGCCGTGGTGCGGGTCCCGGTCTCGGCGACCGTGTTCGTGCCCGGGGTGCTGGGCTGCGGGCTGTCCGGCGTGCTCGTGCTCGTGCTCGGCGGGGTGGAGGGCGAGCTCGGGGTGACCGGCGTGCCCGGGGTCCCCGGAGTGCCCGGGGTGCCCTCGTGGTTGCCGCAGACGTTGCCCTGTGCCGGGTTCAGCAGCGCGGCCACGTCGACGGAGAGCCCGCAGGCGTTGACCGGGGCGTCCACCGGCAGCTGCACGAGATTGCCGGAGCCGACGCCGGGCGAACCGGCGGTGTGCCCGGCCGCGGACGAACCGCTGCCGTGCCCACCCGAACCGCTGCCGCCCGACGAGGCGTTGGCGCAACTGCTGCCGAACGCGGGGTTCAGCAGGCCGATCACGTCGACCGAGTTGCCGCAGACGTTCACCGGCACGTGCACCGGGACCTGCACGGAGTTGCCCGAGGCGACGCCGGGCGAACCCGCCGCCGTCCCCGCCGCTCCGGCGTCGGCGTGGGCCAGTCCGCCGGTGGCCACGAGGGCCCCTCCGGTGGCGACCACGGTGAGCAGGCCCTTCCTTGCGACCTGTCGCATGTCCTCATCCTGCTTTCGAATCAACCGGAGCATCCGCCACACCTGTGCCAGTCCCCCGGAAAAGGCGAGCGGCCCCGGGGCGCCGAAGAGCGCCCGGGGGCCGTCCCGACCCGGCCGATCCGCGGCCGGCGGGGGAACTACTGGTTCACGCAGGTGTTGCCGAACCCGGGGTTCAGCAGGCCGATCACGTCGACAGTGTCGCCGCACAGGTTCACCGGCACGTTGACCGGGACCTCGATCAGGTTGCCGGAGAGCACGCCCGGGGACTGGACGGCGGCACCCTGCGCGCCGGAGTCGGCGACGGCCAGCCCCGCACCGGCGAGCACGAGACCACCCGTGGCAGCCGCGACAGCGGCGACCTTCTTGATCATTTCTTCCTCCTCGTGGGACACATGTGATCCCAGCCGCGGACCACACCTGTCGTAACGAGAGGGAGGGAAGTGGGCTACGAACGCCCGCGATCATTCACTCGTACCGGCGAAACCCCCGACGCCAGGGGTACACACGGCCGAATACCGGCCCCGGCGCGACCCGGGACCGGCGTCCGGCCGCGGGCGGCCGGGGCCGCGGTGGCCCAGGTCAGCACCGGTCCAGGTCAGCACTGGTCCAGGAAGCGGTCCAGCACCCGCACCCCGAACTTCAGCCCGTCGACCGGCACGCGCTCGTCCACGCCGTGGAACATGCCGGCGAAGTCCAGCTCCGGCGGCAGCTGCAGCGGCGCGAAGCCGAAGCAGCGGATGCCGAGGTCGTCGAAGGACTTGGCGTCGGTGCCGCCGGAGAGCATGTACGGCACGGCCCGCGCGATCGGGTCCTCGGCCTTGAGGGCCGACTGCATCGCGTCGACCAGGGCGCCGTCGAAGTCGGTCTCCAGCGCCTTGTCGGAGTGCAGCGTCTCCCGCTTGACCCGCGGGCCGAGGATCCGGTCCAGGTCGGCGAGGAACTCCTCCTCGTGGCCCGGCAGGAAGCGGCCGTCGACGTGCGCGGTGGCCTGCCCGGGGATGACGTTGACCTTGTAGCCGGCGCCGAGCATGGTGGGGGCCGCGGTGTTGCGCAGGGTGGTGCCGATCATGCGGGCGATGCCGCCGAGCCTGGTGAGGGTGGTCTCCATGTCCTCCGGGTCGAGTTCGACGCCGAACGCGTCGGACAGCTCGTCGAGGAAGCCGCGCACGGACTTGGTGACGCGCACCGGGAACTCGTGGCGGCCGAGCCGGCCGACCGCCTCGCACAGCTCGGTGATCGCGTTGTCCTTGTTCGTCATCGAGCCGTGGCCGGCCGTGCCGTCCACGGTGAGCCGCATCCAGTGCATGCCCTTCTCGGCCGTCTCGATCAGGTACAGCCGCAGGTTCTCGTTGACGGTGAAGGAGAAGCCGCCGACCTCGCCGATCGCCTCGCTGACGCCCTCGAACAGGCCGGGGTGGCGGTCCACCAGGTGACGCGCACCGTAGGTGCCGCCGGCCTCCTCGTCGGCGAGGAAGGCGAGCACGACGTCCCGCGGAGGCTTGCGGCCGCTGCGCAGCCGGTCGCGGACGACGGCGAGCGTCATGGCGTCCATGTCCTTCATGTCGACCGCGCCGCGGCCCCACACGCAGCCGTCGGCGACCTCGCCGGAGAAGGGGTGCCGGGTCCAGTCGTCGGCGTTGGCCGGCACCACGTCGAGGTGCCCGTGGATGAGCAGCGCCGGACGGGACCGGTCCTCGCCCTCGATCCTGGCGACGGTCGAGGCCCGGCCCTGGTGCGACTCGAAGATCTCCGGCTGCAGCCCGACCTCGGCGAGCTTCTCGGCGACGTACTCGGCGGCCGCCCGCTCGCCGGGACCGGAGTGGTCGCCGTAATTGCTCGTGTCGATCCGGATCAGCTCGCTGCACAGATCGACGACCTCGTCCTCGCCCGTGACCGCCGCGCTCCTCGACTCGCTCACCCTGACTCCTCCTCCGTGCCGCTGCTTGATCTCCCCATCCTCTCCTGCCGCCCGTCCGGGCCCAAGGCCCGCCCACGACTGACCGTGATCGACGGGCCGGGATCTTTGCTATGGTTTACCTCGTCGCCACGACCCCGCAGCCGTGGTGACACACCCGGTCCGGGTGGCGGAATGGCAGACGCGCTAGCTTGAGGTGCTAGTGCCCTTTATCGGGCGTGGGGGTTCAAGTCCCCCCTCGGACACACAGTTCTCACCCAGCACACCCCACGGGAACGTGGAAGTGCCCGCTTGTTCAGGCGAGTTCGGGTTTCATCCGAAGTTCACGAACCGCGGGCCCGGGCGTCATCGGTCGGCACGCGCCGTGCAGGCGCCCTCGCCGGGCGTCACCAGGCGTAGACGCGGCGCATGATCTCGCCGGACAGGTCCGCACCGTCCGGGGAGTGCATCACCATCACCGGCAGCCCGTCCGGGTCGCGCCCCTCGACCACAGTCCGGTCGTCGACGGTGTTCGTCTCCACCAGGGCGTCGTGCTCGTCGAGGTAGCGCTCGCAGCGGCGCAGGTCCGCCGGGTCGGGCGCCGCCCAGCAGGAGTACTGGACGCCGACGGCGCCGAGCGCGTGCTCACCGCGCGGGCCGATGGAGCGCAGCACCATCGCCCCGCCGGGTCCGGAGAGCACCAGCGCGGTGCTCTCCCGGGTGACGACGGACAGGCGCAGCAGGCCGCAGTAGAACGCCGCGGACTCCTCCAGGTCGCGGACGAACACCACGACCACGGCGAGCCGCGGACCGGCCGCCGGGGCACCCATGGCGCCCACCCCGTCCGGGGAGGCGGCCCTGCCGGGCGACCCCTGCGCGGCCGGTGGCTCAGCCTCGGGCGGCATGGCTCTCCTCGCGTCGTCTGCCGGCTCCCCCGCCTCGTCCTCACCGTAGCGGGAACGGGTGTCGGATGCTCCCCGGAATCAGCCTCCGGCGGTCAGGCGGGGACGAACAGTGCTGCCTTCTCCCCGGGCACCAGGCCGGCCAGCCGCACCCGGGTGCCGGTGGGCAGTGCCTCGATCGCCTGCGCCTCCACGGTCGCCGGCACGGTGAAGCCCTCGTCGAGGGTCACGACGCAGGTCTGCCGGATCCGGTGCACCAGTTCCTGCGTGTGCACCACCCCGGTCGTCCAGCCGATGGCCCCGCTCCCCTGGCTGCGCTCCTCGTCCAGGTCGGACGAACCGCACACGCGGCACAGCGTCCTGGTGTGCTCGGTCGCCGACCGGCACCACGCGCAGCGGCGGAACCGCAGAGCGTCCTGACCCACCTGTCCCGGCTCGGCGGTCTTCTCCTCGGGCTGAAGCGTCTGAAGCACGGTGTCTCTCCCGTCATGCGTCCGCACACACCTGACGTCCGAGAAGATAAGGCACTCAGTGTCGGAGGACAAGGCACTGAGTGCCCTCACATGTCCCGCGATGCCGTGGCGCGCGTCCGCCGCGCCCGCGTGGCGAACGACACATCGACCGCCAACGAATGACACTGAGTACCTTCGGGTAGGGTACTCAGTACCATCGCGGACACCCGGTGCTTCGCTGAGCACCGCGCGGATCGGACCGCAGCTCGGACAAGGAGTGCTGGCGTGAGCTTGAGGATCGTTGTGGCTGTGAAGTATGTGCCGGATGCGACGGGTGATCGGCACTTCGCTGAGGATCTGACGACGGA